>NZ_MUXV01000011.1 GCF_002014975.1 Moraxella bovis
CGGGTGAGGTTTTTACAGATTATTGGTGTCATCAACACTGGCTAAATCCCACGCCCACATGACCGACCACTGCCACAGGAATGCGGTTATCGGCATGAATGGCAAGCCCGCCACGAGCGGTTTCTTTGTATTTGTCCATCATGTCAAGTCCGGTCTCTTTCATGGTCAAAATGGCTTTGTCTAGTGAGACGTGGTGCGAGCCATCGCCACGCAGGGCAAGGCGAGCGGCGTTAATCGCCTTGACGGACGCCATCGCATTGCGTTCAATACAAGGCACTTGCACCAGTCCTGCAATGGGGTCACAGGTCAGGCCTAAGTTATGTTCTAGTCCAATCTCAGCAGCGTTTAGACATTGGGCGACCGTACCGCCCATGACGTGAGCCAGTCCTGCTGCTGCCATCGCACAGGCAGAGCCAACTTCGCCTTGACAGCCAACTTCCGCCCCTGAAATGGACGCATTTTGTTTGATTAATGCCCCAATCGCCCCCGCCACGAGCAAAAACTCACGCACGCCTTGATAGCTAAATGACGGAATAAAGCCTTGATAGTAGTGTAGTACCGCAGGGATAATACCCGCCGCTCCGTTAGTGGGAGCGGTAACGACCCGCCCGCCCGAGGCGTTTTGTTCATTGACCGCCAGAGCATACAGGTTCACCCAGTCCATTGCAAGCAGTCCGCCATCGGCTTTGCTGTATTCTTTGCTAAGCTGGTCATATAAGGCTTTGGCACGGCGTTTGACGTTAAGACCGCCGGGCAGGATACCGTCTTTTTGGTAGCCGGCATTGACACACGCCCGCATGGTCGCCCAGATGTCATTAAGATAATCTTTAACTTCTTCTTCGTCTCGGACAGCAGTTTCGTTATGAAGCATAAGCTCGCTGATACTAAACCCATGCGTGTGGCACAGCCGTTCGATGTCTGCTCCTAGCTCAAAGGGATAAGGGTAGGGCGATTTTTTGGGGGTATCTAGTTGCTCTTGTGCGGTTTGGGCTTTAAATTCGTCATTATCCACAACAAATCCGCCCCCGATAGAAAAGTAAGTCTCGCTGATACGAGTGCCATCGCCTAAGGTGGCGATGAGTGTCATGCCGTTGGGGTGTTGGGGCAGGGTAACATCGCTATACCACAAGATGTCGGTCGTTTCATCAAAATCAATAACATGACGACCGCCCAAGTTCATCTTTTGGTGCGTGTGTATGTCTGATAAATACTCGTCCGTGCGTTCGGTGTCTATCGTGCGTGGGGCGTGTCCGAGTAGCCCAAGCAAGGTGGCGGTATCGGTGGCGTGTCCTTTGCCTGTGGCGGACAGTGAACCGTACAGCTCTATGGTAATGCCTGTAATCGGACTAAAATCGCCATGCAATCGCTCATCTAACAGTGCCAAAAACCGCCCACTGGCAACCATCGGGCCGACCGTGTGCGAGCTTGAAGGGCCAACACCGATTTTAAACATATCAAAAATACTAATCATAAAAGTCCTTATAAATTTATTTTACCGTGCATAAAAATGGGTTGTTAAATGGGATAGTCTGACGGGCAGAGTGTGCAAACAATCCTATTTTAAAAAAATGCACAGATAGCCACATCAGATGGGTTGGTATTTTAGCATGATTGATGGGGTTTTGGTACAAAAGTATCTGCCCAAATGTGGGCTTGGTCGGATTTAAAATAATGGCGTATTTTAAAATCAAAAACCCTAACAAGCTACATTGACCCCTTGCGAATTGATACATAGTTTGTCGCCATTATTTAGATTGCCAATCCATGCCTTGCCGTTTTTAAACATCAACGGTTCGGGCAGTTCGGGATTTTTGGGGCTGTCCAAGATAAACCCGTCTTTATGAAAACGAAAATCGATGAGCAGTTGCCCGCTTTTATCAATAAAGCCCCAATTATCGCCCATGCGTACCCCTGCCAGATTCTCACTATAAGCTCGGACATCATCAAAGGCGTAGATAATCATCGGTACGCCCTTATCATCGACAAAGCCCCATTTGCCGTCTTGTTGTCTTGGCGTGAGTGTTAGGTGTGTGCTAGGGTTTGGCAGACTGCTTTGGGCAGGTGTCAGCTCTGGGGTGGGCGATGGGTCGGGGGCTTGCTGTGTGCGATTGCCGTTTTTGTCGATGGTGTAGGTGTTACCGCCAGCGGTAACGGTGGCAAGACCTTGGGAGAAGTCGCTGATGTGGCTGATGGCTCGCTCGGGACGGACGATGACCTTGCCCCGAGTGTCTAGCACGCCAAAGCCACGGTTTTGTTTGACGATGATACGTTCGCCCTGCACGCCCCTTGCCCATTGGTTGCCATTCATGCGGTCGTAGTTAAAGGCGATGATGGTTTTGCCTTTGTCATTGATATAGCCGACTTTACCGTTTTTTAGGGCGGGGAGTAGCCCACTTCTAAACTCCGAGCCCAGCACCGCGTCATAAGCGAATAAATCGGCTGTTGTGTTGCCTTTTTTGTTCAAAAGTGCCACGGGTGAGCCATTGTCTTTGACCGCCAAAAACACGCCCGAACGTGCGGTACAGTTGACGTTTTTATAATGGCTTTTGGGCAGGGCACAGGCATAAGCTGGGGGTGTGAGCGAGCCGAGCAATAAGGCAGTGACTAGGTATTTTTTCATAAAAACAATGCGTTGGAATTTGGGCTATTTTATCATAAGTGGCAAGATTATCATGCCAAAAAAATTTTTCCAAAAAGTTAAATAAACCATAAAAATTATAAATTATTGTTATTTTTAAAGTGTGTTATAATCTTTTAAAATTTACCATACCCAGACCATTTTAATTTGGAGAATAACAATGGCAGGCAAAACCCTTTACGACAAACTTTGGGACGACCATTTGGTCAAACAGCGTGATGATGGCTCGTCTTTGATTTATATTGACCGTCAATTATTGCACGAAGTAACCAGCCCCCAAGCCTTTGAAGGATTGACTTTGGCGGGACGTACCCCTTGGCGACTCTCGGCAAATATTGCCACGCCCGACCACAATGTCCCCACTTCCACCAAAGAACGCTCGCAGGGCATTTCGGGCATTGAAGATGATACTTCTCGCATTCAAGTCAAAACGCTTGATGATAATTGCAATGCCTTTGATATTGTACAATTTGGCATCAATGACGAACGCCAAGGCATCGTTCATGTGGTTGGGCCTGAGCAGGGGCTGACCTTACCTGGTATGACGGTGGTGTGTGGTGATAGTCATACCGCCACGCACGGGGCTTTGGGCTGTTTGGCTCACGGTATTGGTACAAGTGAAGTAGAGCACGTGCTTGCCACACAATGCCTTGTCCAAAAGAAAATGAAAAATATGCTTGTACGGGTGGACGGCAAACTTGGCAAAGGCGTAACGCCCAAAGATGTGATTTTGGCGATTATTGGCAAAATCGGCACGGCAGGCGGGACGGGCTATGCCATTGAGTTTGGTGGACAAGTATTTCGTGATATGTCCATTGAAGGGCGTATGACTGTGTGTAATATGGCGATTGAAGGCGGTGCTCGTGTTGGCTTAGTGGCTGTTGATGAAAAAACGATTGAATACGTTAAAGGTCGCCCTTATGCCCCAACTGGTGAGAATTGGGATAAGGCAGTTGCTTATTGGCAAACTTTAACATCAGATGATGATGCTCATTTTGATGTGGTGGTGGTGTTAAATGGCGATGAGATTGAACCACAAATTTCGTGGGGAACTTCGCCTGAAATGGTCGTTCCTGTGTCCGCCAATGTGCCAACGCTTGATATGGCAAAAGACGATGTGCAAAAAAATGACTGGACGCGTGCCTATCAGTATATGGGCCTCTCGGCAGGGCAGTCTTTGAGCGAGATTACGCTTGACCGTGTGTTCATCGGCTCGTGTACCAATTCTCGCATTGAAGATTTGCGTGAGGCGGCAGCCATCGCCAAGGGCAAAAAAGTCGCCACAACCATTAAACAAGCAATGGTGGTGGCAGGTTCTGGGCAAGTCAAAAAACAAGCGGAAAGTGAAGGTTTGGACAAAATTTTTATGGACGCAGGTTTTGAATGGCGTGAACCAGGCTGCTCTATGTGCCTTGCAATGAATGCCGATAAATTACAATCGGGAGAGCATTGTGCCAGCACTTCTAACCGTAACTTTGAAGGTCGTCAAGGTAATGGCGGTCGCACGCACCTAGTGTCTCCTGCAATGGCGGCAGCGGCGGCAATTCACGGACATTTTGTGGATGTAAGAACGGTGGCGTAAGGCGTGAAAAATAAGACAATCTGTGATATGATTGTCTTATTTGTAGTTTAAGGAGTTAATAATATGGCAACAGTAAGATTTGATTTGGGTGAAAATACCCAAACCACATTATTTCAAAGTAAAATTGGCGGTAAGCCTTATATGCCAATCGGCGTGGAATATCCAATGCACACCAAAAAACAAAGACCACTTGTATTATTGGCTCAAATTAATTTTGCAGAAATGCCTCCTTTGGAAGATTTTCCAACCAAAGGTATTTTGCAATTTTTTATTGATGGACTAGATAGTGAGCTTTTTGGTATTGATGCAGAAAATGAATGGAAACAAGACGGTTTTCGTGTAATTTATTATCCTGATATTTTACCTGAAAGCCAGTTACAAACCGATTTTTCTCTTTACAAAGTAGATATTCCTTATTCTGAATATGGTTTCAATCTTTTGGGCGAATATCCAATTATTTATAAAGAAATTGAAACGGAAGACGATTGTAACGATTATTATAACGAGAGAAATATTTTTAATAAAATTGGTGGCGTTCCCTGCTTTGTGCAAGGAGACCCTTTTGCCAACCCTTATATAGACGATTATGGAAATTTTTGTGAATCAAATGTATCTGCTTGGAGTTTTGAAATGCTATTGCAAATCGGTGGCAATGAGCAAGGTATATTATGGGGCGGTTATAACTCGGCAAATTTCTTTATTAAACCAAAAAATTTAAAAAATTTGGATTTTAGTGAAGTGGCTTTTTGTTGGGTGGGTGGTTGATTTGTATTTGATGTGAATGTAACCTATTCCGAACTGATTAAAACCCTAATTACCGACCCCATAGAAGTCGCTGATGAATTATGGGTGTTTAAAATTGAAATTTTTAAAAGTCAAAAAGGTTATTTTGCGACCCTTTGGCGGTTGGACAATTATGATATTGCTCCGACCTTTCCAACCGTAGCAGGGCATATTGCCAGCGAGACATTTTTTATTGATGAGAGTTTTCGTTTTGATGGCTTGGGGTTGTATGGTGATGATGTTAGGTATTTTAAAATGCTTGATGATTGCCAAAGTTATGTGTTAAAGTGTCTTTATGACGAATTTAATTGTTAAAAGGAAAATTGTATGAACAACTTAACCCAAAACCCTTATTTAGAAGTCCGCCAACCCGCCCAAATTCAAGGCGAAATGGTATTATCGTGCGATGACATTGCAGAGAATAGCACGCTGTCCAATGATTATGTGGCAAATATTTGGGGGTATGCAGGCAATAACATTAGCCCCAATCTTAAATGGCAAAACGCTCCAAAAGATACCAAAAGTTTTGTGCTAACAATGTACGACCCAGATGCACCAACGGGCTCGGGCTTTTGGCATTGGAATGCGTTTAATATTCCAGCCGACTTTCATCAATTACCAAAAGGCGAATCTAATAACTTTGGCAATGGGATTTTGGAATTAAAAAATGATGCAGGATTAGACGGCTTTATTGGGGCATTTCCCCCAAAGGGCGACAAACCGCACCGCTATATTTTTACCCTTTATGCCCTAAATGAAATGCTGGATTTGCCAAATACCATAAGCCCTGCGGTATTGGGCTTTAATTTAAATGGCAAAGTATTGGCAACGGCAAGTTTGACGGCTTATTATAGTTGGTAAATTAAATAGGAGTGATACAATGCCAATGTCATTATTTGAACAACATTATCAAACATTACAGCATTTGGATAATGGGGTTAAAATCCAAATCATTGAGCAATTGCAAAAAGATGTTTATCAAAAATCTGTTGATGAATTATTATTTTTGCAATCCAATTCTGAATTGGGGCAATTATTAGTTACACAGGATAAAACCGATGAGAACTGGATAGAAAATATTTTTGCCATAGCGGATAAAGCCTTTAAGGAAAGTGAATTAAATGGCGTTGTATTATCCAACTCTGACGACCGTGGTTGGACAAGAGACGAAATTTATGAGCGTTAATGTTTTTATTGATACAAATATTTGGGTTTGTACGATTGATAAGCGTTGTATCGATAAAAGCAAGCAGGCTCGCCAATTTGTTTTGGGTTTGCAAAAAGACAGTCAAATCAATATTATGATGTCCACACAGGTTTTGCAAGAGTTCTTTTCGGTAACAACCAAAAAACTTAAACAAGACAAGGTGGCAATGGAAAAAATCGTACACGAAATGGCACAAATGCCACTTATTCATACCGATTTTTCTTTAATTGCAGAGGCAATTAAAATTAGTATTGCACATCATTTAACTTTATGGGACGCTTTAATGGTTTGTGCATCAAAAAGAATGAATTGTTCAATATTATATTCCGAAGATTTGCATAATGGGCATATCATTGATGGCGTAAAAATAATCAACCCCTTTAAACTTTAAAAAGGCAAAAAACTATGAAACAATACACCACCGAAATCGGCATTGTTGCCCCCTTAGACCGTGCCAATGTGGACACCGATTTGATTATCCCCAAGCAGTTTTTAAAGTCCATCAAACGCACAGGTTTTGGCGATAATTTGTTTGATGAACTGCGTTATTTGGACGAAGGCTTTTTAGGGCAAGATATCAATGCACGCCCCAAAAATCCTGATTTTGTGCTAAATCAAGACCGCTACCAAGGGGCAACCATTTTGCTTGCTCGCACCAATTTTGGTTGCGGTTCTAGCCGTGAACACGCACCGTGGGCGTTGAATGAATTTGGCTTTCGCACGATTATCGCCCCAAGTTTTGCTGATATTTTTTATAACAACTGCTTTAAAAACGGTATGCTTCCTGTGATTTTGTCTGAAAGCGAAGTTGATGAACTGTTTAAAGAATGTTTTGATAATATCGGCTATCAATTAACGGTAGATTTGGAAAATCAAAAAGTCATCTCGCCAAGTGGTAAAGAATATCATTTTGAAGTAGACGCTTTTCGTAAGCATTGTTTGTTAAATGGGCTTGATGATATTGGCTTAACTTTACAAAATGCTGATGATATTCGTGCCTTTGAAGAAAAAGCTAAAAATGAGCGTCCTTGGGTGTTTAAGGAATTGATGGCTTGATTATTTTTTGATTAAGTGTTTAATCGGGTTTTTAATTAACTTTAATAAATTTTTAAAAGGAATGTCAAATGACAAAACACATCGCAATCCTAAACGGCGACGGCATTGGTCCTGAAATTGTATCCCAAGCCGTTAAAGTGTTGGATAAATTGATTAAAAACGGCTTAAACGCCACTTACGAATACGCCAAATTGGGCGGAGAAGCCTATGACGCTTATGGCTCGCCTTATCCGAGCGAGACCCAACAAATCGTGCGTAAAGCCGATGCGGTACTATTGGGGGCGGTCGGTTCGCCACAATACGACAATTTGGAGAGAGCATTACGCCCAGAACGGGGGCTTTTGGCAATTCGTAAAGATTTGAATTTATTTGCCAATCTGCGACCTGCTATTCTTTATAACGAACTTGCCAATGCGTCCACCTTAAAGACCGATGTTGTGGCAGGGCTTGATATTTTGATTGTCCGAGAGCTGACAGGCGATATTTATTTTGGCGAGCCACGCGGAATTATTACCAATGACAAAGGCGAGCGTGAAGGTTTTAATACAATGCGATATAGTGAGAGTGAAATTCGCCGTATTGCCAAAGTGTCCTTTGAATCCGCCCAAAAGCGAAATAAAAAACTGTGTAGCGTGGATAAAGCCAATGTATTAGAAACAACCGAATTATGGAAACAAATTTTTAATGAAGTTGCCAAAGAGTATCCAGATGTGGAATTGTCGCATATGTATGTGGATAATGCGGCTATGCAACTGGTCAAAAACCCCAAGCAGTTTGATGTGATTGCCACAGGCAATATTTTTGGCGATATTTTATCCGACCAAGCGTCTATGCTAACAGGCTCTATTGGTATGCTTCCATCGGCAAGCCTTGATGAAAATGGCAAAGGGCTTTATGAGCCAAGCCACGGCTCTGCCCCTGACATTGCAGGGCAAAATAAGGCAAACCCTTTGGCGACCATTTTATCATTGGCAATGCTTTTGCGGTATAGTCTCAATGACGAAACCCGTGCCAAACAGGTAGAACAGGCGGTACAAAAAGTGCTAGAACAAGGTTATCGCACGGCGGACATCTATGAAGACGGCACGACTTTGGTTGGCTGTGCGGACATGGGTGATAAAGTGGTGCAGGCGTTGTAAGGTTGTCAATCTAACAAAAAGCCCGTGATTGTGGGCTTTTTTATTTGCCAAGTGATTGATTTTGCTTTACAATGTTAGGGCGTGTTGAACATTGATAACATTTTATTTAAACTTGGTAGGGGTTTAAGGCCTTGATTGATTTTTGCATGAAAAATGGCTATCCGACCACTTAATTTAAAAAATTAAGTAAAAATCTTAAAAATTTAGCCGTTTAAGTGGTCGGATTGTTTTTCATCGTCAAAAACTTGTCTGATNNCTTGAAAAACGTGCGATTTTTCCCATTTTTCATTGCAAATACCAATTTTCAACACACTCTATCGGTTTTAATTTAAAAAGGGTGAGATGATGAAAAAAATATTGGTGCTGGCTTTGGCGGTGTTGATGACTGCTTGTGGTCAAGATGAAACAGTCAAAAACAATCAAGTAGAATATCTAGATGCTCAAAAAAACCAAGTCATGCCTGCCAATGAGCCAATGACAGCAACCGAGACACTAAAAGCGATTGATAGTAGTCTTGCCAAAGTAAGCGGTCAAGATGGTAAAAAGGTCAGCTTTGCGATACAAAAATTAGACTATACCCTGCCAAAGGATGTGACAAATAACTGCGTGTCTGAATTGCCTGAGAATTGGGATGAAAACACCATCCAATGCCCGAGCGTTGATATAACGATGGCAAAAATCGAACCACGCTGGATAAATGACATCATGCGTCGTGAGATGACGGGCGATGACAATCCTGAGCTTGTCAAATTCCGTCGTGATTTGGATGATTTTGTCCGTTCACAAATCCAAGATGAGATATCTTTGGGCTATTCGTGGAGCATTACCCCTGAATATCTGGGCATGCACAACCAAGTGGCACAGTTTGCAGTAATGCATGATACTTATTTGGGTGGGGCTCACGGCATGGCGGTGATGAACTATTATTTGTTTGACATGGATTTGCAAAGCCAAATCACCCTAGCTGACATCCAAGTGTTTGACTCAGAGCGTAGGACAGAGCTGTTTGACTTGATGGGCGATGCATACCAAAGCTATCTAAAAGGGCATGAGATGAGCAAAGAAGAGATAGCGGGGCATATGGAGACTTATCCACTTGATGTGAGTGAAGATTTCTATTTTGGTAAAGATGGGTTGGTGTTCTCGTACGCACCTTATCATTTGGGTCCTTATGCCATGGGAACTGTGGAGCTTGTCATTGCTTATGACAAATTGCAAGGCATTATCCGAGAGGAATACCTGCCTAAGCAGACAGCCAAAACAGCGAACCAAGAGACAGTAAGCCAAGAGTCGGCAAGCAAAGAGACAGCAGGTCAAAAGACGGAGTAGGCAAGCCAAACGGATAAACCTTGATGTATCATTAACCAAACATTGACAATGCGTTTCTTAATCGTGCTTGTTTTTCCTAATCAGTCTTGTTAGAATTTATCGCATTGGTGTTGTGCCAATAACATTATTCGTCAAACCCAAGGAGTTGTTATGAAAAAGCTAGCCCTACTGTCTCTTGTCGCCCTAGCAGGCATGGCAAATGCCGCCACTTATGAGATTGACCCATTTCACACCAATGCCCGTTTTGCTATTGATCATTTTAAAACCAGCACCAACGTGGGCGGTGTGTATGGTCTGACAGGTGAGATGGAGTTTGATAAAGCCAAACGCACGGGTAAGATTGACATTGAGTTGCCATTGGCAAATCTACAATCAAGCTCTAAGGAGTTTACCGAACATCTGCTGAGTGCTGATTGTTTGATGCTGAAAAATACTCCACCATGCGTTTTGAATCTACCAAGTTCAACTACACAGGCAAGGGCAAAGCACGCAAACTAAGCTCAGTAGATGGCAAACTTACCCTACTTGGTCAAACGCACCCTGTTCGTCTGCATGCCAATAAGTTTAACTGCTATGACAGTCCGATGGCAAAAACTGAAGTTTGTGGCGGTGATTTTAGCACGACCATTGACCGCACTAAATGGGGCATGGATTATTTAGTGAATGTCGGCATGGCAAAAAATGTCCGCATTGACATTCAAGTGGAAGCCGCTAAAAAATAATTTGTTTTAACTAATTTTTAACCAAAATCAAAAATCACCCCAAATTGTGTTGGGGTGATTTTTTGTGGTTTTATAAAAATAAAAATAAAAAGCGAATAAGATGGGCGGTATTTAAAGTTATCACAATTTAACCATGTGGACGTAGGGAGGACGTGCTGAGCACGTTCTTTGATGTGCCTTATGGGTTGTAATGCTTTAAAAAATACGGTTCATGCCATTTAACGCTGCCACACGATAGGCTTCTGCCATGGTGGGGTAGTTAAAGGTGGTGTTGATGAAGTATTCTAGCGTGTGACCACATTTCATCACCGCTTGTCCGATGTGGATAATCTCGGAGGCGTGGTTGCCGTAGCAGTGAATACCTAGGATTTGCAAAGTTTCACGGTGGAATAAGATTTTTAGTACGCCTGAACGTTCACCGATGATTTGGGAGCGAGCCAGATGTTTGAAAAAGGCTTGTCCGACTTCATAAGGGATTTGGTCACGAGTTAAGTCTTCTTCGGTCGCCCCAATGCTTGAAATCTCAGGAATGGTATAGATGCCAGTAGGCACGCTATTGACAAACTCGGCGTGTTTGTCACCCACCATAAAGCCGGCGGCATTTCGCCCTTGGTCATAGGCAGCGGACGCCAAAGACGGCCAGCCGATGACATCGCCCACGGCATAGATATGCTCAGCTTTGGTGCGGTAGGTTTGGTCAACTTCAAGCTGTCCACGACTGTTGGCAGATAAGCCAACCGCTTCTAGGTTAAGCCCGTCGGTGTTGCCCGAACGTCCGTTGCACCAAAGGATGGCGTCGGATTTGATTTTTTTACCGCTTTTTAGGTGCAAGACCACGCAGTCATCAAAAGTTTCTAGGCGTTCAATCTCTTCGTTGCTACGAATACGCACGCCAAACTGACGAAAGTCGTGCGATAGGGCGTCTGAGATTTCATCATCAAGGTAGCTTAGCAGCTGTTCTTTGTTATTAATCAAATCAACGACATAGCCTAAGCCTGTAAAGATGGACGCATACTCACAGCCAATCACGCCCGCTCCGTAGATGATGATTTTACGAGCGACATAGTCCATTTGCAAAATCTTGTCCGAATCAAAGACACGGGGGTGGTCAAAGTCAAGCAAGTCAGGACGGTAGGGGCGTGAACCCACGGCAATGACTGCCTTTTCAAAGGTAACTGTCTTGGCACCTTCGCCATGAACCTGTTCAACTTCTAGGGTGTTTTTGTCAATAAAACGCCCCCAACCTTGGATAATTTCAACACGGTTACGCTCATAAAATAGCTTGTGGGTATTGACTTGACTGGCAATCACTCGCCGTGCTTTGCTTAGCACCTTATTTAGGGGAACCTGAAAGTTGTCGGTAAATGAGCTAAAAATGGGGTCACGTCTCATGCTGATGATGTTAAACACCGATTGGCGAAGCGCCTTACTGGGAATGGTGCCGACATGAGCACAGTTACCGCCTACTTGGTCACGGGGGTCGATGACTGCCACTTTGAGTCCTGATTTGGCAAGCTTCATCGCTGCTGCTTCACCAGCAGGCCCTGCTCCTAGCACCACAGCGTCATATTCAAAGCCGTGACGGGCTTTGCGTTTTTGGGGAGCGATGGCGATACGCTGACCGTCAAGGGGGCTAATTAGCGGGTGACTGAGGTCATGCTCTTCATGAGCTGGCGTGTTTGTGCTGTCAGGGGTTTTGATTTCTGCTTCGGGTAGGGCGGAACGTTTGGCTTGTTCTTTGATGGCGTGTTCTGCCTTGGTCTCATTTTTGGCAGGGTTTGGGGATTTACCTGCCGTCTCGGTGGGGTTGGTTTTGGTCATGATATTACCTCTTTGTTTATTTTAATTAACGAATATTTTGCGTTAAAATCTCATCTAACTGCCACAGTCCTGTGGGTTTACCAGTATTTTGGTCTATCTCTTGACGCACCTTGATGGTGTAGGCGGTGCCAACAGTTGGCGTAAAGCCAATGATGTCATTATAGCCAATACCGAACAGCTTATCATCATCTGCCCCGACGGGCTTGACCAGTAGGCATTGCATGGGCGTGGCAGAATGGCAAGCACTGCGATAAGGCATGACTTCTAGTGTTTTGCTGGCATTTAGGGCGACATTAGGGATATAACGTGGCTCAGGTACGAGCGGACGACTTTGGCACGCACTCAAAGAGATGATGAGTGTTAGGGGTAAGAGCAA
This sequence comes from Moraxella bovis, assembly GCF_002014975.1. GTDB lineage: Bacteria > Pseudomonadota > Gammaproteobacteria > Pseudomonadales > Moraxellaceae > Moraxella > Moraxella bovis. Next base: position 12,654 of record NZ_MUXV01000011.1, read on the forward strand.
CAAAGAGTGATGTTTCATATTTTTCTCAGGGTTTATCAGTTTTAAATATTTTAAAAATCAGCCAATCCGCCGTGCCAAACCTGTAATTTGTAAAATCCGTGTGGCAATCTCTTCAACGCTCATTTCTGATACATTAAGGTTGGGGATTTTTTGGGCGGTGTAGATGGCTTGGATGGCACGCTGTTCTTCTTGGCACTGGGCAAGGGAGGCATAGCGAGAGCCTGCTTTTCGCTCTTGACGGATACGCACCAATCGTTCGGTGTCAATGGTCAGACCAAACAGTTTGTGGCGATAGGGCTGTAACACTTTGGGTAGATTGCTACTATCTAGGTCATCTTCAGTCAAAGGATAGTTGGCGGCACGAATGCCAAACTGCAAGGCAAGATATAGGCTTGTGGGGGTCTTGCCTGAGCGTGATAAGCCAACTAGGATGATGTCTGCCCCATCATAGTGATTGGTTCTTGCCCCGTCGTCATTATCCAAGGCAAAATGCACCGCGTCAATCCTTGCCTTATAGTCTTCGCTGTCCACTTGTCCGTGTGCCATGCCTGCATGGGAGTCAGGAGCCTCGCCTATTTCATTGGCAATGCGGGTAATTAACCCTTCATAGATGTCAAGGTTGGTGGCGTCCGCCCCATTGATGATATTGCGAATCTCATGGCTAACAATGGTGTCAAAAACTAAGGGTTTAAGTCCTGATAAACGATGAGCTTCGTTGATGCGTTTGACCGCTTCATGAGCCAACTCGGGAGTGTCTACATAGGGGATGATTTTGACGTCAAATTTGACATTGCCAAACTGGCTAAGCAGTGATCGTCCAAGTGTCTCGGCAGTGATGGCAGTGCCGTCGGAGATAAAAAAAGCACTGCGAAGTATCTCGGGGGCTTTAAACTGCTTGGTTTGATTCGCCTGCTCGTCTTGTTGGCTGGGTGTGGGGGTGTGAACGTACATGGCTATCCTTTATGTCCTGTGCCATACATGGGTAAACTTAAATGAGAGTATAGCACAAAAACAGGGGGTTTTGTAGAGAAAATTATCAACTGCGGTATGATGAGCAAAGAACGTGGCAAGCAAATAACTATTAATAAAACAGCATAAAAGTGCAAGAAATCCCATTGCGAATTTTTGGTAATTTTGTTAAAATAAGTTTATTTTTGTAAATATAAAAAGTGTAGATGTATAAAAGACGGTATCAACCATAATAACAATTACATCTTTTGGTAAGATGTATTCATGATTTCTCAGATGGTTTATGACCAAGGATTGTAATGTTTTCATTTTTATCGGTAGAATTTGCTTTATTGTTCATAGCATTTTTTATGCTTTATTGGGCATTTAAAAAAAGACCAGACATTCAAAATATGCTGTTGCTCATTATCAGCCATGCCATTATTTATTTGATGGCGGGCATGATGGCAGTTGGCATACTGTTTGTTTTTAGCATTGTCATTTATGCCATTGCTCGGCAAATCATCATCAGTCATCACAAAAAAACGTGGATGACGATGGGTATTATCATCACTTTGATAAATTTATCTGTATTTAAATATTATGAATTTTTCCGTGCTAATATTAGTCGTGCTTTAGAGATGTGGCAATTAGATAATACGGGACTTATGGCAAATATTATTTTTCCATTGGGTGTTTCTTATTATTCATTTCAAGCCATTAGTTATTTGGTAACGCTTTACCGGCAAAGCGTGGTTTATGAAAAAAATGAACAAGCTAAACAAAGTGAGCAAGAAAAACAAGATGAAAATAATGAAAATCCTATTTCTTATTTATATTTTTGGCAAGCATTAACGCACTTTTCGTTTTTTGCCACAATTTCGGCAGGTCCGATTACCCGTGTTAATGACAATAAAGGTTTGATTGATATTATGGGTAAGCCTTGTGGGATGTATGACCAATTAAATGAGCCAGAGTCACGCCAATTATTATACCCAAAAATCGCCTTTGCCTTGATTGTGCTTGCCCTTGCCAAAAAATGGTGGTTGGCAGAATATTTGGCGGATAATTGGGTTAATCCCGTTTTTGCCAATCCTGCAGGATTCCACAGCTTGGAAGTATTGACTGCCATTTATGGTTATACCTTGCAATTATTTTTGGATTTTTCAGGATATAGTGAGATGATGGTGGCATTTGGGTTGTTGCTTGGTTTTCGCTTACCCATGAATTTTAATGCCCCATTATTGGCTCATAATATTAGAGATTTTTGGGACAGATGGCATATTAGTTTATCAACATGGATACGAGATTATATTTACATTCCCTTAGGCGGAAGTAGAAAAGGTTTTTGGTTTACCCAGCTTAATCTTATTATTGCGATGGTGTTATCAGGAATTTGGCATGGCTCAACCTTTAACTTTTTCTTTTGGGGGTTGTTACACGCCTTAGCCATTGCTTTATTAAATATTGGAGATTTGGCTTGCCAAAAAATAAGCGGTCATGCCAAAGGGCGTAATTTTTTGGCAAATACAGGTATCATTGGTAAAACGCTAGGCGTATTAATTACTGTGCATTTTGTGGTATTTGCTTTTGTGTTTTTTAGAGCGACAACATTAGATGAGGCATTATTGGTTTTTAATGCTTTATTTTTTAATCATATTAATGTAGCATCGACCAATAATCCGCTTTATCTATTGGCGATATTGGCATTTGCATGGCTGGTTTATCCATTATTTCATCGTCATCAAAAAAATTTCGGTCGGCTGATACTTAAAATGCCAAGTGTGATTTTTTATGTGTTGTGCTTTATGATATTTATGGCGGTGGTAATTTTGGCTCCGTCTGGCATTCCCGGTTTTATTTATGCAAATTTCTAAAAGATAAGATAAAAGGTATTATCATGAGCGAACACAAACAAGATGAGATTAGTCATATTGACAAGGCTGATATTGATGGTCAAAATGACATTAATCAAGAAGATAAAAATATTGATACAAAAATCATTGATAAAGAAAATACAGACGAAGAAATCATTTATCAAGAAGATAGTGATGATTGGGATAATGAAGTAATTAAACCAGATGATAATTTCAAACAATCCTTTATTAACACGCTCATGTTTTTGGTATTATCTACCGTCATGGGTATTTGGATAATGCAAAAATCAATCAATGCCTATTATCTACAAACTTATCATCAGCCTAGTCCATTAAATCTAATCAATCACTCTTTATGGCAAAAAGGGGGCAATATTGGCGATAGGTTATATACCTTGCATGATAATATTGCCAATAATATCGACAATATGAATAAAAGTATGATTGATGAGTTTAATGATAATTATGCCTATACCCCTGCTTATAAAGCCCAAATGGCAGAAAAAGCACGCCAAGAGCAATTACGCCAAGAGCAAGAAAGACAATTAAAAGCCCAAGCTCTAAAAGAAAATCAAGCCCAAAATGAATTAGAACAATCCTTAACGTTAAATAAAAGCCAAAAGGTATTTTTTGCTGGTGATTCGATGATGCAGGGCATTGCCCCACATATGCAAAAATATCTACAGGGCTTAGGCGTAGATTCGGTCAATCTTAGCAAACAAAGTACCGGCTTGGCATATCCTAAATTCTTTGATTGGAATAGCACCATTAAAAATACTTTGAGGTCAGATAGCAATATTAAAGTACTCATCATCATGCTTGGGGCAAATGACCCTTGGGATATGCCAGATAAACAGGGAAAATACCTAAAATTTAATAGCGAAGAATGGATAGCAGAATATCAGGCACGCATGAAAGATATATTGGATTTTGCCAAAGAAAGACAGGTGGGTGTGATTTGGGTAACGCCGCCAAATATGAAAAAAAATAAATTAAATGAACAAATGGTTCAGCTCAATGATGTGATGATGAATGAGCTGGCTCGTCATAATGTTAAAGTGATTGATGCACGCCCTATTATGGGTGGGTGCAATAATATTTACAATGATTATCTTGAAAAAGATGGCAAAAATATTAAAATGCGTAGCACTGATGGCGTTCATTTTTCTGGCGATGGTCAGCGGATTCTTGCCAAAGAAGTGCAATCTTATTTAATCATTGAGTGATGTTATCATTTGATAACTAAAAAGAGTATTCATGAATTTAACAAAATTTAGCTTTAAGCCTACCTTATTAATCATGGCGTGCGTGTCGGTATCGGCTCATGCCAATCTAGCCAACTTTGGTGAACCCAACACCAATGCCCTAGCACAGGCAATGGCAAATCACTCGGTGCATATCGTCCAACTGGGCGACAGCCACACCGCCGGCGATACCATGACGGACGCTCTAAGAAATCGCTTGCAGGGCGTGATGGGCGATGGTGGCATGGGCTGGGCGATGCCGATGTATTTTAGCGGTCAGCGTATGACACGGTTTAGCTATGATAATGTCGATTTTTCGCCAATTTCTAGCCGTACCAACCAAAGCGAGTACTATACGCTGGGCGGACTGATTGCCAGGCCCAAGGTCAATGGGGCAAGCCTCACTCTAAAACCCAAAAAAGGGGCAGAACCTGCTCAGCGTATTTGGGTGAGCATTCGTCAGCAACCGACAGACGGTAGATTTACAGGGGTGGACGCTTATGGTAAGCGGTTTGTGTTAGAGACGGCACGTAAGGATGGTACATGGCAGATGGTGAGCGTGGACGTGAATTTGCCGTTTACCATTTATAATGACAATGCCACAGGCTCGGCGATTGGCGGTTGGTGGGCGTTTAATCCTAGTGGGCGTGGGGCGGTGGTGTCGGCATTGGGTATCAATGGCTCTGAGCTGTCGCATTGGAATAGGTGGAATACGCAGGCGTGGCAAAGCGAGCTTGCCACCATTCGCCCCACGCTCATCGTACTCGCCTATGGCACCAATGAAGCCTATAATGGTGTGTCAGGCGAGAGCGTGCGTACGACTTTGACCGAAAAAATCCGCCAAATCCGTGCCGTCAGCCCACGTTCGGCGGTCATGGTGTTAGGCTCGCCAGAAGCTCTAAAAAGCACAGGCGGTAGCTGTGGCACACGCCCTGACACGCTCACAGACGTGCAGACTGCCCAACGGCAAGTCGCCCAAGCCGAACGTACGCTCTACTGGGACTGGCAAGGGGTGATGGGTGGCTCTTGCACCATGAAATCATGGATAAATCGCGGGCTTGCCAGTAAAGATGGCGTGCATTTTAGCCAGTCAGGCTACACTCGTCTAGGCAATGAGTTGGCAAATGAGTTATTGGCATTACAAACGCAAGCCCTCACGCAGTACCCCAATACCACGCATCCTAACACCGCTCCGACATACATCCCCAATGATGTGCCGAGTATCAACTCAGGGCAGGGCGGTCAAGGGCGGGGGTTTATCCGCATTGAACGAGCTAATTAGCCTTATTAAAAGGTTAAAATGAGTGTATTTAGATAATAAATACACTCATTTTTATAAAAAATAAAATTGAGTATTGGCAAATTTATCGTTATAATTTGACAAATTTCATAGATTAAAAAAGGTGTTCGTATGGCACAAGTTATCCCTTTTAACAAACTTGGTAAAGACGATGTTGAGATTGTCGGTGGCAAAAATGCGTCTTTGGGCGAGATGATTAGCAATCTTGCCAATGTTGGTGTGTCTGTGCCAAACGGCTTTGCCACGACCGCAGAGGCGTTTAACCGCTTTTTGAATGAAACGGGCTTACTTGACAAAATCAATGCCGAACTAAAAGGCTTGGACGTTGATGATGTCGAAAAACTTGCCGAAGTAGGGGCAAAAGTGCGTGCCTGGGTCATCGCCCAAGCATTGCCAAAAGACTTAGAAGACGAGATTCGCACGGCATTTGATACGCTTACAGGTGGTCAAGATGTGGCGGTGGCGGTGCGTTCGTCAGCGACTGCCGAGGATTTGCCTGATGCGTCTTTTGCAGGTCAGCAAGAGACATTCCTTAACATTCATGGCATTGACAACGTGCTGATTGCCATCAAAGAAGTGTTTGCAAGCCTTTATAACGACCGTGCGATTGCCTATCGTGTACACAAAGGCTTTGAACACGCAGGCGTGGCGTTGTCGGCAGGCGTTCAGCGTATGGTACGCTCGGAGACGGGTACGTCTGGCGTGATGTTTACGCTTGACACCGAAAGCGGATTTAATGACGTGGTATTTATCACGGCAAGCTATGGCTTGGGCGAAATGGTGGTGCAAGGGGCGGTAAACCCTGATGAGTTTTATTTATCCAAAAAATTATTGGCAGAAAATCGCCCTGCTGTGGTTCGCCGAAATCTTGGCTCAAAACACATCAAAATGGTCTATGGTGACGAAGGCACGACCAAACGCTCAACCAAAATCGTGGATGTAGAAAAAGCCGACCGTCAGCAGTTTGCCCTAAATACCGATGAGCTAACTCGCCTTGCCAAACAAGCCCTTATCATTGAAAAACACTACGGCTGTCCTATGGACATTGAGTGGGCAAAAGACGGCGATACTAATGAGCTTTTCATCGTACAAGCTCGCCCCGAAACCGTCAAATCTCGCCAAGACAAAACCAGCATGGAGCGTTATGTCATCAACTCAAAAGGGGCAAAAGTCCTATGCGAAGGGCGTTCTATCGGTCAGCGTGTCGGTGCAGGCAAAGTGCGTATCGTAACGAATTTGAACGAGATGAGCAAAGTTCAAGACGGCGATGTGCTCGTGTCTGATATGACCGACCCCGATTGGGAACCTGTGATGAAGCGTGCCAGTGCGATTATCACCAACCGTGGCGGACGTACTTGCCATGCGGCGATTATCGCTCGTGAGCTTGGCGTACCTGCCATTGTCGGCTGTGGCAACGCCACCGAGCTTTTGACAGACGGTCAAGCGGTAACGGTATCGTGTGCCGAAGGCGACACGGGCTTTATTTATGACGGCATTTTGGACTTTGAAGTGCAAAAAAATTCTGTCGCCAGTATGCCCAAGCTTGGCTTTAAGGTTATGATGAACGTGGGCAACCCTGACCGTGCCTTTGACTTTGCCCAAATCCCGAACGAAGGCGTAGGTTTGGCTCGCTTAGAATTTATCATCAACCGCATGATTGGTGTACACCCAAAAGCCCTGCTTAATGTGGATACCTTGCCCCAAGAAACCCAAGCCCAAGTGTTTGAGCGTATCGCAGGGTACAACTCGCCTGTGGAGTTTTATATCAATAAACTCATCGAAGGCATTTCAACGCTTGCCGTAGCGTTTAAAGACAAGCCTGTCATCGTGCGTATGAGTGATTTTAAATCCAACGAATACGCCAACCTAATCGGCGGTAAGCTGTATGAACCACACGAAGAAAACCCCATGCTCGGTTTCCGTGGGGCGAGCCGTTATATTTCGGACAATTTCCGTGATTGCTTTGAGCTTGAATGCCGTGCGTTGAAGTACGTCCGTGATGACATGGGGCTAACCAACGTAAAAATCATGATTCCGTTTGTGCGTACCACAGGCGAAGCCCGCCAAGTCATTGAATTACTTGAAAAAAATGGGCTAAAACGTGGCGAGAATTCTCTTGAAGTCATCATGATGTGCGAATTGCCAACCAATGCCTTGCTTGCCGATGAATTCTTACAATATTTTGACGGTTTTTCAATCGGTTCAAACGACCTAACTCAGCTTACGCTAGGGCTTGACCGTGATAGTGGCATTGTGTCGCACTTGTTTGATGAGCGAGACCCTGCGGTCAAAAAACTGCTTAGTATGGCGATTGAAGCGTGTCGCAAACAAGGCAAATATGTCGGCATTTGCGGTCAAGGACCGTCCGACCACCCAGACCTTGCCAAATGGCTCATGGAGCAAGGCATCAGCTCAGTATCGCTAAACCCTGATACGGTGCTGGATACTTGGTTGTTTTTGACGGATAAATAAAACCTATAAGACTGGGCTGTCCAATCAGTCCAGTTTTTAAAATATTTTTAAAATTTTTATAAAAACCCCTTGACGAAATTTTAAAATAAGCTATAATACGCACCCATAGCAAACAAGCTAACCGCTCATGCCAGTGTGGTGAAATTGGTAGACACGACGGATTCAAAATCCGTTGCCTAATAAGCGTGTCGGTTCGAGTCCGACCACTGGTACCATTCATGCTTTTCAAAGCATTTCAAAAAATCCAAAATAGCCCCGAAAGCCCCATAAAATAAAGGTTTTCGGGGTTTTTTGTTTCTTGTTGGTGTTGCAGGGTGTTTCATTTTGGTTCATAATACTTGTACCCTAAATTGTACCCTAAAAATTTACCATGATAGAAGTTAAAACCGACAAGCAAATAATCGCCCTAAAAGCAGACCAAAAAGAATATCATGCCAAAGTACACGGCAAACCACGCCTATCTATCCGAGTACGAGCCACCAAAAAGGGCGAAACCAAAGAATGGGTATATCGTTACACCAAGAACGGACACACCCACAAGGAATTTTTGGGTAATTATCCCACCGTCAGCATGGCAATGGCATTTGACAAATGGCAGGAGCTAAACGAGCTTATCTCAAAAGACATTGACCCCAAAACCCATTACGCCAAACAAGCCAAAGAAAAAGAACGTCAAGAAAAAAATAAATTCCGCCTTGTCTGTATGGCGTGGGCAAAAACACAGCCGTGGGGCAAAAAAGACACGATAAAAACACGCCAATACAACCTAAATCTATTCATCAAACGCTTTGGCGATACGCCCATGAATGAGATAAGCACCGCCGATTTGATAGAGCTATTACAGGACATAGAAACTACCCACCGCCAACGCAATGACCCCACCAAACCAAGTGATAAAGCCGTCAGGTGTAGGGGCATGATTGTGGATTTATTCGCATGGGCAACGGTTCATGAATATTGCACCACCAACCCAGCCGAGCCAATCGCTAACGCCAAAACAAGCCACATTTTAGAGACGGTTAGCTATGGCAACCGTCAAGCATTGGTTAAACCTAATGAGTTTGGCGAACTCATGCACGACATCAAGCACGATAACCGCATGGGGGCAAGTACTTATCATTGCCTTATGCTACTTGCCTACACAGGCGTAAGAATTGGCGATATTAGGGCGATGGCGTGGGCGGATTTGGATTTGGATAATGCCAAATGGGAGCTTACCCCAATCAAAGGCGAAAGCGACAACGGTTTTAAAATGGTTAAACAAATGACCGTGCCATTATCCAGGCAAGTCATCAAGATATTACAAGAACAGCACCGCCACACAGGACACCGCAAGCAGGTATTTTATTCCGACCAAAGCAAGCATGGCATAATATCCGAGAACACCACCAACCAAGCCTTACACAAGCTAGGGTACAAAAACAAGCACACATCACACGGCTTTCGGTCAAGTGCCAAAACCCTACTCATGCAGGAGCTTGATTATAACGACATGATAACCGAGATGGTGTTGGGTCATGTTGTCAAAGGGGGCGATAATCCCTACATGAGAGCCGATTTATACACCAAGCGGTGTGAGCTTATGCAGACGTGGGCGGACTACATAGACGATTTGGCAGACGGCAAGGACACCACGCATTATAAAGGCGTGTATCGCAACAAGCCTAACGAGATTTTGCAAGCCTTGATAAACATGATTGGCAAAGATGAGATTGTCAGGTTGCTACAATGAACCGCCCCAGTTTGGGGCTTTTTCTTGTCAAGATGGCAGGCGTGAAAAAATTGAGTTTTAAGTTTTTAAAAATTATGGTGTACTCGGTGTACCGCCCTTTATTTATAAGGGTTTAGCGTTAAAAATACGGTGTACTTATACTAAAAAATGGTGTACTTTATTAAAAAAACGGTGTACTTTGTGGTGTACCGTACACCATTTTTGGCAAAGTCTTGTAAATCAAGGGTTTTGGCTTTATTACTTATATGTTATAATTAGCCAATTATCGGAGCGACACCATGACAGCATTATCACAGCTTAGACACACCGCCAATTTATCACAAATGCAGTTAGCCCAAAAAATGGGCGTATCACAAGCCAACATCAGCAAGATAGAGAATGGGGGCGATATACAGCTATCCACGCTTGATAGATACATCACAGCTTTAGGCGGTAAATTGTCAATCCATGCCACCTTAGACGGCAAAACAATCACGATATTTAAGGATTAACCATGATTATTGACCTACCACCGACCACCGCCCACATTATTGAACGTATCGCCAATGTACAGGGCATTAGCGTTGAGCAGTTTTGTATCAATAGCGTTTATGAAAAAGCCCTAGAATTTGCCTATATGCCAAACAGCGAAACCAAACAAGCCATAGACGAGCTTATGGCAGGACAGGGCAAGAAATTTGATACACTTGATGAGCTTATGGCGGATTTAAATGCTTAAACTACAACGTTCAAACGCCTTTAAAAGAGACTTTAAAAAGCATGGCGAGCTTGATACCGCTTTGATAGAAGTGCTTTATTTGCTACTCAATAACGAAACCCTGCCACCAAAATACAAAGACCATGATTTAATCGGCAATTACAAGGGTTTTAGAGAATGCCACATCAAGCCTGATTTATTGCTTATTTATCAAAAAGATGATGAATATTTGTCATTGGCAAGGTTAGGCAGTCATAGCGAATTATTTTAAGGACAAAACCAAGATGATAGACATTTCCCCACACGTTGAGCAGATGATTATCACACGAGCCGAACAAAGGGGCGTAAGTGTTGATGAACTGCTATTACAAACCTTTGCCCAAGATGATGAACAAGCCTACTATGATTGGTTTTATGAACATCATTACGACATTGACAAGTTGGATAAGGCAATCAATAGCGGTGTTACCGAGCCGATACCACCCCACGCCTTAGAGAGTGTGGAGAGTTTGGAAAAATGGCTTAGTGGGGCAAAGACGGCATGAACGTGATTTTTTCCGCCAGTTTTCAAGTGCAATTCCCCACGCTAACCAACACCGATAAACAAGCGATTTAAAACCACCAAATAAAAAGGACAGCCTTATGTTAGACATTCCTCCACACATTGAACAAGTCATTATTGCCACCGCCAAAAGGCAAGGCGTAAGCGTTGGCGAATTATTGGCACAAAAATTTCCAAGCGATGATTTGGCAGAAATGCACGGCTTAAACAGCGATACCGCCAATTTCACTTTGAACGAGAAAGACAGTCAAGCCCTACAAGCCATTTTGGATAAACCTACACCGCCCACGCCTGCCCTAAAAGAGATTTTGGCATTGGGGGCAAGTTATGGATTTTGAAGTACTTGCCAAACACCATAACAAAGCGGATTTTGATTGTGGTAATGATGATATTAACCGCTATTTACAAACCATAGCGAGCCAACACACCAAAAAGAATATTAGTGTTACACACATTTTGGCAGATGGCGAAACCATCAAGGCATTTTACACCCTATCCAACAGCCAAATAACCGACCATCAGTTAAAAGGCTATCCCAAAGTTATCCCCGCTATTTTAATCGGTAGAATTGGCATTGATAAACGCTATCAAGGGCAAGGGCTATTCAAAGTAATTTTTGCCCACGCCTTTTTGGGCATTAAAAAGTTTGCTAGATTTAGCGGTATGGCATTTATCATCATTGACCCAAAAACCGACACATTAAACCAATATTATCAAAATATGGGCTTTATGCCATTTGACGGCAACCGCTTAATTTTCCCCATTGAGAAATTGCAATAATTTAACCCTTTTGCAAGGCTAGGAAGTCATGAGCCGAAAGGCGGTTATTTTTCATACCTTAGACCGCCACGCCTTGCTATTTTATTTGTTAAGGTATGACATTGAAAAGTTGAAAATTGTGTATTAAGTTGAGTTTTTATTGAGGTGTAAAATGGGATTGTTATCAGATGCCAAACAAAAGCGACAAGAAAAGTTTAATAATGAGTTTATTTCTTTGTTTGATAGTGTGATATATTTAGATGAGCCATTAGATGAAGCATTAGACTATATTATTGAGTGCATGCCTTATCAATCAAAGCTATATTTGACAAATGATGGTTGTCAAAGCGTTTATTGTGATGAGAAAAATAATTACTGTTCAGAATATGCAGAATGGCATTTTGGCATTGCTACCATGACTTATTCAAAAATTATTGATAGCTTGACCGAATGTATCAAGCAAAAACAAATAGAGCCAACCAATCCTATTTATAATCTAGGTTTTGGCAAAAAACGCTTTTTATCATACCTTGTTAGTGATGGCATAGAAGTAAAACAAAAAGACCTAGAAAACGCCCTAAGCCCTACCCCCATTTGTGATGAATACGTGGATATTGATTATTACACCCTACAAAGTATTATTGATGAACGAGACGAATTAAGGGGGCGTGTGGACGAGCTTAAAAAGCAAGGCACACCCAAAGTCATCAAGCCACAAGGCGATGATTTATTGATATTGGGGGCGGTCATAGAAACCTTAGCTAATGTCAAAGTAAATCCCTATACACAAGCAAAACTCATCATTGAGATTATGGCTAGACATAATGCAATTACTGGCTTATCCGAAAGCACACTAACCAAGAAATTTGCAGAAAGCAAAAAATATTTGCAACAAAAACAATGAAATTTATCTTATTATTTTTCATTTAAAATCAATCATCTATTTAAATAATCTTTTCATTGATTTTTCATTTATAAAAAATGAAATTGCTAATGAAAGGATTATTTTTTTGTCATTTTTTATCATGCGTTCCAATCCTTTTAAATCGGAGCGTATGTAATGCAAACCCTACCAAAAGGCGGACTATCTACCGCCAAAGACATCTTGCCCCTACTACCCTTTGGGCGGACAACCCTATGGCGTAAATGCAAACATGGCAAATTTCCCAAACCCCAAAGACTAAATGCCAGCGTTACTGTATGGCGAAACGATGAAGTAAACGAGTGGTTAGCTAATCCGACCACATGGGAGAATTTGGCATGAGCCAACGCCAGGACATCTACAACCACCTAATGACAGGGGCATCAATCACGCCCATCACCGCCCTTAATCTGTTTGGGTGCTTTTCCCTATCACAGCGATTAGGCGAGCTTAGACGGCATTTTGGTGTACCCATTTTGTCAAAGACGGTAGAGAATGCCGATGGCAAACGTTATGCGTGCTATTGGCTAGATAAAACCTACATTGCCAAAGTCAAGGCAGGCGAGATTAAAGGCTATGGGGTTTTTTCGTAAATTTCCGAAAAAATGGGAATTTTAGGTTTTTTAGGTGCGTACCGTTGGAAACTTTTTTGGAAACTAATACTTTTCATTTTTGTATTCCATAAATTTATGAAAAACCTTGCTAACCAAGTTGCTAACCAAGCATTTCCTTGTTCACTTTGCTGTTCACCAGTACGCATACAAGTCCATGGAAAACCTTACTAACTTGTTTGCTAACCAAAGGGCTGTATTTTCAGATACGACCCTTTGCCACGTTTTCAAATCCAAGCAAGATTTTTTGGAAACTTGAAAAAACTTGACATTCATTTCCACAAAACAGAGCGTATAAACCATGATAAAAGCGTATTTAACCAAACTGTCCCACGACCTACATACCACAACCGAGCTACTAGGCAAAATCAGTCAAGCAAGCAGTAATCAAAGCGTATCGGACGTGCTAGACAACATCACAGACCGCCTAGACGTTCACGCCAGACAGCTTGATAAAATCATCAATCACATGAATGAGAAACAACCCCATGGGAGTAAATTTTTATGATTGATATTGATTATCTGCAAAAAGTTGTGAATGTCCTAAACGCACACGCCGACAAAAACGACTGCATGGCAACGCTATTTTTGCAAGCCCATGAACTAAAAGGCGATACCATGTACCAAGACCATGCCATAATTTGCCTTGAACACGCCAAACAGCTTAGAGAACATGGCGGGTATATTCAAGAAGTGATTGATGAACCGCATTTGTTGGTTAAGCAATAGACTTTTTCGGGAAATACTGTACAAGCGAAAAAATGGGGTTGCCCAAAGTTGGGCAAGGGTATTACTTTGAATGAGAAACAACCCCATGGCGAGCGATAAACGCCCATTTGAGAAACAAACCCCATGAAAGCCCCTTTTTAGCCGTCCAAGCCCCACCATAGGCAAAGACACCACCCACCGCCCTAAACCGCCACAGAACGCAACACAGGCGAAAACAGGGCAATAAAAAACCCCTTGCCAATCTTTGCAAGGGGAAATCCACCACAAGGATATTTTACTATGAATGAAATTCAATGTAAATCACAAGTTAATGAAATTATTTCACTTGATAAAACTGATAGTGTGGACGATAATAGCCATCGCAGCGTCGAAAACTGCTTTACACTCGCACACCACAAGCGAAATCTGTGGATTTTTTATGCCTATCAGAATTTAACCGCCTTTTTGTCAGCGGTTGCCTTTCTTTTGGGTTGGAAGGTGTGGAAATACCCAATACCACACGCCGTTAGTGTAGCGGTTTTCGAACTTCCAGCCCACCCTATTTTTAGGGTGTTATTCAAACCATCGAAAGGTAACTACACTATGACAAACTCAATCTTATCCCACTCCTTAGCCGTCCTAACAGACGAATACCACCGCTACAATGCCATGCACGAGCAAAACCCATACATGGGTTATGCAGACCGTGCCAATGCCATTAGCAACGCCATACACGCTTTAAAGCAAAGCACCCCAAAGCCAAAAACGGCTTTAAATCGCATTCTAGGGGGTGCAGAATGAACACCACCGACAACATCAAGATTACATCAAGTCAGAACACTGACACCACCCCACAAGGAGCGGTAAAGGTGCTTTATACCGTCCTATGCAAAGAGCCAAACGTTTACCAAGAGTTTAGCGACTTTGACACCGCCCACACGTTCGCCACACAGCTTGCACAGGACTACCCACAAGCCCACATTGAGAAAGCCAAAGTATCGTTATTTTTTGATGATTGTGATAATGACAATGGGGGCAAGCATGAGCGAGATTAACACCATTGGCGAGCTTATCAAAACTTACACGCCTGCCACCACCGACCAGATTAACGCCATCTATCAGGGCATGGGGGAGCTATCCCCCAAATCCTTTGTGTGGATTGATGATGATATTAATGCCATCAAAACCGCCAATAATCTAGGTATGATTGTCAAAAACCCCAAAGGGCAAGCGGTCAATTTGGCAATTTTAAAGCCGTCCAAGCCCTATTTGCTAAACCACCGTGAAAAGGTAGGGGCAGGCGTGTTTGGCGATTTGGGGGCGGAGTGTGCTTACCTAGTAGATGATTTATTCACCGCCTTAGATTTGTCTTTTGCCCTAAAAGAGATGGGAGAGCGGTTTTGTGTACTGATGGCATTTGGCAATATTGACAAGGTTGCCAAAACCTTTTGCAAAACACACCGCCTAATCTTGCCCATAGGCAAACACCAAGCGGACGAGCTACAAAATAAAATAGGCAATTTGCCAAACGTGGAGATACACGCCTGCCTAGACCCCGTGGAGAACACCATAGAGCGGTTGAAGGGTAATGACACAGACACCCAAATCATCAAAGAGCTTGATTATCCCTATTTGGGCGGTCATTTTGTCATCAAAGATGGTAAGCTGTTTTATACCAAGTTAGATAGCAAAACCGACCACACCACCGAGACATTTTTATCAAATGCCTTGTACATTGACGGACAAACCCGAGACAAGACAAGCGGTAATTGGGGCAAGCTGTTACGCTTTACCGACCCAGACGGCACACAAAAGACATGGGCAATGCCAAATGATTTATTGATGGGTGATGGGCGAGAGTACCTAAGACCGCTTGCCAGCATGGGGCTTGTTATTGGCACAACCGCCAAAGCCAAAGCCCTATTAACCGCTTATATCCAATTTCATCCATGTACCGACAAACTTTTGTGTGTGGATAATGTAGGTTGGCACGGCACGGCATACGCCCTACCACACAAGATTTGGGGCGATGGCGTGGTATTACAAGCCGAGCAGATAGAGCATGGCTATCGTGAGCAGGGTACATTAGCCGAGTGGCAAGAACACATATCCAAGCCATGTATTAACCATAACCGCTTAGCCTTTGCCTTGTGTGTATCACTCACAGGGGCGGTGTTAGAGCCATTGGGGGCGGATAGCCTAGGTTTTCATTTTGTGGGTCCATCTAGCATGGGTAAATCCCTTGCCCTAAACATGGGGGCAAGCGTGTGGGGCGGACGTGAGTTTGTCCGCACATGGAAAGCCACAGGCAACGGCATGGAGAGCGTCGCAAGCATGCACAATGACGGCTTTTTAGCCCTTGATGAATTGGGCGAGTGCGAGCCTAAGCAAGTTGGGAGCGTGGTGTATATGCTAGGCAATGGCACAGGCAAAACACGCATGAACAAAGACACCACCACACGCCCCAGCAAAAAATGGCGGATTGCTTACCTATCCACAGGAGAGACCACCTTAGACGGCATTTTAAAGCAAGCAGGGCAAAGCATAAAGGCAGGTCAAGCGGTACGCCTAGCCCACATCAATGCCGAAGCAAAATACGGCATGTTTGACAGCCTAGCAGAGTTTAAAAGCGGTCATGAGTTAGCCGAGCGTTTGCGAGACAATGCCAAACGCTATCACGGCACGGCAGGGGTTGCATGGCTTGATTATCTTACCACCCACGACTATTTGGCACAGCTTAAAGCCTTTATTCATGATTTTACTAATTTGTATGATGGGCTAAGCAGTCAGGCAATGAGAGTGTGTAAACACTTTGCTATCGTTGCAGGCGTGGGCGAGCTTGCCACAGTCGCAGGGGTTACAGATTGGCAGGCAGGACAAGCCACACAAGCGGTCAAGGCGTGTTTTGATGATTGGTTAGCCACACATGGCAAGCATGGCGATTTGGAATTAACCGCCCTAGTGGAGCGTATCGTCCACACCATAGAGCGACACCAATATTCACGCATGGCAAGCCTAAGACACGAAGCCGAGAACCTAGAAAATAACTGGACGGACGGTAAACCCAATTTTCTAGGCTTTATTGATGAAAAAAACCGCCTTTATTTGTTCACAAGTGCAGGGTTTAGCGAAGTCAGCGAACCGCTACCGATTAGGCAAGCCTACCAAATGCTAAAAGCGGTCAATCTTACCACGGCAAGCCACCGACAACAATACCAAAAGAAAATCAATGGCAAAAAACGTTTATTTTATGCCATCAAAGATGAAATTTTGACGTTTTTAGACAATGAGCCATAGCAACATAATTTAACACAAAAAACCCATGATTTAATTATGGGTTTTTTTAATTTTTTCAAAATGGTGTACTGTACACCGTTTTTTTGATAAAGTACACCATTTTTAAAATCGTCAAAGCCTTACCACATAAGGCCGGTACACCAAGTACACCAAGTACACCACAAAAAAACACAGATACAGAAATTTATTTTTTTATGGACAAAAAAACGGTAATTTTATGTAATTTTAGAAACATTTCACGATGGCAATTTTAGATTTAAAAACCAAAATTCACGCCTGCCGTTGGTGTACTTTTCTGACCAGTAAAGGGGGTATAAAAAAGACTTTTCCGACAAGTACGCACGCGCGAGACAAATGCGAAACCACCCCATGCAAGGGGTATTTTTTTACAGTATAAAAAAGACTTTTCGGAGCAGTACGAGAGCGAGAGTAATTCCGCATTTGAAATGCGAAACTGATTTTTGCGAGCAGTACGATAATAGGTTGTTTTGTTATGTTGATAAAATGCGATTTTTTAAACATGATAAGTAAGATATGTTTACGCCATAAACATGACTATGCTATCATGTTTACGTTTTTGTATTTTTTAAACATGAGATAATCTTATGACATGCAGGTTGCATGAATGGTGAATTTTTACTAAGATATGGGGCAAATTGAGCGGTAAAATAATTTTAGTGAACAAGCGTGGACTTGACAGAATTGTACCCTATTTTGTACCCTAAACGGCATTTTTGAAAATGACCCCTAATAAAATCAATAACTTAGGTTAGGTTTTCAATTCCGACCACTGGTACCAACTACAAGCCCTTGATTTTTCAAGGGTTCTTTGTTTTTAAAAGCAAAATCATATCCCCAACCCTTTAATCTGCTCTGTCATTCGCCATTTATCTGTAAAAATCTTAGCAACTTAAAATCATAACCATTTTTTATCTTGTCTATTTGTGTTAAAATAAGTCATTTACCAAATCCAAAAGTGATGACCATGGCACAAACATCAAAACAACCACTTACCTTTCAACAAATTATCCTAACCCTACAAAACTACTGGGCAGAGCGTGGCTGTGTGGTTTTGCAACCGTATGATGTGGAAATGGGGGCAGGGACTTTTCACACCGCCACTTTTTTGCGTGCTTTGACCCCTGAAAAATGGAACGCCGCCTATGTACAACCGTCTCGGCGACCCACCGATGGGCGATATGGCGACAACCCCAACCGCTTGCAACATTATTATCAATTTCAAGTCGTGCTAAAACCCAATCCTGCCAATATCCAAGAGCTGTATTTGGGCTCTTTGCAGGCGTTAGGTATTGATACACTAACTCATGACGTGCGTTTTGTGGAAGACAACTGGGAGTCGCCAACGCTTGGGGCGTGGGGCTTGGGCTGGGAGGTGTGGCTAAACGGCATGGAGGTTACCCAGTTTACCTATTTTCAGCAGGTGGGGGGCTTGGCGTGCTTTCCTGTCACAGGCGAGATTACTTATGGCTTGGAGCGTCTGGCGATGTACATTCAAGGCGTGGACAGCGTTTATGACCTTGTATGGACGGATGGCGAATTTGGGCGAGTAACTTATGGCGATGTGTTCCACCAAAACGAAGTTGAGCAGTCCACCTATAACTTTGAATATGCCGATGTGGAAAAGCTCTTTGAACTGTTTGATTTTTATGAGTTCGAGGCCGACCGTTTGGTTGGTGTCAATCTGCCATTGCCTGCCTATGAAATGGTGTTAAAGGCGTCTCACAGTTTTAATTTACTTGATGCGCGTGGGGCAATCAGTGTTACCGAACGCCAACGCTTTATCTTGCGAGTACGCACTTTGGCTCGTAAAGTGGCGGAGAGTTATACCATTGCTCGTGCCAAATTGGGTTTCCCTTTGGCGGATGAAGCTCATAAAAAAGAAGCGTTGGAGAAGTGGTTGCCCAAAGAGAATGATGAGTGATTTTTTTAAAATTTAATAAAAACAGGTTGATAAAATAATGAAAAAATTTGCAGTAAAAGCATTATGCGGTTTGAGTGTTCTGTTTGCTATGAATGCTCATTCGGCTTTGAATTATTGGCATATAAAAGAAAACAATTCTGATGAATATACTTACAATATTGTTACGCCTAGACCTAATTTCTTTGAGATAACCATCAAATGTTATCCAAATGGTTTAGACAAACCTGTTATTAGTTTCGGTTATAGAGATGAAGCTAGCAATACAGTTGTTGAAAAACCTTTGACAAATGATGTGGAATATACTTTTGTTGTTGATAATTTGACGGTTAAGCCACAAGCAAACGATGTATTCAAAATGATGTTTATTAATAAAATTGGTAATGCTCAAATGTTTGCTGTCGTTGATAAAGATGATGAGATTGTAGCATTCTTTACGCCATTTAATAAAGCACCGAATTTGACAAAAAATTGCACTATGATAAAAGAATAGTGCAATTTCTAAGATAGGATTAAAAATGAGTACCGCATCGTTTGACAAACAATTTATTGTGCGTGATGAAAAGGCGATTGAGCAATTTTTATATGATTTAGAAAATGCCAAACCGTCAAAACCAATCAGTCTTGAACCCACGCAAGATGAAATTGAGCAAAAAAATAAAGTATTGGCATTGCTACAAAAGCGAATGAGTAAGTTATGCTAACGATTATCGCATTGCAGGAATTGTACGACATACAAGGTCGCAACAAAGAACAAATACAACTTTTATTAAAGGAATTTGCTTGTCCAAAAAATCCCGATGTAGAGCGATTTTTGCACCAAAAAGCCTTACGATTTGAAGAAAGTCATAATGCCAGAACTTATTTGATTTTGTCAGAAATGGGCGAAATATTGGCGTATTTTTCATTATCGTTTAAGGAAGTGGATTTGCAAGTAGATAAAATAAGCAAATCTGAAATTAAGCAATTGGATGGCATTAATAAAAACGCCAATAAAATCCGAGTGTTTTTGATTGGACAAATTGGTAAAAATAGTTTAATTGCCGACAACCCCCATTAAACTGGCAGATATTTTTAATGAAATTGAGAAAATATTATTAAAAGCCAAACAGTTAATTGGCGGTCGTGCCGTTATTTTGGAATGCCAACCCATTGCCAAACTGCTTGATTTATATAGCCATCACGACTTTAAACAATTGGCGGTTGTGAATGATGATGAAATGCTAACCCTGTATCGGGTTTTATAATGTAAATTTTTAAATAAAAAGGTTAAACAATGAGTATCATCCTATTTGAACTTGGTTGTGAAGAACTGCCACCCAAATCCCTAAAAACCCTAGAAACCGCCCTAAAAACAAGCCTTGAAAAATCGCTTGTGGACGGTCAAATCGCCTTTGACGGCATTAAAAGCTACGCTGCTCCACGCCGTTTGGCGGTGCAGATTTTTAATGTTGCCAGCGTTACGCCCGACAAAGTAGAAACCAAAAAAGGTCCTGCGGTCAAATCCGCTTTTGATGAGACGGGCGAGCTAACCCGTGCAGGTCAAGGCTTTTTGCAAGGACTAAACGCCACAGGTTTAAATTTAACCAAAGCCGATTTAATTACCCTTTCTGACAAAAAAGGCGAATACATTGGCTATGAGCTGACTGTCAAAGGCGAAAGCGTGGACGAGCTACTGCCCCGCCTTATTCAAAAAGCCCTAGATAAGCTACCAATCGCCAAAAAAATGCGGTCAGGTGCTGACAAACACGAATTTGTCCGCCCTGTCAAATGGGTGGTGCTAATGCGTGATGATGCGGTTATTTCTGCGACCATTCAAGGACACCAAGCGGGAAGTCAAACCTGCGGACACCGTTTCCACGCTCCTGATTTTGTGGCAATTTCCAATGCCAACGACTACGAAAGCGTGCTTGAAAACGCCTATGTCATCGCCGATTTTGCCAAACGCCAAGCGAACATTGTCGCCCAAGTCCAAAAACTCTCTGATGAAATCGGTGCGACCGCCATTGTCCCTGATGAGTTGCTGGATGAAGTTACCGCCCTTGTGGATTATCCTGTTGCCTTGCGAGCAAGTTTTGAAGAACGTTTCTTAGCCGTTCCCCAAGAAGCCCTTATCAGCACCATGCAAGCCGACCAAAAATATTTTTGTCTCACGGACGATAACGGCAAGCTAAAACCCAACTTTATCTTTATCAGCAACATTGACAGCCTTGATAAATCTGCGGTGATTTTGGGCAATGAAAAAGTGGTACGCCCACGCCTGTCGGACGCTGAATTTTTCTTTTTGCAAGACCAAAAACGTCCGCTTGCCGACTTTGCCGAAACCCTAAAAACCCGAGTGTTCCAAGACAAACTTGGTACGATTTGGGAAAAGGGCGAGCGTATTGCCAAACTGTCTGCCTTTATTAGCGAAAACTTGCGTCCGCACGGTTGGGACGTGCCGACCGATGACGTGGTGCGAGCAGGAATTTTGGCAAAGGCGGATTTGGCGACCACGTTGGTGGGCGAATTCCCCGAATTGCAAGGCATTGCAGGGACGTATTACGCCCACAAATCGGGCGAAAAAGCGGACGTGGCGAACGCCATTGCCGAGCAATACCTGCCCAAATTTAGTGGCGATGAATTGCCCAAAACCGACATTGGTGTGTGCTTGGCACTTGCCGACCGCTTGGATACCATCGTGGGGATTTTTGGCATTAATGAAGCACCGACAGGCTCTAAAGACCCATTTAGTCTAAGACGAGCCAGTATTGGCGTGCTAAGAATTTTGATTGATAAAAAGTTACCCTTAAACCTTGTAGCGCTGGTTGAACAAGCTCTAAAAGGCTATGGCAACCGCCTAGCCAATCTTGCCAAAACCTTTACCGATGTGATGGAGTTTATCAATGCACGCTATCGTGCCATGTACACCGAGCAGGGCGTGAATGTAGACACCATTCAAGCGGTGCAAGCGATAAATCCGCACATGCCCCTTGATTTTGATGAGCGTATCCGTGCGGTACAGGCGTTTCGTGCGTTGCCACAGGCACAGGTGCTGGCAGAGAACAACAAACGTGTTGCCAACATCCTTGCCAAAGCCGACAACGTGGACGAGAATGTAGATGAGAGCCTATTGACCGAGACGGCAGAAAAGGCGTTGTATCAGGCGATTTTGAGTGCCAAAGAGACGGTAAAACCCTTACAGGATAAGGCGGATTATCAAGGGGTATTGACCGCCTTGACCGCTTTGGCAAGCCCATTGACCGACTTTTTTGATAATGTCATGGTAAATTCCGATGACGAAAATCTCAAAAACAACCGCCTAGCCTTGCTTGGGCAGGTGCGTACGCTGTTTTTGAGCGTGGCGGATATTGGGGTATTGCAAGGTTAAACAAGTCTTGCCAAAACCAAAACCCTATCGCAATGATAGGGTTTTTTGATTAACTCTACAGACAACCAAAAAATCCGCCCCATGACATCATCAAGAGGCGGATTTGATGTAGGACTTATTTTTGATTGATTTTTGCCATCGCTTTTTCGTAGAACTCATTAAATTTGTCTTTGGCGGTGTGGACAAATTCGCTGTCGGCCTGCTCATCAATCATATCACTAATTTTGGAGAACAGCTCTTTGGTTTTGGATTTTTGATATACAGGCAGTCTTTGACATACTTCGCTAACTTTGGTACGCACTTCACCAATCACTTTTTCATTGCCTTTGGCATCCAAAATATCGCACACCCAGCCAGCCAGCTCCACGCACTCAGCTTCTTTAAAACCACGAGTGGTAACGGCAGGTGTACCAAGGCGGATACCGCTTGTTACAAAGGGTGATTTGGGGTCGTTTGGCACGGAGTTTTTGTTCACAGTGATGTGAGCGTCCCCAAGCCATTTGTCCGCTTCTTTGCCTGTAATGCCTTGCTTGATAAGGCTGATTAGCATAAGGTGGTTTTCGGTACCGCCAGACACCACGTCATAGCCACGAGCGATAATCGTGTCTGCCATGGCTTTGGCGTTTTTGACAACTTGTTGTTGATATTCTTTGTACTCATCGCTCATTGCTTCTTTAAAGCACACTGCTTTGGCGGCAATGGCGTGCATTAGAGGACCGCCTTGCGTACCAGGGAAGACGGCTGAGTTTAGTTTTTTCTCAATCTCTTCGTTGGCACGGGCAAGGATAAGACCCGAGCGAGGGCCACGCAAGGTTTTGTGAGTGGTGGTGGTCGTTACGTCCGCAATCTGTACGGGGTTCGGGTACACACCTGCCGCCACAAGCCCTGCAACGTGTGCCATATCTACCATAAGATACGCACCGACTTCATCGGCAATCTCACGAAACTTTTGCCAGTCTATGACCTGACTATATGCCGAAAAGCCAGCGATAATCATCTTAGGCTTATGCTCACGAGCCAGACGAGCCACTTCATCATAATCAATCAAGCCGTCATCGGTAATGCCATAATGCACGGCATTATACGTTTTGCCTGAGAACGACACGCTTGCCCCGTGTGTCAGATGTCCACCGTGAGCCAAGCTCATGCCAAGCACGGTGTCGCCTGCTTCTAGTAGGGCAAGATACACGGCAGCGTTGGCGTTAGACCCTGAGTGTGGCTGTACGTTGGCATAGTCCGCCCCAAACAGCTCTTTGGCACGGTCAATGGCAATCTGCTCAATCATGTCCACATGCTCACAACCGCCATAATAGCGTTTGTTAGGGTAGCCTTCGGCATATTTGTTGGTTAGGTTTGAGCCTTGTGCCATCATCACGGCAGGGGAGCAGTAGTTCTCACTGGCGATAAGCTCAATGTGGTCTTCTTGACGCTCGCCCTCGGCATCAATGGCGATGGCAATCTCGGGGTCAATGGCGTGTAGGGAGATGTCTTTGAACATAAAAAATCCTTAGATTGGAAAGATTAGAAATGAAATGGTATAAAAACATGCTAAGTGTATCATATTTTACCTAAAATGGCAGGGGTATTTTGGTATCAGAGATGATAAATAGACCAAAATCATACCAAGATATTAGTCGATTATCAATTTAAAAAATCTGTTAAAAACATCTCCTGCACTAACACTGCTCGCCCTTGCCAATCATAGACCGTATTTCGCCCCCAATGCTTATTATTAAAAAAGTAAGTGCGAGTATGGGGCAAGTTTTTGTTGTGCTTAAACATGACATAGCCAATTGGTGTGCGTTTTAAATGGCGTAGGCGTTTGGCATTACCGACTAGGCTTGTCAAGGGAAATACACTTTTGGCACGCACCCATGCTTTATCATCATTGCCATAAAGCTCCACTTCACGCACCCACGCAAGGGCAGAGCGGTGGATGGGCAGTCCTAAGAGTTTTTTGGTGGTAAAATCAATGACTTGATACGATTCACGCACCACATTGACATGCAAGGCTTGCCCTGCTCGCTGTTCTAATAAGGTGGTGAGCGAGCCGTGAGAATATAGATAAGGGGCTAAGGTGGTGGGTGGTGTGGTCATGATAAAATAGTGTGAAATTTGGCAAATTTTAGCATAAAATGACAATAGTGGGGGCGAGATGGGGTGGTTTTTGAGATGTTTTGTTACAATTTGGCAGATTTTTCAAAAAATTTTTATAAAAAATCAAACATTATCATCAAGATAATTTATACACCACATTTTGAGAAAATCACCTTACTTTTCAGAGGGTTATCACTTTGCTTGTCTTAATTATCATCAATTTTTATAATGAAAAATCCAACATCATTTTTTAAAAAAATAATGACAATTTAAGCAGGCTATTGGATAAATGCCAAACTTTTGGGTATGCTAGGCACATGAAAAACAAACGAGCAATACAGATGGTTTTGCATTGCTTTTTCATAAGTTGGCAGTTTTGTCATTCACGGTCCTAGACCCATGAACTTTAAGGAAAATTCTCATGACTTACCAATCCGCCCTAGAACACGTTCGCAAAGTTAAAGAAAAACTCGGAGGCACTTGGGACGCTATCCGCCCAGAAGATGCCGCTCGCATGATTGTCCAAAACCGCTTTAAAACTGGTCTTGACATTGCCAAATACACCGCTGCCATCATGCGTCGTGACATGGCAGAGTACGATGCTGACAATTCTAAATACACCCAGTCGCTAGGCTGTTGGCATGGATTTATCGCCCAACAAAAAATGATTGCCAACAAAAAATACTTCGGCACTACCAACAAACGCTACATCTACCTATCAGGCTGGATGGTTGCCGCCCTACGCTCTGAGTTTGGTCCACTGCCTGACCAATCCATGCACGAAAAAACTGCCGTGCCAAAGCTCATTGAAGAGATTTACACTTTCTTACGCCAAGCAGACGCCAAAGAGCTAAACGATTTGTTCCGTGCGTTGCAAAAAGCAGAACAAGCAGGAGATACTGCAAAAGTTAAAGAAATCGAAGCTCAAATTGACAATTTTGAAACCCACGTTGTGCCAATCATCGCTGACATTGATGCAGGTTTTGGTAACGAAGAAGCCACCTACCTACTGACCAAACAAATGATTGAAGCAGGGGCGTGCGCCATTCAAATTGAAAACCAAGTATCAGATGCCAAGCAGTGCGGACACCAAGCTGGTAAAGTTACCGTACCACACGAAGACTTTTTGGCGAAAATCAATGCCGTGCGTTATGCCTTCTTAGAGCTTGGCGTGGACGAGGGTGTGATTGTTGCCCGTACCGACTCAGAAGGTGCCGACCTTACCCAAAAAATCCCTGTAAGCCGTGAACCCGGTGATTTGGCGAGCAAATACATCAGCTACCTAGAAACCACCGAGATTGACATCGCGGACGCCAAAGAAGATGAAATCCTTATCAAGCGTAACGGTAAACTACACCGCCCAACTCGCTTGCCATCAGGTCTGTATCAGTTCCGTGAAGGCACACAGCACGACCGTGTTGTCCTTGACTGCGTAACTTCGCTCCAAAACGGTGCGGACATGATTTGGATTGAGACCCCAACCCCAGACGTGGCAGGCATTGCAAGTTTTGTTAATGACATCAAAAAACAAGTGCCAGATGCTAAATTGGTGTACAACAACTCTCCGTCATTTAACTGGACAATCAACTTCCGTCAGCAAGCCTACGACCGTTGGGTTGCCGAAGGTAAAGACGTATCAGGCTACGAGCGTGATAAGCTGATGGATGCTCAATATGACGACAGCGAGCTTGCTCGTGATGCGGACAAAAAAATCCGTACTTTCCAAGCGGACGCTGCCCGTGAAGCAGGTGTTTTCCACCACCTCATCACGCTACCGACTTACCACACCGCCGCTCTATCTACACACGAGTTGGCAAAAGGTTATTTTGGTGATGAAGGTATGCTTGCGTATGTGGCAGGCGTTCAGCGTAAAGAAATCCGTGGCGGTATCGCTTGCGTGAAACACCAAGCCATGGCAGGCTCGGACATTGGCGATGACCACAAAGAGATTTTCTCTGGCGAAAATGCGTTGAAAGCTGGCGATGCGAGCAAAAACACCATGAACCAATTTGGCGGTTAATTCTCGCTAAATCCTAAGCGTGAAAACGGTGTTTTACTGTCAAAGTAGAACACCGTTTTTGTTAAATGGAAGCTAACTGATATTGGTTTTCCGTTCGCCCTGAGCTTGTCGAAGGGTGAAAGAAAACCGTTATGGTTCGACACGCTCACCACGAACGGTTTTTATCAAATTTCATTTTTATTTTAAGGACAAAACAATGGCAACAACTCGCATTCAAAAAGGCTCTTTGGCGATTGACAAAATCTTATTTGATTTTATTGAAAATGAAGCCCTACCTGTGGCAAAGCTAGATAGCGACACTTATTGGAAAAACTTTGAGCAAGTGGTGCTTGACCTCACCCCAAAAAACAAAGCCCTACTTGCCAAACGCGATGAGTTTCAAGCTCAAATTGACGCTTGGCACAAAAACAACACTTATGAGCTGGGTGCGTACAAACAATTTTTAACCGACATTGGTTATCTTGAACCAGAAGTGGCGGACTTTTCTATCGCCACCGAAAATGTCGATGATGAAATCGCCACCATCGCAGGGGCTCAATTGGTTGTGCCTGTACGAAACGCCCGCTATGCCCTAAATGCTGGCAATGCTCGTTGGGGTTCGCTTTATGATGCCTTGTATGGCTTTGATGTCATCAGCGAGGCAGACGGTGCAGAAAAAGGCAAAGGCTATAACCCTGTACGGGGGGCGAAGGTCATTGCATTTGCCAAAAATTTCCTTGATGAAACTTTCCCATTGGTAGAAGGTTCGCACGCTGATGTAACAACTTATGCGATTGACAATGGTAGATTATCCGCCAAAATTGGCGATAAAACCACTACTTTGCAAAACGCTGAAAAACTGGCAGGCTTTAACGGCACAGCAGACAACCCAAGCGAAATTATCTTAAAAAACAATGGCCTACACGCCATCGTTCAGATTGACCGTGAGCATTTGATTGGCAAAGATGACAAAGCAGGCGTCAAAGATGTGATTTTAGAATCGGCGGTTACCACCATTCAAGACTTAGAAGACTCCGTGGCGGCGGTAGATGCCGAAGAAAAGGTAGAAGGCTATCGCAACTGGCTGGGTCTTATGAAAGGCGATTTGTCTGAGCAAGTGGAGAAAAATGGCAAAACCATTACCCGCACCCTAAACCCCGACCGCACCTTTACCGACCTAAATGGCAACAGCCAAACCCTACACGGGCGTTCGGTGCTACTTTTGCGTAATGTTGGACATTTGATGACCAACCCTGCGATTTTGGTGGGTGGCGAAGAGATTTTTGAGGGGATTATGGACGCTCTTATCACGCCAATGCTGACCGCCATTGACATTCGTGGCGAGAACACCTTGCGTAACTCTCGCACAGGCTCCATGTATATCGTTAAGCCAAAAATGCATGGCTCGGATGAAGTGGCGTTTGCCGTGGAGCTGTTCTCTCGTGCCGAAGAAGCTATTGGCTTACCCAGAAATAGCCTAAAAATGGGCATCATGGACGAAGAGCGTAGAACGTCCGCCAACCTTAAAAACTGTATCGCCCAAGTTCGTGAGCGGACGATTTTTATTAACACAGGCTTTATGGACAGAACAGGCGATGAGATTCACACCGCCATGCACGCAGGGGCGTTTGTGCGTAAGGGCGAGATTAAGGGACAGACGTGGTTTGGGGCGTATGAAGAGCGTAACGTCTCAATCGGTCTAAAAGCAGGACTGCGTGGCAAAGCCCAAATCGGTAAAGGCATGTGGCCTAAGCCTGATGAACTTGCCGAGATGTATCGCACCAAGATTGAACACCCCCAAGCAGGGGCAAACTGTGCATGGGTACCGTCTCCAAGCGGTGCGGTGATTCACGCCATTCATTATCACAAATGCAATGTCATGAACCGCCAAGAAGAGCTTGCACGCCTTGACACGCCTAGCCTTGATGACCTTTTGACCATTCCTCTTGCCACCGATACAAATTGGACAGCGGACGAAAAACGCCGTGAACTTGAAAACAACTGCCAAGGCATTTTGGGCTATGTCGTGCGTTGGGTAGATTTGGGCGTGGGCTGTTCCAAAGTGCCTGACATCAACAACGTGGGGCTGATGGAAGACCGTGCCACCTTGCGTATCTCATCTCAGCACGTCGCCAACTGGCTGGCTCACGGTATCGTAACTGCCGATGAAGTCTGGGACACCCTAAAACGCATGGCAAAAGTCGTGGACGAGCAAAACAAAGACGACCCTGCCTATCGTCCGATGTCGGCTGATTTTGACAATAACATTGCCTTTCACGCCGCCGCCGACCTTATCTTTAAGGGAGCGACCGAGCCGAGTGGTTATACCGAGCCGCTACTGCACAAAGCTCGTTTGAAGTTGAAAGGTTATCAGGGCGATTAATCGCTTGTGATAAAAACCCCAAGCTGTCATAGTTTGGGGTTTTTATTACCTAGATTTTTTAAAGATTGCATAAATACCAAATAACACGCAGTTGTAAATAAATGAGAATATTGCTCCTGTAATGGGTGCTAGTGCTCGACCTGTATCGTTAGAAACTCTCTGCATGGCTTGTTGTTGTTCCGGTGTAATTTCATCACCACTAAAAAAACCATCATCATCTAAATCAAAACTATTCAAATAAATGGTTTTTTGATAATGAAAAAATTCTGCCATAAAAACAATCAAAAGCCATACCAATATAATTGATAATATCCATGCTATCCATATAGGTATTTTTCGACGGTTTGCAATTTTAATGACAATAAATGAGGGTGATGTTATTAAAAAAATGGTTAAGAAGATAGAAAATATTATCATCAATATGCCTTACAACTTCGCCAGCCACAAATTCACGCCAAAGCCAATAAACAAACACCCCACCCCCACCATCGCCAAAGTCATGATAATGGGGCGAGAGCCAAAAGTATCCGCCAGTTTTTTGCCACTAAAAATCAGCAAGGTCAAATATAAAAAGCTGACAATTTGCAAAATGACCGCCAAAATAAAAAGGTCAAAAACGGCTTATCATAATCAGGGCGGACAAATTGCACAAAAAACGATAAGAAAAATAAAATCGCCTTGGGGTTGGTAAGACTAAGTGATGACAAGCGGTAAAAGTGATTGTGCCATTGGACTTTGGGCGGATTAAAACTTTTATTGGCAATGGCATGGCGATTTTTAAAGGTGTGATACGCCCCAATGATAAGCCGTACTAGATACGCTAGATAGCACCCACCGATGAGCTTGATGACATCAAACACCGCAGGATAGAGTTTTAATAACGCCCCTGCCCAAAAGACGGTCGCCAAAATCAGCAAACTATCGCCCACCAAAATCCCCGACATCGCCCCCATGCCCGCCCGCCTACCTTGACTTGCCGACATCGATAGGCAGTAAGACTGTTTGAATGATGACAATTACGTCAGCAAGGTAGAAGACTAAGTTCTGTGAAGTTGTGAATTAAAGAACAATTACACAAAACTTAGTCTTTAGTGGATACAGCTGGCTTTACCAACCTAACCTTTGATCTTGTGTCTAAGATTTGGATTGGTTCATTTTTTGGTTTTTTGTGTGTGTATTGGGGCGTGCTGAACATTGATAACATTTTATAAAAATAAGATAAAACTTATTGTTTTGTCAATTTTTGCATGAAAAATGGCTATCCGACCGCTTAATTATGCAAATACCAACATTCAACACGCCCCAGGCAAGACTAAAAACGCTTTTTAAACTTACCGCCCATCGCATTACTGGCATTTTGTAACTCGTTCATTTTTTGGCGAACTTGCTCTTCACTCATGCCCAGATTGATGGTGCTGGGGTCTACACCCATCTCATGAATGTCACTGGTCATTTTGGCAAATTCTTGTTGCTTGTTGCCACCAAACAAAGGACCGCCACCACCGCCAGACATGCCACGAGTCAGCCCTTGCACCGCTTTCATCATTTTCTCGATGCCATCGGGGCGACTAATCATTTTCATCATTTTTGCCATCTGCTTGTGTTGTTTTAGCAGGGCATTAACGTCTTGGATTTGTTTGCCCGAACCTGCGGCGATGCGACGTTTACGGCTAGGGGTGATTTTGTCGGGATTTTGGCGTTCAAAGGGTGTCATGGAGTGAATGAGTGCTTCCATTTCTTTGACTTTCTCTTCGGGTTTGGCTTGGGCGAGTGCGTCTTGGATGTTTGCCCCGCTCATGCCTGGCATTTTGTCCAAAAATCCTGCCATGCCCCCCATGTTTTTCATCTGTTGGAACTGGGTCAATAAGTCTTCTAAGTCAAACTCACCGCCTTTTTGGATTTTTTTCGCCATGCGTTCGGCTTTGTCACGGTCGATTTTGTTTTCAACTTCTTCAACCAATGACAACACGTCCCCCATGCCCAAAATACGCTGGGCGATACGCTCGGGGTGGAACAGCTCCAAGGCTTCTAGTTTTTCGCCACGACCCAAAAATTTAATGGGCTTGCCAGTAATCACACGCACGGACAAAGCGGCGCCGCCACGAGCGTCACCGTCTGTTTTGGTCAAAATCACGCCTGTTAGGGGCAGAGCGTCGTTAAAGGCTTTGGCGGTGTTGGCGGCGTCTTGACCAGTCATTGAGTCCACGACAAACAAGGTCTCGGTAGGATTGACGGCAGCGGTTAGCTCTTTGATTTCGGTCATCATCGCTTCATCAATGGCAAGGCGACCTGCGGTGTCGATGATGAGAATATCAGCAAACTGGATTTTGGCTTGTTCGATGGCACGATGAGCGATGTCAATCGGATTCTCGTTCACGCTCGATGGCACGAACATTGCCCCCACTTGCCCTGCGACAAATTCAAGCTGATTAATCGCGGCAGGGCGATACACGTCTGCTGACACGAGCATGACTTTTTTCTTTTGTTTGTCTTGTAGGAACTTGGCAAGTTTACCTGCGGTGGTGGTCTTACCTGCCCCTTGCAAGCCTGCCAGTAGATAGACCACAGGCGGTTTGCCTGTCATCTCTAAGCCTTGGTTTGCCGAACCCATCATCTCGGTCAGCTCGTCATAGACGATTTTGACAAAGGCTTGACCAGGGGCGAGTTCTTTTAGCACTTCTTGCCCGAGGGCTTGTTCTTTGACTTTGGCGACAAAATCACGAGCCACAGGCAGTGCCACGTCCGCTTCTAGGAGTGCCATACGCACTTCACGCAAGGTGTCTTTGATGTTGTCTTCGGTCAGGGTGCTTTGACCTGCCAGTTTATGAAGTGTGCCAGAGAGTCGTTCGGTTAAGGTGTCAAACATGATGAGTTCCAAAAAATTAATAGAAAAATTTGGGTTATTTTATGCTAAATTTAAAAATTATGCTATTATTATTGCATATTTTGTACCAATTTTATGATAAAGGGGTGGTTGTGTTCGTTTTATACCTGATTGGCGTGATGATTTATGCAGGAGTGGGGCTTCATCTGTATCACGCTTTGGTTAAAAATAAGCCAATTTTTAAGACCGCCACGTTATCCGCCCTAATCATCGCCATCATCTTGCATGGCGTGATACTCGCCCCACAAATCATCACGCTCTATGGGCTTAATTTTAACATTTTTAACGTCCTTAGTCTAACGGGGCTGTTTTGCCTTATCTTTTTTGTGCTGTTTAGTCTGTATCGCCCCATTTTGAGCCTAGGCGTGCTTGCCGTGCCGACCGCCATTATTGGCATGAGTTTTGGTGAGTTTGGACAAGCCCCGTATCAGCCGATTACTGACATGAACATGGGTCTACAAACGCACATCCTGCTGTCGTTTGGGGCGTACTGCGTGCTACTGATGGCGTGCGTGCAAGCGGTGATTTTGCGACTACAAATCCGTGAATTAAAGCACCAGACGATACACCGCTTTTGGGTTGCCAAACTGCCGTCTTTGCAGAGCATGGAGAGCCTGCTGT
This sequence comes from Moraxella bovis, assembly GCF_002014975.1. Taxonomy (GTDB): domain Bacteria; phylum Pseudomonadota; class Gammaproteobacteria; order Pseudomonadales; family Moraxellaceae; genus Moraxella; species Moraxella bovis. The sequence continues at coordinate 45,076 of NZ_MUXV01000011.1, forward strand.
TTGACATGATACTCATGGGTTTTGTGATTTTAAGTGTCGCCATTGGGCTTGGGCTTGTGACCACTTATGACATCATGGCTCAGCATGTGGCACATAAGCTCGTGTTTAGTGTGCTGTCGTGGCTCGTGTTCGGGGTGTTCATTGCGGGGCATTACCGTTTTGGCTGGCGGGGTAAAAAAGCTTCCAATTTTGCCATTTATGGCTTTATCCTGCTTGCCATTGGGTTTGTGGGGTCAAAGGTGGTGTTGGAGCTGATTTTAAAATAAATTGGGTTATATGGGGGTAATTTATTCATCCAAAAACCAATCTTTTATCACAGGGCAAATTGCAATTTGTCCCTACAAGCCTATCTAAGGCATAATTTATCAACAACGCCAAACATTTAAATAAATATTACACCAAAAAAGGATGAATCATGATAAAAAATCACTCTGTATCATTATTGGTTTATGTATGGCAATGCCTGCCTATTCTCACTGTATTTATGAAAAGCCCTTGGATGAACCCATAACCGATTTTCGCTGTGTTGGCAATCTCATTGAACGCAATCACGATTATGAATATTATAGTGTCATAGATAAACAGGGCAATGTTTTATTTGCTAAGGTGGATTTATTATATGATGAGTATGATAGAGGGATTGACATGGTTATGAATGGTAAAACAGGATTGATTGATAAAGACGGTCGCATAAAACTGCCTTTTAAGTATGAACATATCGGCATCTTTGAAAAAGATGATAATCTTATCTTAGTCAAATCAAATGGTAAATTTGGCTATATCAATCAACAAGGCGAAACGGTCATTGATTTTATCTATGATGATGCTTAGGGGTTTGGAGAAGGTTTGGCTTGGGTTGTACAAAAAAGAGCGGATGATAAAGGTCTTGATGTTTATTTTATCGATGAAAAAGGCAGTAGGGTATTTGATGTGCCAAAAGATGTCTCATCAATGGGGGTGGTTTTTAATGAGGGGCTTTATATGGTTAAAAAGGATGGCAGGTTTGGCTATGTCAATAAAGAAGGAGAGCTTGCCATTGATTATCAGGATTATGATTATGTTGAGGGTTTTGAACATGGGCTAAATGTTGTCACTAAAAATGATAAAGAAGGTGCGATTGACCGCATGGGTAATATTGTCATTCCCATAAAATACGATAATATCGAATATGTGGATGAGCATTATTTTATATTAACCTTGGGTGATGATATTTTTATTGCAATTTTAATGGCGATATTTTAAAAAAGGAGATGAGACTATACCGCTCATCTGACCTTTATGATGATAACAACCACCCCATATACATCGCAACTTTGACAAATGAAGAAGGCTATCCAACGGCATTGGTTAATCACGAATTAAAAGAAATCGTCCCTTTTCATCGCTTTGATGACATATTTGTATTAAACGCTAATTATTTTGAAGTAAAAAATAAGTGTTTAAATCAAGATGAAGCCATGCTAATAGATGATGAGAGATATGGTATCATTGACAATCAAGGCAGGCTGATATTTGAGCCTGATTATCAAATTGATAAAACCTATCATGGTAAGGTTATGTCTGATTATTATATTTTAAAAAATAAACATCATGCAGGCGTGATTGATAAAAACATGAATGTGCTATTGCCTTTTGATTTTGATGATATTTATTCGCCTGACATGCCATTTTTTATTGTCAAAAAGGATGATAAAGTGGCATTGTATCAATATGACAAAGCCATGACGGGTTTTGATTATCAAAAGATTGAATTTATCACGCCAACGCTATGGGCGGTTCAAAAAGATGATAAGTGGGCGTTAATCAATGAACAAAATAAGCCTTTGACCAAATTCATATATGATGACATGGATGAGTTAAAATATGGCATGATACCTGTTTTAAGACAAGGAAAATGGGGCGTGCTTGATGAGCATTACCAAGAAATCATTGCTCCTGTGCATGACGGTTTATGGATTTTGGATAATGGGGCGATTGGCGTGAGCACATTAATCGATGGTTATCATAAGTATGGCTTGGTGGATAAAAAGGGCGTGGCATTGACCCAGATTGAGTTCGATGACTTGTCAAGTTTTGGGGCGACAACAATAAGAGTGGCAAAGCAAATCGGCGATAAGCAGTACTATGGACTGCTTGATACCACGGGTAAGGAGATTTTCCCTGTCAAATACGACTTCATCACGCAGTCAGATGGGGCGACCGAAGAGATGTATCTTAATGATGAGACCATTACCATAAATAAGGCAGGCAAGATATTGACAAATAGGTAATGGCTAGGTAACGGCTAGGCGATGTGTATCATCACAGCCCATTTTGGCTAAGTACGCTCTCGCCTGCTTGCTTGATGTCGTCCACGGTGAGATTTCGCTTACCGCTCAAATCTTGTCGCCATTTTCTTGCTCCCGTCAAGCCCTGAAATAGTCCCAGATAATGCCGTGTCAAGGTCGCCAAATTCGCCCCTTGCTCGGCTCGTTTTTCAAGATAAAGGTAGAGATTTTCTAGGATTTCACGGTGCGTTGGGATAGGCTCGCCCCACAGTTCATTGCACGCCCCCATGAGCATGGGATTATGATAAAACGCCCGTCCTATCATCACGCCGTCCACATGGGTTAGGTGGATTTTGATGTCATCAAAATTGTCCACACCGCCATTGATTTCTATAAACAGATGGGGAAATTCTGTTTTTAGGCGGTAAATATCATCGTAGCGTAGGGGCGGAATTTCTCGGTTTTCTTTGGGGGATAAGCCGTTGAGCCATGCGATACGAGCATGAGCGATAAAGTGCGTACAGCCAGCCTCCGCCACAGTCCCCACAAAATCACGCATAAACTCATAACTGTCAAACGTGTCAATGCCAATACGGTGCTTGATGGTAACGGGCTTATCCGTACTGTCTTTCATCGCACGCACCATGTCCGCCACCAGTTTTGGCTCTGCCATAAGGCATGCCCCGATTTTGTTGTGCTGAACACGGTCGGACGGACAACCCACGTTGATGTTAAATTCATCATAACCCATCTTGTCGGCAATCTGTACGCATTGTGCCATATCGTTAGGATTTGACCCACCAAGCTGTAATGCGACAGGGTGTTCGCTGTCATTATATCGCAAAATATACTCCGTATCTCCCTTTAAAATGGCACTCGTGCTTATCATTTCGGTGTACAAATGTATGTGTCGGTTAAACAGCCGTGCAAAATAGCGAAAATCGGCTGTCGTCCAATCTATCATCGGGGCAAGGCTAATGCGTTTATTATCTTTAAAATCAATCATTTGGTAAAATCTTGTGGTTGTATTGGGCAGATGGTTCACGGTTGTTTTATGCATTTATGGTTTTAGGGTATGGCTTTGAATAACCAATGTAACGCCAGATCATCTCGTTTGGGTTTGCCATTATTACCGTCATCAGGAAAGGGCATGCTCTCGCCCGTGAGCTGATAACCACGCCGTTCATAGTAGGCGAGCAGTTCGGGGCGGTGCGATAGGATGGACATGGCACAGCCGTCTAAGGCGTGGCGTGTGGCGTGTCGCCCTGCAAAGGTCTCGACCGCTGTCAGTAGGGTGTTGCCCACGCCTTTGCCTTGGAGTTCGGGCGAGACGGCAAAGGTGCCGATGTAGGCGACATTTTTGTCGTGCATGGTGGTAAACTGCATTCCGATACATGCCAAGATTTGCTTGCCACTATCAAGCTCTGGCTCAAACACGAAGACATACGACCCATCGGCGGTGATGGTCTTTTCTATCTCGGCTAAGGTGGTGCGAATACCGCTGATAAGCTGACTTTCGTTTGTCCAGCCTTCATCGTTGCGGTAACAGCGGTTTAGAAGCGTGACCAAAGCTTGAGCGTCGCTGATGTCGGCTTGGCGTAGGCGGATGTCATCGGTGCGGATAGTTGGGGCAGATGCGGTCATGATATGTCCTTGGTGTGTTGGTGTTATGGCAATGAGTGTCGCCGATAGGGCAGGCGTGGCGTTAGCGTGATTTTTCCATGTTGCCCAGATGGGTCAGCAGGATGTCGCTGAGCTTGTCCGATAGCTCGGAGCGGACGGCTTTTTTGTCATCATAACGCCCGTCCAGACTGCTATAATGTGGATAGGCACGAGCTTTTTTAAGCGGCGTGGGGAGCTTGCCTGCTTGCCACACCAGCGTGTCATGATGATGAGTGCTGATGATGTCAAGGCTAGCATGCCCTAGGTGGCGTAAGGTGTAATGCAGGTTTTGGCTTTGGATGGCGAGCAGGGCAAGCGTTTCATTGTTGATGGTCAGGGTCTTAACGCCCATCGCTTTGTCCTTAATGGTACCGCTGTTAGGTAGTAGTCCACCAAGCACGCCCCCGATGGCGGTGCCTAACCCCAGACTTGCCCCAAGGGTCGCCACGTCAATGCCTGCCCCAACTATCATGCCTGCCATGCTACCACTGGCGGTGCGAATGCCATAACGGGCAAGCAGTTCACTGTCAAAAATATCCTGCTCGGCACCCGTGACGGCAAATTCGCCATGCTCGGTCTGTACATGATAAAATTTATACAAATCCAACAGCTTTTGTTGCATGATGTCAAAGGCTTGACGGGTGGCGTGTTGCATGGTGGTGAGAGTGGGTGTGGGGTCGTCATCTCCCCCGATTTTTTTGTGAAAACTTGCCACATTAACGAGAAAATCAGCAATCACCAAACTGCCCATCTCCGCCATGTCTTGCCATAGTTCGGTGCGTTCGTGCTTTAAGATGGCAAAGGCAGGATGATGAGTGAGTGTGCCTAGGTTGTCCCATAACGTCATCTCGTTGGCAAAGTCAAAAGCGATGGTATCAAAGGACTGATAAGCATGCAACGCCCGCCGTGATAGGGTCTCACGCCAGTCATCGAAGTTTGCCCGCTCATCTTTGATGAAGTTAAATACAGGCAACACAGGCACGCCCGAGCTTGCCAAAATCGCCAGCTCGTCCTTGTATTTGGACAGCACAGGCTCACGCACGTCCACGACATAAATGGCGACATCGGCAGAGAGTAGGGCGTTAATGACTTTGGCTTCTTGACTATAATCATAGCTCAGTTTGGGGTCACTGCTTGCAACCGCCCTTAAAAAAGCTTGCAATCGCTCCACGCCATCGGCTCGCCCGTCGGTGTGTTCATGCAAAAAATCCATCACGCCCGAGCCGTCTTCTAAGCCGGGGGTGTCATACAGGACAACCAAGGGCTTGCCATCGTTGGCATAGAGCGTGACGGCTTCGACATGGCGGGTGGTGGCGGATGCATTTTTGACTTCGCCAAATTCACCATCTCGGAGCAAGGTTCGCATGAGTGATGTTTTGCCGACATTGGTGTGTCCGATGACGATGAGCTTGATGGGCGTGGCAGGTTGGTGTGACATAATGAACGGTCGTGATAAATTGGCTTTTATTATAAAATAAATGGCAAAAGAATGATAGTCAGATGATGACTGATGGCAATTTACTTTTAATAAAAGACTACAAATGTATGCTGTTTTTTATGAAAAAATGTGTTAAACTAGGCAAATAAATTTGTAACTAAATTTTTCAAACACAACATAATACATAAGGCAAAAGCGGAGTATCTATGACCATTTGCATCACCGCCACAGGGCTACACATTCCCAAAGACAAAATCACCAACGAAGAGTTGGTAGCGACATTTAACACTTATGTGGATAACTATAATGAAGCCCACGCCCAAGCCATTGAATCTGGCGAAAAGGTCGCTTTACAGCATTCTACCGTAGAATTTATCGAAAAAGCGTCAGGCATTAAGTCTCGCTATGTCATTGATAAAAAAGGTATTTTAGACCCGAACATCATGGCACCAATTTTCCCTGCTCGCAAACTTGGCGAAGAGCTGTCTATCATGGCAGAGATGGGGACGGACGCACTCAATCAAGCCTTAGCTAATGCTGGCTTAGAAGGCAAAGATTTGGACGGGATTATCTGTGCTTGCTCCAACTTTCAGCGTGTCTATCCCGCCATTGCCATTGAGATTCAGCATGCGGTGGGTATGGTGGGCGGATTTGCCTTTGATACCAACGTGGCGTGTAGTGCGGCGACTTTTGGTATCGCCCAAGCGGTCGGTATGATAAAAGGCGGTGTCGCCAAACGCATTGCCGTGGTCAATGTCGAGATTACGTCCGCTCATCTCAACTGGCGTAACCGTGATAGTCATTTCATCTTTGGCGATGTGGCGGCGGCGACCATCATCGAAGAGACCGATACGCCAAAAGGCTATGAAGTGCTAGATAGCAAGCTGTGGACAGAGTTTTCAACTAACATCAAAAACGAATTTGGCTTTATGGATAGAAGTGAATTTTTGCACGCCAAAACATCCATGTATCCTGACCTAGACGAGCCTGTTACCGATAAATTATTCTTACAAGAAGGGCGTAAAGTATTCCGTGAAGTCTGCCCCAAAGTGTCCGAGATTATCAGCACGCATTTGGCAGAAAATAACATCAGCACCGATAAAGTCAAAAAACTGTGGTTACACCAAGCTAACATTAACATGATTGATTTGATTTTGCGTACCGTCATGGGTAAAGATGCTGACAAATCACTTGCTCCGATTGTCATTGATGAGTTTGGCAATACCAGTTCAGCAAGTCCGATGATTGCGTTTCATCGTTGTCAAGATGGCATTGCCAGCGGTGATTTGGCGGTAATTTGCTCGTTTGGGGCAGGGTATTCGATTGGTTCGGTGATTGTTAAGAAGGTGTGATAAAAATCATTGATATAATAAAAAGAGCGGATGATTTTCGCTCTTTTTATTGTTATTAAAATTCATAAAATTAAAGATTTTTTAATAATTCCCCAACTTGTTTTATTCTATTTTCCAAATTTCCCGAAATGGCGTGATAAGTTAATTGGCGGTTTTCTAATTCTTTAATAATCGTTTGTCGCATTTGCTGTCGCCCATTGGGTAAATCTCTCATGCCATCATCTATCCATGTAATGCCAATCTCATCGGTTACTAAAATCAAATCATATTGGTTATTTAAATTATCCAAAATAATATCAGGCGTTTTATTAAAATAATGCTGACTATAAATATGTAGTAGTAATAATGACGTATCGATAAAACAATAGCGATGGGCAGTGGCAACCGCATGCTTCTCGCTGTCCATTTGTCCTTGTGAGATGGGCGTTAAATCATCAAAGGTGCAGACATGACCTGTTGGCTTTTGCTCTAGGTAGGTACGCAGGTATTCAGGCGTGTAAGTGGTGTTGTATTTGTCCGCTAGGGCTTGGGCGAGCGTGGATTTGCCAGTGCATTCGGCACCGATAAGCAGGATTTTTTTGACGGTCATTTTGAGCAGAATGATTTGATGGGTAAATAGGCTATTATAGCGTGCCATTTGCTTTTTGGCGAATATTTTTATAAAATGGCGGTTTTATTTGACATTAGCCATATTATGATACACACCGCCTTTACGCACGATGATTACCACGCCCAATTATCCGCCAAAATTGACCGCATTAGCACCCAATTCGCCCCGTTTAATCCGCCTGCCTTAGAAGTCTATGAATCACCGATAAGTCATTTTCGCCAGCGTGCCGAATTTAGAATTTGGCATACCGAGCGAGACGGGGCGGACGATATGTTTTATGCGATGTTTGAGCGAGACGGTAAATCAAAAAAGGTGATTGAGATTACCGATTTTGCCATTGCCAGTCGTGCTATTAACGAGCTGATGCCTGTTTTATTAAATGAATTAAAACAAAACAGCTTATTAAAAGATAAATTATTTCAAATTGATTTTTTAAATACCTTACATGGGCAAATGCTCGTTACGCTCATTTATCATAAAAAATTAGATGAAAACTGGCAAGCATTGGCAAATTCATTGGCGGATAAATTAAAAATTAAACTCATTGGGCGAAGTCGTGGGCAAAAATTGGTATTAGGTGATGATTTTGTCATTGAAAAAATGAGCGTGGATATAAAAGGGCAGTCCCAAGATTTTTATTATCAACAAATAGAAGGTGGATTTAGTCAGCCTAATGCTCATGTGTGCCGTCATATGCTAAACTTTGCCTGTGATGTGGCGGATAATATTAGCCAACATAATAAAAAAGATTTGTTAGAACTATATTGTGGTAATGGTAATTTTACCTTGCCGTTATCTAAATATTTTAATCAAGTTCTGGCAACCGAAATGGCAAAATCATCGGTCAATTCTGCCAAATGGGCGATTGATTATAATAAAATCGCCAATATCGCCATTGCTCGCTTATCCGCCCAAGAATTTAGCCAAGCTCATAATGGCGAGCGTGAATTTAGAAGACTTGCCGAGAGTGATATTGATATTAAATCTTATGACTTTAATACCGTCTTTGTCGACCCGCCACGAGCAGGGATTGATGATGAAACCTTAAAGATTTTGGCAAATTTTGACAATATCATTTATGTTTCATGCAATCCTGATACTTTATTTGAAAACTTGAAATTTTTAAATCATACCCACGAAATAAAACGCTTTGCCTTATTTGACCAATTTCCCTATACGCACCATATAGAAAGTGGGGTGTGGCTTAGTAAAAAATAAAACTCAAAAAGTATAAAAGCGGATAAATATTTTATCCGCTTTTTATTGTATTACTCAATCACAAGACTGGGCAAATTATTCACGATATTCATACTCTCAATACTTACCGTTATGACACGAAGTAATAACTCTAAGGGATAATGAGCATTATTCATCGTCTCTATTGCCCAATCATTGGCATTATTGGTGATACCACTGGCTTTATCGGTTTTAATGGACTGGCGTTCCATTACCCATTCTACCCCTGATTTGCCATTGACGATATAATCATAGGCTTGTAATGGGATATTGCTTACAGTATAATTATCATTATAAATAATTACCGTTTTATCATCTTCATTTTTGCCTGTTTGTGGATTTTTACGCTTGGCAAATTTCATTTTGGTTACATAAAAATCATCGTCATCACCGCCAGTTATTTTGTCATTATCAATACCAATACCGCCTTGTAATTTCACATTATCATACATCATCACGCTTTCATAATTCAAATGCAAATTCGCCAATGCTCGCCCTGCTTTTTCAAATGCCAAAAAGTCATCTAGCGATTTGACTCGTGGAATGCGTGGCAACTGCTTGGATAAATTATCGGCATAGCGTTCACGGTAATCGGTGCTATGGAGTAATCCATAAATATAATAAAAGATGCATTCTTTACTAATTTCTGCACCATTATAAAATTCTTTAAAATGAGCTAAGGCTTCATCACTAATGGCGGATTTTTGGGTATAATCGCCATTGTTGTTGGGTTCGTAAATATGCAATGGGAAGCATTTTGTATCGCCAATTAAGTGATAATCTGGGATTGTATTTGTTATGATAGTAGAAAAATCTTTCTTGTTGGCTAACGATAAACATATTACTAAATTTTCGCACTCCGCTTTTGGATAAATTTTGTTATTTAAGGTTCTTTCAATCCAAAACTTATCAAAATAAACATTTTGGTAAAAAAATGGTCTATACAAGGCTTTTCTTAAAACACTTATATTAAATTTTGAATTTAAATGTCTTTGAATGAATTTTTTGGTGTTATCACTCCAACTAATTCTTTTTTCGTCTAAATTTAAAGTGTAATCACCGTTACTTGATACATGTTTTTCTAATTCTGAATTGTAAAAACTAATACACAACTTCATTTGATTTAATAGGTTTGTTTTTGAGCTATTATAAACCCATTTATCACGACTTGTTGCAATACCATTAGAATAATCTAAAAATATATTCAATTTACCGTTTTCATACATTGAAATATATTTATCAAAATCGGTATTGCGATGATTTATCCAGTCATTAAATTCATCTGGAATAATTGTTTTCCAGTGTTTAATCCCATCAATGGATTTAAATTCATTGATTATTGATAATTTTTCATCACGACTTAAATAATCGCCAATATCATAAAAATAAATATTACCATTTTTTGATGATTTTTTATTTTTTACCAAAACTGATATGGCGACAGGTTCTTTAATTGACCCTTTATCTTTATCATTATTACCAAATACATTATCTTTTTCTTTTCTTCTGAGTTCACCAGAAGTGTTGGCATTACCCCGTAAATGAAAAACATATAGACTGCTAAACTCATCGGATAGGCATTTTCTTAGTCCGCTATGTGCTTTACTATCAATAAATCCAGCACTTGTAACAAATCCAATAACACCATTATTTCCAATTCTATCACTTGCCCAACGAATTGCTCTAACATAACTATTATACAAAGACTTTTTTAGGGTAGTATTTGAATATTTTGCATAGCTATTCTCAATACGACTATCTAATACTGGATATTTCATATTTTCAATACTATCATTGGCACTTTTTTTACCAACAGAATAAGGTGGATTGCCCATAATCACAGTAATGTCCAATTCTTTTTGGCGTTTTTGGCGTTCGCTGTTGTCGCTTAATGTAATTAAGTCATTTTCATACATCGCAAAAGTATCTGCCAAACAAATGCCTGTAAAGGGTTTATAGTCATCAATAATGCCCAATTTATCAACCATTATACTATGATACACGCTTTCAATATTGATAGTAGCGATATAATAAGCCAATAATAGCATTTCATTGGCGTGGATTTGGCTGTATTTTATGGGTAGATTTTTGTTATCAATAATACCGCTTTGTAGCAGTCGTGTAATAAAAGTCCCTGTGCCTGTAAATGGGTCAATGATTTGTACGCCATCATCACTAAGACTTGCCTTAAACTCGGTTTTTAAAATATGTTCAATAGAATGAATAATAAAATCTACCACTTCTATCGGTGTATAGACAATACCCATTTTTTCGGACAATTTTGGAAAGGCTTTATTAAAGAAATTATCATACAATTCTTTGATAATCTTTTGGCGATGAGTAGGTTCTTTAATACCGCTGACACGAATGGCGATGGCGTGATAAAACTCATTTAATTCTTTGGTTTCTTTATCAGAAATGTTGGTTAATGCTAGGGCATTGATGACTTTATCCAATGCCACAGACATTGGATTTTTTTTGGTAAATTCTGGGTCATCAAATAATGCATCAAAAATTGGCTTGGTAATCAAATGTTGTGATAACATTTCAATCGCATCGTTATCGGTGGTTGCTGTATTTAAATCGTTGCGAAGCTGACCTGCAAATTGATTAAATGCTTGGATTTGAGCGGTATTTTCTTTATTTTCTAATATCGCTTTAATACGGTCTGTATGAGTATTTGCAATTTTGGCAATATTCTCTGCCCATTCTTGCCAATTTTTACGATTGCCACATTTTTTGACGATTTTGGCGATTAACGCTCGCTCAATATCGGTGATATTAAAATCCAATTCGCCTTGTACTGCTGGCTTATTCTCTTTTTGACCAATGGTGGATTTGCCACGAGTGGTTTTTTTATTGCTTGTGGATTTTTTGCTAATATTATTGGTAACATCAATAATTTCAATTTTATCTTTACTTGCTCCAAATTCTAATTTATTGAGTATGGCATCAAATCTATCATCGTGTGAACGCAAGGCATTTAGTACCTGCCAAACCACTTTGTAATTTTCGTTGTTGTCAAGGGCTTCGTGCGGTTCTACGCCAGCTGGAATAACGATTGGCAAAATCACATAACCCCGCTTTTTGTTGGGGGCTTTTCGCATTACTCGTCCTACCGATTGCACCACATCAATTTGTGAATTACGAGCGGACAAAAATAAAACAGCGTCCAATGCAGGCACATCAACGCCTTCGGATAGACAACGAACATTAGAAAGTATTCGGCAAGTATTATCTGGGGTATTTTCTTTTAGCCAGTTGATTTTATTTACCTTTTGGCTGGCGTTCATTGAGCCATCTATATGGTTGGCTTCACAGTTTAATTGCAATGATGGGTTTAATGTTATTTCATCTGTTTTATGTTTTTCTTTTAGTAGTTTGATTTCTTGGGCTTGATAAGCACTTACCACTTCATTAAACATACCACTAATGGTTTTTGAACTGACTTTATGTTTGCCTGTATATTTGTCAATCACTTGACAAAAGGCAACCGCTCGTTTCATTGGGTTATAATCATCGGCTAATTCTGTTTCTACACCATATTTTGATAAAGCTTTCCAACAGCCGATGATTTTGGCAACATCATCAACTTTATATTCGTTTTTATCATCATTTAATAATTTTTCTAATCGGCGGTTAATATGACTTTCGGATATGGCTAATACCAAAACTTTATAATCCACCAACAAATCTTGATTGACTGCACTGCTAAAACTGATGGTATGAAAAATTTTGCCATAATATTCTTCATTATCCATAGAATAAACAGCTTCTACGCCTTCAACATTTTTGGCTTTATCGCTATATATTCTTGGGGTGGCGGTCATATACAGGCGTTTTTGTGCTTTAATAAAATCATTATGATGAATTTTAACAAAATGGCTTTCGTCATTATTTTCAAAAGTTGCCCCTGTGGTGCGATGGGCTTCATCACAAATAATCAAATCAAATTCTTTTAAGCCTAATTGTTGGGCTTGATGAATAACTTCAATGGAATGATAGGTACTAAAAATAACCGTCATTACTGTATCATTGTCTTTGCGGTTGTTTAATTTTTCGGCTAATTTTTGGGCGTTGGTGGTGGCAGGGTATTGTAGTTCGTGTAATTGGGTTTGTAACACATCATCGCTTTTTTGTTTGCCAACATCGTTATCTGAACAGACGGCAAAGGCGTGAATGGGAATATTGCTTTGTTGTGTCCATTCGCTCAAAGATTGGGATAATAAGGATAGGCTTGGCACACAAAAAAGCACCAATTTGCCAGCCCCAGCCAGATTTTCGGCGATTTTTAGAGAAGTAAAAGTTTTGCCTGTGCCACACGCCATAATGAGCTTGCCACGATTGGCATTAAGAAAACCTTTGGTAACATCAGCTAGGGCTTGTTGTTGGTGGGGGCGTAGCGATTTTTTGGCGTGGAGAATGGGCGTGCGGTTGGGGGTGTATTTTGCCCAGTCAATGACGCTGTTTTCAAGGTCAGAACGGTTAATGATATTTACGGGAATGCTTTGGTTTTCAAGGGATTTTTCGGCATTGTCTGACCAATGGTCAGTGGTGGTAATAATCAGACGATAAGAAAAATCATTTTTGCCAGAAGCGGTAAAAAAGCTGTCAATGTCGGATTTGGCAATGCGATAATCAGCTGAATAATTTTTGCATTGAATGGCGGTTAATGTGCTGTCCTTGCCAATGGCGACAAGGTCTATGCCTGTATCAGTTTTGGGGAAATCGGGTTTGTGCTGGCTTACCCATTCGGTAAAGGGAAGTACGGTATCATAAAGGATTTTGTAATGATTTTCGGTGCTAAGATAATCAATGCACAAGCGTTCAAAATAAGTGCCTTTTTCACGCTGAGTGTGAGAAAGTGCTTGATATTGCTCTAAAATGTCCGATAATGTTTTGGTTGGTTGGTTGGTTGGTTGGTTGGTTGGTTGGTTGGTTGGTTGGTCATTTTGCAGTCCTACTGTATATATCAAGAAAATTTCTCCATTTTAACAGATTTTTAGTGATAAAAGAAAGGGGGGTTGCGATTGATAAAATTGCCAATAAATTGGTAAAACTTAATGCAAAAATTTTAAAAATATGGCAAAATAGCCTGTTTTATTTAAAAGAATTAAATCATCATCATGAAAGAATCCCTACGCCACCGCCTAGACCAAATGGCGGACAGATTTGAAGAAGTTACCGCCCTGTTGTCCGACCCTGACACCATTTCTGACAGCAAAAAATTCCGTGCTTTGTCGGTGGAACATAGCGATTTGTCCGAGCTTGTGGATGCTTGGGGGAAGTTTTGCCAAGCCGAAGAAGATTTGGCGACCGCAAACGAAATGCTTGCCGACCCTGACATGAAAGAGCTGGCACAAGATGAGATTGAAACGGCAAAATCCAAAATTGACGAACTGACCGAAACCCTAAATGTCGCAATGCTCCCCAAAGACCCCAACGACAAGGCAACGGCATTTTTGGAAATTCGGGCAGGAACGGGGGGCGATGAAGCGGCGATTTTTTCGGGCGATTTGTTTCGCATGTACCAAAAATACGCCCAGTCGCAGGGCTGGCAGGTGGAAGTATTGTCCGCCAATGAGGGCGAACACGGTGGTTATAAAGAAATCATCAGCCGTGTCTCGGGCGTGGGCGTGTATGGACGACTCAAATTTGAAAGCGGGGCTCATCGGGTGCAACGTGTGCCAGCCACCGAAAGCCAAGGGCGGGTGCATACGTCCGCTTGCACGGTGGCGGTAATGCCAGAAGTTGAGATTGACGACACGGTTGAGATTAACCCTGCCGACCTGCGGATTGACACTTATCGTTCAAGTGGGGCGGGCGGTCAGCACGTCAATACCACCGATTCTGCGGTGCGAATCACGCATATTCCCACAGGCGTGGTTGCCGAGTGCCAACAAGAACGCTCTCAGCACGCCAACAAAGACAAGGCGATGAAAATGCTGGTTGCCAAAATTCAACAAGCCAAAGTCCAAGCCCAAATTGACCAAACCAGCGATATGAGACGAATCCTTGTCGGCTCTGGCGACCGCTCCGAACGCATTCGTACCTATAATTTTCCACAAGGGCGAATGACCGACCATAGAATTAACTTGACCCTTTATAAATTAGATGCAATTATGGAAGGAGATTTAGGCGAATTATTGGATAGCTTATTAAGAGAGCATCAGGTAGATTTGATGGCGAGTATTGGTGGGGAATGATGAAAAAATGGGAAAGTACTTTTAATAACAATCATTTAAGACTAATGCGAGTACATATTGGTTTAATGATTTTTTATTTTATATTTTTTTGGATTGGTTGCTTATTTTTTAAGTGTAGTTCCTAATGAAAATTCAGAACCTGTTGGTTTTTTTAAAAAATTTGATGTTAATAATGGTTGGATATAGCCCTTTGTTTGTTTTGCATTTATTGCTTGCTATTGGTGCAAAGAAAAAATTGGAACTGTCTCGCAAGATTTCAGAGATTGTTTTTGCGATTATGGTATTGGCATTTTCGATAGGCACAATACTGTCTTTATTATATTTTTTACCAAGAACAATTTGGAAAAGTAAAGAGAGTTAATGAAAATAAAAGGCTTTATTCCTGCCAAATTTACCCCATTTGTCTTTGCTTTTTATATGTCGGGTATTATGGCGTTTTTAATGTCGCTCGTGCTTGTGGCGTTTAATACAGGCTTTGGCGGTAATTATATGGTGCGAGTGTTTGGGGCGTATGTGATTTCTTTTCCCATTGTCTTTTGTTGTGTTACGGTGGTGCGTCCATTGGTGATGAAGCTTGTGGACTTGACAATTAAAAAATAGCATTTTTTTAATTGAAAATTTTTGTTAAATTAAGACAATGTTGGTAATAAAAAATGAATAAATTTTTAATCACAATCACAAGTATTTTGGCATTAACCGCTTGCACGCCCAATACCATCAATGGGAAAAAAGTGGATAATACGCCAAACATTCAAAAACCCCAAGAAATAAATAAACCAAACCAAACTTTAACTGCCAAAGACATCAAACACCCACAAGGCAAAACCGCAACCTCTAGCGAGATTGCCGAATGCCAAAGACAAGGTGGAACAATCAGCAAGCAAGGCTTAATGGCGCACGATTTTTGTGTGGTGGAATTTGCCGATAAAGGCAAAGTGTGTACGGACGGTAGCGATTGTCAAGCAGGGCGATGTATTGCTGAAAATGTTGCTGATGATAAAGATATTGGTGGTTCAATTAAGGGTGTATGCCCAAGTAATAATGTACCATTTGGTTGTTATGGTACGGTCAATAAGGGTAAATTTGGTGGATTTTTGTGTGTGGATTAAAAAATGAGCCAAACAAACGCAAGGGTGGATTTTTAGTTGGTGCAGATAATACTTCCGCTCCCAATGATTTTGATAGAATGTTTGAAGATGAAATTGCCGAAATGTTCTATGATGAAGATATTGAAACACTCAATAAAATATGGGCAGAATTAGCAAAAAATCAATCAAGCTCGTAAGGTGTGTATTGCTCACCGTTATAAAAAGAGGAATAATTTATGGCAAAATTTTTAAATACCAGTGGTACAACTTACCATTTGGAAGAATTGATTAAAAAGGCAACCGACAGACTTGTTTTAATCAGTCCTTATTTGCAATTTAATGAACGCATTAAGGAATTGCTAGAAGATAAAAACCGCCTTAAAATTGACATTCGCATTGTGTATGGCAAAAGTGAATTATCGCCACAAGAAATCAATTGGCTAAAAGATTTAACTTTTGTGCGTACCAGCTTTTGCAAAAATTTGCACGCCAAATGCTATTTAAATGAACACGAGTGTATTATTACCAGTCTAAATTTATATGAATTTAGCCAAGTCAATAATAATGAAATGGGCGTGCTTATCAATAAAAATGATGACGGTCAGTTATATGCCGATACTTATGACGAAGTACAGCGCATCATTAGAATTAGCGAAGAAGTGAGATTGTCAGCAGATACTGAAAAATCTACCACTTATCAAGAAAAACCAAAAACAGAAAGTCATTCCAAACCAAAAAATTACGATAAAATCACCACCGCCAAACTTGCTGAGAAATTTGGCATTGATAGCAATGAATTTACCAAACTACTTGCTGAAAATGGTTATATTGAATTAAAGGGTAAAAACACCTTTTTAACCGATAAAGGTCGTGAAGTCGGTGGAGAAGTTAAAAAAGGTCAATATGGATATGTTATTGTTTGGTCGGTGGATTTAGAAATTTTTTTTGATGATGAAAAAACAAGTTTTGCTGATAAGCTAAAAAGTTTATTTAAAATTTAATCGTACGGTGCATATTATGCATCATACTTCTTTTTAAACAATTTAATTTGAAAATTTATTAAGGTCTTAATTATGTCAAACCAACCCCAAACCCCAGAAAAAGAAATTTCTGAAAACGATTTAATCGCCCAAAGATTGGCAAAATTGCAAGCCTTGGAAAGTAAAGCCAAACAGAATGGCAAAACTGCTTATCCAAACACCTTTAAGCGTGAAGATTATGCCCAAGATTTGCAAGAAAAATTTGAAGGCGTGGATAAAGAAACCATTGAAAATGGCGAAAAAGTCTATGCATCTGTGGCAGGACGAGTCATGCTAAATCGTGGTTCGTTTATTGTTATTCAAGACATGACAGGGCGGATTCAGCTTTATGTGGATAGAAAAGGTTTACCTGCCGAGACCTTGGAGCTGATTAAATCCTTGGATTTGGGCGATATTGTAGCTGGCACAGGTTTTTTGGGTCGTTCTGGTAAAGGCGATTTATATGTTCATTTAGAGCAATTTGAATTATTGACCAAATCACTGCGTCCACTTCCTGATAAATTTCACGGTTTGACCGATACCGAAGTCAAATACCGCCAAAGATACCTTGATTTAATGGTAAACGAAGACACCCGCAAAACCTTTGAAATCCGTGCCAAAGTGGTCTCAGGTATTCGTACGTTTTTGGTGGGCGAGCGTTTTATGGAAGTAGAAACGCCAATGATGCACATTATCCCAGGGGGTGCGTCAGCAAAACCGTTTGTTACCCATCATAATGCCTTGGATATGGAGCTGTATTTGCGTATTGCCCCTGAGCTTTATTTAAAACGCTTGGTGGTTGGCGGTTTTGAGCGGGTATTTGAAATTAACCGTAATTTTAGAAATGAAGGCGTTTCTACTCGTCATAATCCTGAATTTACGATGATTGAATTTTATCAAGCTTATGCCGATTATAAGGATTTGATGAGCTTAACCGAGCGTATGCTTGAAAAATTAGCAAACGATATTTTGGGTACGACCGATGTGCCGTATGGCGATGAAGTATTTAGCTTTAAAGCCCCCTTTGCCAAAATTCCAATGAGTGAAGCGATTTTAAAATATAATCCAAATCTAACTTTGGAGAATATCAACGACCGTGAATTTTTGGCGGATTTTGTTAAAAATACGTTAAAAATCGAGGTCAAACCGTCTTTTGGTTTGGGTAAATTACAAACGATTGTGTTTGAAGAGACGGTAGAAACCAAACTTCGCCAGCCGACTTTTATTACCGAATATCCAGCCGAAACGTCGCCCCTTGCTCGCCGTAATGATGATAATACCCATATTACCGACCGTTTTGAATTCTTTATTGGTGGACGAGAGTTGGCAAATGGCTTTTCAGAATTAAATGACCCGATTGACCAAGCCGAACGCTTTAAACAGCAGGTTGCCGAAAAAGATGCAGGCGACGATGAAGCAATGCACTATGATGCTGATTTTATTGAAGCATTGGAATATGGTTTGCCGCCAACCGCAGGCGAAGGCATTGGTATTGACCGCCTTGTGATGTTATTTGCTAATGCACCAAGTATTCGTGATGTGATTTTATTCCCGCATATGCGACATAAATAATTTGGATTGTTAAAAATAACCCTATTTTTATAATAAGATAGGGTTATTTAAAAACAGGATAAACGATGGGACTTTTTGAAGGTTTCTGGCAACTGATTAAAGGCATATTTTCTATTTGTTTTGAGATATGGCTTTATGAGGGTAAAAGCAAATTTCATACTTGGTTTTGGCGTATTGTTTGGATTTTATTTTTTGCTTTGGTAATTTATATTATCTATGTTGGTATTTATGGTTGATTTTAAACAGGGTAATGTAATGGGAAGTTTTATTTTTTTAGAAATTTTTACGGTTGTTTGTTTGATTTCTATTATTACGACTTTATTTAATAAACGCATTTTGGGAATGCCCCAAGCCATTGGCGTGCCGATTGTCTCGGCGGTATTGGTCTTTATTTTGCAATGGTCAGCGACATTATTGGCAGGCAATCAATTTATTAATATCAACATTCACGCCATTGAAGAAGCTGTCCGCAAAATCAATTTTTATGATTTTTTAATTAATGGGGTGATTTGTTTTATCTTGACCGCCTCCGCCCTTAAATTTAAAATGGCGGATTTAAGAACTTATTGGAAACCCATTGGGATTTTGGCAAGTTTGGCATTACTGCTTTGTGCTTTTGTTTTTGGCGGTCTATTATTTGGCTATCAATTCATCACAGGTCATCATGTACCCTTAATTGTTTTATTGTTGTTGGGTTCGGCGCTCGGGGCAACCGACCCGATTGGCATTAAAGGTGTATTAAGCTCCATTAAAGCACCCAATCATTTGATGATTAAATTAGAAGGCGAATCCTTATTTAATGACGCCATGTGTATTGCGGTATTTATGACGATTTTAAAAGTCATTCAAGGGGGTGAATTTAATTTATTGCATGTTGCTGAGCATTTGGCCTTTGAAATCATCGTAGCGGTCATTATTGGTTTTGCTTTTGGTAAAATGGCGTTGTATTTATTAAAAGGCAAAAACGAAATGGAGTCTTTGATATTAACCACTGCCGTGTTAGCCTCAGGCTCTTATTTGGTGGCACTCTATGCTCATGCGTCCGCACCGATTGCTTGCGTGATTGGTGGTTTGATGGTGGGCGATAAATGGCAAGAGATTTTGGCTCATAAAGATGTAGAAGAAATTAACCATTTTTGGCATACCATTGAGGGTATTATTAATTCCTTTTTATTTACCTTAATTGGACTTGAATTATTTATTTTGGATTTAAATGCTCATATCATCATTGGCGGTATTGTTGCTTTTGTGATTTTGCATTTGGCACGCTTTTTGGCAAATTATTTGGCATTTGCGTTTTTTCCTAGTGTGCGTAAAAATGCCTATAAAGGCAGTTTGGAGATTTTGTCATGGGGTGGGGTGCGTGGTGGCATTTCGCTTGCTCTGATTTTGGCGGTTGCCAATATCCCACAATTAAAAGAATATACTAATGTTTTAATTGGTTATACCTTTATTGTGGTGCTTTTGTCAGGGGTTGTGTGTGGTTTGGGATTGCCTGCGGTGATTAATGCCTTTTATTATAATCCCAATGAGCCAAGCGAAGGGTTTGCAGGCTGGTATCAACGCCTCATGCACAAAATAATGAATCGCTCGGACAGATTATATGTGTTAAATGAGGATAAATTTGGCAATCAAACCATTAGCCTATATGAGCCTACGCCAGAGGAATTGGAGGAATTGCCTAAGTTTGATGACACCAAACACGAAACGCAAGCGACACTCAATGACCCTAATCGTTTTTGATGTTAAAATGATGGGTCATTATAAGACAATTAAGGAGATTTTATGTTTCACTTTACCCATGTACAAGCCCCATTAAAAGATGCCATTACCGCTGCTTATCGCTTGGATGAGACGGTGGCGGTACGAAATTTGGCAAGCATACTTGACTTTGCCCAAACCCAAAGAGACAATATTCAGTCGCTTGCCCGTTCGCTCATCACTCAGGTGCGTGCCGACCGCTCCAAATCATCGGGCGTGGATGCGCTTATGCATGAGTTTTCGTTATCCAGCGAAGAAGGAATCGCTCTTATGTGCCTTGCCGAAGCCTTGCTACGCATTCCTGATAACGCCACCAGAGATAAGCTCATTCGTGATAAGCTCGCCGATGGGGATTGGCGACGCCATGTCGGTAATAGCCCATCCATGTTCGTCAATGCTGCTGCTTGGGGGCTGGTCTTGACGGGCAAGCTGACCACGGATGTGTCGGATGACTCGATGGGTTCATCTTTGACCCGTGTCTTACAAAAAGGTGGCGAGCCCTTTATTCGTGGTGGCGTGAACTATGCCATGAAGCTCCTTGGTAAGCAGTTTGTGACAGGGCAGACGATAGAAGAAGCCCTTACCAATGGTAAAGAGCGTGAACGTCTGGGCTATCGTTTTAGCTTTGACATGCTTGGTGAAGCTGCCATGACACAGGCGGATGCTGACCGTTATTTTAATGACTATGTCAGTGCCATTCATGCCATTGGCAAAGATGCTAAAGGGCGTGGGGTTTATGATGGTAATGGCATCTCAGTCAAGCTGTCCGCCATTCATCCCAGATATTTTCGCTCACAGCATAAGCGTGTGATGAGTGAGCTATTGCCTAGATTGAAGGCATTGTTTTTGCTTGCTAAAGAGTATGACATCGGGCTAAACATCGATGCCGAAGAAGCTCATCGCTTGGAGCTGTCGCTTGAACTCATGCAAGCCTTGGTGTCTGACCCTGATTTGGCAGGTTTTCGTGGCATTGGCTTTGTGGTGCAAGCCTACCAAAAACGCTGTCCTTTTGTCATTGATTATCTCATTGACTTAGCTCGTCGCCATAACCAAAAACTCATGATTCGCCTTGTCAAAGGAGCGTATTGGGACAGTGAGGTTAAATGGGCTCAAGTGGATGGCATGGACGGCTATCCTGTCTATACCCGCAAAGTCCACACAGATGTGTCTTATTTGGCATGTGCCAAAAAACTACTGTCCGCCCAAGATGCCATATTCCCCCAATTTGCTACGCATAACGCCCAAACGCTGGCAACCATCTATGAGATGGGTAAGGAGCTTGATTTTGAATTTCAATGCTTACACGGCATGGGCGAGACCTTATACGACCAAGTGGTCGGCGATAAACTCGGTCGCCGTGTGCGAATCTATGCCCCTGTCGGCACGCACAATACCCTGCTCGCCTATCTGGTACGCCGTCTTTTGGAAAATGGGGCGAACTCATCATTTGTCAATCGTATCGTGGATGAGAAAGTCAGCATTGATGAGTTGGTCATCTCGCCTTTAGATGAGATTGATGTCGGCAACATCACACCAAACCCACTCACACCAAACCCACGCCATATTTATGGCGAACGCAAAAATTCATGGGGCATGGATTTATCTAACGAGCATGTCCTATCCCAGCTCCAAGATGACATGACCATGGCAAGTGGCATTGATTTTAACGTTAGCTCCTTGACCCATCATAATGTCGTTCATATACCTGCCTTTGCCGTGCTAAATCCTGCCAATCACACCGATGTGGTCGGACAAGTAGCATTTATTAACCCAAATCAGGTGTCAGATGTGGTTGGAGTTGCCATCAATGCCCAACACTCATGGCAAAACGTCTCGCCAAAAGAGCGTGCTGACATGATACGAGCCTTTGCCGATTTGATGGAAGAGCCCAAACGCATGGCACTGCTTATGATGGTGGCGGTGCGTGAAGCAGGCAAAACCCTGCTAAATGCCATTGCTGAAGTGCGTGAAGCGGTGGATTTTTGCCGTTATTATGCCGATGAATGCGAACGGCTAAACCTAACCACGCCACTAGGCACGGTGGTGGCGATTAGCCCGTGGAATTTTCCCCTAGCGATTTTTGTTGGCGAAGTGGTCTCTGCCTTGTGTGCAGGCAATACGGTTGTTGCCAAACCTGCCGAACAGACGTCCATCATCGCTTACTTGGCGGTGTCATGGCTACATGAAGCAGGTATCCCAACTGATGTATTACAACTGGTGCTGGGTGCTGGGGATGTGGGTGGTGTTTTGACAGCGGACGAGCGTATTGATGGCGTGATTTTCACAGGTTCAACAGACGTCGCCAAACGCATTAATATGTTGCTTGCCAAACGCTCTGATAACCCCGTACTCATCGCTGAGACAGGGGGCATGAACGCCATGATTGTGGATTCTACCGCCCTGCCTGAGCAGGTGTGTGCCGATGTATTGGCATCTGCCTTTGACTCAGCAGGTCAGCGTTGCTCTGCCTTGCGTATCTTATGTATCCAAGAAGACATCGCCGAGCCTATGATTGAGATAATAAAAGGGGCGATGGATGAGCTCGTCGTGTCAGACCCACGCCTGCTTAGCACAGATGTCGGGCCTGTGATTGACAGCGAAGCCCAAGCGAATCTGCTAGACCATATCAATACCCTAAAACAAACCAGCGACTATCATGAAGTGCGTGTTACAGATGGCGAGCAAGGCACCTTTGTTGCTCCGATTTTATTTGAACTAAAAGACCTATCACAGCTTAAAAAGGAGGTTTTTGGACCTGTGCTACACGTTGTCCGTTATAAAGCCCATGAACTTGATGACGTGATAGACAGCATTAACAAAAAAGGCTATGCCCTAACACACGGCATTCACAGCCGTATCGATGGCACGATAGAGCATATCATAAATCGCATACAAGCAGGTAACGTCTACATCAACCGCAACATCGTCGGGGCGGTGGTGGGCGTCCAACCCTTTGGCGGTCATGGCTTATCGGGTACAGGACCCAAGGCAGGCGGGTGCTTTTATCTGCAACGCCTAAGCCGTCTGGACAGTTGGGACATACCGACCCTTGATAAGCCTGCCACGACTTATGATAACAATGTAGCTCGTGTCATGGACGTTGCTCGGTCGGTAGGTGTCAATCTAGACAGCACCATCAAGCACGCTTATCAAACGGCACTCAATCACGCCCAGACCACCCTACAAGGGCCAACGGGCGAGACCAACACCCTATCATGGCATGCCCCACGTTCGGTGGCTTTGACAAATGGCACGCCAGACAAGGCTCTGGCGGTGCTTGCTGTGCTTGCTCTAAACGGCACCAAGGCGCACGTTACCCCAAGCCATGAGCTTGCCCCTTACGCTGATAAGCTGACAGATGTGCTTGACGTCATGGGGCAACAAGGCGTGGATAAAAACACCATTATCGTGGCGTTGTCCGACCTACCGATTTCTGAAAAAGTGCGACTGTCAGAGCTGGATGGGGCGATTCGTCGTGTGATGGATGCCACAGATGGCTTTGACATGACACGTCTGTATCATGAAGTCAGCCAAAGTTATAACACCACAGCGGCAGGGGGTAACGCCAGTCTGATGGCAAGTGCCTAGTGCATATTTGGCTTGATATCAGTCATAGCCCACGCCAAAATCGGTATTCTAAACCAACAAAATGCGGTATAATGGCACAAATTTATACCGCTCATTTACCAATTTGTCATGTCCGAATACCAAGTCTTAGCACGCAAATACCGACCCAAAAATTTTAGCGAATTATTGGGGCAAACCCATGTCTCCCAAGCCCTATCGCACGCCATTGATACAGGGCGATTGCACCACGCTTATCTGTTTACAGGCACTCGTGGCGTGGGTAAAACGACCATTGCACGGATTTTGGCAAAGTGCCTCAACTGCGAAACAGGCATAACAAGCACGCCCTGCGGTGTGTGCGATACTTGCGTGAGCGTGGATAATGGGCGGTTTATTGACTTAATTGAGATTGATGCGGCAAGTCGCACCAAAGTAGAAGACACTCGGGATTTGCTAGAAAATGTCCCCTACGCTCCCACTCAAGGGCGGTACAAGGTGTATCTCATTGACGAAGTGCATATGCTCTCCACGCACTCGTTTAATGCCCTCTTAAAAACACTAGAAGAGCCGCCCCAGCACGTCAAATTTATCCTAGCGACCACCGACCCCCAAAAGCTCCCCATTACCATTGTCTCTCGCTGTTTGCAATTTGTGCTTCGTCCGATGTCGCAAGAATTGCTCCACGCCCATTTAGCCAAAATCCTGCATGCCGAGAACATCGCACACGATGACACCGCCCTGTGGCAGTTGGCTCAGTCCGCCAAAGGCTCGGTGCGTGATGCCTTATCCTTGACCGACCAAGCCATTGCGTTCGGTGGGGGACAAGTCGGGGCGGATACCGTCATGGAGATGCTTGGGCTTGTGGATAGTCTTGATGTGCTGGATTTGGTGCGTGATATTTATCACGATGACCGCTCGGGCGTGGCTCGTCATATTGCCCGAATGCGTGAACAGATGGTGGACGCTACCGCTTTGCTTGACCGCCTTGTGGACAGCTTTCATGCAATGGCACTGGTGCAGATTTTGCCTGACATGCCCCTTGATATGAACGATGAGCAAAAACAGGCGTTTTATCATCTTGCCCACACCTTGCCTGCCGATGTCATACAGCTTTATTATGAGATTAGTGTTAAGGCACGAGACAGCGTTCGCCTTGCCAGTACGCCCATGCAGGCGTTGGAAATGGGGATTTTGCGACTGCTTGCGTTTCGTCCGCTTGCTGGTGATGAAGTTATTTATCAAGAACCCAAAGCAATTTTAAATCAACAAACAGATAACTGCGTTAATCAAAGTTTAAATGATGAGAGTTTAAATGATGAGAGTTTAAATGATGAGAGTTTAAATGATGAGAGTTTAAATGATGAGAGTTTAAATGATGAGAGTTTAAATGATGAGAGTTTAAATGATGAGAGTTTAAATGATGAGAGTTTAAATGATGAGAGTTTGGCGATTTCACAAAATACAGAAATTATAGAAAATCATTATCAAGAAATTGGCAATCAA
>NZ_MUXV01000012.1 GCF_002014975.1 Moraxella bovis
TTGTTTTTAACAATACCTAATAATTTAACACTCATCAGTTCACTTTAACCAACAACAAGGACATAACCATGCTTACCCCAAAACGCCCCTACTTCGTTCGTGCCATGCATGAATGGCTAACAGACAACGGCTTTACCCCATATCTCATGACGGACGCCACCCACCCCCAGCTACTCGCTCCCACCGAATACGCCCAAGACGGCAAATTGGTGCTTGCCATATCTTACCAAGCCACGAATAATCTCTTGATTGACAATGACGGCTTATCATTTCAAGGGCGATTTGGCGGTGTCTCAAAAGACATCTGGATACCCATGCAGGCAGTGGTTGGTATTTATGCCAAAGAAGACCCCAGTGAAGGCTTTTTCTTTGATCCTAGCGAATATGACGGCTACACCCCACCCGATGACCCTGATGATATAGACGACACTGACGATGACGGCGATGACGAACCACCCAAAAAAGGCGGACATTTAAAATTTGTATAAATTCATTTAACAAATTAAAGATGACTTAAAAATAAAGGCGATTTGAAAAACAAGGGCGATATAATCACCGCCCTTGTTTTATTCTAAATTAATTTATTTTAATTTATTCGAGCACCCAATCTCTCATATTTTTTGCCCTTTTGATAATCGCATAAAGTATACCCACCAATAATAACACAAAAATTCCCACAATTATCGCCACATTAATATCACCGCTCTTGATATATTCAAAAACAAAAACCAATAAAAATAACGCAATCGGAGAAAATACATACAGCCCAAACCAGCCAATCACACTAATATAATGATAAATACCTGTTAAATCATATTCTTCCAAATCTGCCAATTCTTCATATTCACTCATTTCATAATAATCGTCCACTTCTGCTTTGGCGTGCCTGCTGGGTAATTTTGTTAAATAAGCAAAACCCACCACCAATAATAGATAGATAACCACGCCCACATAAGAATCCATAACAAGCATCACAAAAGCCAATAAAAATGTTACCACCGCCAATAAAATACATAACATCGACCAAGCAATACCACCCCCACCAATGCGTGCCTTGATTTGCTGTTGTTTTAATCTTTGAGCGGATAATTTGTCATGTAATCGCTGTTTATAATCGGCATTCTTTTTATTAAATCTATTATAACCCAAATCGTGTTGCCTTGTGTCATCTGCTGATTTTTCGGTATTATTGGCATTTTTAAATTTAATATTTAAAGGTTTTTTGGTTTTTTCTTTTTTATCATCTTCGATGATTTCAATATCTCGAATAACCCGTTTATTTAAAAAGAAAAACACCAAAGACGGAATACCGAATAATACCAATGACGTGATAAATTCATAGATTTTCTTTTGTCTGTCATGTTGGAATTTGGCAAGTTGTTCATTAAATTCATATATCTTTTTTCCGTCCACTTCCATATCATATAATAGCCCATCAGCATATAATACCGTTGCTGTTTGGTCTTTGTAGGCATACGCTTTTTCACATTCATCATAATTATCATCAGAGCAGTGTAATTTAACATCGCCAATGACAAAATAATGATGCGTGCGAGAGTATTTACCACCACCTATTCGCACATATTCATATTCGGCAGGTACGGTGGCAGTAACGCTGGATAATTGTGATTTGTCTGTAATAAAGTCATCTTGGAATAATATGCCTGAATTAATGACAAAGCCATATGTCAAAGCAAAAATGGGCGTGGTAAAGATAAATTGATTATTTCTAATAGCAAATACCCACAAATCAGCAGTAACGACCACACCACTGCATTTAACCAAAAGAACATGATTGGCGTGATACTATCGATAATATCCAGTAATTCTTGTTTTAGTGAAATAATCTTTTGCATAGGACTGCTCCCAAAATTTGCCCTATTATACCCTATTTTGTCATGGTTTTATCACGGCTTTTACGCTATAATAATCGCCATTTTATCATTTTCAAAACAGGTACATCATGACAGCCAAACGCCAAATTCTTGTTACCAACGCCCTGCCCTACGCCAACGGCTCTATTCACATGGGACACCTTTTGGGCTATATCCAAGCCGATATTTGGGTGCGTGCCATGCGGTCTATGGGGCATGACGTGATTTATGTCTGTGCCGATGACGCTCACGGAACGGCGATTATGCTCCGTGCCGAAGCGAACGGTATCACGCCCGAAGAGCAAATCAAAGGCGTGCAAGTAGAGCATGAACGAGATTTCGCTGGCTTTGGCGTGTCCTTTGAGCATTATGACAGCACGCATAGCGAGACCAACCGCAAGCACAGCGAAGCCATTTACCTTGCCAATCATAAGGCAGGCAACATCGCCGTCAAGCCCGTAACTCAGCTGTTTGACCCCGAAAAAGAGATGTTCCTATCCGACCGCTTTATCAAAGGCACCTGCCCCAAATGCAAAGCGGACGACCAATATGGCGACTCGTGCGAAGTGTGTGGCACAACCTACAACGCCACCGAACTCATCAACCCACGTTCCACCCTAAGCGGTGCAACCCCTGTGGAAAAAACGTCCGACCATTACTTTTTTAAACTGCCAAACTTCACCGAATTTTTGCAAAAATGGACACGGGATGAAGGGCGACTGCCTGTCTCTATCGCCAACAAATTGGACGAATGGTTTGAGGCTGGGCTTGCCGACTGGGACATCAGCCGAGACGCTCCGTATTTTGGCTTTAAAATCCCTGACACGGACGACAAATATTTTTATGTGTGGGTGGACGCACCGATTGGCTATATGGCAAGTTTTGAAAACTACTTGACCGCCCACCGCCCTGATGTGTCATTTGATGATTATTGGAGTCCCGACAGCACCGCCGAAGTGTATCATTTTATTGGCAAAGACATTGTTTATTTCCACGCCTTATTTTGGCCTGCCATGCTCACAGGGGCGAATTATCGCACGCCCACGAGCCTATTTGTCAATGGCTTTTTGACTGTCAATGGCGAAAAAATGAGCAAATCTCGTGGCACATTCATCAAAGCCGAAACGTATTTGAACCACCTAAATCCTGAATATTTGCGTTATTATTTTGCCTCCAAATTGTCTGATAAAGTAGAAGACAGTGATTTAAATCTTGATGATTTTATCGCCAAAGTCAACTCAGACCTTGTCGGTAAAGTCGTAAACATCGCCAGTCGTTGTGCTAAATTTATCAATACCCAATTTGATAATAAACTCTCCGCTACCTGTGCCGAGCCTGAATTGGCAAACAAATTTATCCAAGCTGGCGACAGTATCATCAAGCACTACGAAAGCCGTGAATTTAGCACCGCCATTCGTGAGATTATGGCACTTGCCGACCTTGCCAATCAGTACATTGACGACAAAAAACCGTGGGCGGTTGCCAAAGAAAACCCGAACAGTAAGGACGTCCAAGACATCTGCTCTGTGGGGCTAAACCTATTTCACAAAATCATGGTTTATCTGTCGCCTGTGCTACCGAAACTTGCCGAACAGTCCAAAGAATTTTTGAATGTGGATAGCATGAATTTTGATGAACGCTTTCACGTCCTAACGCATTCTATCAATGAGTTTAAGCCTCTTTTGCAACGCATTGACCCCAAAAAGGTGCAAGCCATGGTTGATGACTCAAAAGAAAACCTGCAACCCACCAACACCAAAAAAGCCCAAAAATCCAAAAAAGAGAGTAAGCCTGTGGAAGCCACCGACCAAACCGCCTTTATCGGCATTGATGATTTTGCCAAAGTTGAAATGAAAGTCGCCAAAGTGCTTAAATGCAATGCCGTTGAAGGGGCGGATAAACTATTGCAATTTACCCTTGATGTAGGCGATACTGATGAACAAGGCGAAAAGCAAACTCGCAAAGTATTTAGCGGTATTGCTAAGTTTTACAAACCAGAAAAGTTACAAGGTAAAACGGTGATTTGCGTTACCAACCTTGCTCCACGCAAGATGAAATTTGGCGTAAGTGAGGGCATGATTTTATCGGCAGAAAAAGACGGACAATTAACCGTTGTGCTATTGCCTGATAGCATGGTGGCAGGGGCGGTTTTGGCGTAATGTCTTGACTTTCACATCCTTGGCTAAGTTTCACTTAGCCTTTTTATCATGAGCTCTATTCGTAAAATCATCCACCTAGACATGGACGCTTTTTTTGCCAGCGTTGAGCAGAGGGATAACCCTGCCTATCGTGGCAAGCCTCTTGTGGTGGGCGGTGACCCCAATGGACGTGGTGTGGTCGCGGCGACAAGTTATGAGATTCGCTCCTTTGGCGTACATTCGGCGATGAGCTGTTATGAAGCCAAAAAACGCTGTCCCCACGCCATTTTTGTCCGTCCCCGTTTTGATGTCTATCGTGGCATCAGTACCCAGATTCGAGACATCATGGGACGACTAACCGACCTTGTCGAGCCATTATCGCTCGATGAAGCCTATCTGGACGTTACAGGTCAGCCCCATTGTGGTGGGTCAGCCACACTCATGGCAAACTGGCTCCGCCAAGCGATTTTTGATGAAACGGGGCTGACAGCCTCGGCAGGGGTGTCTTTTAACAAAATGCTTGCCAAAATCGCAAGCGACGTCAACAAACCCAATGGCATTGCCGTCATCACGCCTGACATGGCGGATGAGTTTTTGTCAGAGTTACCCATTGAGCGGTTTTTTGGTATCGGCAAAGCAAGTACCAAACGCCTGCACGAGATGGGAGTCAGTACAGGGGGGCAAGCTTCGTAAACTCCCCCTTGATGAGCTGGTTCAACTGTTTGGCAACAAGCGGGGGCAGTTTTATCACGACATCGCCCACGGCAAAGATGAGCGAGCGGTCAAACCCGAACGTGTGCGTAAATCCATCGGCACAGAGATTACCTTTTTGCACAATTCTAATGATGATGATTTTATCCTAGCTCAGATTTTCGGAGAAAATGAGAGTGCCTTTGCCGACCTCGGTAAGCGAGAATTGACCGCCCATACTGTTACCTTAAAAATCAAATACAGCGATTTTAGCCAAATTACACGCTCGGTTTCTGTCAAGTCCCCTTTTAAGCACAGCAGCGACAGCGTCAAGCCTTATCTGATTGATTTATTTCACCACATCCCCAGAGAGCTTCCCATTAGCTTGGTCGGGGTTACGTTCTCAAATCTAACTCATCTTGATGACATGGTAGAACAGCTTGATTTGTTTGACGGGTAATTTATCAAGTCAAAATAAAACCCCCAAACTAGGCAGCTCGGAGGTTATCTTATAAATGATGATTAATTATTCATCATCTTCATCAGTTTTGTTTTCACCGTCTTCTGACAAAATGGTAACCAAAATGTCAGCAGTGATGTCATGGTGTAGCTGAATGGTAACTTTGTATTCGCCCACTTGACGTAGCGTACCTTCTGGCAACTTCACCTCTGCACGGTCAACTGGCAAGCCAGAAGCGGTCAGTGCGTCAGCGATGTCACGAGTACCGATAGAACCAAATAGCTTGCCTTCATCGCCTGCTTTGGCACGCATGATGACATTCACGTCTGATAGAGCATCAGCACGTTTTTGGGCTTCTTGTAGTTCTTTGGCTTCTTGTGCTTCTAGCTCGGCACGGCGTGCTTCAAACTTAGCAATATTTGCTTCGTTGGCAGGCAGTGCTTTACCTTGCGGGATTAGGAAGTTACGACCGTAACCTGCTTTTACATCAACAGTCTCGCCAAGTTTACCAAGATTAACGACACGCTGTAATAGAATAACTTGCATGATGATCTCCTAATTACTTGTGGTTGTCGGTATATGGCAATAAAGCCAAATAACGAGCTTGTTTGATGGCAACAGCAAGCTGACGTTGATACTTGGTAGAAGTACCAGTGATACGGCTTGGGGTGATTTTACCATTTTCGCTGATGTATTGTTTTAGAAGTTCTACATCTTTATAATCGATGTGGGTAATGCCTTCTGCAGTGAAACGGCAGAATTTACGACGACGATAGAAACGTGCCATGAGTTATCTCCTTAATTATTCGCTTGCATTGTCTTCGCTCTCAGTCTCCTGAGTGCGGACATCATTACGGCGGTTGGCTTTGCGAGTACGCTTGTCTTCGGCTTCTTTTGCCAAAGGCGATTGCTCGGTAATCGCTTCATCACGGCGAATAACTAGGCTACGCAAAATAGCGTCATTGTAACGGAACAATTCTTCTAGTTGAGCCAAAGTCTCATCGTTACATTCGATGTTTAAAAGAACATAATGAGCTTTGTGGATTTTGTTGATTGGGTATGCCAATTGACGACGACCCCAGTCTTCTAGACGGTGGTTGTTACCGCCATTTTCTTCGACGATAGAACGATATTTAGTTACCATGTCGGCAACTTGGTTGCTTTGGTCTGGGTGTACCAGTAGCACCACTTCATAATGTCTCATAAGGACTCCCTACGGATTAAAACAGCCATTATCACAGATAACAGCAAGGAGATTGAAAATTGATTGATATAAACCAATCATTTAACAAAGTCCGCTATTATACACGAACTTTTTTATAAATAAAAGGGGAATTTAAGACTTTTGGGCGTTTTTCTCAGCTTCTTCAAGCAGTCGCTTTTGTTCTTGAATGCGTGCTTTTTCTTTGGCTTTGGCAATATTCACTTCAATCACACCACGCAAAACCTGCCAAATCGCCCCGACAAAGAGCAGAACAATAAACACCGCCAAAATCGGCAAAAAGGCACTGACCGCCCCCGACATGTCGCCCATCAAGGCACTGTGAGCCACGCCCGCCACCGCAGGAGCAATCTGTCCTGCGCCTGTCAGTGTATCACCAGGGGTCAAAAGTACCGCCACCGCCAATGCCCACAACATACCACCAATGGGGCGTGGAATAACACGCACCACAAAGATAAGCAAAAGTAGCACTAAAATAGACGCACCGACATACGCCAAAAACGGCAAATCATTATCTGGCACGTCCTTGACGAGATGTGACCACCAAATTACAAGCTCGGCAATGTACTCGCTAATGGTATCCAGTGGCAGACTTTTGACAAGATTTTTTAGCCAATCCATAATTTATCAATCACAAAAATAATCGCCCTATTTTAGCATATTTTTTGCCAAACTTCACAAATTTTCACTCAAATGCCGTCATTATCGTCATCAGTCATATTTTTTATCTTGCAAGGCTTTGGCACGGGCTAAGGCTTGCTGTGCTAGCACATCGCTTGGCGGAGCTTGCACATAATAGCCCTGTTCGGCAAGGCGGGCTTTGACTGTCTCAATATCCGCTTGGGCAAGTTTGGTGCGTTCTGCCAAATCCAAGTGCATGACAAATTGCCCCAAACCCAATTTAGCTCGTATGTCGGACGGCAACACCCCAAGCCAATCACGAATCTCATCGGTGTCGTCAGGATAATTCGGGCGGGCGATATAGACATACCAATCAGGGCTTTTTGGGAATTTATAAACATCACAGTGCATTTTTGTGCCTTAACATTACTATTTGATTGAAAAACTCAATTAGACTTCTTGCGATACTAGGTTTTCCGTTCGCCCTGAGCTATGCCTGCGGGTGGCGGAAAACCGTTATGGTTCGACTTAGCTCACCACGAACGGTTTTCTTTAATTCGGGGTTTCGCAAGAAGTCTATTGGGAAAACTCAATTTTACAAATTATTTTATAAAATTTGCAAATTTTGCTTGTAAATTGTAGCATTTTTTTTCATAATAAGAGACGTAAATTTTCAGGAGAGATTTTTTTGCAAGGTTGGTTTTTATTAAAACCGAGCGATGATAATTTAAAATATTAAGCGAAAAAACACCGAAGGCGTAAATTACCCTACAATCGCTCAGGTAAAAGGACTGAAAAATTTAGATAATTCAAAAGGTTGTAGAGTTATCACAAAATCTGGAGAAGGCAGGTCATGCCTACCGAAGGGAAGAAAATGCTTAATTTTCAATAATTTAGCATTGAAAATCTCAGGTAACAGGACAGATGGGGTGCTTAAAAATTGTTAAGTTTTGGTTTAATAGGCGAATTGCAATTCGCCCCTACACTATCGCCAAATTTTAACAAAACGATTTTAATTTATTGTTTTATAAGCACTTTTTAAAGGAAATCCAGATGTCTCTACAACGCACCCCCCTATTTGATGCCCACACAGCCACAGGTGGCAAACTTGTGGATTTTGGTGGCTGGGAATTGCCTGTCAATTACGGCTCACAAATCGCCGAACACGAAGCCGTCCGCACGGACGCAGGTATGTTTGATGTCTCACATATGCTCGTTACCGATGTGGCGGGCGACAACGCCAAAGCCTTTTTACAAAAACTGCTCGCCAACGATGTTGCTAAATTGTCCTTTGTCGGCAAGGCTTTATATTCTGGAATGCTCAATGACAAAGGCGGCGTCATCGATGACCTAATCGTCTATCGCATGAACGAAGACGAGACCGCTTATCGCATCGTCTCAAACGGGGCAACCCGTGAAAAAGACTCTGCTCACTTTGCCAAAATTGGTAATGACTTTGGCGTAACGCTCGCCCCTCGCTATGATGTCGCCATGCTTGCCGTACAAGGGCGAAACGCCATTGCCAAGCTCCTTACCGTCAAGCCTGAATGGGCGGAGAAAGTAAACGCTCTAAAGTCCTTTGTCGGTGTGGACTTGGGCGGTGACTGGTTTGTCGCTCGCACAGGCTACACAGGCGAAGACGGTGTGGAAGTGGTCATGCCAGCAGATGAAGCGGTTGGATTTTTTGATGAGCTTGTCAAAGCAGGTGTCGCCCCATGTGGACTTGGGGCAAGAGACACCCTAAGAATGGAAGCGGGTATGAACCTATACGGCAACGATATGACGGACGATGTCAGCCCACTAGAAGCAGGTATGGGCTGGACGGTGGATTTAAAAGACGAAAACCGTGATTTTATCGGCAAATCGGCTCTGGTGGCATTAAAAACCGCAGGGGTCAAAGCCAAACAAGTCGGACTGCTTTTAGAAGAAAAAGGCGTGATGCGTGCAGGAATGGAAGTCGTTACCGAAAGTGGCAATGGCATTACCACAAGTGGTGTATTTAGCCCAAGTCTAAACCAGTCAATCGCCATTGCCCGTGTGCCAGCTGGCTTTAATGGCGATGCCGCCAAAGTGATTATGCGTGGCAAAGAAGTGGAAGTGCGAGTGCTTAAATTGCCATTTGTCAGAAATGGTAAGAAGCAGTTTGAGTAACAAAAGGGTGTAGATACACCTTATTACGTGAGAGAAAAAATGCGTTATTTATCATTTGTCATCGTATGTGTATTTGCCCTAAGTGGCTGTGATGCCAAAGACCACTGTTTGGACTATGGCGGTTCTTATAACGAGACCACCAAACAATGCGAAAAGTAATTTTAACCCACTCACTAGGAGAGACCCATGAGTAATATCCCAAGCGATTTAAAATACGTTGCCAGCCACGAATGGCTAAAACTAGAAGATGACGGTATCATCACCGTTGGCATTACCGACCACGCCCAAGATTTGCTTGGCGATGTGGTATTTGTGGAATTGCCAGAAGTGGGTGCAGTCGTTGAAGCCGACCAAGAAATCGCCGTGGTTGAATCGGTCAAAGCGGCAAGCGATGTCTATGCTCCAATCGCAGGCGAAATCGTGGAGATTAACGAAGAGCTTGTAGATGCACCAGAGCTTGCCAACGAAGACCCATACGGCAAAGCGTGGTTCTTTAAAGTCAAACCCGCCAATCCTGCCGACTATGACAGCCTAATGAGTGCAGACGAATACGAAGAAAGTCTGTAATTAAATAAAAACAAGCGTAAGTTTTAATAAATTTACGCTTGTTTTGGTTATTCTGACCACATATTCAATTAAACTTGACAAACTTGAACTGTTATTATGTTTGGAGGTAAAATGAACTTTCACGACATTGGAGATAAACTAGAAAGTATTTGCAGACAGGTTTTGTTAAACCGCTGGCAAAATAGTCAAATTATTGAGACAAAGAGAAATTCAATTCACGGAATTGATTTTGCTGTAGAAATAATAGGTAATGGCATAATGATTGTTGAAGTCAAAAGTGCCACTGGCTCGGTCAGAAACGGTCAAATGGATATAGAGTGGATTAGAAAAAATTTAACCCCATCTTTCAAAAAGGCTCTACAAGAAGCATACCAAAAAAGATATTATTTGGGTTGTGCCACTTATAGAGTTGTTCAGGTTTATGGCGATAGAGAATACCACTTTCAAGACAATCAAGGTCAAAAATATCTTGTTAAAAACGCACCTCCAACTAGAAAAATTGACTGGAATGATTTACTAAATGATATTTTTCCCATAAAATCCAACTACGATAAATTGGATAGCGAATTATCTAAAATTGAAAGCGAATATTCTACGAGTTTGGTGGAGGCATTCGTTGGCAAAGAGATTGACTTTAATAAAGTTAGAGAGAGTTTAAAATTACTTCAAGGTGATATTCACAAAACAATTCTAACCAAAGAATTCAAAAAGAAATTGATTGATAGAGTACAAAAATCATTTGAAAAGGTAGGGGATTTACAAAATAAAGAGAAAGAAAAGAAACAACAAGATTGGCAAAAGCAACAAGAGGAAAGAAAGTATAATTATAAATTAAAGCACGATATTTGCTTATCTATTGAAAGTATTTCCACTTCTGATTGGAAAATTGCTGGTAATCGTATTAAAGAATTGCAACAAAAGTGGAAATCTATTGGTTCTGTACCAAAGGATAGAGCTGATGAAATCAATGATCGTTATCGTTCAGCTTGCGATAATTTCTTTCAAAAGCGACAAAGATATTTTGATGAACTAAGTAAAGAAAGAGAGAGAAAGCAAAAAGAGTGGGAGGAAAGACAACGAGAAAGACAAAAAGAAAAAGAAAGAAAACAGAGAGAATATGAGGAGAGACGAAGGGAAAGAGAGAGAAAGCAGAGAGAATATGAGGAAAGACAAAGAGAAAGAGAGAGAAAGCAGAGAGAATATGAGGAAAGACAAAGAGAAAGAGAGAGAAGGCAAAAAGAATATGAGGAGAGACGAAGGGAAAGAGAGAGAAAGCAGAGAGAATATGAGGAAAGACAACGCAATAAAAGGCGTTAAAATCTTTTGTGATATAATGTAGGTTGGGTTTTTGTTTTTCAACCCAACCTACAAAACTTACAAACAATTAAGATTTAATTCAAAATCATATTGTTAAAATATCATTTTCAATTAAATTTAACCCAACCCTAAAAGGATAAATTATGTCATTTAACACCTTTTCCGACCTATTTTATGAAAACGCCTTTGTGCATCGTCATTTGGGCAATAGCACCGATGAAGAACAAGCCCTACTGACTGCGGTAGGGGCAAAAACTTTGGACGAATTTGTGGATTCTGTTGTGCCACAATCGGTGCGTTTAAATAAAGCCCTTGATTTGCCCCCTGCAATGAGCGAGCATAACGCCCTAGCCAAACTTCGCACAATGGCAGACAAAATCACCGTTGCCAAAAGCTATATCGGTCAAGGCTATTCGCCTGCCCGTTTGCCTGCGGTCATTCAAAGAAATGTCCTAGAAAACCCCGGTTGGTACACCGCTTACACCCCTTATCAAGCCGAGATTGCCCAAGGGCGTTTGGAAGCCTTGTTAAACTTCCAACAAGTGTGCATTGACTTGACAGGAATGGACTTAGCAAGTGCGTCATTACTTGACGAAGCCACCGCCGCCGCTGAAAGTATGGCAATGGCACAAAGATGTAGCAAATCCAAATCCAACGCCTTTTTTGTGGACAGTCGTACCTACCCACAGACCCTAGATGTGATTCGTACCCGTGCCAAATATTTTGGCTTTGATGTGGTGGTGGGCGATTTTGAAACCGCCAAAAATGGCGACTTCTTTGGGGCGTTTTTCCAATATGTTGGCAAGGACGGCGATGTGGCGGACTTAACCGACATCATCAAAACCGTCAAGGACAACGGAGCGTATGCCATTGTCGCAAGCGACATTATGAGCCTTGTCCTACTTAAATCCCCTGCCCAAATGGGGGCGGACATTGCCCTAGGTAGCACCCAACGCTTTGGTATCCCAATGGGCTTTGGGGGTCCGCACGCAGCTTATTTTTCCTTTAAAGACAAAGACAAACGAAGTGCCCCCGGTCGTATCATCGGCGTATCCAAAGACGCACAAGGTGGCACGGCTCTAAGAATGGCACTGCAGACCCGTGAACAGCACATTCGCCGTGAAAAAGCAAACTCCAACATTTGCACAAGCCAAGTCCTGCTTGCCAACCTTGCAGGTATGTATGCCGTCTATCACGGGGCGACAGGGCTAAAACGTATTGCCAGCCGTATTCACGCTTTGGCGGTGGCGTTTTATAATGCCGTTAAAGGGGAATTTACGCCTGTTAGCGATGTGTTCTTTGACACGGTAACCGTCAAAACCGACAAGGCAAGCGAACTTGTTAAATCCGCCAAAGCCAAAGGGTATAACCTGTTCCACAAAGGCGATTTGGTGGGTGTATCCTTTCACGAATTGACCGATGAGAAAGAATTTAATGAGCTGTGCGAAATTTTTGGCGTCAGTGGCAATTTGGATAAGGTAGAAAATATCTTGGGCGACTTAAATCGCACCGATGAGATTTTGACCCACCCCACTTTTAACAGCTATCATACCGAACATCAAATGCTCCGTTATCTAAAATCGCTAGAAGACAAAGATTTGGCGATGAACCGCTCAATGATTTCGCTCGGTTCTTGCACAATGAAACTAAACGCCACAAGCGAGATGTTGCCGATTACTTGGGAAGAGTTTGCGGGTGTACATCCCTTTGCCCCTGCCGATGATACGGTGGGCTATATTGAGATGATTGAAAGTTTGCAAACGCAGTTAAAAGCAATCACAGGCTTTGATGAAATTTCAATGCAACCAAACTCAGGGGCGAGCGGTGAGTACGCAGGGCTTTTGGCGATTCGCCGTTATCACGAAAGCCGTGGCGATGACAACCGCACGGTCTGCCTAACCCCCCGCTCGGCTCACGGCACCAACCCTGCGACCGCCCAAATGATGGGAATGCAAGTTGTGGTGGTTGCCACAGATGAAAACGGCAATGTGGACTTTAATGATTTGACCGCCAAATGTGAAGAGCATTCTGCCAATCTTGGGGCGTTGATGATTACTTATCCGTCCACGCACGGGGTGTTTGAAGAAGGTATCCGTGACATTTGCGACCTTATCCACAAACACGGTGGACAAGTGTATATGGACGGGGCGAATATGAACGCCCAAGTCGCCATTATGCAACCTGCCGAAGTCGGTGCCGATGTCCTGCATATGAACCTGCACAAGACATTTTGTATCCCACACGGTGGTGGTGGACCGGGTATGGGTCCGATTGGTCTAAAATCGCACCTTGCTCCCTTTATCCCAAGCCATAGCGTAAACCCTGTATTTAACGCCCAAAACGGTCAAACGGCTGTTTCGGCTGCCCCGTATGGCTCGGCAAGCATTTTGCCAATTTCGTGGATGTACATCACAATGATGGGACGAGATGGCTTGTTGTCAGCGACCAAACAGGCACTTTTGAACGCCAACTATGTCGCCACAATGCTAAAAGACGACTACCCTGTACTCTATACAGGCAAAAACGGACGGGTGGCTCACGAGTGCATCATTGACATTCGCCCCTTAAAGGCGGAAACAGGCATTACTGAAACCGACATCGCCAAACGCTTGATGGACTATGGATTCCACGCTCCAACAATGAGTTTCCCTGTGGCGGGTACGCTGATGATTGAACCAACTGAGTCTGAGAGCAAAGACGAGCTTGACCGCTTTATTTCGGCACTCAAACAAATCAAGCAAGAAGCCCTAAAAGTACAAGCTGGGGCGGACGGCTGGACAGCGGACAACAACCCACTTGTGAACGCACCACACACCCAAGCGGTCATCGTGGGCGAGTGGGACAGACCGTATAGCCGTGAAGTGGGGGCATTCCCATTGCCCTATATCAAGGCACATAAATTCTGGCCGACTGTGGGTCGTGTGGACGATGTCTATGGCGATAAGAATTTGATTTGTAGCTGTCCGAGTATTGAGAATTATGAATAATCTTTTGGGTTGTTTGTAGTTTGAGATAATTGCAAAAGAAAAAAATGCCGTCAACTTGGGAAAGTTGGCGGTGTTTTTTAAATATAAGTGCGTTAATAAATAAGGATAATTTTTAATGGCAACCAAAAAAGAAATCAATCAAACCGCCAAACTTTGGCTGGAATATTACCCTACTTTAATACAATGGGGACAATTTTTAATAAAACGATATGATTGTTTGATTGTAGGTATTTGCATAGATAAAACAACGGATAAAACAGAATATTACCCAACATTTTTTATTTTTAATCTTTTCACAAATATGCCTTGTTTGGCATTTGCCTATTGCTCTTACTTCATTAAAAAATTTGTACCAGATAGCTTCAAATACGGAGTGGATATTAGCAGTGCCAATCAATATTTGGTAGAAAACACGCCTATTTTACAACACATCAATGAACGATTTACTTTTGGTGATTATATGGAGCATATCATTCATACTTTTAATAGTGAAAATTTGTATTATCATAAAAATGGCATTGCAGAAACTTACTTTGACATTTTAACCGTCAGCAATTATTTGGGTTGTGGCGACTATTATTTTTCCCATATTGAAAAAATGAAAGCCAATATGCGTTTGGATAAGTTTTCAATAGATATTGACAATTGGGAAAAAGAGATTTTTAATACAATCAATGGAAATATGGAAGAAATTATTCAAAAAAGAATGATTAAAATTGGCTTGCCACCTGAATTAGAAAATCATAAACTTATCTATCAAAATGATAAAATTGAGTTTATTGATAAAATCAAAAGTTTGACGGCTTTGTATTGAGTTTTGGGGTAATTGAGTTTATAATTTTTAAGGTTTTTTAATTAAGGAGCATTTATGAAAACCAACACCCTACTTGCCATTATCATTGCGCTTTTAACGATTTTAATTGGTTTATTATTTTATATGTTTAGCGGTCAAGCCGAAAAACGAGCCATTAACCACATCGAACAAGAGCTGAGTATTAAAAACGATGAAAAAATGGCACAGCTTAAACAAATCGCCTTTGACCACGAAAGCATACAGCTTGCCCAGTCCGTCATCAGCCATCTAAAAATGGAAATGCAAGTTATCTAATAGACAGGGGGCAACTACCCACATCGCTTGCCGAGCTTAATTTGCCATCCAACTGGACACCCAGCAGTAAAATCAAGTCGGTTACATTGGATAATCACTCAGTCGTTACCATTAAAATTGACAATGCCACCAGTAAAGGCACGCTGATTTATACGCCCACCATTCATCAAGACAGCTACATTGATTGGCAATGCACCACGCCTGATATTAAAGACATTGAGCGACATTTGCCAACATGTTCTTATACAGGCACGCCCTAAACTTGCCACATGAAAAATACGCCTATCTTTATCATCATTTGGCATAGTTAAATTGTGGCAAAATTCTATAAGATATGGCTACTTTTATCAACGTAGCCAACAGGAACTTAGCCATGACCGACCTATCCAAAACGAGCAAGCGTTTGGCACAGACGACATTTATAGCGACCTTGTGCCACCGCACGGCAGTCCCACCCTTAAACCCCTTGTATTAACAGGCGATGAGCTTGCCAACGCCCTACAAACTGCCGAAAATTTACCCAAAATCACGCTATCTAGCCGTGAGCGTGGCGACCTTATCATGCCGGGTATTGGCGGATTTACGCCCCTTGACGGCTTTATGGGGCAAGCCGATTATGAAGGCGTGATAGCGAGCATGACGCTCGCCCAAGGCGGTGTGGACGGCACTTATCGGGACGTATTTTTTCCCATTCCCATTACCTTATCAACCGACACCACCACCGCAAACACCCTAAGCCTAGGCGACAGCGTGGCTCTCGTGGACAACACAGACGCACTCATGGGCGTGCTGATCATTAGCGACATTTACACCCCCAACAAACCTGCCGAATGCCAAGCCACCTTTGGCACGACCGACCCCAACCATGTGGGCGTGGCACAGGTGCTGGGCAGTGGCGATGTGTATTTGGGCGGAAAAGTACAAGTGTTTAGTCAAAGCGAATTTCCCACCGACTACCCCGAGATTTACAAAACCCCTGCCCAGACTCGGGCAATGTTTAAGCAAAAAGGCTGGAAAATTGTCTCTGCCTTTCAAACTCGTAACCCCATGCACCGCTCGCATGAATACCTTGCCAAAATCGCCATAGAAATCTGCGACGGCGTACTCGTGCATTCGCTCTTAGGCAAGCTAAAAGCAGGCGACATTCCTGCCGATGTCCGCCAAGAAGCCATTGGCGTGCTGATTGACAACTATTTTAAAAAAGACACCGTCATTCAGGCAGGCTACCCCCTAGATATGCGATATGCAGGCCCCAAAGAAGCCCTGCTTCATGCCCTATTCCGCCAAAATTATGGGTGCAGTCATCTCATCATAGGGCGAGACCATGCAGGCGTGGGCGATTATTATGGAGCGTTTGATGCTCAAAAGATTTTTGATACCATTGACAAGGACGCACTTATTACCAAGCCCTTAAAAATTGACTGGACGTTTTATTGTCATGGCTGTGGCGGTATGGCAAGCACCAAAACCTGTCCGCACGACCCGTCCCACCACGTCAAAATCTCAGGTACAGCGTTAAGAGCTGCCTTATCAAATGGCGATGATGTCCCCGAAACATTTAGCCGACCTAAGGTGCTAGCGGTGTTAAAACGGTATTATCAGGGGGTGTGATTGGTTCAAATAAAAACGCAAGTCTAGACTTGCGTTTTTAGATATTATCAATATCTATTCTTGTTTTTTATCATAGGTGTTGGTGCTTCCACGCCGAACCACTGCGAATGTAGTTTTTGATATGTACCATTTTGATGCACATCTTGAATGCCTGCATTTATTTTTGCTATTAGCTCATCATTACCTTTTTTGGCAACTACCACCATATTATAATAATCAAAACCCTCGCCCGTACCATTGAAATTAAATTTCAAATTTGGTTGTCCCTTGGCATAATGACGTAAGATATTTTCATGAGCATAAACCGCCTCAACTTTATCATTCACCAAATCACTAAATGCCAAAAAACTGGTTGAAGAAAGTTTTAATGTTGGATTACCCTCCCCCTTTTTAGCTATTAATTCATCAGCAAAGATCGTATTAGATTGAACACCAATATTGTGAACAACCATATCTTCAAATGTATTAATATTGGTAACACCCTCTTTGGTTAAAATCGAATCCCTGCCATGTAAATAGGCATTAGATAAAGCAAAATCAGCATCCCCACCTGCCTGCTGACGAGAAATACCTGAAATCACCAAATCAGCCTCTCCGGTGTTTAATCTACCAAGCATGTCTTCCCAAGGCGAATTAATAATCTCCACTTTAAAGTTCTGAGACTGTGCAATCGCCTGAATCATATCCACATCAAAGCCGATGATACCGCCTTTTTCATCCAAGTACTCATAAGGTGCGTAATGCGGATAGGTTAAAACCTTATACACCTTTTGATCCAAATCATCTTTTAACTCTTCCTGGATTGATTCTGATGCATTGTTTTTGTCGCCACAACCCATCAACGTAAAAACACAGAGAAGCATTACCGTAAATAAAGATTTCATCAATAACTCCTTAACCAATAATATTGATCAATGAAACAGCAATACATTTGTTGCTTAATTACAATACAGTCTAATATATTAATTCTAACATATTCATACAATAAAACAATATAAATTTTTAGCTCCAATTCAAACGCACGCTATCAAGACAGTCATTCGTGGTGAGCTATGCCTGCCCACAACGGTTTTCCTGCTCGCAAGCAGGCTCAGGGCGAACAGAAAATCTAGTTTGGCATATTAGACCTCCTACAAAACCCCTCCCATGCTAAAATACCCCAATGAACTACGAAGCATCCACACACTTATCTGATGAAAAGTTTAAACGCTTAATTGGTGTTAAGCGAGAAGTCTTTAACAACATGCTTGCTTGTTTAGAGCAAGCACAAGCTAGCATACATCAAAGAGGTGGTAGAAAACTCAAAATTGGTATGCCCAATTTGTTAATGGCAACCTTGCAGTATTTTAAAGAATATCGCACCTATGAGCAGATAGCCGCTGACTTTGGCATCCATGAAAGCACCCTTATCCGTAAAAGCCATTGGATTGAAGACACACTAAGCAAGCAAGGCTTTGCCATTGCCACCCAAACACCCACCAAAGATGACATTGCGATTGTGGATGTGAGCGAAGTGCGTGTTAATCGTTCTAAAAAAACCAAGCATTGATGTATTCTGGCAAGAAAAAGCGTCATACCGCAAAGGTGCAATGTATCATCAATCACCACAAGGTCATCTTACAAGTAGACACCAGCATCATTTAAATGCATGACTTTAAGCTCTTTAAGCGAACAAACCCAAATTTAACAAAGGCTAAGTTTATCCTAGCAGACAGTGGTTATCAAGGCATAAAACACATACATGCTAATGCCTTTACGCCACTAAAAGCAACCAAGAAATAC
Source organism: Moraxella bovis (assembly GCF_002014975.1). Lineage (GTDB taxonomy): Bacteria > Pseudomonadota > Gammaproteobacteria > Pseudomonadales > Moraxellaceae > Moraxella > Moraxella bovis. The sequence continues at coordinate 18,529 of NZ_MUXV01000012.1, forward strand.
CCATTAGTACAAGAAGCCAAAGATTATAACGCATTATTGTCTAAAACACGGGTGAGAGTAGAACATATCTTTGCCAAGTTTTAAGCCTTTAAAATGTTCTTAACCACCTATCGTAAATCATTGGCAAGATTTGAACTTAGGGTAAAGCTCGTGTTTGGGTGGATTGGGTAGTTTTGCAGGGGGTCTATTATATAAAACGATAATAAAAATAATTATTATTATTGACATTTTTTTTATTATTTAGTAATATTCCCTATCTTAATTATAGCTAAGGCAGTTTTATGTTTGTTAGGGCGTGTTTTTTGATATTTTGTGCGTTGTATGAGGCAGGCTTTGGCTTGACAAACGCTCATGCCATGCATGATTTGATAAATCTCTCATCAAAAACATCAACGGTTTTGACAACAGGTCAAATCTTTGATAAAGCCAACCGCCCCATCCCTTATGCTACTTTTGTCCAGCGACTGGCAGGAGCTGACTATGTTATCTTGGGTGAATACCATGACAGTGTGCCTCAGCACCACTTGGCAGACCAACTACTTCAAGATTTGCATAGACAAAGACCACAAGGCAGTTTGCTCTTGGAGATGCTGACCGTCGATCAGCAAGCTGCCATTGATAAAGCCCGTCAAAATCCACCTTCCTTTAAAAAATTGCCCAAAGCACTTGGTTGGCAAAAATCATGGGATTGGGCGTTGTACGGACAAATTGTGGCACAGCCGTTTGAGTTTGGCTATCCTTTGATTGCCACTAATTTGACAAAATCTGAAGTTAAAACTCTAATGCAAGGGGCAGAACCGTTAAAAGGCTATCTTTCCACCAATGATGATATTAAAGCAATATTAAAAACCCGTATTTTAAAAGCACATGGCTTTGACAAAGCAGGGCTTGATAAAGCAGACGAAAAAATCGTGGACAATATGGTTGCCATTCAGCAATTTAGAGATCGCCGAATGGCAGAAAAAATCTTATCATCGCCAAAACCCACTTTGCTTTTGACAGGGAATTATCATGCCGAGCAAGGCGTGGGTATACCAATGCACTTGATTGATTTGCAACATGGCAAAACACCCTTGACAGGCATCGTGGTATTGATGAGTAAATCTATGGGTGAATTTGATGGTCAAGACGCTGATTATATTTGGGTGATTCAAGAGTAAAAATGACATTACAAAGTAATAAAAACAAGTGGTATTTTGCAATTTGGATGATGCTTGGCTTGGCAATTAACTCATTTGCTTTAGCAGGCGGACTGTCTGATGAGATGAAAAACTCCACAAACCAACATAGCATGTCTGACCATCGTGATAGCCCTATTTCTCCCCCTGATGTTGCCAAATATCCCACGCTTTATCAAGTACACGGTGAGCTTGTGGTTGATGATTATGCGTGGCTTTATGCTGATAGCGGTGAAAGAAACCGACTTATTGAACAAGAAAACGCCCACACCGCCCATCATCTTGACCGCTCACTCATAAACACCCTAAGTCAAGAAATCAAGAAGAGAAGTAAAGTAGGTGTATCAGATGAAATTTGGTTAGATGGTGGCATATTTTTTAAAAAAGATAATACATCTTTCCCCAAAGTGTTTATCAAAAGTCAAAATAAAAACAACCAAAATGTTTGGACGCTGCTTTTGGATACCAATGCCGAAAAACAAATGCTTGGTGTGGACACTTATCAGCTTGGCACGATAAAACCTGCACCCAATGCCGCTCACATTGCCATCAGCTATGATATCATCGGTAATGAAGTGTACGCTATTGATATTACGGATAAGACAGGTCGTGTCATTGATCGCTTGACAAAAACAGCTGGACAGGTGGTGTGGCTTAACCATGAGTATTTGGTGTATGTGAATGATTACCACAATCAGGTGTTACGCCACAAGCTCGGCACTTCCCAAAGCCAAGATGTGCCGATTTACCATAAACAAAATCAGCGGCTTGGTCTGTCTTTGGATAGTGCCAGCTCTGATGAGTTTGTTCTTTTGACGCTTGGTAACATGACTACTGCCCAAACTTTGTTTGCCAAACCAGAAGATTTGATACAGCAAGGTGAATTTACACCCTTTGGAGTGATAGAACAAGATCGTGAGTATTACTTAGAGCATTATCAAGGTAGATTTTATCTCAAACTCAGTGATCAAAATGGGGCGGCGCTATACGTTTTGACCCAAGATGATATGACAAAATGGCGACAAAATCAGCATCTGCCAAATCCGATTTTTATGCCAAATAAGAGAGCAACGTTGGAGAGTTTTGCTTTTGTCGGAGATTATCTGATTGTTAAGGTGCGGCAAGGGGGTGTGCACCAGATTTTTTATGCCAATGTCAATGATTTACGTTTTGACAAGCTCTATCATGTCATTGATAAAAAAGATAAAAATGAGCAACAGTTTGACAGCTCAATCTATGCTGGTGATCAGGTATGGCGATCGGTAAAATTTGACGACGAAGCTTATATGGTTTGGATAAAATCCAGTGGCTTTGATATCCAAGCAAACACCAATCCCCATCTGTTAAGATTGGGCTACACTTCACCGAGTACACCAAAAACTGTGCGATATTACGATCTGCTACATCACCAATTTGTGAATGTCGCTCAAACTCAAAAGGACTATCAAACCAAACGCTTATGGATTGCCAGCAAAGATGGTACAAAACTCCCCATTACTTTGGTGTACAAAACAGGTTTAACGCCTACAAAAGATACTCCTTTGTTGATTTATGGCTATGGAGCGTATGGATTTAGTCTTGATCCTGTTTATGGCAGTAGCTATATTTCTTTGTTGGACAGAGGATTTGTTTATGTGTTTGCTCACATTCGGGGTGGAGGCGAGCTTGGACAGGCGTGGCACAACGACGGTAAGCTTACTAAAAAACAAAACAGTTTTGATGATTTTGTTACCGTTACTAAAAGCTTACATCAACAAGGCTACGGTTCGCCTGCCAATACCTTTGCAATGGGAGAAAGTGCAGGAGGTCTTGTTGTTGCTAACGTCTGTACTACCCACCCTGAGCTTTATAAGGCATGTGTTATGCAAGTGCCGTTTTTGGATGTTTTGTCCAACTACCATCAAGGCAAAACAGACGATGAAGACCAGTATTCAGAGTGGGGCGACCCAAGTATGGTAAGTGATTATCGCACCATTGCCCATTATAATCCTTATACCAATTTGACAGTGAAGCATTATCCTAACATGCTAATCATCGCTCATCGCCAAGATGCAAGAGTAAATTTCGTGGACAGTTTGAAGTTTATTGCCAAGATTAGGGCGTATCAAATTGATAACAACCATAGCTTACACTTAATTGCCATCAAAGACGGCGGACATAGTGGTACAGGACAAAATAGTCGTGTCGCTAATAATGCCATGGCATATGCATTTATCTTGCAGCAATGCAGTTCTTGCCAGACCTTAGAATAAAAAATCACTTACCTTAAACCTGTCAAGCCAATTTTTTGCTATCCAAAGCACGGTTTAAGGTAAATCAAAAATCAATAAACCTAACCTAAATTTAGGAGTTTAAAATGTCAACATCTCCCATTGTTTTTCAAAAAACGAAGCTTGCTTTATGTCTATCAGTAGTTTTTTGTGTAACTGCGTACGCTGACAATGAATTGGTATTAGAAGAAGTTACCATCAGTGCCAAGCAAACCATCAATAAAAAACCCTTTACTACCTCCCAAGCGATTACGAGTATTGACAAAGAGACGATTGACCGTTCGGTAACAGGGCTTGACAGCGTAGTGCGATCTACTGCAGGGGCGTTTACCAGCATGGATACCCCACAAGGCACGCTCAATGTCAATGTGCGGGGCATGACAGGCTTTGGACGAGTAAATACGATGATAGACGGCGTACCACAAACCTTGTTTGGAGTAACAGCGACGAGTGAAGGTGAAGGTGGGTTTCACACTTCACCGCCATCCAGTAGCACTTTTGGAGCGGTCATTGACAGCAATTTTTTGGTAGGAGCAGACATCAGTCGTGGCGGACAGGGTGGCTCGCACGGCACCAATGCTTTGATGGGTAGTGTCAATTTTAGAACAATAGGTGTTGATGATATTATCCAAGATGATAAAAACTGGGGAGTATTGAACAAATATACCTACGGCACAAACAAACTTGGACACAATGCAATGTTGGCAGGAGCGGTAAAAGGCGAATTATCTGCAGGAGGATCGCTTGGCATAATGCTGGCGACCAGTGGTGCAAACAAATCCACAGATTATAAACGAGGCGATGGTAAACTTGCTAGCCATAACGATTATGTCATTTCAAAAGTGCAAAAACCACGATCTTATCTGGCAAAATTGGAATATCAACCAAGCGACATGCACAGTTTTATCTTGTCAGGACGAGATTATCGCACCAACATCGGTGGGCGACAGCTGAATAATAACGCTTATGGCGTAGACTACTACTTTACACCCGACAATCGTCTTGTGGATTTAGCGTTTAAGGCTAATACCACAGCAACAACTCAATCTATGAACCGTACTGCCAAGTATCAAACACTTGAAAATGCTGTCGCTAAAAACCGCTCTAACTATTTTGATCTAAGTAACATCAGTCGCTTTGACGGAAATTTTGGTAAGTTGACGAGTCGTTATGGTGTGTCCTTTTTGACCAATGATTATAGTCGCACAGCAGTTGCTGACAATGAAGATAGTTACAATTACACCCCTTTCTCACCGACAGGCAAACAAACCATCAAAAGCGTATACATGGACAACACCTTTGAAAAAGGCAGGTTTGGAATGGACTTATCATTGACCTATGCTGATTCCGAATTTGAAGGCTTTAAGCCTGCTTGTGGCACGGAGGGAGGTGTGCAGGTGCCTTGTTTTCCAATCGGTGAAGCAGTCGTTTCCAATCGCTCCAAAGACGTCAATGGTAAAATCGCCCTGTCCTATCAGGTTACTGATTGGTTTATGCCTTTTGTGAGCTATGCTCGCACCAGTCGCATGCCTAACATTCAAGAAGTGTTTTTTAACAATCAGGGTGGCGGATCCATGAATCCATTCTTAAAGCCTGAAAAAGCCGATATCAAAGAAGTAGGTTTTAACATTTTTAAGCACGGAATACTCGCGGACAGCGATACTTTTGGGTTAAAGGCAACCTATTTCCATAGCAAAATTAAAGATTATATTCATGCCCAAACATTCTACCTTAGAACCGATGGCAAGCTAACAAATGACATTAATGATGATATCGTCGGATTTAATGCGCCCATTTCTGTTAACTCTCTAGAACCTGTTACATCAAAAGGCGTGGAATTGATGGCAAATTATGATACAGGCAGGTATTTTGCAAACTTATCCTACACTCACGCTAAGTCTGACCAACCTGTCAATATAAATTCAGGACATCATGACTTTGGTTTTACAGGGGGCGGTACAGATCGTTTGCCAACCGATTATTGGACGGCAGAAGTCGGAACTCGTGCGTTCAATAACAAGTTATCATTGTCAGCACAGGTTAATTACTATGGTAAAAATGCTCGCTTAAACCCTGACTATATAAGCTTAACAGGCGAAGAGCAGCTACAAAAAATGCCCAAAAATCCAATCATTACCAATTTGTTTGCTCATTATCAAGTTAATCAAGATTTAACTTTGAGAGCAGGAATAGAAAACGTCTTTGATAAACTTTATATTCACCCTTTAAATAGTCAAAACAGCAATTACAGCCAACTTGACGACAATGGCGAACCAACCTTATTTACCAACTACGCAAGGGGTAGAACAGCGACAATTGGCTTAGAGTATCGGTTTTGATGATAGAGAAAGGATTGACCAACTCCCAAAAAGGGGTAGTGTGGTGCTTAGTCGTTGCAGGGCATAGTTTAGCGGTGTGGGGTCTTTTATGGACAAAAGTGCCACAGTTGCCAAGTGCTGTGGTTACTCCTTTACAGGTAGAATGGATTGAACTTGCCAATCTAGCCACGCCTGCAACACCGACAAATCAAACCAGATTGGATAATGCCAATCCACCCAAATCTGACCCAAAACCTGAACAGACATCAGTTTTGATAAAGAAACCGATAAAAAAATCGGTTGAACAACCAATCAAACAATCGGTTCAAAAAACCAAGCCAGCACCCAAAACAAAAATAGAGACAACCCCAATCACAGGCAATCAAACACCAGACCAGGCAAAAAATACGTGGACGATACAAGCTCATGATTCTTTTTCAGAAGAACAGCCAACCAACCAACCAGAACAAAAAACGACAAACGCCGAACAGGACAATGCCAAAGATGACAATAAACAGAGTGATAATGCCAAGCAAGGTGTTGGTAATCAAAGCAGTGAAAAGGATAATAAAGCAGATAGCTCCAAAATATCAAGTAGTCATGTTGGAAGTGGCAAAAACAATCACAGTAACACAGGATCATCAAGTGATAATACCAATCAGGCCAAGTCAAATGCTCTAGAACAAAGTTGGGCTGCCAAAGTGCGAGTCAAAATTGAAAAAAATCTTGATTATCCAGAAGAGGCACTTTCTAAAAAATGGAGTGGAAAACCCACGCTCAAAATTACCATTGACAAGACAGGGCGTGTGTTATCGGCAAGTGTTGCCAAAAGCAGTGGAAAAAGCATTCTGGATAAGGAGGCAATAGCCACTGCACAAAGAGCTTCCCCTTTGCCTGCACCGCCTGATGAAATTATGAGAGGAGAGTCTAGCAGGAGTTTTATAATTCCTGTGCGATTTGATTTAAAAAGCCATCGCTAAGTAAAGAGAGGATCAATGTCAAGATATTAATAGAGATTTACCTTTAAGCAAGTCATGAGAGTGAGTTATCATTCATTCTTAAAAGTTAAACCTTGGATTTATCCAACGCTAGGAGAACCTGATGAAAACCGACAAATTTTTATTAAACAGCACCGCCCCAAAAGTGGCAAGCATCACTTTGGAGCCTTTTCAAAAAAATACCACGCTTTGGCAAACTTATCAAGCCAAAAAAGCTGACACGCCCATGCTTTTCCCTACTGAAGGGGCAAAACTGCTAGGTGTGAGTGAGTTTGAATTGCTGTTGTCATCACCAAACAGCGTTTATCTTGGGAGCGATTGCCGTCCCATGCTGTTGCGATTACATGAATTGGGTCAAGTGGAAAATATTGTCCGCAATGAATTTGCTGTTCATGAAAAAACAGGACAGTTTTTAGGTTTGGAACTTGGACAAACGATGGGAATGGCGTTGAATCAAGGCGGTTTAGATTTGCGAGTGTTTTTAAATCATTTTAAGTTTATGCTTGCTATTGTGGCTACGGACGATAAACCCAGCTATCAAATTGCGTTTTTTGATGAATTTGGGCAAGCGGTAGATAAGGTGTTTTTAAATCCCATCACTGATGAAAAAATCACCCTTTGGCAAACCCTGACCGCCGATTTTGCTAAAACGGTTCAAAAGACATCAATAGAGGTTTTATACCCTGAAATACAAGGTAATTGGCAGGTCAAACATCTTGATGAGAATCAAAAAGCAGACTTTCACCATGATTGGTTGGCGATGACTGACATTCATCAATTTTATAAAATTTTATCCACGTATCAATTAGATCGCCAAAGTAGCTATGTAAACGCTCCTTCAAACTACACCAAACGCCTAAATCCAAAAGTTTTAGAGTCTTTGTTGAGTCGTGCGAGCGAACAGGCGTTACCGTTGATGATTTTTGTGGGCAATACTGGTATGGTGCAAATTTATGCAGGTACGATCAAGAATATCAAAAAAATAGGGCATTGGCTGAATATCATGGATAAAAAATACAGTCAATTTACATTGCATCTCAATGATAAGATGGTTGAAAGTGTATGGTGGATCAGACGCCCACATTCGGACGGTTATACGATTGCCTTAGAGGGTTTTGATAAGCATGGTAATAGCATCATTACCATTTTTGGCGAACGTACCGAAGGACAAAAACAAGATCCTAATTGGCAAGTTTTTGCCGAAGCACTGGCAGCAGAATTTGCATATTAATACTTAACTTATCATTTAAGCTAAATGACCAGTTTATTATGATGGATTGTTCTTTGCTTTAATCAAGGATTGTACAAAAACTAAGCTTGGTACAAACAGAATATTCTATTTTGAGGAGAAATGCTATGAAATTATTTGTAAAGAGTTTGTTGGTTGGGGTAGTTTTTACTACTACCCTTGCCAATGCTTATGAGCGTATCGTGGTATTAAGTGGTGATGTGGGCGATATTGTTACTGCATTGGGTGATGCCAAAAAAGTGGTGGGACGAGACAATACGAACAGAAATCCTGCCTTAGCTCATGCCAAATCTATCGGAACACATAGAAATCTGACACCTGAACCGATTGTTGCCTTAAAACCTGATCTGGTTCTTGGTAGTTATATGGTGCAACCACCTACTTTATATAAACGCTTAAACAGTTTAAAGATCAAGGCGGTTAATGTTGCCCCTACCGAGAGTGCGACGGATTATATCAAAGCGATCACCACAATCGGTCAATATTTAGGTAAAGAGCAACAAGCAAAAAAATTATCAAGCAGATGGCAACAGGGTATGGCTACCAAAAAATCAACAAAGGTTCGCTATTTGTTGAGTTACGACGGACGTATTGTAGCAGGTAAAGGCACGGTGGGCGATGAACTGATTAAACGAGCAGGTGGTGTGAATGCAGTAAACATTCAAGGATTAAAGCCACTTTCTCGTGAAGGTTGGCTCGCCGCCAAAGCCGATGTCATCATTATCGCTAAGCACAACCAAGCCACGCTTGGAACGATCAGTGAATTTATCAAACGCCCAGAGATTTCGGCAAACCCTGCCGCCAAAAAAGGTAAAGTATATTATTGGCCTGCTAATGACTTTTTAAGATATGGACTTGATAGTCCAGAAATCGTGAGCAAACTGCATGCTTTGGCAAAATGATCGCCTTGATAAGCTAATAACGATGGCAAAGTTTTTTAACAAATCACCCCTAATCTCTTTGGTGCATGTCAGTATTGGTGTTTTACTGATTGGACTGGTGATATTTTTGGCATTAGGGGTGGGGTTTGGCACTTGGGAGAATCCCTTGCGAATGGATGAGATTGCTTGGCAGATTCGCTACCCACGTATTTTGACCGCCTTATTGGTGGGCTTGTGCTTATCGGTGGGTGGTTCGGCATTACAAGCTTTATTCCAAAATCCCTTAGCCGACCCTAGCTTGATTGGCACTTCTGGTGGTGCAGCGTTGGGTGTGGTATTTGTCTTGTCGTTGGATCTTGGTGAGATGTCTTTTCTGGGTCTTGATTTGGCAGGTATTGGTGTATCGCTTTTTGCCTTTTTGGGAGCGATGAGTGTTTGTGGGCTGATTTTATTATTTTATCGTCTGTTTGGTGGTGGTCAGGTAGGGTTGCTCATTTTGGGATTTGTGATGAGTGCATTTTGTGGAGCATTGGTCAGTTTGGTTTTGTTCATGTCGGATGATTTGACTTTGCGGTCGGCGACTAATTGGCTGTCTGGATCTATGGCGGAGGCGGGCTTTGTGCCATTTTCCTATGTGCTTGTTGCAATCGGTTTTGGACTTGTGATTTTATTGCCAATGGGACGCAAGCTAGATATTTTAATGCTCGGTGAAAAAACCGCCATTTCTATGGGGCAAGATGTTGGTAAGATTCGCCTTTTGACGGTCATTGGTGCAGCACTTTTAACTGCTTCGGCGGTGGCATTAGCGGGTGTGATTGGATTTATTGGCATGATGATTCCAAATTTGCTGGCCTATGCATGGGGCGGATCTCGCACACGACTCATGATAGGCTCTGGAGTACTAGGGGCAGTAGCAATGCTTATTATTGATACGGTTGCACGTTTCTTGACTTATCCTGTTGATGTACCTGTCGGTATTGTGTTAGCACTCATTGGCTCACCGTTCTTTATATGGATTTTCATCAAAACCAATCAAAGAGGCAATCGTGGCTGAACTTTTTACCCTGCAAAATTTGACAATCAAAACCGCTCAAAAAACTTTACTTAACATTCCAAATCTTGTGGTTCCACAAGGTAAATTGGTCAGTCTAATTGGAGCAAATGGGGCGGGAAAATCTACGCTGTTAAGTGCTTTATTGGGACAGACGGACAGTGCTACATTAAGTGGAAAAATTTTGTGTCAAAACCGTCCGATTGACAGCGTGATTAAAGAAGGTCAAATTGCTTTGGTAGGGCAGCATGAATATTTTGAGTTACCTTTGACGACATTGGAATATGCCTTGCTTGGTGTTGCACCCCAACTAGCATGGTATCAGCAACCAAACCAAAATGATACTAAAAAAGCATTGGCACTCCTAAGTAGTTTTGAACTTGACACTTTTGCCCATAAACGCATCACGAGCTTGTCTGGGGGAGAACGTCAACGTCTTGCGATTGTACGAGCGTTGATGCAAGACACACAAATTTTACTTCTTGACGAACCTACTAATCATTTAGATATCAAGCATGAGCGGGCATTGTTTGTATATTTAAGAAACCTAGTAAAACAAAAACAAAAAAGTCTCGTGGTGGTTTTACATAATTTAACCTATGCTTACCGATACAGTGATGAGATTATTGCCTTAAAAGCAGGCGAGCTTGTCGCTCAGGGCGTGCCAGACATGGTAATGAATGAGACAGTACTCGCCACACTTTATGACACGCCCATCAGACGTTATCATACCGACGATGGGGTGATGATTGGATAGTTGGGTTGGTTTTAAAATAAGTGCACTCATAACTGTACGATAACGAAATAATGTATTTATAAAAAAGCGTCATTATTTTCATGTTTTAAGTAGACCTCCTGCAAAACCCTTCCTATGCTAAAATACCCCAATGAACTACGAAGCATTCACACACTTATCTGATGAAAAGTTTAAACGCTTAATTGGTGTTAAGCGAGAAGTCTTTAACAACATGCTTGCTTGTTTAGAGCAAGCACAAGCTAGCATACATCAAAGAGGTGGTAGAAAACTCAAAATTGGCATGCCCAATTTGTTAACGGCAACCTTGCAGTATTTTAAAGAATATCGCACCTATGAGCAGATAGCCGCTGACTTTGGCATCCATGAAAGCACCCTTATCCGTAAAAGCCATTGGATTGAAGACACACTAAGCAAGCAAGGCTTTGCTATTGTCGCCCAAACACCCACCAAAGATGACATTGCAATTGTGGATGTGAGCGAAGTGCGTGTTAATCGTCTCAAAAAACCAAGCATTGATGTATTCTGGCAAGAAAAAGTATCATACCGCAAAGGTGCAATGTATCATCGATCACCACAAGGTCATCTTACAAGTAGACACCAGCATCATTTAAATGCATGACTTTAAGCTCTTTAAGCGAACAAACCCAAATTTAACAAAGGCTAAGTTTATCCTAGCAGACAGTGGTTATCAAGGCATAAAACACATACATGCTAATGCCTTTACGCCACTAAAAGCAACCAAAAAATACCCATTAGTACAAGAAGCCAAAGATTATAACGCATTATTGTCTAAAACACGGGTGAAAGTAGAACATATCTTTGCCAAGTTTTAAGCCTTTAAAATGTTCTTAACCACCTATCGTAAATCATTGGCAAGATTTGAACTTAGGGTAAAGCTCGTGTTTGGGTGGATTGGGTAGTTTTGCAGGGGGTCTATTAATTCTAACATATTCATACAATAAAACAATATAAATTTTTAGCTCCAGTTCAAAAGCACGCTATCAAGAAAGTCATTCGTGGTGAGCTATGCCTGCCCACGATGGTTTTCCTGCTCGCAAGCAGTCTCAGAGCGAACAGAAAATCTAGTTTGGCATATTTTTTAGACTGCTACCATATTTTCAATCCCATTTCCCCGCCATAAATTCCCAAACTGAATAACGATTTCCCATTTTTATGTTAATCATTTTAAGCATTATATTTTACAATAACTCATCTTTTTAACTTGTTTTGATTTGGACTATCTCATGAAAACCGCCCTTTTACCCCTAAGCCTTACCTTATCTGCCCTTGTCCTAACTGCCTGTGGGGGCGATAACCAAACTGCCGACAACAAAGCCACAACAGGCAACACAAGCGGTCAAGTGGAGCTGTTAAACGTGTCCTATGACGTGGCACGGGATTTTTATAAGGATTATAATCCCATTTTTATCAAGCATTATCAAAGCGTAAATCCTGACATCAAGGTCAATATCAAACAGTCGCATGGCGGGTCAAGCAAGCAAGCCCTATCGGTCAAAAATGGACTAGAAGCGGACGTGGTTACGATGAATCAAGGCTCGGACGTGGAACTACTTGCCGAGGGTCAGCTTGTGGACGGCAAATGGCGACAGAACCTGCCTAATAATGCCATTCCTTTTACCAGTACGATTGTCTTTATCGTGCGAGACGGCAACCCTAAGGGCATAAAAGACTGGGCGGATTTGGCGACAGACGGCAAAGAGATTATCATCGCCAACCCAAAAACGTCAGGCAACGGTCGCTATGCGTTCTTGGGGGCGTACGGCTACGGGCTACACGCCTTTAATAAGGACGAAGCCAAAACGCATGAGTTTGTCAAGGGCTTACTGGGTAACGTTAAAGTCTTTGAAAATGGCGGACGAGCGGCAACCACGACATTTGCCCAACGTCAGATAGGAGACGCACTAATTACCTTTGAAAATGAAGCCAACGTCATCAAAGAAAAATTTGGCAATATCCAAATCATCTACCCAAGCTATACCATCAATGCCGAAAACCCTGTGGCGGTGGTGGACGCAGTTAGTGCCAAAAAAGGTACGACAGACGTGGCAAAAGCCTACCTAGAATACCTATACAGCGATGAAGGACAGGAACTTGCGCTCAAGTATTTCTTACGTCCAAGCAATCCCGACATTCTTGCCAAGCACGCTGATAAATTCCCCCAAATGCAGACCTTTTTCCCCAATGATGTATTTGGCGATTGGCAGTCTATCATGACGACTTATTTTAAAGAAGGTGGCGTATACGACACATTGGCAGTGGGGGCGACAGGGCAAGTGGCACAATAACCCAAACAGCATTTATGACTTAAGCCCGTCCATGTACGGGCTTTTTTATGCCAGTTTTGCATAAATCCCAAAACCGAAAATTCATATTCCTTTTTGTCAGTATCATAATTTTGCCAATCTTTTAAAATAAGCCTACCATTTTTACACACAAGATACCATGACACACACCACACCAACCACACCGACTGCCCCCGTCCGCAACAAGCAAAGACGTATCATGCCGTTTTTTGGGCTAAGTCTGGGTGTGAGCGTGCTTGCGTTGTCGCTACTGGTTGTTTTGCCGTTTGTCATGATGATTTTGACCACGCTTGGCATGGGTTTTGGCGAGATTGTCAGCACCATAAAAGAGCCACAGGTTTTTTATGCCATTAAATTATCCCTATCCATGGCGATTTTGGCGACCTTGACCAACCTAGTCTTTGGCACGCTCATCGCTTGGGTGCTGGTGCGGTATGACTTTTGGGGCAAGTCGTTCATCAACGCCCTTGTGGATTTGCCTTTTGCCCTGCCGACTGCGGTTACAGGCATTTCACTTGCCACGCTCTACGCCCCCACAGGGTTGTTCGGACAAGTGTTTGCCAAACTTGGTATGGCTACCACAGGCGAGCCGATACGCATTGCCTTTACGCCCATTGGCATTTGGCTGGCTTTGGTGGTGGTGTCGTTTCCTTTTATCGTGCGAGCGGTGCAACCTGTGCTTGCCGAGCTTTCGGTAGAGTTTGAAGAAGCATCTGCCGTCATGGGGGCGAGCCGTTTGACGACTTTTGTCAAGGTCATCCTGCCCGAGATTGCCCCTGCCATGCTCATCGGTTCGGGTATGATGTTTGCCCGTGCCACAGGCGAGTATGGGTCGGTGATTTTTATCGCAGGCAACATTCCTATGCAATCAGAAATCCTACCGCTTATCATCGTCTCAAAATTGGAGCAATTTGACGTGGCGGGTGCGTCCTGCGTGGCACTATTTATGCTCCTTGTGTCGCTTGTGGTGCTATTTGCAATTAACTTTGCCCAATGGAAATTATCATCACGGCTTGGGGCAAAAACGAATTAAAATGAATTTATTGTTAAAGATAAATTTAATATAAAACACATGGTAATTTAATTATTTTTTTTAAAAATGGTTAATTAAATTTTGGAGAAATTTATTATCTTGGGCGAATAAATTGCCCCTACACGTCCAATTTAAAATATGTATTTATTTAATCATAATTTAAAATTGCAAATTGCAAAAAGTAAATTATCATTTTGCATTTACCCAATTTTTAAAACCCATTTAAACCCAAACCCAACACGGAAATAACATGGCAACCCAATCCACCTACGACTACCAAAACCACCCCGCCACCAAAGACCCTACATGGGTCAAATACACACTCATCGCTTTGGCGGTGTCGTTTATGGCGGTCATGCTCGTTGTGCCACTGATTGCCGTGTTTTATGAAGCCCTAAAAGACGGCGTAAGTACCTATCTGTCCGCCCTTACCGACCCTGACGCACTGCACGCCATTAAGCTCACCTTAATCACCACCGCCATTGTCCTGCCTATCAATACCGTGATTGGCGTAGCGTTAGCATACCTGATTACTCGGCACAAATTTCGGGGCAAATTTATCATCACCACCTTGCTGGATTTACCCTTTGCGGTGTCGCCTGTCGTGGCGGGCTTGATGTTTGTGCTACTGTTTGGGGCAAATACACTCATCGGCTCGTTTTTTGAGAGCCTAGGCATAAAAATCATCTTTGCCACCACAGGCATTGTGCTTGCCACGCTGTTTGTAACCTTTCCCTTTATTGCCCGAGAGATTATTCCGCTCATGCAGTCCATTGGCGATAGCGAAGAAGAAGCAAGTCTCACACTTGGGGCGAACGGCTGGCAGATGTTTTGGCATGTTACCCTGCCCAATATCAAATGGGCGTTGCTCTACGGCATTATCCTAACCAACGCTCGGGCAATGGGCGAGTTTGGGGCGGTGTCGGTCGTGTCGGGGCATATTCGAGGCGAGACGAACACCATGCCACTGCTCATTGAGATTGCCTATAACGAATATGCCTTTACCACCGCTTTTGCCCTGTCAAGCCTGCTTGCCTTGCTTGCTCTTGTTACCCTTGGGGTGCAAAATATAATGAGTCGTAAAAAGGTTGGGCGAAGTTAAGTTTTTTAATTTGTTTAAATTGGATTTTTAATTAAAATTTAGGTAAACCAATTACCATTTATCAAATATTTTTAACTTGTAAAATCAATTCATCATCAACACGGATACCACCATGAGCATTGATATTAAAAACATTCATAAACGCTTTGGCGAATTTACCGCCTTAAATGACGTAAGTTTTTCGGTCAATTCTGGCGAACTTGCCACGCTACTTGGACCATCAGGCTGTGGTAAAACCACCTTACTGCGGATTATTGCAGGGCTGGAGACGTCGGACACAGGGCGGATTTATTTTGACGGCACGGACGTAACCGACACGCCCGTGCAACAGCGTGGGATAGGCTTTGTTTTTCAAAACTACGCCCTATTTCGCCACAAAACAGTCGCCCAAAACATCGCTTTTGGCTTAGAGCTACTGCCCAAACACCAACGTCCCACAGGGGGCGAGATTGATAAGCGAGTGGCACAGCTTCTTGATTTGATTCAACTTCCCCGCACCAAAGACCGCTATCCGCATGAGCTGTCGGGCGGTCAGCGTCAGCGTGTGGCATTGGCTCGGGCGATTGCCACAAACCCCAAGCTACTTCTTCTTGATGAGCCGTTTGGGGCGCTGGACGCCAAAGTGCGTAAAGAGCTACGCACGTCCCTACGCCAAATCCAAAAGGACATTGGCATCACGTCCATCATGGTAACGCACGACCAAGAAGAAGCGGTTGCCGTGTCGGACACCATTGTCATTATGAATCATGGTGTGGTGGAGCAACTGGGCAAGCCTGATGAGCTATTTGCCCGTCCTAATAGCGAATTTGTGGTGGATTTTTTGGGGCTTTAAAACATCATTCTATTTAGCTGATTAAATGGTGCGTATTACGCCCTACCGCCAATGGGTGTGTTTTGACTTTAAATGATAATATAAAAACCACCTTGTAAATATTTTAAGATTATGTTAAATAAACTAAACATAAAAAATACGCCCCATTGGACGTGCTTTTAGGGCGTGCCTGCCTTTGGTATTTGCAATGAAAAATGCCTGTTAAAAAAGCAGGGAAATCGCCCGTTTTTCAAAGAAAAACTTGAGACTGATAGTTATTCCATCAAGCAAGTTTTCGCCTTCGAGCCACAATCCGACCACTTAATTTTAAAAATTAAGTAAAAAATCTTAAAATTTACACAGTTAAGTGGTCGGATAGCCATTTTTCATGCAAAAATCGATAAAAACGTTAAATTTTCATCTTATTTTATAAAATGTTATCAATGGCAGGCACGCCCTACTAGTTAATGAAATCAACCTTTTAACACCGCAAAAATCTGCTCTTTGACCGTATCAATGGCTTGGGTGCCGTCAAACTGATGATAAGACGGAGCATGCTCGCCCGACTGAGCCACCGCTTGATAATGACCCACGAGCGTGACAGTTTGGGTGTGATAGACTGACAGGCGGTCTCTGACGACTTCTTCTTTGTCGTCATCACGCTGTACCAACTCTTCGCCCGTTACGTCATCTTTTCCGTCCACTTTTGGCGGATTGTGAATGATGTGATAAGTACGACCTGATGGCAAATGGGCTCTGCGACCTGACATACGGCTGACAATCTCATCATCAGGCACGCTAATCTCAATAACATAATCAATGTCCACGCCTGCATTTGCCAGTGCTTCGGCTTGGGCAATGGTGCGTGGAAAACCGTCAAAAATACAGCCATTAGCACAATCAGGCTCGGCTAGGCGGTCTTTGACCAGATTAATGATAAGCTCATCAGAGACCAACTGACCTCTATCCATCACGCTTTTGGCAAGCTTGCCAAGTTTCGTGCCGTTTTTAATGGCAGAGCGAAGCATGTCGCCTGTGGAAATTTGGGGAATGTTAAATTCCTTTGAAATGAACTGAGCTTGTGTGCCTTTGCCTGCCCCTGGGGGACCTAATAAAATAATACGCATGAGTACGCTCCAATGAATCTGAGATAAAATAACACTATAAACCACATTGCCCTATTGTTCAAGTGGTATTTGCATTTTACGGCACGATTTGTGAGATTTCCAAATTGACCGTATTTTGCCCTTTTTGTAATATCACAGGGTTCGCCATCAAGTCGCCCGATTCGCTGACCGCCCCACCACTGTGGCTGATACGGGCATTGACTGCAAGGCTAACCCCTGCTTCACGCCCTGCCGTCAAGGTACGCTCGGGCATCATCGCATCCAAATCACTAAGCGACACCGTTACTCCCTGCACTAACTCACGCACCGATAAGCGTTTGACCGCATAAGGAGCACCGCCTGCCACGTCCGAGATAGAGACGAACAGCACGGCATTCTCATCGATTTGGGGGAGCAGACTGCTTGCCACACTCACATGGACATTGACCCCTGCCATCGCTTTGGCTTCTTGGGCGTGAATGGTCGCCATCAGCTCATCTAGGCTTGCCAATGCCGACTGCCTGTCCGCACCGCCCTTACTGGTGATACTCTCACGCAGTTTGGCAACCCATGCCTTTGCCATCGTAAAGTTATTGGCACGTGTCTCGCTCATCGCCATCATCATCATCGCCCCTTCATGGTCTGGGGTGTTTGAGAGTATGCCATGCAGGACATCACGAGCGGTCGCATCTAGCACGCCATTATTGGCAAAAAAGCTGGTCTGAGCATAAGTAATGGCAATCTCATCATTGCTCTGGTCAAGACGATAAGCACGAGCTAAGGCTTCTAAGGCTTGGGGCGTGGCTTCTAGTGCCATGAACAGCTCGGACAGTCGCATCCAGCGGTTGGGGTCATGGGCGTGATGATGAACGTTGGTCTGCATGGCACTAATGAGTGCGGTGCTATCGGCGGTCGCCCACTCGGGGGGCGTGTCTATCTTGCCTGTTAGCAAATCGTCTGCCACTTGTCCCACGCTGTCTTGGGCTTGCCATAGCTTAAACACAGACGTGCGGTCAGCGGTTGTCAGATAAGCAAGCCCTGCCAGCACAGGTATCCACACCATGACAATGGCACGGCTTTTGATACCCACAGGAGCATAGGTCTCGGCATGGGTTTGGGCGTCTAGCAGTTGGCGTTTGAGTTCAATCTCGCCTGCCTGAAAAGTCGCATCATCAATCCGCCCTGCTTCTTTGTCCGCTTGTAGCTCGGCAATCCGCTCGCCAAACACCGCCACATTGACCGCCATGAGCTGATTATCCACCGCCTTTTGTCCTTTAAGCCACGGATAAATCACCACCAATGCCAATACCACGCACAGCAGTACGGCTAAACTAAAAAACAAGAACAGCGTGGGGGTCATGGCGTATCCTTATCGGTTTGGGTGTGGGAATTTTGGGAATTTTGAGCATTAGAATGTTGGGCTTGCTCTGATTTGGGGCTTTGATGTTTGGCTAAAATCTGAGCAACTCGCTCTTCTTCGGCTTTGGATAAGGCATTGACTTCATCGACCGCCACCGTCCGCCCTTTTTTGGCTTTATAAACCCAGCCTAAGATAAACACCACCAACAAAATGGGCGGAAAAAACCACAAAATCCACGTGGACGGACGTACAGGCGGTTTATAACTGATAAAATCGCCATAGCTATCAAACATAAACTGACGAATCTCGGCATCACTCCTGCCATCCTGTATCATCTGATAGGTTTGGTTTTTTAAATCCACCGCAATCGGAGCGTCCGACCCTGCTAAGTTTTGGTTTTGGCATTTGGGGCAACGTAACTCTTCGATGAGTGCCTTATAACGGGCTTCGTCTTCGGCACTTTTAAATTCATAAATCTCAATCGCCCCAAAACTTGCCGTACTTATCATCAAAGTCCCGACCACTGCCAGTATGGATAAGGTGTGTTTTAAATAAAATTTCATCATTGGCACGCCTGTGTTCTTTGGGTTTCATCCGCTTGGGGATTGGCTAGGGCGTCCATGCATGGTTTGATACTTGCCGTCCAGTTGCCTTCGTGTATCTCGCCTGTGATGTGCTTATAGACCACGCCGTTGCCGTCCACCACGAACGTCTCGGGTGCTCCTGTCAGTCCTAGACTTAGCCCATATCTACCGTCCAAATCCTGCACCGAGTACAAAAACGGGTCTTTGTATTGGTTCAAATACCCCAACGCATCGGCAAGCTCATCTTTGTAATTCATGCCCACCATTGGCACGCCTTGGGCGTGTAGCTCCATTAAAAAGGGGTGTTCCACCTTACAAGTCGGACACCATGACCCCCACACGTTCATTAAAAATGGCGTTTTTGGCAAATTGTCATTGGTCATTATCCGATTGGGGTCAGATAATAAGGGCAGGCTAAACGCTGGCAAGGGCTTATTCATGCTTGTAGTAACCACGATGTCTGTTGGCTTACCCAAACGGTTAAAAAACATCACCATGAGCAAGGCAAAGATGATAAAGGGAATCAAAAAAATCATCATGCGTTTTTGAGTGCGGTTCATGGTGTCATCTCCCCTGCATTGTCATTAGCTTTTGTGGTTTGGCTGTCTTTGTTGTTATCTTTGCTAATGCTTTCATCATCTTTGACAACTTTTTCACCATTTTTGATAACCTTGCCATTATCTTTGCTGTTATTTTTGCCATTGTCTTGATTAACCGTTGTTGGGCTTGGCTTGCTCTTTGCCAAATCCGCCTTGACTTTTTTCATGCGATAGCGTTTATCAAGCATGGCAATAAACCCACCCAACGCCATGATGATAGAGCCAAGCCATAGCCAACGCACCATGGGCTTGACGTGTACACGTACCGCCCAAGTGTTATTATCCACCTTACCGTCTTTGACAATCGGCTCGCCTAGGGCGACATACAGCTCATTAAACAGGCTCGCTCGCAGTCCCACTTCGGTCATCGGCATCATCGAGACGACATAGTTTCGCTTTTCAGGATAGAGCGTGGTAATGAGCCTGCCATCTGCTTTGACTTGTATGGTCGCCCGTGTGGCATCGTAGTTGGAGCCTTGCACTAGGTCAAAATCTTGTAGATAAAAATCATAACCCTGCACATGCATGCTATCACCCACCGTCATCGCCACGTCTTTTTCCATGCTTAACGCACTCACGCCTGCCACGCCCAGTGCGGTGACCAGCACACCGATATGGGCGATTTGCATGCCATAATAGCTTGGGCTAAGTTTACGCAGTCCATTGGTAAACCCCTTGGCATGGCGAGTCTTATCCTTAATATCAAGCCCGATAAACAGTAGCACCCACGCCGACAGACTTGCCGTGATATAAATGGTATGGTCAAAGGGCGTATTCTCACCCAGTAGGTTTATCATATACCAACCCACCACACCCAGTAGCAAGCTACACACTACCGTCATCATAAGTACTTTTAGCATGGGACGGCTGTCGTATTTATACCGCATGGTCGCCCCCACCCCCATAAAGGCAAGTAACACCCATGATAATGGCACAAACAACGCATTAAAATACGGCGAGCCCACCGAGACTTGACCGAGTTTAAAGGCATCAGCGATAATCGGATACAGCGTGCCTAACAGCACCACCAGTGTCGCCACTAGCAGAATGATGTTATTAATAACCAGTATGGTCTCACGGGATTTTAACTGATAAAAACTCTCCACGGTCAAACGCCAACCACGCAGAGCAAACATCAATAAGCCCCCGCCAATGACCACCCCTAAAATCGCTAAAATCGCCATCCCACGAGTCGGGTCAGCGGCGAACGAATGCACAGAGGTGATCACACCCGAACGCACCAAAAACGTCCCCAAGAGCGACAGAGCAAAGCCAAAAATGGCAAGCATAATCGTCCACGCCTTGAATACGCCACGTTTTTCGGTAACGGCAAGCGAGTGCATGAGAGCAGTACTGGCAAGCCACGGCATCAAGGACGCATTCTCCACAGGGTCCCAAAACCACCAACCACCCCAACCGAGCTCATAATACGCCCACCACGACCCAATGGCAATCCCTAAGGTCAAAAACACCCACGCCGCCACCGTCCACGGACGAGACCACCGTGTCCACACCGCATCAAGCCGACCCGCCCACAGGCTTGCCATACAAAAGGCAAATGGCACGGCAAGCCCCACATAACCCATGTACAGCATGGGCGGATGAAAAATAAGTCCGGGGTCTTGGAGCAGTGGGTTCAAATCCGCCCCGTCCACAGGCAGATTTGGCAGTGTCCGCACAAAGGGATTTGAAGTAAAGGTCAGCATGGCAAGCATCATCACTTGCACCCCACCAAGCACCGACAGCACTCTGGCTCGCATGTCCAGCGGTAGCCCACGGCTACACACCGCCACAAGCATACACCACGTCGCCAGTATCGTCAGCCACAGCAGTAGCGAGCCTTCATGTCCGCCCCATGTCGCTGATAGCTTATAGTACCACGGGAGCAGGCTGTTAGAATGCCCTGCCACATACACCAAACTAAAATCGTTGTACAAAAACCCTGCCATGAGTGCCACAAAGGACACCAGCATCGCCAAAAACCCTGCCACGGCAAGGCTTGGGGCAAGGCGTTGCCAAGCGGTCTGATGTTTTATCACGCCCAGTGCAGGCAGGACGGTTTGTAGTATCGCAAGCACCAACGCAAGCAGTAAGGCGAAATACCCCAGTTCGGTGATTAGCATAAAGACATTCTCATCAAGTTAGCGACGGCTATTTGGGTTTTGTTTTTATTAATTTTTAAAAATAAAATTGATAAAAATTTGTTTAAAAATGAATTTTAAAATAAATCATCATATTAATGATATTTAAAATTTATAAGATAATTTTTTAAAAAATAAATTTAGCCATTTGAATTTTATAAATAGATACAGCCAACAAAATTGAATTTTACTACGGAAACCGTTCGCCCTGAGCTTGTCGAAGGGTTGGTTTCCGTCATGGTTCGACAGGCTCACCACGAACGGAAACCGTGGTACTTTTTCATTTTGTAGAATGTAAATGGCAGAGTGCATGCCATGCACCATTTAATGCCATAACAATCAAGCTTGGCAGTAATTTATTTTGGTAGTAGTCTAAAAAGTATGCTGAACTAGTTTTCCGTTCGCCCTGAGCCTGCCTGCGGGTAGGAAAACCGTTAGGTTTCCCAAGCTCGCCACGAACGGTTTTCTTTGTAACATACTTTTTGAACCAGAGCCTTTATTTTAAATTTAAAATAAATATTCAAGCCACTCAAAAAAACACCGCAATCAAATGTAACCACCCTGCCAACAGCCCCGTTATCGCCCCCAAAATCACCAATGTCATCTCATCTTCTTTAAAGGCAGGTCTTAGCAGGTTTTGAAATTCATGAGGCGAGAGTTCTCGAATACGAGATTCAAACAGCCCAAAGATTTTGCTTGCCCGAGATGTGTTAAGTTTGGGGTCTCTAATGGGTATCATCGTCGCATCAATGGATTTGTCAATAATGGTGTCTTTAAAGGCACTTAGCTCTTTGTTATCCATACCCACTTTTAAAATGGATTTAACCACAGGCGACTCTAACAGCTCATATAAGTGCGATTTCATGAGTTCACGGGTTTTTGCCGAGCGAGTGCCATACATCATCTCGCTCATGATGTTCTCTAAAGTAACCAGCTCATTTACGACAATCTCAGCAAACACGCTGGAAACTTCATCTTGGCGTTTCATAAAACCGCCCTGCCAGTCATAAACATGAAAATGGGGCAACATGGGCTTGACCCGACCATTGTCATAGCGGAACAGGCGGATAAAGGGGACTTTTTTGGGCTCGACAGGGTTAAACACCATCCAAATGGCAATCCAGTTGGTTAATGCCCCCCAAATCGCCGCAAAAAACGGCACCGTCCAATGCTGTGGCACAAAATAAAAAATCCCCATCTGAATAATCCCAAAACCAAAGCCAATCACGGCACTGATTTTCCAGATGAAGTTAATCTCTTTTTTACCCACTCGCAAAAACATGTCTACCATGAGTTTGCGGTCGCTCTCCATGCGTTTGACAATCATCGCCCGCATGTCCACCAGCTCCTCGACATTGGCGGTCAGGTCAATGACTAAGGACTTCATCACCGCTGGCATCTCACTGTGTGCATGAGCATAAATCCGCCGTCTGATGGCGTACGGGGTATGCGTCCACAGAGCATAGTAGCGTTCGAGCATAATCTCATCAATGAGACTCTCTAAATTCTTATCCACCGTCTCGGTGATGAACTGTGCCATCTCCTCAGGCTCCATCGCCTGCAAAAACTCATCGATGTTACCAAGTTTGGATAAGGTCTGATCAACGATGACCCCAGAGATTTTGCCTGCTTTGGCAGGGACAATGCCTTGCCAGCCTAAGCCCTGCAAGCCCCACGGCATACCACGCACACGAATACCCCAAAACTTAATGGGGTGAAATAACATCTCTAACGCCATCCACACATGAGCCCACGTTACAAAAGCCGTAACGGGCGGAATGGTGAGCATGGCGATAAATTCGGGGTGTTCAGCTAGGGCTTGCCAGATGGAATTAAACATAAATCATCACTTGTTGGGGTTTGGCAATGGGCTAGGCGATTGGCTAATTGACAAAATCAAAATTTAACAAAATAAATGGTAAACAATAGGGTAAAAATAAAACGGCTAATTCTACCACAGTTTTGTCTATTTTGCCAAAATCAATCCTTTAAATATTCGCCCAACGCCTGCCTTGGATAAATATTTAAAAACGGTAAATATCATGTTTGCCGTTCTTATTTTATCCACAGGGCGGTCATCATGTCATGAGCGTGAAACATGATTGTCATATTGGGACATTTGCCAAAAATTTATGACATAACTTATTGATTTTAAATAGAAAAAATTTGACAAAAAACTGTATAAATTTTATACAATCAACTGCCATTGCCGATTAATCATGGCATAACGCCCCAAATTTTAAAGTTATCCACAGGCTTATCCACAGATTTTGGGGAAAAGATGGAGAGATGGTAGAGAATTTTTAAAAATATAATAAAAATCAGAAGGTTGTGATGATGTTTTTGGATGTAAAACATTGTTTTGATTTTAAATGAGATTTGTTCTTGGCGATGTTTCACGGCTTTACGATGGGTTAAAATGATGATGGGTGAAAAGTGGCGAACAAATCACAACAAAACAACAGCGACCAAACAACAGGAGTGTGCTACAATAATTTAATAAACATTATTTATTAAAGTGTTAAAGGAAAAATTATGTCTTACGTCAAACCTGCCAAATCCTTACTTTTTAGTGTCATCGCCTTGTCCGCCCTGAGTGCCTGTACTGCCACGCCCACAAACGGCACAGCACCGACAACCGTCAGCCAAATTCGCCTTGATGACTATCTGGGTAGATGGTATGAAATCGGACGCTTGCCCATGTCATTTCAAGACAAATGCACCCATAACGTCACCGCCACATACAGCCTAAAAGACAACGGCAAAATCAACGTCCTAAACGCCTGTGCCACCAAAGATGGCATGACATCGGTCAATGGCGAAGCGTACGCCACCGATGAGACCAATACCAAACTGCGAGTGAGCTTTTTGCCCAGTTTTCTAAAAAAATTACCCATCGGCAAAGCCAATTATTGGGTGCTGGCAAGCGACCAAGACACAAGCGGACGCTACACATCCGCCCTAGTCGGCACGCCCAACCATAAATATCTGTGGGTGCTGTCTCGCACGCCCACGCTGGACGATGCCACTTATGAGCGGTATCTGGGTATTGCCAAGCAAAACGGCTATGAGCTTAGTAAGTTTACCAAAACGCCACAGAAATAAGATGATTAAAAAAGAAGGTTTTGTTGGTTTTGAATACACCTAAGAAACTTTAAAATTGCTACAAATGCAATGATGTTTGGGTGTAGGGGCGTGCTGTACACGCCTATAAAACTGATAGCATTAAAGGACGTGCAGAGCCAGTCTCTACAAACCTGTGGTAAGTATCAAGTTTGTTAGATGTATTCTTTGAGCGTCTTTTTAAACATCTTTATCAAGCACCATTAAGGAACCCCATGCACCACGTTTTTGGACATACATCCCCCGACACGGACGCTTTTGTCTCGGCATTTGCGTTTGCCCATTGGCTAAATGCCCAAGGCATATCAGCACAGGCATACCGTCTGGGCGAGCCGAACCTTGAAACGGCATTTGTGCTTGCCCGTTGGTTTGAGCGTTACCCTAATGATGAGTTGCCCACCAAGCTCCTGCCGTATCTAGACGCCAGTCGCCCGACCGACATTGCGGGACAGGGCGATAAAGTGGCATTGACCGACCATAACGAACCTGCCCAGTCCATCAAGGGTTTGGCGGAGTTTGATATCCGCTACGTCATCGACCATCATAAGCTCGGACTGACCACGCCCACCCCTGCTTATGTGCGTATCCATCCTGTGGGCTGTACTTGCACCATTTTGTATGAGATGTTTACCCAAAAGGGCGTGGACATCACCGCAAGCATGGTGTGGCTCATGCTCTGTGCCATCATCTCGGATACGCTAAATCTTAGCAGTCCCACGACGACCGATGATGACCGTATCGTGGTGCAAAAGCTTTGTGAGCTGTGTCAGATGAACGTGGCGGATAAGGATAAACTGGCAGATGAGATGTTTTCTGCCAAAAGTGATGTCAGTCATCTGTCCGCCCGTGATATTTTGCTGATGGATTATAAAAGCTATGAGCTTGGAGCGACGAGGTGGGGCATTGCAGGGATTGAGACGATCGCCCCCAGTCAGATATTTGCCAGAATCGATGAGCTAACAGCCACTGCCAAACTCATTCAGGCAGAAAAAGGCGTGGATTATCTTATGATTGCGGTGGTGGACATCAAGGAGCAAATGGGCTATGCACTCGCCCATGACCCTGCCCAAAATGCGATTATCTCCAAGGCATTCGGGGCGAACTGTGATGATAAGGTCTTTGCCTTGGCAGGCGTGGTCAGCCGTAAAAAGCAAATCGTCCCTGCCTTGGAGCGGTATTATCAGTTTTAGGTTTAAGCGTGTTTGTTCTTGTCTGTCATGGATTGATGTCTGATTTATATGCCTGATAAATAGCCATAAAAAAGACCTGATGGTGATTCAGGTCTTTTGTTTTAAACACCTTAACGGTTTTAGCTTGCTTTGGTGCATTC
This sequence comes from Moraxella bovis, assembly GCF_002014975.1. Taxonomy (GTDB): domain Bacteria; phylum Pseudomonadota; class Gammaproteobacteria; order Pseudomonadales; family Moraxellaceae; genus Moraxella; species Moraxella bovis. Next base: position 44,744 of record NZ_MUXV01000012.1, read on the forward strand.
AACAATGACGGTATCATCTAGCGTGGTGATTTTGGCTTTATCGCCATCAATGGTTAATGCCATGCCCTTGTCGTCGCCAGCAATGCTATCATCAGAAGTAAAGCGTCCTTTGGTTTGCACGTCTTGGGCTAGGTCATAAGTGATGTCATCGGTGGTTAGGTGAGCTTCGATTTCACCTTCGTGGTTGTGGACGGCGATGTGGACGGTTTTGTCGCCACATTGGTATTCGTCGCCATCGGCATGGTGGTGATGTCCATTATCATGAGCATGGTCGTGGCTGTGGTCGTGAGCGTGTTCACCATGTTTGTGGTCATCGTGGTCATGACTATGTTCGCCATCTTTGTGTTCGTGGTCATGCTCGCCATGAGCGTGGTCATGCGTGGCGGTTTGTTCGGCAGGGGCGGTGGTCTCTGCTTTTGGTTCGGCAGGGGTTTCTTCGGCTTTTTGGCAAGCGGTCAGAGTAAGCGTGGCAATAAGACTGACAACAAGTAATTTTTTAGCCATCATGCATCTCCCAATAAAATTGGTGTATTATAACCAATTTATCAAAAATTGCAATGGCTTATCTAACATCATCCAGAGCAATCGCACTAAAAAAATTTTACATAAATTGATTAAAAATCAAGCAAATTTAGTATTTATAGTTAATTTTATCTAAATATATTTTTAATAAATTATTCAAATTTTAATTGTCTTGGTGAGCTTTTAATTGGTGAGCTTTTAAATAATTTTGCATCTAAAAATTACCAATTTGTTTAAACCATCATTTTAGTTGCCAAAAATTAAATATAGTGCGATTACCCTGATGATAAATCATAAAATTGAATATACCTTTGAAAATATGCTATAATTAGGGGTTTTTTGCTGTTCTTTTGTGCCAATCATGACCTCATCACGTCCTAACGATTCTGACATCAGCACTCGCGTCTTTGTACGCCGAGTGATCGTGGCGTCGTTATTTGTGCTTATTGGCATGATTGGGCTGTTTGCTCGTTATGGTTTTTTACAGGTTCATCAATACAATAAATACCAAACTAACGCTGATAACAACCGCATCAAACTCATCTCCGACCCGCCATCACGGGGTTATATTTATGACCGTAATGGTGTGTTACTTGCCGATAACGTACCGGTTTTTTCTGCGGTCATCAGTCCCGATGAGATTGAAGACCCAGCTTACACCCTAAAACTACTTACCCCCATCTTTGGTCTGACCGATGAAGAGATTACGGACATCTTGGCAAGGATAGACAAATCCAAAAACAACCCCATTACCATCAAGATAGATTTGACCGAAGAGCAGATTGCTCAGTTTAGCGAGCGAAAGCCCTTTTTCCGGGGGGTGAGCATTCAGACCAAACTCACCCGTGTCTATCCCCATGACGAGCTATTCGCCCATGTCATCGGTTATGTCGGGCGTATCAACGACAAAGAAGCCAAAAAAATCGCCGAAGACGATCACAAAAAAGCCCTGTACGCTGGCACCGACTTGATTGGCAAAATCGGCATCGAGGCCCAGTACGAAGAAGTCCTGCTTGGCAAACCAGGCTCTCAGTCGGTAGAGACCAATGCTCACGGCGAGATTCTACGACAGCTAGACACCAAACCCCCTGTGGCGGGCAACGATTTGTATCTAAGTCTAGATTACGGACTACAAATGGCCGCCCAAAAACAACTGGCAGGACGACGTGGAGCGATTGTGGCACTTGACCCCAAAAATGGCGACGTCCTTGCCTTTGTCTCAAACCCCAGCTATGACCCCAACCCCTTTGTCTCTGGCATATCCAGCAAAGAGTATGGTATGCTTCGAGATGACATTGACCAGCCTTTATATAACCGTGCCTTGCAAGGACTCTACCCACCTGCTTCTACCATCAAACCCTTTGAGAGTATGGGCTTTTTGCATTATGGCATCATGGGTTGGAATGACACCATTTTTGACCCTGGTTATTTTAGCTTACCGGGGGACAGTCACCGTTTTCGTGACTGGAAAAAAGGTGGACACGGCACGGTCAATATGAGCAAATCCATCATCATGAGTGTGGATACCTATTATTATAAAAACGCTCACCGCATGGGCATTGACAAGCTTCATGATTGGATGAGTAGTTTTGGTTTTGGTAAAAAAACAGGCATTGACCTACCCAACGAAAAAGGGGGCATCATGCCATCGCCTAAATGGAAAATGGACACCTACGGCAAAGAATGGCTACCAGGCGAGACCATCTCTGTCTCTATCGGACAAGGAGCATTTTTGGCAAGCCCCCTGCAAGTCGCCAACGCCACCGCCATGACCGCCATCAAGGGCAAACACCTCACACCCCACCTGCTCAAACGCTCCGAAGGGCAGGCTCCCGTGACTATCATTGACAAACCTGACGGAGTCATCCCCTTTAATGGCACCGAAGCCGACTGGGACAGAATGCATATCGCCATGGAAGACACTGTCAAACGTGGTACAGCAAAGAGCATCTACACCACCCGTTATCGTATGGCGGGCAAAACAGGTACAGCGCAGGTCAAATCCATCGCCCAAGGCAAAAGCTATAACAAAGCCGCCATCAGCTCCCGTCACTGGGACCATGCATGGTTCTCAGGTTTTGCTCCCGTGGATGACCCCCAAATCGCCATCGCAGTCATCGTCGAGAACGGTGGTGGCGGTGGTAAAGTGGCAGCCCCCATCGGGCGAGCCTTGTTTGATTACTGGATTCTCCAACGTGAGACCAATCCCATCACACCGCCCAGTGATGAAGAACTGGTAAAAATCCGTGCCGCCAAGCGTGAAGCCATCAAAGCCAAAATCGCCAAGGCAGAAGCCGAAGAAGAACACAAAAAGACAGAAGAAAACAGACAAGCTCATCAGCCATGAAAAAACCAACCAAGTCTCATTACAAAACCACCAATCAAGTTCGTATCATCGGCGGACAGTTTAAACGCCGTAGTATCAGCTTTGTGGACGCTGATGGATTAAGACCTACCCCTGACCGTTTGCGTGAAACACTCTTTAACTGGCTCATGGCAGACATTCATGACGCCAGAGTGCTAGACGTCTGTGCAGGCTCGGGCGTGCTAGGCTTTGAAGCATTATCACGGGGGGCATCCCATGTCGTCATGATAGAACCAAACCCGACCCAAGCACGCACCATCAAACACAATGCCGACATCCTAAGACTCACCCACAGCCAGCTGTCCATCATCAATGGCACCGCCCAAACCGCCCTGCCCACGCTCAGCACGCCTTTTGATATCATCTTTATTGACCCGCCTTATGCCCTTGATATTTGGCATGACATCATCAGTGGTATTATACAGCATGGACTTTACCACGCTGACACGCTGTGCTACATTGAGAGTGATACCGCCCTAGATGACATCCTTATCCCTTTTTCTACCAATCTATACAAATCCGTCAAAGTTGGGCGGGTTTATGCAGGGGTGTTTACCTTGCCCATTCATTAGAAAATAGCAAGGCATACCCCCATTGAGAGATTAAATAAATTAACCTTTACCAAAACAATTATTACCAAAAAACACTTGATAAAAACATTTACTTTTGGATGAATTTTATTTAAAATGACCCAAATTGTTTATATTAAATAGCATCGTTGCTTTTTTAGGGCGTGTTTAACTTTGGTATTTGCAATGAAAAATGAGAAAAATCGCACGTTTTTCAAGGAAAAAACGCAGACTGATAGTTATTCTATCAGACAAATTTTTAACTTCGAGCCACAAGATTTAGCCATTTTTTATGCAAAAATTGATAAAAGTGCTAAATTTTCATTTTATTTTATAAAAATGTTATCAATGGTAGGCACGCCCTAGTCCTTTGTTCGAATTTTACTCCAATCATTTAAACATCATAAATTTGCCCACCTATTTAATATAAAATCTTTGCTCATCTTATTTTGCCATCACACCCTGTGTGATTTTTATTTGGTAGGTTCTCATGAAACGCATTGTTCTTAGCACATCTTCTTCTAGCTTAAACTACATCAACACGCCTCATACCGTGCGTTTAGTGCCTTTTCACGTCATTATTGATGGCACAGACCATCTTGATATCAGAGACATTGATACCGCACGCCTAAGTCAAATGCTCTACGACAAACCCAATCTGTCCGTCAAAACCAGTCCACCCACCGCCGATGAGATTAATGCCTTATTTGACGAATTGTACGCTGAAAGCTATGAAGAGGTATTGGTTTGCACCATCTCATCGGCCATTAGTAAAAGCCATGAAATTTTTAATACACTAAAAACTAAATTTGTTGGCAAAATGAACATCTATGTGTACGACACCAAAACCCTAAATATTGACGAGGGGGCATTGGCATTTGAGGCGGACTTGATGATGCAAGAAGGCAAATCCATGCTAGAAATCATCAACCGTCTTGATGAGCTACGAAAAAACAGTCTGTTCATGTTTACCTTATCTGACCTAAACTTTATCGTCCGCAACAAAAAACTCTCTGCCCCTGCCAGTATGATTGCCAACTTATTTAGCATCAAGCCTGTACTATGGATGAATGATGATGGCTATATCGTCGTCAAAGACAAAGTGCGTAAGTTCGGGCGTGTCATGTATCACATGGCGGACATCATCACGCATCAGATGGGAGGGCAGGACGCCTTTGTGTATATCATTGATACGTCCATCGGGCTACACACTAATGAGTTTAAAAACATTCTCGCCCATGACTATGGACTGCGTAACGTACCTGTGATTCCTGTTTCCACCGTCTCCCTTGCCAACCACGGCCCGACAGGCATGGGATTGGGTGTATATTATGGCGAAGTGCCAAGAATATTTAATCATTTCAAATAACATACAAAAAATCAATCGCCATTCATGATAATCCAATAAATCACAGGTGGCGATTTTTGCCAAAACTAGACGCACAACTAACAAATCACAATCAACACCGAACGCTGATTATTTAACGCATTTTGATAAAATTGTTTGAGATTTTCAAAATACTCTTTTAATTCTTCGCTAAATTATAAGAATTATGCCAAAAATGGTGCATGGTACTTACCTTACTAACTATTGTTGGCTTTGTGATGACAAGGTTCTTGGGCGGTGCTATGAACAGCGTTTGGGTTAAAAATTTGTGGCCGGCTCGTTGGAATTTGTAAAACTTGATATTATAGCATAAAAGTTAGTTAATAAGTAACCGCTCAATTTCACGATATTTGGGAAGAACCGTATCCAAACTTACCACAGGCATTTGATAAACAATGCTCGTTGCAACAATAAAACGGTCAGCAGGGTCTTTGTGATGAAAGTCCAAGCGTTCAGATAATAAAGCGATTTCTTTATTAATTGGTAAAATTTTCACATTCGCTGTTGCAAGTTCAATCCAATATTCCAATTTTATCGGCAAGCCAACCTTACCCTTTCGGATTAACTGGGCAACTTCCCAACAAGAAATGATACTGACTGCCAACCCATCAGCATTTTGAATTTCATTGATGATATTTCGGGGTAATTTTTGTTGATTTTGCCAATAAATCCAAATATGTGTATCCAAAAGCAACATCAATCAAGCTCCCAATCCTCAATATCTGTTGTTGGACTCATAATATCACCATAAAAAGTCATCAACCCCTTTAGTGCAGGGTTAGGTTGATTTTTGAGTTTGGTTGGTTCAGTTGGTGTTGTAATTTTGGTAAAACTGACTTCAAAATCGCCCATTTGAAATTCAGCAGGTACAAGAATTTGCACCACAGGACTGCGATAGGTTTCTTTGTAGGTTTCAACTTTCATTATTTTCTCCAAAATAAAAATGGCACCATTCTTGATAGTACCATTTTTATTTTTAAAAACAAGCAATGCTTACATCATTTCTTTAACCGCATTCACCACATTTTCCACCGTAATGCCAAAATGATTAAACAAATCTTTGGCAGGAGCGGACTCACCAAAGGTTGTCATGCCGATGACTTTGCCGTCAAGCCCGACAAATTTATACCAATAATCGGTAATGCCTGCTTCCACCGCCACACGAGCACGCACATCGCTAGGCAATACGCTTTCGATATAATCACGGTCTTGCTTTACAAAAATCTCAGCACATGGCATGGACACCACACGCACGCCCACGCCCTGCTCACTCAAAGCCTTATGAGCTTGCATTGCCAAGTCCACTTCTGAACCTGTGGCGATGATGATGGCTTGCAAGTCGCCTTGTTCTTTGGCAAGCACATACGCCCCTTTTTCAATCAAAGCAACCTGTTCGTCCGTGCGGTTTTGATGAGCAAGGTTTTGGCGAGATAGGATAAGGGACGTTGGGGCATTGGCGGTTTGTAGAGCAACTTTCCATGCCACCGCCGTCTCCACCGTGTCGCACGGTCTCCAAGTGAAATGGTTTGGCGTTTGGCGTAGGCTTGCAATCTGCTCTACAGGTTGATGGGTCGGGCCGTCCTCACCAAGCCCAATGCTGTCATGGGTATAGACGTTGATGACACGCTGCTTCATAAGTGCCGACATACGCACCGCATTACGAGCGTACTCCATAAACATCAAAAACGTGGCAGTATAAGGGATAAATCCACCATGCAACGCCACCCCATTAGCAATGGCGGTCATACCAAACTCACGCACACCATAATGCACATAGTTGCCGTCAGCGTGGTCTTGCACACCCTTGGCACCGCTCCACAAGGTCAAGTTTGACCCTGCCAAGTCTGCCGAACCGCCCAAAACCTCGGGCAATAATGGGGCAAACGCACCAATGGTATTTTGACTTGCCTTACGAGTGGCGATGGTGTCACCTTTGGCTTGGCAGGCTTTGATAAACTCGTCCGCTTTGGCGTTAAAATCGCTTGGCAACTCGCCTGACAGTCTGCGTTGTAGTTCGTCCGCCTCACTTGGGTATTTGGCTTGATAGTCAGCAAATTGGGCGTTCCAGTCGCCTTCCAACTTCTCGCCTTTATCGCACGCATTCCACGCTTGATAAATCTCATCGGCAATTTCAAATGGGTTATTGTTTGCCCAACCCAGCTCGGTACGAGTCAAGGCGATTTCATCGTTGCCCAAGGGAGCTCCGTGGCTATCTTCTTTACCTTGTTTGTTGGGACTGCCAAGACCAATGACGGTTTTGCAGATGATAAGCGTGGGCTTGTTGGTTTCAGCTTTGGCTTTTAAGGTCGCTTTACGGATGGCATCGGCATCATGTCCGTCCACACGCAGTACCTGCCAGTTATAGCTTTCAAAGCGTTTGGCAGTGTCGTCTGAGAACCAGCCTGTAACGATGCCGTCAATAGAAATGCCGTTGTCATCATAATAAGCGATGAGCTTGCCAAGTCCTAACGTGCCAGCGAGCGAACAGGCTTCGTGAGACACGCCTTCCATAAGACAGCCGTCCCCCAAAAAGCAGTAGGTATAATGGTCAATGATGGCGTTGTCGGACTTGTTAAATTGTCCTGCCAAAGTCTTTTCAGCCAAGGCAAAACCCACCGCATTGGCAATGCCCTGCCCCAAAGGTCCTGTGGTCGTCTCAATGCCGTCCGCATAGCCGTGTTCGGGGTGCCCTGCGGTTTTGGCGTGGAGTTGGCGGAAATTTTTGATGTCGTCAATGGTCAAATCATAGCCCGACAAATGTAGCAAGGCGTACAATAGCATAGAGCCATGTCCGTTTGACAATACAAAGCGGTCTCGGTTTGCCCATTTGGCGTTTTTGGGGTTGTGATTTAAAAATTCACGCCACACGACTTCGGCAATGTCCGCCATACCCATGGGAGCCCCAGGGTGTCCTGAGTTGGCTTTTTGGACAGCGTCCATGGCAAGGATACGAATGGCGTTGGCGTTGTGTCGCTCATTTAGGGGGGGATTAAAGGTGGGGAGAGAAGTCATAATAAAGTCTCAAAGCGTTGGAATGTGGGGGTATTTTAACATATTTTGGCAAATTATGGATAAAAATTGTTTGTTTATAAATAAAGATAGGATTTACAAAAAACAATGGCAATCAATGATAAGTTTACTGATAAATTATTATAATGTAATAATTCGTACTAAAATTTTATCGGCGCAAAATAATGCTTTTTATCTTATAAAAAATTTGCTAAAATCAAACAATGCTCTTGATTTGGAGCAAATAATGAACATCATTCGTCTATTACCGATTGCCCTTTTGGGCTTGGCATTGACTGCGTGTCAATCTTTCAAAGATGACCCATTTAATACCACGCACACCGCTCCCACCGTTCAAGTCCCAACACCAACCCCAGACAAAAATTTGGAATTTTTAAAAGAAATGTTTGAAAAAGACCAAATTAGAAATGGTATGCAAAGAGAACGACTGATTTGCCCTGCGGTTTACAAGCCTGTTTGTGTTACTTATACCCACAATGGCAAAAATTATCACGGAAGTTTTAATAACAAATGTTATGCCAGTGGGTTAAATATTGTGAATATTGGCGATGGGTTTTGTGAATAACAGTTTTTAAATAAAATTAAACACGCCATTAAATACACGATTGGGTAAAATTATGAAATTAAAAACGCTTTTATTAATAAGCATTGTGGGCATTGGATTAAATGCTTGTCATAGCAATCAAAATATTGTTAAAGACGACCGCTTAAACCCTAACACACCAATCCCAACCAGCCAAATTCCAGAAAGAACGCCTGTGCAATTTAATGACATTCTTTATAATGAAAAATATGCCGACATTCAATGCGGTTCGGTATATAAGCCTGTATGCGTTACCATTCACCAAAATGGACAAACTTTTAAAAAGACTTTCGGCAATCAATGCCAAAGCATTGGCGTATTAAATGTGGTTGATAAAACAGACGGGAAGTGTGAGTAATTGTTTAAAATAACCATTTTGACAGCAAAAACAAAAAACACACCCTTATTTAAGTGCGTGTTTTTTGTTTAAACAATAATCCCCTCATAAACCGTCAAATATGACACAGGCACGGATTTAATTAGCCAAACACCATTTTCAGCTTGATAAAATTCATAACTGTCTTGGTGCATTTTTTGCTGTCAATTTGTAAAATTTGCACCCTGCCGTGTCTTTTACCAACAGCTTTGGCGGTTTTAGTATCGCCTGACAAATGTACATATTGGCGAGACTTAGGTAATAAACCGTCTTTTAAAATGGACGGTATAAATTGATGAGCCGTGCCGTGATATAAAACATCGGGCGGTAAAACAGGCTCAAAATCTCGTTCTACCACCCGCGTTGAATGCCCTTGCACCGCTCGGATTTGGGTATTGTCTTCGGATATTTCAAAGCGTTTTTTGTCATTGGTGGCAACGACTTCATAAAGCTGTTCATAAGTTAATTTAAAACCCAAACTTGTTTTTTGATTGGTGTTTTTGATTAACTCATCAATATAAGCAAAGCCTTGTTTGTCCAAAGTTAAGTTAATGGTTTCTGGGCGGTGGCGTAAAATAAGACTTAAAAATTTACTGAATTTTTTTGGCTTTTTGTTCGTTTAATTTCATTTAACTCATTGCTTTTTTATAAATGGTTAATCCAATTCCCAATCATCAATATCCGTTGCTCTGGCAATTAAATCATCATTAAAAGTTATTAAGCCTTTTAATAAAGGATTGGGCATATGTTTTGCTTTTTTGGTGTATCGTCCGCAGGAATTTCTTTAAAAAATACTTCAAAATTCCCCATTCTAAATTGCTCTGGTACAGCAATTTGACTAACAGGCGTAAGATAGATGGCTTGATAAGCTTGAATTATATTCTTTATCACTTAAAGAATCATTAAACATAAAACCCTACCTTACAATCACCCCATTAAGTCGTGGCGAACAGCACCCGAATCATTGTATTTAATCGCATTCTGTCTTGTGGTGAATTGTGTAATTTTAGCGTTTCTTGTACATCGCTATCAAACAAACTCATTAAATCATCTTAGGGTGGTGCAATTCCCAGATTATCTTGTAATCGTTTAATTTTGGGGTTTTGGCGTGCGGGACGAGCCTTACTCATATCCAAACTTTTGTAGCGTTCAAAATCAAAATCTTGCATTATGATAACCCTTTATTTGTTCGTTACTTGGGAAATAGGCGGTAATAATCCTAAAAGTATCGCCCCTTTCGGTATACACCACCGCCAAAAATCTTGCTTGGTTGCTCATAGCAATGATGATTGTTCTTTGTTCATTGTAATCACCAATATCTTCAAATTCAATGGCACAATAAAATCAGCAAATACACTCACGACTTCTTCAAAAGTGATTTTGTGTTTATTTAGCACAAGCTCATATTTTGGGTCGTACCATTCAAAAATCATTCCACCAAATTCAAGAATTGGCATATCTCACCCAATCACTTCCAAGCCACCCATATAATTTACCAATACCTTAGGGACAGTAATTGTCCCATCGGCATTTTGGTAATTTTCCATAATGGCAAGCAAAGTTCGCCCCACCGCCAAGCCAGAGCCGTTTAGGGTATGAACAAGCTCGGTTTTTTTGTCCACTTTGGTGCGAGCAAGCATACGCCGTGCCTGAAAGTCGCCACAATTTGAACAGCTAGAAATCTCACGATACGTATTTTGACTGGGTAGCCAGACTTCAATGTCATAAGTTTTGGTGGCACTAAATCCCATATCTTTGGTACATAGCGTTAGCACACGGTAGGGAAGTTCCAACGCCTGCAAAATACTCTCCGCCTGTACGGTCATCTCTTCCAATGCCTGCATAGAAGTTTCAGCTTTGACAATTTGCACCATTTCTACTTTTTCAAATTGGTGCTGGCGAATAAGCCCCCGTGTATCACGCCCTGCACTCCCCGCCTCACTTCTAAAACACGGGGTATGGGCGGTAAGTTTAATCGGCAACTCGCTTGGCTCAACAATCACACCACGCACGGTGTTGGTTAGCGGAACTTCTGATGTTGGAATGAGATAATAATTATCAGCGTGGAATAAATCTTCTTCAAATTTAGGGAGCTGTCCCGTGCCTTTTAGGCTCTCGGCATTTACCATATAAGGCACATACATTTCGGTGTAGCCACGGGCTGTGTGGGTATCCAGCATAAACTGCACTAAGGCGCGGTTTAATTTGGCAAGTTGTCCTTTTAACACACTAAACCGTGAACCTGTGAGTTTACTCGCCATTTCAAAGTCAAGTAGCCCCAAACCTTCGCCCAAGTCCGAATGGTCTTTAGTCTCAAAATCAAACGCTCGTGGCACGCCCCATCTACGCACTTCTACATTGTCGTTTTCGTCTTCGCCCACAGGGACGCTGTCGTCTGGTAGATTGGGGATTTTTAGGCTCTCGGCCTCAATGGTTGCAAGAAGTTCACGCAAATCATCTTCACAGCGTTTCATTTCATCGCTAACTTTTGCCATTTGAGCCATCAAGTCATCGGTATTTTGTCCGTTTTTCTTTAACAGGCCGATTTCTTTTGCCCCTCCGTTTTTTTGGGCTTGTAAGTTTTCGGTTTCTACTTGTAAAGATTTTCTTTTGTTTTCAAGGTCTTGCCAAAAAGCAATGTCAAGTTCATAACCCCGAGTGGCAAGTTTTGCTTTCAAATTTTCAAGGTCAGAGCGGAGCAGTTTTGGGTCTAGCATTGTGCATTCCTATATTAATGAACCCAAAATATGATACGGTTTTGTAAGGACGAATTGCAATTCGTCCTTACGGGGCAATGGTTTATTTGTATCATTTTTTAAGTTCTTTTGGTATAAAATTTGTTAAATGTCGTCAATTATAACAAATTTTTTGGCAAATTCCCATTAGGATTTTTAATGAAAATTTGCCATAATAGTGCTACAATACCCTATTTTATTTTAAGGAAACACAATGAGCAAGCAAAAAGCCCTTTACCCTTATACCATACAGCCTGTCGCCCTAAATATGACCGAGAGCGAATTTAAATCCGCCCAGCTCGCCCTATTTAACAAATCCAGTCAATCCTTTGGGCTAAAATCCGTCCGCACCAAAGAATGGCTGGTGCTTGGCGTGCTGGCGGTGGCGAGCATTTTGGGCATTATTTTTGTGTCGGGCTATTCTACGATTTTGTTTTGGCTAACTTTGGGACTGTGCATTGGCTATTTAATTGCCCGTACAAAAGGATTGCAATGGTATGCCAAACGAGAATTTGACAAACAGCTCAATGAGATTAAATTACCGCCTGAGCTTAACCAAATGAAATTGGGCGTACAACCACAAGGCTTGGTGATGAGTATGCCGATGGCGGGCGAGCAATTGGAACAAATCCAGTCTGTGAGCAAAAAACGTGGACACACCACCCAAGGCTTCACGATGAAATCTAGCCCAATGCAACAGGCGATTATCCCTTGGACGGCGGTCACTTCGTGGGACGAGACCGATGAGTTTATTTTTGCCATGTTTGAATATCAAGGACAAAAAGGCTCACAAATTATCCCAAAACGCCTAAAAAACAATCACTTACCGATTGATACCATTATTAAGCATTTGGGCAAGGTTACGCCAAAAGGATTAAAGATGGAAAATGTGGCTTAGGACGTGCCCGCCTTTGGTATTTGAACTAAAAATGACACGTTTTTTAAGGAAAAACTTAAGGTTGATTGTCATTCCATCAAAAGACCCCTTCAAAACCCTTTGATACACTAAAATATCCCAATAAACCATAAAGTATTACTAACCCTGACTACATTAAACTTGATTGGGGTTAAGAATAACAAACTTTCTGTTAAACACCGTAAAATAAGAGTGTGCAGAATAAGTCTTATCTTGATTGGTTGTTGTTTGGTCAGGGGGTGTAGTGCGATTGCTCTGAACCACCGCTTATTTTATAAAATTCATTCACTTCCACTTTTTGACCGTTTGGTAATTCGCAAATATTGACTTGTTTGCCGTTCACGGTGGTGGGATTGATAAATCCTTTTTGCTGTAAACAAAATTCGGTGGCAGGGGTAGAAATACCGACCACTTTGACATCGGTGGGAATGACGCTGATAGAGCAAGCGGTTAAGGTTAAAAAGGCAGTGAGGGGGAATAAAAGCCTCATAAAGCACCTATTGAGTGGTTGGGTTGATGATTGAAATTGAGTTAATTGTCATTACTATGATTTGTTTGGGTAAAGTCTTTACTGTCCACCAAATAAAAATAGCCTTTATCATCTATTTTGCAACTATTTTCTTGGGTGGGGTCGCCATCGTGAAAGTCGGTTACTGTGATTTGTTCTTTTTGTAATGCAGAAGTGGTTTTTGACCAGCTTTCAGCAATTTCATCATAAGCAATATTAAGTGTATCAATGATATTGCCGTTTTTATCAATATTGATAAGATGAGTGATAAGTTCGTGTTCATTTTCTGTATTAGAAAATGTCATTATTAAACTTGTGATGTTGGGATTATAAGACACTTTACCAAAAATCACAAGCTCTTTGGCGGTAGGATAAAGCCCAGCAAAGAATTTGGCTTGGTTTTTATTTAAATGAGTGAATTGTTCATAATTATCAAAGTCAATCGCCACTTCTAAGGGTAAGGTCTTTTGGGGAATGGTGGTTAAATCAAATGAATTTGTGAATTCATCAAATTTAAAATAAATTTTATAATAATCACTGTCATCGGTTTCTTTATTTTTTGTAACTTTAATATAGGCGGTTTGATTATTTTCAAAAAACCCAAATTGATAACCACAAATCTCCAGTTGATTATCCTGTTTGCTAATGGTTTGGTTAAAAATATCATCTAAACGAATAATGGCTATCCATTCATCGTTAATATATTTTTCAACAAAAGGATAAGCACAGCCTTCGTATGCCGTACCAGAAAAACGATAGAGCTTATTGGGAGAAGCAAAAGAATTAAGTCTATAAGTACCAATAAATTTACCTGTATTTAGACTAATACCAGAATAACCATCGTCCATGATAATGGATAAAGTATTTTCATCTATGTTGTAAAATTCAAAATCTGCTAACAGGTTAACGGTATTGCCATTTTTTGCGTGAATTTTGGTAATTAGGTTATTTTCATTAACTTCTATTGCGCCTTCCAATGCTAATTTAGCATTCTTAATATTATCAAACCCTGAGATGACTGTTGAATTTTCTATTTTTAAGGAGTTGTCCAATACTTTGGTAAATTCTTGCTCGGAGATTTTTTCAATCAATAAAGGATGATCATCAATGGTAAACCCATTATCAAAAATATCACTTGTCATTGTTTTTTTGGCTTATTGGTTTCTTGTTGGATTTTTTTATTGTCTTGGGGTGTAACTTCTATTAAAGGGGCGGTATTTTGTTTGGACTGCGTATTGTCAGATTGAATGGGGTTTGCTGGCTCTTGATGATTGGGGCAAGCAGTGAGTAATAATAGGGCGATTAAGGGTAAGGCTATTTTCATAAAAACCACCTTATTCATTTAAACTCAATATGAATTTATTGATTGGTGTAAGGTGCGTATTACGCACCGTTTTTTTTGGCTTATTATTTAAATGGTGTGTAATACATACCTTACGATTACAATTAAGAACGCTTAAACTCTGGTAACTCAATATCGCCCACATCTGGATTATGATAATTCATAATCACATCGTAAAAAGTGCTTGGTTCTTTAATAGTTTTTGTGAGTACCTTTCCATTTTCAGCAAATTGAACTTCTTTGCCATATTCAACCTGTTGTTTGACTTGCTCGGCAATCGCAGGGGGTAATAATGCCAATTCTATTATCATAATTTCTCCTTGTTTTAAATTGATGGTGTGTATATGCTTTTATTTCTGCCAATAAAACAGCGATAAAATCCCTGCCGCAATCAGCGGACCGACAGGCACGCCACGCAAAAAAGCCACGCCAAGCACCGTGCCAATGAGTAGCCCTGCAATCACTTGCGGTTCGCTTATCATCAGCTTGACACCCCGTCCGCCTAGATAAGCAACCAAGAGTCCAACCAAAATGGCAATGAGCGATTTTGGACTGACAAAAGATTGCAAAATCATCTCACTGCTTAATTTGCCACTGGCAATCGGGGTAAGCACGCCAATGGTCAAAATCAAAATGCCCAAACTTAGCCCGTATTTGTCTACATAGGGCAACAGCACAGCACCAAAAGGGCTGACTTTGATGATGATTAAGAGAGCGGTCGCCAAAACTATCGTATTATTTTGGCTAAACACGCCCAAGCCCAGCAAAATAAATAAAACAATTAAGCTGACATCAAGGTTGGCAAAGTTCGGCATTTTAATGACCTTAACCTATTTAGACATTAAACCTACTTATAGACTTATACATTGAAACGGAAATGCATCACATCGCCGTCTTGCACCACATAGGTTTTGCCTTCTAGGCGAGATTTGCCTGCCGAGCTTGCCCCTTTTTCGCCTTGATATTCAATAAAATCATCAAAGGCAATCACTTCGGCACGGATAAAGCCCCGCTCAAAATCGGTATGAATGACCCCTGCCGCCTGTGGTGCGGTCGCCCCGACAGGCACCGTCCACGCCCGCACTTCTTTGACCCCTGCGGTAAAGTAGGTTTGCATTTTTAGAAGCTCATAGCCTGCCCGAATGACACGGTCAAGCCCTGCTTCCGCCATTCCCAAACTTTCCAAAAATTCCGCCTTTTCGTCTTCGTCAAGCTGGGCGATTTCTGATTCTAGTTGGTTGCAAAGTGGCACGACAATGGCATTGTCATTTTTGGCAAATTCACGCACCGCATCCAAATGCGGATTATTTTCAAAGCCGTCTTCACTCACATTGGCAATGTACATCACAGGCTTTAAGGTAATTAGCCCGTACGATCTGATGAGTTTTCTCTCATCATCGTCTAGATTTGCCATTCTAGCAGGTTTGCCATCTGCCAAAAACGGCTCAATTTTTTGGAACACATCAAGCATTGCACGGGCTTCTTTGTCGCCCCCTTTGGCTTTTTTGGAGGCGTTGGTGATGGCACGGGTTACGGCTTCAAGGTCAGCAAGAGCAAGCTCGGTGTTAATGGTTTCAATGTCCGATAGGGGGTTTACCCGTCCGTCCACATGAATGACATTATCATCATCAAAGCACCGCACGACATGGGCGATGGCGTCTGTTTCGCGAATGTTGGCAAGAAACTGGTTGCCCATACCCTCGCCCTTGCTTGCCCCCGCCACAAGCCCTGCAATGTCCACAAATTCCATACTGGTGGGAATTACTCGCTCGGGCTTTACGATTTCGGCAAGCTGTTTTAGGCGTGGGTCTGGCACAGGCACAATGCCTGTGTTTGGGTCTTTGGTACAAAAGGGGAAGTTTTCGGCGGCGATGCCTGCCTTGGTGAGTGCGTTAAACAAGGTGGATTTGCCCACGTTAGGCAAGCCCACGATACCACAATTAAAGCCCATGAGTTATCTCTCTGTTAAATTTAAATCTTTTATTATAGCAAAGTTTAGGCGATAAATTAAGCAAAATTTACGTATTTTCAAACCAACGCAGTTCGATTGGCTTGAAGGTTTGCAGCAAATGGTTAATCTATTTTAAAAATTGTGCTATAATAAAGTATTTCAAATTAATAGATCAACCGCCATGAAAACAAGCAAATACCAGCTTATTGTCATCCAAGACCAAACAACCGAAACTCATGCTTTAAATAGCAAAAAACCCCTAAAACTTAAAGCTAAGAAAAATACTGTTTATCAAATCATCAATGAAGAAGGCGAGGTTTTGCACAATCCTGTGATGGAAGTGGTAGGCGATGACATTTATGTGTACTTGCCCGAGGATGTTAATGCATCTTTGCGTCTTGAAAATTTTCAAGACGCTTTGCCCATCACCGACCCCACCGCCTTAAGTGATTTAAATGCCAGTCTTGCCACAGCAAATACGACGGCAGGCGGTGCTTTGCACTCGTCTTGGCTGGCTAGGCTTTTTGCCACAGGACTTGGAGCAGCCATTTTACACCACAACAAAAGCACAAATAACCAGCCTATTAAAAATATAGATGATAATCATTTCGTTCCAACGCCTGAGCCAACGCCTGAGCCAACGCCTGAGCCAACGCCTGAGCCAACGCCTGAGCCAACGCCTGAGCCAACGCCTGAGCCAACGCCTGAGCCAACGCCTGAGCCAACGCCTGAGCCAACGCCTGAGCCCACCATTCCGCTTGCAATTACCATCAACGCCATTGATGATGGTATGATTAACATTGCTGATAAGTCTTTGAGCTTCACTTTAACAGGCACGGTAAATTTTGACCCGACCACCACAGAGCAAAAGGTCATTATAAAAATCAATGGGCAAGACCACCCTGCGACTTTAACAGGCAACATTTGGACGCTTGATGTCTCGGGCGAAACCTTAGCCTTTGCCGAAGGTAGCCAGACCTTGACTGCCATTTTGACTGCCAAAGACCACACAGGGGCGAGCGTTAGCACCAACGCCACAGGCGGTTATAATGTGGATACAAAGATTGACACACCTATAATTACCTTTGACAACCTTGCCAGCGACAACATCATCAACCTTGCCGAAAGTGAGCAAAATTTGGTGGTTTCAGGCACGGTAGAAAACGCCAAAGATGGCGACCTTGTCAAAGTCATCATTGGTGGGGTGTCGCAAGATGTGCCAGTACAAGGAGGCAAATTTAGCCTAACCGTGGCAGGTTCTACCCTAAAAAATCACACGCAAATTTCGGCAACCATCATCACCACTGACACCGCAGGCAATACCGCCAAAGGCGATAAAACCCACAGTTATGAAGTGGATACCATTGCCCCCACACCCAAAATCACCCTAAATCCAATTACAGGCGACAACCGCATTGATTTGACTGAGAGTGCCAAACCCACGACCACCATTACGGGCAATATTGGCAATTTTGTCAAAACCGATACCAACGAGTTTGTGCTGATTTGCCTATGTTCTACCTGCACAAGCAACAACCAAAAAACCGTAGAAGCCCGTCTCAATGACGATGGTACATTCAGTGCTGACATTGCCACCGATGAGCTGACCAAATACGACAGCGTCAGCGCCACCATCAAAAGCACCGACAAAGCAGGCAACCAAGGCGAGGACAGCACCAACCAAACTTATACGGTTGAAAAGCCTGCCACCCCAAGCATTACCCTAAATCCGATTGCAGGCGACAACATTGTCAATGCTGCTGAGTTTAATTATGGCAGTGCCAATCTCAACATTGCCATTACAGGTAAGATTGAACGGGCGGAAGTGGCAACTTCTACGGTCAAATTGGAATTTTATAAAGCGAGCGTGCTTGCCAAAACCGTAGATGCCGAGCTTGGGGCCGATGGCGTTTATACTTATCGCATTAGCGGGGCGGAGCTTCACCGCTCTTATGACACCGTCAGGGCGATTTTGACCACAGGCGGGCAAAGTTACGACCACAGCCAAAGCTATAAGGCGGCCGCTTTCTCGCCAAAATGGGGCAATCCCGCCCTTGTGCCGACCGCCGTTTCTGACGACAATGTCATTGACCAAAACGACACTTGGCACGACACTACCACCATTACAGGCACTTTTAATTCCATTAGAAATACGCTGACCGCCCAAGGCATTGAAAATGCGGTGGAAATTACCGTTACGGTTAACGGCAAGCCTTATGCGACCACCGTGACGGGGCAAACAGGCACCTTTACACTCAATGTCAAAACTGCCGACCTACTTGCCGACACCGACAAAGTTGCCGACGTCTCCGCCTATTTGTACGACAACGCAGGCAACAACGCAGGCGGTGCAATCCGTGCCACGCTTGGCTATACGGTCAATGATAAGCACATTAGTCAGCCGATTGTTACCGTCAATCCACTTGACAACATTAACATTGCCTATCAAACCGCCAACCCAAGCACCACTTTGATAGGTTCGTTCGAGCTTGATGGCGATGTGGCTCTTGCCAATGCTCCTTTGACGGTTGAAATTGGCGGACAAAGTTTTACCGCCCAAAAAACCGTCACCAGCTCTGGCAATGGGCAAAAAACCATTGGCACTTGGACACTTGATGTGCCAACACAAACTTTAATTGACGCAAATGGTAACCTAACCGCCAAACTCTCCGCCAGAGACCACACAGGCAACCAAGCCCAAGCAAACACGCCTGCCACTTATAAGGTAGATGTCAATGCCCCAAGCGTGGAAGTCAAACTAAACGCCATTACAGACGACAATGCCATCACACCTGATGAAATTAATGATACCTTTACCATCACAGGCACGGTAACAGGCGAATTTGTGGCAAGTGATAAAGTGACGCTAAACATTGGCAACGAGACTTATAGCCTTAATGTGGTGGATGGGCAGTTTAGCCAAGCCGTGCCAAAAGCGGTCATTTTGGCAAATACAGCTATCAACGCCACTTTAACCACACAAGATGAGCTTGGCAATACAGGCTTTGATGACGACAGCCTAATTTATAATGTTACTGCCAAAGATATTAAGATAGAGCTTGACCCAATTACCACCGACAACCTTATCAATGTCAGCGAACAATCCACGCCCATTGATGTCTCAGGCAAGGTAACGGGGGCGGACGCTAAGGCAGGACAAACGGTAGAAATCAAAGTGGGCGAACAAACCTTTACCGCCACCGTTGGCACGGATTTGACCTTTAAAACACCGATTGACGGGCAACTGCTTGCCAAACACCAAAACTACACCTTATCTGCCCAAGTGCTTGAAAATGGGGAATTTTTGGCGTCCAATACCCACAATTATGATGTAACAAATGATGTCTCAGCCAGCATTAAAATTACCGCCATTGGCGATAATACCAACGATAATGGCGTGGCGGACGGTTTTGGCTCAGTACGCCTAAGTGGCAAACTTGCCCTAAACGACAGCATTTTTGCCCAAGGCTACAACAGCGACAGCCTAGAAGCGATTGTGGTCAAAATTGGCGATAAGTCGTTTAACGCAGGCTTTAACCGTGATGATATGTCGTTCCACATTGACTTATCAAAAAGCGAAGCCGAAGCCCTACAAGGTCAAGCCATCAGCTATGAATTTATCACTTCTGGCAGATTGTACTATCTGGCAGGGACAGGCGATAGCAAGACCGTCCGCCAAGTCGGGGCAAGAGATGGCGTTGCCCAAAGCGAACTTGGCAAAATCAGCGTAGAATGGCAGGACAACACCAAAGCCCAAGATGGCGTAACCACCCTAAGCACGCCCGCCAAAACCACCGCCATTACAGGGGTGGTGGCAGGTTCGGCACAGGTGGGCGATGACATTAGCGTTGCCATTGGCGGTCAAAACTACACCACCAAAGTCCAAGACGGCAATGCCTTTGTGATCAATGTGGACAGCGAAACCCTTGTCAAGCACACAGGCAACATTACCGCCACGCTTGCCACCAAAGACTTAGAAGGCAACGACATTAGCGTCAGCGATGTGGCGATTTATCACAACGCAGGGCAAGCCACAGGTGAGTTTGTCAGCAAACACACGCACACCAATCCTGCCGACCGCAAAATGAAGCACACCGATGATGATTACAATTTTGCCTATATGATTGACTCGGTAGCGTCCAACTACCGTGGCGGATTTTTGCACACCATGCACACACCGTTTGGTGGCTTTACCGACAATGGCACGCCTGCCAAAATCAAATACTATTTTGCCACACAAGAAGAAACCACCAGCCCCGATTGGCAATATGCAGGGCGTGGCTCGGTAGGACAAGGCTCAACCCGAGATTTTTCGGACAATCTTAAAACCTTTATTAGAAATAGCCTAACTAAGTTTTCTGATGTTGCCAATGTGGAATTTGAAGAAGTTGGCAGTTATCAAGAAGTCGGTAATGGCGGGATTAACTTTATCTATGGCGATACCATTGGCGGAATGGCATCAAGCGGGGCGTTTGCCTTTGCTGGCGGTAATGTGGTCTTTGACACCGCCAACTTTACTGACAACCCAAACCCTGGCAACTACCACCACTACCTTGCCTTGCACGAGCTGTTCCATACCTTTGCAGGCAAGCATACCGATGGCGTTTATAGCAATTATGGCTTTGCCACGCCCGAAGATTACACTTCCGAATTTTCAATCATGTCGTACAGCCCAGATTACCATTGGAACTCAGGATTTAGAGACCTAAGCCTATATGATGTGATGTATATGCACTATCGTTTTGGTGTCGCCAAAACGGTCAATGCAGGCGATGATGTTTATGGTTTTGGCAATTATGCCTCCCTTGTCCAAGACGGCACCATTTATATCGCAGATGCAGGTGGTGTGGATACCTTTGACGCATCCTATGAACAAGAAGGCGTTACGGTCAATTTGACCCCTGGTTCGTGGATTTATCACACCAGCCAAAAATCGGACACCTTTGTCATCAAAGAAAAAACTACCATTGAAGGCAACAACGCTTTCTTTGCCAACCAAGACCTATCAGGCTACACCTTGTCTGGTAATGCAGGTAAACATACACATACCGAGTATGTCAAAGGGCAAGGCTTTATTGGTTATGGCACGCAAATTGAAAACCTAAAAGGTTCAAACTTTGCCGATGTCTTAACAGGCAACAATGCAAATAACAACATCTTTGGCAATGACGGCGATGATATCATTTATGGCGGACTTGGCGATGATTATCTAGATGGCGGTCAAGGGGCGGACACGCTGATTGGCGGTCAAGGCGATGACAGCTATGTCATTGATAATACAGGCGATAGCATTACCGAGCTTGCAGACGAAGGCACAGATACAGTGTACAGTTATATCAATTATAGCTTAGTTGATAATTTAGAACACCTAACTCTGCTTGGCGCAGACAACATCAATGCCATAGGCAACAGCGAAAATAATACCCTGATTGGCAACAGCGGTAACAACACGCTGATTGGCGGTGCAGGCGATGACACCCTAGACGGCGGACGAGGCAGTGACACCTTGACAGGTGGCGATGGGGCGGATTATTTTAGATTTAGCACCCTACTTGATGGCTCGGTAGACACCATCACCGACTTTGATGTCGCCAATGACAAAATCGTCCTTGATGACGCCATTTTCACCGCTTTGGCAGGTCAAACGAGCGTGGGCGACTTTATCAAATACAACAGCACGACAGGCGATTTGAGCTATGATGCGGACGGTACTGGTGTGGTCAATGCCATTGTCTTTGCCAACCTTGGCGCGGGACTTAATGAAAATCAAATCCAATATCAGATCATTTAATCCGATAAAGGTAAATTTGGGGAATGCAAATGCACTCTCCAAATTTTTTTAACACAACGCTCCAACCTTCAAAACACACCGCCAAACAAGCATGGTTGCAAAATCGCATCATTGCAGATGACCAGTCATACTTTAATACTTACATCATGCAACTACAATTAATAATTAATTTTATTTAAAAAAATTTATTTTTCATTTAAAATTCAAATTATAAAAATAATGATTATTTGCTTAACATTTTAAGCCCTTTTTGTTATTATGGTATTTGTTAGCACAGGCTATCATTTTTACAACCCAGTAGGAGAGAAAATTTATGAGTACCAATCAAATCGGTCTTGAAAAAGCAGAACTTACCCCCGTCATCAAAGCCCTAAACGCCCTACTGTCTAGCTACCATCTGTTTTATATCAACGTACGCGGCTATCACTGGAACGTCAAAGGCGAGCATTTTTTTACCCTGCACCCAAAATTTGAAGAGCTGTACACCGAGCTACAACTACAAATTGACGAAATCGCTGAACGCATTCTAACCCTAGGTGGCACGCCATTACACGCATATAGCGATTTTGCCGAGCGTTCTAGCATCAAAGAAAACAAAGGCGTGTTTGATGGTCGTGGCTGTGTAGAAGGCGTGGTTAAGGGCTTGCAAACTCTTATCGAAGAGCAACGAGCCGTTGCTGAGCTTGCCGAAGAAGCATCCGACCAAGGCACGTCCGACATCGTAACAGGCTACGTCCAAGCCCAAGAAAAAGAAATTTGGATGTATAACGCCTTTTTGGGTTAATCCAATCATTTACCCCATCATTTAACCCAAATAAAAAGCCCTTAACTTTGATTAAGGGCTTTTTGCCATGCCTGTTTATAAAAGTGAATAACATCAGCCAAACGCCGGCACACGCTTAGGAATGGCACTCAAAAATTCATTTCGGGCTTGATTGTCCGTCTCATACACCCCAAGCATACAGGTGGTGCGGGTGGTGGACTGTTGTTTGCCCACGCCACGCATCATCATGCACATATGGCTTGCGTCCATGACGACCGCCACACCACGGCAGTCTGTGAGTTCATGGATGGCTTGGGCGACTTGTTTGGTTAGGTTTTCTTGGATTTGTAGGCGTTTGGCATACATATCAACAATGCGAGCCAGTTTGGATAAGCCAAGCACCTTACCATTTGGCAGATAGCCGATGTGTGCCACACCAAAAAACGGCAAAATGTGATGCTCGCATAACGAATAAAATTCAATGTTTTGCACAAGCACCAAATCAGCATTATCACTGGCAAAAATGGCATCATTGGCAACCGTATGCAGGTCTTGATGATAGCCTGCCGTCAAGTCCCGAAAGGCTTTGGCGGCACGCATGGGCGTATCAAGCAGTCCTTCACGGCTTAGGTTTTCGCCACTGGCAGAGATGATATTGGCGTAGTTCTGGGCGGTGGCTTCTACATCAAAAGAAAAGGCGGAAGTGGCGTGGCTGTTGCAATGTTGGCACATGGTATTATCAAATAAAAATAAACGTGATATTATAGCGAAAAAGGCCAGATTTGCCAAATGGTTTGTGTGCTTTGCGGTGTTAATGGGTTATAATTTTTGCTTTTTAAATTTACCTTTTTAAAATAACCAAATTAAAACGAAAGGCGATTTCGTTAAAAGTTTACAATCGTTTCTAAATTTTCCCTATTTGCCAAAATCTGTGGTATAATGCTAACAATTTTAACTAAATGCGTGGAGCGACTGATGTTATTAAAAGGTCAACGATTTGTGGTAACGGGTATTGCCAGTAAGCTGTCGATTGCGTGGGCGATTGCCGAATGCTTGCACCGTGAGGGGGCAGAGCTGATTTTAACTTACCCCAATGACAAAATCAAAAAACGGGTGGATATGGCGGCCGAGACTTTTGGGGCGGTGGCGGTATTGCCTTGCGATGTCAGCTCGGATGATGAGATTGTCAAATGCTTTGATGAAGTGGCTCGCATTTGGGACGACGGGGTGAACGGTGTGGTACACGCCATTGGTTTTGCCCCTGCCGAGCAGTTGGATGGCGACTTTACGGACGCCACGACTCGTGAAGGCTTTGCCATTGCTCATGATGTGTCCAGTTATAGCTTCGTGGCACTTGCCAAAGCCAGTCGTACACTCCTTGCCAAACGTCAAGGTTCACTACTTACTTTGACTTATGAAGGCAGCATTTCTGTATTGCCAAATTATAACGTCATGGGACTTGCCAAAGCCAGCCTAGAATCATCGGTGCGTTATCTGGCAAGCTCGCTGGGTAGAGAAGGCATTCGTGTCAATGCCATTAGTGCAGGTCCGATTCGCACGCTTGCCGCCAGTGGCATCAAGTCATTCCGTAAAATGCTGGACGTTACCGAAAAAGTAACGCCCCTACAACGCAATGTTAATCAAATGGAAGTGGGTAACGCCGCTTTATTCTTGCTATCGCCTTGGGCGAGCGGTATTACAGGCGAGATTTTGTTTGTGGACGCAGGGTTTAACACTGTCGGACTAAGCAGTGAGCTTATGGAGCTGGTGGCGGACGATACCGAGTAAGGCACGCCCAAGGTTTGTAAAATTTTGTAACATTTTAACAGCACACAATCAAGCACGTCTTGTGTTGTGTGCTTTTATTTTTGTCCAAAGTTTTGTAAACTAATTGGTTTGTTATCATTCATTTATCGGTCATGCAAAACCAACTTCCCACTTGGGTACTGTGTGGGGCGGTGGTGCTGGCATTTAGTGCTGGCATTTTGAACACAACCGCACTCATGGGGTTTACCCACGTTTCGGCATCACACGTTACGGGCAATATCAGCCTGCTGGCGGTAACATCCTTTCATCATGACTGGGAAAACCTGTGGCTACTGCTCGTGTCGGTAGGCTCGTTTTGGCTTGGCTCGGTGCTAAGTGGCATGATTATCGGGGGTAGCGAGCTACACATCAAGCGTCATTATGGCTATGCCATGTACTTAGAATTCGTCCTGCTCTGTGGCAGTCTGTGGCTGTATCTGTCGGGCAACGACTACGGGCAAATGCTCATCGCCATGGCGTGCGGACTACAAAACTCCATGGTGGCAACCTATCACGGGGCGGTGGTGCGTACCACGCATCTGACAGGGGTAACGTCCGATTTGGGGGCGACGGTGGGGCATTGGCTTGTGGGGCGAAAGGTCAGTCTTGCCAAAGTGGTGCTACAAAGTGCGTTATGGTGGGGATTTTTTGGCGGCGGCTTTGTGGCGGTGTGGCTATATGCCAAATATGGCTATTGGTCAATGCTCCTGCCTATTACCATTATTTTTCTGTCAGCAATCAGTTATGTGCATATGGAAAAATGGTTTCACCGCTCCGAGCGTATGATTAAATTCATGATAATAAAACGCAAAAGAAAAAGATAGGGTGGGGGTTTAAAAATTAATAGGGGAAATTTTAATATTAATTGTAAATTGATAATCAAAATATGATTAATTAAATACTTGCAATTTTAAAAATGTATTTTTAAATAAAATATTTGGGCGAATATAATTCGCCCCTACACATCCTATTTAATAATATCAAATTAAATTAAAAGAAATTAAAAGAAATTAAAATCAAATGATTTAAAAGAAATTAAGATAATAATTTATAAACAACCCAATATTATAAAATCAGTCATTTTAATATGAGCCCTACCCGTCCACTTTAAAATTTTCCAAATCAGGCAATTCGGGTAATTCTTTTAAATCAGTCAAACCAAATGCGTCCAAAAACGCTTTTGTGGTGTGCAATAAGGCAGGGCGACCCAACACGTCTTTATGTCCCTTCTCCATAATCCAACCCTTATCAAACAGTTGGCGTAAGATATGGCTAGACACACTCACGCCACGAATATGCTCAATGTCCGAGCGAGTTACAGGCTGTTTATAAGCGATGACACTTAGGGTCTCTAACAGGGCTTGGCTTAGGGTCTCTTGGCGTTCGGGGAACACCTGATGAATAATGCGACTGTACGAGTCCTTGATTTGCAAGCGATAGCCACTGGCGGTCTTGGCAAGGGTCAGCACGCTGTGCGACAAACGCTCTTCTAGCACCGCCAGTGCCACGTCAAATTCATCTTGGCTTATCATTAAATGCTTTTTTAAATCATCTGCTGTCAAAGGCGACTCGCTGGCGTGCAGTAGTACTTCAATATAGCGACTTAACGCTGTGGCAGTGGCGTGGGTGTTTTTGATGTCGTCAGCGATATTGTCGCTATCGCTGTTAGGTGTAAGCGTGGATAAAGGTTGGTTGTTTTGCATACGATTGCCTAATGATTAATGAAGCCAATATAAAGTCTGCTCGGACAAGTCAAAGCCGGTGTTATTGATGTTAAATAAAGGGTCTTTTTGCTTGCCTTTTTTGGACATGGGGGCGTCCATGACTTCAAGCTGAAAACTCTGGGCGATGTCCACATTTATCTCGCTTTTTAGCAGGGCGTCATCACCGTCAGCAAAGCCAATCAGCCCCCGTTTTAGAAGTTCAAGCACCGCCACAAAACTCACGACCACGCCCACACGCCCCTGCGTTTCATCGAGCAACTCGGCAAACGTGCCAGAACCTTGTTGGCTTAACATCAGGCTAATCTTGGCGATACGCTCAGGTAGTGGCACGGGGTCGGTCTTGATGTGGTGCATTTGATAATCAGGCTTGATTTGCATATTAATCAAGCTGTTGATGAGTATCTGGGGCGAGTAGCTTGGCAGTTCGGCTTTCATGGCTTCGCTACTAGGCAGGCTGGCAAATGCCAAAAACACATCACGTTCTAGGCGAATTAGGCTATCTAATCGGCGACTGGCTTCTTTGATTTGGGCATATTCTTCTAGCCGTCTGATGAGTCGTGCTTTAGGGCTTAGCTCTTCGCCTGTGATTTGTGGTTGGGGGAGCAAAAGTTCGCTTTTTATGGCGATGAGCGTACTTGCCATCAGCAAATAATCGCCCGCCAATTCAAAATAAGTATCATCAAGCTCTTTGATATAAGTCAAATATTGCTCGGTAATCGGCAAAATGGCGGTTTCGGTCAAATCAAAATTATTCTTTTTGACCAAATACAACAAAAAATCAAGCGGACCTGCAAATTGTTCAAGCCATATCGCAAATGCTTGGGGCGGAATATATAAATCATCGGGCAGGGCTTGGACTTCGGTGTTGTAAATGCGAATGGTGGTGTCGGTCATTAGTGTTTTTCCCTTAATTGTTTAAGGTGGGATTTTTTATTGTCATTGTTATTTTCAAGTTTTGTTAAATTAAGGATATTGATTAAATATTGAATTTCATCTTCACTAAATACAATTTCATCAAACGATAAAATATAATCAGTAAATTCATATAGATAGCACACATTGTCTGGGAAATGGCTTTTTAACTCGCACTCACCAGCAAAAACAACCACCGAATGAAAATTATCATGACTGACATTTAAAACTTTTTCTAAGGCTTTGATGTGGCGATAGTTTTGATGAAGTGGGTTTTGAAAAGGGTATTTTTTACCATAAACATTTTTTGTCCATTCTTTGTCGTGAGCTTTGCCGTAAATCCAACCTTTGTAATTTTTGGTTTCAATCACGAAAATACCAAATTTTGAAATATAAATGTGGTCAATTTGCGTCATACCCAAATTATCTTCAATCAAAACATCATGAAAGGCATGATAAATATCTTTTGGTAGAGTGCGATTGGATTTTATATTAACCAGTTTCTCGCCAAACCACCCTTTGAAAAAGGGTGATTTTAAAAAGGCAATGAGAAATAAAATTGGCAAAAACCATAAAAGTGGTTTGAGCGAATTTAAGAAAATGGGTAATATGTCCATTATTTTAACTTCACTTATGCTTTAATGCTTCAATTTCTTTTTGGTGCTGTTTAATAACCCGTCTGGCAGAATTTTTAATCAATCTATGTACCGCAGGATTTTGACTGTCCAAATCCATGGGGATAATTGGCTCAATTTCCTGTTTTTGAATGTCAGATTTTAAAAATTCTTCAAAAGAAATTCGCATGACTTCTCCTTATTTCAACTTCGCAAGCGGTTTAATCCCAATCGCACGTCTGGTTTTATCCAGTTGTTTTTGGGCGACACGGCGAGCCTTAACCGCCCCCATTTGCAAAATCTCTTCAAGCTCCTTAGGGTTTGCCATAAGATGAGCGTATTTTTCACGCATGGGAGCAATCTCACCGTCAATCTTATTAAACAAAATCTCCTTAGCTTCGCCCCAACCGATACCACGTCTATAATGCTCGGCAAGGGCATTTATCTCATCAGGCGTGGCAAAGGCTTTATAAATCTCAAAAATATTACACTCATCAGGATTTTTGGGTTCTTCGGGAGCTTGGGAGTTGGTTACGATTTGCCCGATTGCTTTTTTTAACGCCTTTTGTGGGTCAATGGTGGGGTTGCTGTCCCCAAAGAGCGGAATGGTGTTGCCATAGGATTTGCTCATTTTGCGACCATCAAGTCCTGTCAGTAGGGGCGTGTTTTCGTCCGTTACGGCAGTGGGGAGCGTGAACAGCTCTTTGTATTTAAAATTAAACGTCCCTGCAATGTCTCGTGCCATTTCAATGTGTTGAATTTGGTCTTTGCCGACAGGGACGTGCGTGGCGTTAAACATCAAAATGTCCGCACTCATCAGCACAGGATAGCTAAACAACCCCATGCTAATCCCAAAATCAGCGTCCGTGTCTTCTTTGGCAAGGTTTATGTCCACGCTCGCTTTGTAGGCGTGGGCTCGGTTCATGAGACCCTTAGCACAAGAGCAGTTTAATATCCACGCAAGCTCGGGAATCTCGGGAATGTCCGACTGGCGATAAAAGGTAACTTTTTCGGGGTCAAGACCGCAGGCAATCCAAGTGGCGGCAATGGCACGGGTGGAGCGATGAATCTCATCAGGGTCAAAACATTTGATAATCCCGTGATAATCCGCCAAAAAGAAAAAAGCGTCATCATCGGAATCTTGTACC
Organism: Moraxella bovis; assembly: GCF_002014975.1. Taxonomy (GTDB): domain Bacteria; phylum Pseudomonadota; class Gammaproteobacteria; order Pseudomonadales; family Moraxellaceae; genus Moraxella; species Moraxella bovis. The sequence goes on from NZ_MUXV01000012.1 coordinate 73,786, forward strand.
GCTTGAATGGCAGGACGAATCGCCCCAACATAGTTGCCCAAATGGGGAATGCCTGTGGTGGTAATGCCTGTCAAAATGCGTTTGGTGGTTGGTTCGGTCATGATTTTCTCTTAATGTTTAGTGTTAAATTTTATACTCAATTCAATCCAAAATATAAAAAATTAGCTCAATTCACATCAATTCTATATTTATATTTTGAAGTAAAAAAGATTATATGTTTTACAATGGTTTTTATAAACCTGCCTTAATGCGTTTATCATCAGCATTTAGCATTGCCATGATGCGTTTACTTTTCTCGTCAATATTTTTATTATCATCGACAACATCATTTTTTAAAAAATTGGCGTATTTGGCAATTTCTGGCAAAATGGATTTTTTGGTTGGTTTTTGGGCGGATAATAAAAGCACAGTATCATCATCAAAATCTGCCAAAATGTCATCATCAAGCACAATCAAGCGATGAGAGCCAAATTTTTCAACCAATTCTCTTGTGGTAAGTTGCATGGTTTTATCCTTATCAAAATGAACGTAAATTATAGCAAATTTTCTAAAAATTTTCTTTAAAAATAAGTTTAACCATAATAATCCATCCCATCCGCCTGTGTTTTAAACCGCCGATGAAACCACATCCATTGGGTAATGTCTTTTTTAATGTTATGTTCTATCATATCATTAATACGCTGTGCGTCCGCCACCTCATCATCGCTAGGGTAATTGTCAATGACAGGCGATAGGCTGATATGATAATGCGGACGTTTGCCTTTGGGGATATTATCAGGCGTTTGGCGAATCATGTCAAAGGCAATAAACATAGGCGGATTTTTTTTATTCGTGCTGGCAAATCGCCTTTGGGCGGTAATGGTTGCAGACGGCACACCAAAAAATGTCGCCATAACCCCATGCTCCAAGCCAAAATCTTGGTCAGGGCTATACCATATCACTTTGCCGTCTTTAATCCGACTGATGAGTTTTTTCATATCACGGCTGTTGATTTGTTCGTCAAAAATATGACGGCGACCATTATAAATAAACCACTCCAAAAGTGGGTTGTTTTGTTTGCGGTACATACAATCGGCAGGGAAAAACTGCGTACATAACCGCCCACCCAAATCTAATGTCGTAAAATGCCCACCCAATAATATCACGGCTTTATTTTCTTTTTGGGCGGTGATTAAATGCTGTAATCCTGAAATGCTAAACGTGCGTTTAAAGACATTGGGGTGAAACCATGCGTTTAGCGTCTCAAAAATACCAATGCCTTGATTGACAAAAACTTGTTTAGCGATTAGTACTTTTTCATCATCAGATTTATCAGGGAATGCCAAAGTTAGATTGGTGAGTGTATCTTTGACCCGTCTTTTGATAAGTATATATGCCAATTCGCCAATTTTTCTGCCAAGCCAAAACTGTATACGCAAAGGCAAATAAATAAGCGGTAAAAATATCATTAACGAAAACCAAATTCCCCAATATTTTGGCAATAAAAATTCCCATTGGAATACAGCTTTATCCGCCACGCTCGTTTGTTTGTGCGTGGCGGTCAAATCGGGCATTTTTTTAATGTCAATTTGTGGGTTATTTGATTGTGGGGCTTGGTTATCGGTGTGGCAATTACCCCCACAGCAGTTTTTGTTGCTCATTGTTTTTTGCCTGTGTTTATTTTACCAAATTTTCCAATTCGTCCCAACGCTCCAACTTCTCCATTAAAATCCCATCAATCTCCCCAAGTCGTTCACTGTATTGGGTTGCCAATGCCAAATCGCTAACGAATAGCGAACCGTCCACCAGTTTGTCATTTAGCTCGCTTTGCTCGTTTTCAAGTTCGGCAATTTCATTGGGCAGGCTTTCCAATTCACGCTGTTCTTTATAGGAGAGTTTGCGTTTTTGCTCAGGCTTGGACGTGTCGGATTTTGGTTTGTCGGCTTTGATTGTTTCTGATTTTTCAACTTTATCCGCTTTGAGTTTGGTTGGTTCACTCCGTGCTTTTTGGGTGAGATAATCTTGATAACCACCCACATATTCGTCAATCACGCCATGACCGTCCTTGTCCGTACCAAATACCCACGTCTGCGTTACCACGTTGTCCATAAAGGCGCGGTCGTGGCTGATAAGCAAAATCGTACCGTCAAAGCCTGCAACAAATTCCTCCAAAAGCTCCAAAGTTGCCATGTCAAGGTCATTAGTCGGCTCATCAAGCACCAAGACATTGGCAGGTTTTAGCAAATTTTTGGCGAGCAGTACTCGGGCTTTTTCGCCCCCTGATAGAGCCTTGACAGGCGTTCTGGCACGGTTTGGCGTGAACAAAAAGTCCTGCAAATACCCCAAAATGTGCGTGCGTCTTCCGCCCACGTCCACATAGTCCGAGCCTTCGGAGACGTTTTCGGCAACGGATTTATCAAAGTCTAATTGGTCTTTTAATTGGTCAAAAAAGGCGATATTTAGGTTCGTACCAAGCTTGACTGTACCGCCTACTTTGGCAGAGTCATCAAGCCCAAGCACGGTGCGGATTAGGGTCGTTTTGCCCACGCCATTATTGCCGATGATGCCAACTTTATCGCCACGCATGAGCAGGGTTGAGAAGTTTTTGACCAGTATTTTGCCGTCATATTGCAGGCTTAAGTCCTTGACTTCACAGACGATTTTTCCTGATTTTTCGGATACGTTTTGGGTGAGTGAGACGCTCCCCACCACATCACGACGCTGCTTTCGCTCTTCACGAAGTGCCTTTAACGCGCGCACACGCCCTTCGTTGCGAGTACGCCTTGCCTTAATGCCTTGGCGAATCCAAACTTCTTCTTGGGCAAGTTTTTTGTCAAATTCTTCAAAGGATTTGGCTTCGCTGGCAAGCTCCAATTCCTTTAATTCTTGATAACGAGCATAGCCCTTAACCCCTTGCGTTACGTCATAAGTGGAGAGTTTACCCCTATCCAATTCCACAATGCGAGTGGCAAGATTGTCCACAAATTTGCGGTCGTGCGTGATAAACAGCACGGTCAAATTTTGCCCGAGCAGGTAGTTTTCTAGCCAATCAATACTCTCCACGTCCAAATGGTTGGTCGGCTCATCAAGTAGCAACACATCAGGCTTAACCACCAACGCCCGAGCGAGTAGGACACGGCGTTTTCGTCCGCCTGATAAGTCGGCAAGGCGGCCTGTGGGATTTAGCCCCATGTTGTCAAGCAAGGTGCGGGCACCCCGTTCTAGCTCCCAGCCGTGCAAAGCATCAATCTCATGTTGCACGTCCGTCATACGCTCGCAGGCGGTCATGTCGCCCGCTGTGCATTTGTCCGATAGGTCGTGGTATTGGCGAAGCAGGGTTGCCACTTTTTCATCGCCATTCATGACAATGTCAAGCAAAGTGCCGTCATCGCTTGGCACGTCTTGGGCAAGCATCGCAACACGCAAGCCGTCTGCGATGATAATCTCGCCGTCATCAGGGGTTTGCGTGCCGTCAATGAGCTTAAAGAGCGTGGATTTGCCTTCGCCATTTCGTCCGATGAGACACACCCGCTCGCCTGCATCAAGGCTAAAATTAACATGGTCTAAAATGGGGGCGACGCCAAAGGCAAGGGAGATATTTTTTAGATGAATGAGTGCCATAATTTATTTTCAATACGGATTTTCAATGATAAAATGGGGCAATTATAGCAAATTTTACACCTTAAAGGGGAAAATAAAATGACCGCCACCCACGCTGATATTACCGATTTGCAAATCAAAATCGCCTATCTTGAAAATACGGTAGATACCCTAAATGATGTCATCGCCCACCAAGATAAAACATTAAAGGACTTACAAGACCAATTAAAGCTCTTGTATAAATTCTTAGAAAGTCGTGATGATGACGGCATTGCTCCATTTGATTTACTCGCAGACAGACCACCACATTATTGAGTAGGTAAAATAAAAAACGGTATTTAATTTATAATAATTATTCTTATTTGTAATATTTTATCCATAATTACAAAAATTTCTGATAAAACGGCAAAAAATAGTGATTTTGTGCGATTTTTGCTATTGCGTTCGTGTTTATTTTGTTTTAATATGTAGCGATGAAACATTTGTTAAAACGTTTGTTATACGATTGTAAAAACAGTTGTATGAAGTTTTAACCAAATTTCTAGGCGGTATGTGCGACATACGGAAATTTTATGGTAATCATTGGAGTGGCTCTATGTTTAACTACAAACATTTAGCAGTAGCGATTGCATCCATCGGTGCAGTTGGCGTGGCAAACGCGGCAGGTCTTGACCGTTCTGGGCAGGACATCACGGCATTTTTACAAGATGGCACCTATGGTGAGGTGGTTTATACCTATATCGATGCTGATGTGTCAGGCAAGGATATCAGTGGACGCTCAACAGGGGATATCGCCGAAGCCTATGACTTTGCTCGCTTTGGTGTGAAAGCGGACATTAACGACACGTTTAGCGTGGGCGTACTCTATGATGAGCCATGGGGTGCAGCGGTACAGTATGGTGGTGATAACAATTTTGTCTCCAAAGGTGCAGATGATATTGTTGCTGTTTTATCGGAAGGTAAGGTTGGGTCTGTTACTGAGGCACAAGCGGGTTTGGCTCAGGCTCAGCAAGGCATTACGCAACTGCAGACAGCCATTGCTAATGTGCAGGCAGCAGGTGGAGATACAACCGCCTTACAAACGCAATTGACGCAAGCACAGGCACAAGCTGCAAGTTTAGGTCAGTTGGTGGGTGCCTCTCAGGCAATGTTCCCAGCTTTGGCAGGTCAGCAAGGTCAGGGTACCAATGTAGAGATTCGCACCCAAAATGCCACCTTATTGATGGGGGCAAAATTAGGTCAAAATAAAAACTTTCAAGTTTACGGTGGCCCTGCTTTGCAACGCCTAACTGGCGAGGTTCATTTACGTGGCAATGCTTATCAAAGAGCCACAGGATATGATGCTAAAATTAGTACCGATACCACGACAGGTTGGGTGGCAGGGGTTGCTTACCACAAGCCTGAAATTGCTCTAAAAGCAGCTCTTACCTATCGCTCTGAGACTGAACATGAGAGTAATATTGCTGAGGTGTTTCCAACTGCGACTCTTTTACGGCAAAATGCCAATAGTTCTTTGCCGTTTAGTGTAACTTTGCCTGAGTCTTGGAATCTAGACTTTCAAACTGGTGTCAACCCAACCACACTTTTGACTGCCAAAGTGCGTTATGTACCATGGTCGGATTTTGACATTCGCCCAACGAGATATACACAGTTAAGTGGATTACCAATCATCAGTTATGACAAAGACCAATGGTCGGCCGAAGTTGGTTTGGGTAAGAAACTTAATGATAAACTTGCTGTATCGGGCAGTGTCGGCTATGACAGTGGAGCAGGCAATCCTGTTAGTACGCTTGGACCCATCAAAGGTTATTATAGCCTAGGACTTGGGGCCAAATATAACGTTACCCCAGAATGGTCGGTATCGGTGGGTGGCAAATACCTGAAATTTGGTAATGCTACCGCTCAGTTGCCTAATGGTGTAAAAGTGGGTGAATTTGATGATAATGATGGCTTTATCGCAGGTGTGAAGCTAGCCTATCAGCAAAAATAATCATGGCAAAATGTTTAAGACAAGTCAAAGCAGATGTTTTGGCTTGTTTTTTATTTTTAAAATAAGTAAAAATCTGCTATCATAAGCCAAATTTTAACTTTATTATCTAATATGAAAATTCTACCCCAAAAACCATTTCTCATCGCTCCGTCCATTTTATCAGCCGATTTTGCCCGTTTGGGCGATGACACAAAAGCCGTACTAGACGCAGGGGCGGACGTGGTGCATTTTGATGTCATGGACAACCACTATGTGCCAAATTTGACTTTTGGGGCGATGGTCTGCCGTGCCTTAAAAGACTACGGCATTACCGCGCCGATTGATGTGCATCTGATGGTAAAGCCTGTCGATAGAATGATTGAAGAATTTATCAAGGCAGGGGCGGATATTATCACGTTCCACCCAGAGGCATCGGAGCATATTGACAGAAGTTTACAGCTTATCAAGGATGGTGGCATCAAGTGCGGACTGGTGTTTAACCCTGCCACGCCACTGCACTACTTGGATTATACCATCGATAAACTTGATCAGATTCTTATCATGAGTGTCAATCCTGGTTTTGGCGGCCAGAAGTTCATTGATGGCACACTTGATAAAGTGCGTGCAGTTCGCCGTATGATAGATGAGCGTGGGCTTGACATTCGCTTGGAGATTGACGGCGGTGTCAATCCTGACAATATCCGTGCGATTGCGGATGCTGGCGTGGATATGTTCGTGGCAGGTTCGGCGATTTTTGGTAAAGATGATTATAAAATGGTCATTGACAAAATGCGTGATGAGCTTGCCAAGTCCGATTTGGCTAAATGATGGTACGGTAAATCTATGTCAGAATTAAACACCAATCCCAAATCCCTAAGTCCAAAACCCCCAAGCCTTGTCCCCATTGGTGTAACCATTGGGCTTGCTGTTTTTGTCCTTGTACTTGCGTTGGCAGGATACGGTTTTCGCTTGTTGGCAGGGCATGACGTGGGGGCGGTGGTACGTCATGCGTCTGTGATGGTGTCGTTTTTTATGATTGTTGTGCCAGCCTTGTTTGTCGGTGGGGCAAAAATTTTAAACAAATTTAACGGGGCAAATATCCAAACCCAGAACGCCATCACGCTTGGGTATCTTACATCTGTTGTGGCGATTTTGACGATTATGGGGCGGTATAGCTGATGGCAGATTTTAAAATAAGCAACATTTTACCTGACAGCCTTGTCCCCAAAGATATTCCCAAAGGCTTGATTTTGACCCTTATCATCGTCATCATGCTTATGAGTCTGTCTGCTTATCGTTATGGCAATGGCAACACCATGCAAGGCATACTTCACGTCCTAGAAAACTGGGTGCTATACCTTGTGTTAATCCCAAGCTGTACAGCCCTTGTCAGTCTGCCCATCAAATACCGAGACAACAGCTTTGATGTGCGGATGGCGTATTATCTGGGGATGTTTGTGGGACTGCTGTTTATGATGGCAAAACTTAGGTATTGGCGTTAAAACAGTTGCAATTACTGGCTATTTTTGGTATAATGGCAAGCTAACAATTTGGCAAAAAGCCAATTACAGATGACAAACACCACCCCAATCGGCGTGGTGTTTTTAGCTATGTATTGACAATTATCAGGAGAGACCATGCAACGCTATCCCATGACCCCACAAGGACACGCCGCCCTAGAAGCAGAATTAAAACAGCTAAAAACCGTGGAGCGTCCACGCATTACCGCTGCCATTGCCGAAGCTCGTGAACATGGCGACCTAAAAGAAAATGCCGAATACCATGCCGCTCGGGAACAGCAAGGGCTGTCCGAAGCACGTATTCGTGACATCGAAGCAAAACTTGGCGGGGCTCAGGTCATTGACCCAACCACCCTACCTCAAGACGGACGTGTGGTGTTTGGTGTGACCGTGGTCATCGAAGACGTGGATTCGGGCGACCAAAAACGCTACAAAATTGTGGGCGAAGATGAAGCGGATGTCAAAGTTGGCAAAATCTCGGTCGGCAGTCCCATCGCCAAAGGCTTGATTGGTAAGTCAGAAGGTGATGAAGCCAAAATCCAGACCCCAAGTGGTTTGGCAGAGTATGAGATTGTTGAAGTCTTATACGAATAATGAGCTTTGCCAGTCGCCGCAGATAACACAAACAACACAACTTACTAAGGTCGTCTTATGAAACACTTGCATTTACTCATGGTTGTAATTACCATTGGGCTGTTTTTATATCAAACAGGGCTGATTTTCGCAGGCGGTATTGGGCGGTTGTCAAGATTATGCTGTTGGCTGTGGCAATCTCTGCCAATATCAAGGCTTTGCGGGCTCCGCTACTGAGTCAAAAAAAGGCGGGTATGGTGATTGCAGGTATCGCCTATGTGGGGATTTTGGTGTTGGCAGTGACTAAGCCCATGCTGTGATATATGATGGCATTCAACGTGCTTAATACCATCCTGTCACGACCGATGTTTTGTGGGTAGCGATATTTGTTGATGTTTATTGGCTGAGGGTAACTAAACACCCCAGCCATTTACCATTTAAAAATACAATTATCACAATTTTTTCACAAACGTTTTTTCACATACTTTTTCACACAAAAACCTTTTGCACCAATATCATATACAAAATCGTCCCCACACCAATGGAGATAAACATATTTTTTCGCCATAGGTGTAGCCCCACGACCACCGCCCCTGCGATAAACTCCGCCATGCCATGATATTGCCCCAAAATATCCACGTTTTTATAGCAATACACCACAAGCAGTCCAAACACCGCGGACGGCAACGCCTTGCCCAAATATTGCACAAAATCAGGCACTTTCTTGTGAGCAGGAAACGCCCAAAACGCCACCCAACGGCACAGCTGAACAGCAACAATGGCAGTGGCAATGGTCAAAAGTTGTTCGTTTAGGGTCATTTTGCCACCTTATTGGTCAATTTGTCATGTAGTGCCGAGCGTCTAACGGTCAAATACACCAAAATGCCAAGCATGGCAGGGATTAAAAAATTTGTCTTGCCAAACACCACCAACGCCAACGCCGTCATGCCAATGCCAAGTAGTGAGCTTTCGTGCGTGACCTCCCCACCCCATTGCTCCAAAAAAATCACCAAAAACAGTGCCGTCATCGCAAATTCCGCTCCCTTCAAATCAAAGGGCAACACCACCCCCATGACCGCCCCCAGTGCCGATCCCGTTACCCAATAAATGTGCAAAAACAGCATAACTAACACCATAAACCACGCCTTATCGACGCCTGTCTTGTCCGTGTCGGCGGTGTAGTTAATGGCAAAGCTCTCGTCCACCATGCCTGCGATGAGATACCAGCGTTTCCACCCTGTAATGCCCCGAAATTTATCCAACATAGAAATGGCATAAAAAATCTGTCTGGCACTAATCATTGCCACAAGCAAAAACACCGATGACGGGTTAAACGCCATGATAAGTAGCCCCGCCACGATAAACTCCACCGACCCTGCAAAAATCAGTACCGCCATAATGATGGGATACCATGGCGAAAAGCCGAGCGAGTGCATATACACCCCGTATGCCATGCCCAAAAACAAAAAGCCCGACAAAATGGGCAAGCTCTGGGTAAAGGCGTATTTGGCGGTGGTTTTAAAACAACAATCGGTAGTCATGGTGTGGACAGTTCATAATAAAGAGAAATATTTTACTTGAAAAGACGACAACTTATCATGACAAATTATTATCCTTTAAAAAGCAAAAAGTTTGTCATGCTGAGTTTGTACAAATCAAGCGATTTTGGCAAAATTATGTTAAAATAACCTTTTATTATTTTGTAATTTTATGATGAAAATCTTGTTATTTAGCCTAGCATTGGCACTCACCCTAACCGCATGCGGACAAAAAGGGGCGTTATATCTGCCCGAAAAATCCCCCACCCCACCCCACTCCACCCCAACGCAAGGCGAGCCTGTGGATATGCCTGTTAGTACTGATTCCAATGATTACTGATTTTATAAATTTAAACAAATGAAAAAGAGAATCCCATGAGTAAAGTTATCCCCCTATTAAACAAAGACGGCATTGAAAAGATGAAAGTGGCAGGACAACTTGCCAGTGAAGTCCTACAAATGCTAGACCCTCACGTCAAGGCAGGGGTAAGCACGGGCTTTTTGGATGATTTGGCGTACAAACACATCACCGAAGTCCAAAACGCCATTCCTGCTTGCCTAAACTACCACGGCTACCCCTACACCCTATGCACGTCTATCAACCATGTGGTGTGCCATGGTATGCCCGACCACGAGCGTATCTTAAAGGACGGCGACATCATCAACATTGACGTAACGGTCATCAAAGACGGCTACTATGGCGACACGTCCGCCATGTGGATTATCGGCGAAGGCTCAGTCATGGCAAACCGCCTATGTAAAGTCGCCCAAGACGCTCTGTATGCTGGTATCAGCGTGGTCAAAAACGGAGCAAGGCTTGGCGACATCGGGGCGGAGATTGAAAAGATTGTCCTACCCGAGCGGTTTTCTATCGTGCGTGAGTTTTGTGGTCATGGCATTGGCACGGAGTTCCACTGCGAACCCCAAGTACTACACTACGGCAAAGCAGGGACAGGCGTGGAGCTAAAAACCGGCATGGCACTGACCATTGAGCCGATGATTAACCAAGGCGTATGGCAAACCAAAATCATGAAAGATGGCTGGACGGCCATCACCAAAGACCGCAAACTCTCCGCCCAATGGGAGCATACGCTCATCGTTACTGATAATGGCTGTATTATCACCACAGGGCGACCTGACGAGGATTTGAGCTGGGTGAAAAGCTAGATACCAAGCCTGACACCAAAACAAAGACCCGACTGAGCCATTGGTTTTTCTCGTTGAGTTTTTGACCTACCATGCCACATTTGCACTCCTGCCAATACGGTCGGTTTTAGCAAACAGCTCGTCATGCACCTAGCACAAACCCAACCCTTTTATCACAAACCAATTTTAACCACTCACCATTTTAAGCAATCAAACAGTCATCAATAAACAAGAACAGCAATATGTACACCGACACCCACGCCCATTTGACCTATTTAGACACTTACCAACACGACAAACCTGCCCTACTTGCCAATCTAAAAGAGATGAACGTAAGCCGTATCATGGCAATTTGCTGTGAATTTGGCGAGATTGACGACATCAGACAGTGGGTAGATTTATCCAATAACGACATCAACATCGGCATGAGTATCGGCTTGCATCCTTGCCAAGACAAGGCGATTTTAAAGGCGGTGAGCGTGGACAATTTTGTGCGGTTAAATGACGACAAGGTATGGGCATTTGGCGAAACAGGGCTTGATTATCATTGGGACAACACCAAGAAAGCTGAGCAAAAACATAGCTTTGCCACGCACATTCACGCAAGCCAAACCCTAAAAAAGCCCATCATCGTCCACACCCGCAGTGCCTATCACGACACGCTTGACCTACTAAAGGCTGAAAAGTGCGAACACGGCATTATCCACTGTTTTACCGAAGATTATGCCTTTGCCAAAACCTGCCTTGATATGGGGCTTTATATTTCATTTTCTGGCATTGTCAGTTTTAAAAAGTCGGTGGAACTGCAAGAAGTTGCCAAAAAGTTGCCCCTTGACCGAATTTTAATAGAGACCGACAGCCCCTATCTTGCCCCTGTGCCAAAACGTGGGCGGGATAATGAGCCGTCTTTTGTGCCATATGTAGCAAGGGCTTTGGGCGATATTTTTGGCAAATCGGCTGATGAGATTGGGGTGATGACAAGTGCTAATTTTGATAATTTGTTAAATCAATATGGCTAATTTTGGTTAAGTTGATGAGTTTATAATCCCAAAATACTTACCCTGCACCAATCTAAACACTGCCAAAATAAGCAGGGCAATCAGGGCAATGTTGGCAAAAACAAACATCATCACACCCAAAGACGATAATACATTGTGCTGATACAGGGCAATGCCAACGCTTGCCATTGATGCTAAGCCAAACGAAAAGCTCCACAAACTTGCCCCAACCCCTGCCTTCAACACCCAAGTAAATAACCTTGCCAAAAACAGCAGTTGCAAAATGCCATAACCAATCAGCATTCTGGCGACCATATCCACTTGCCCTGTCGTGGTGATATAGGCATTTACCCCCACAAAGGCGGGGGCTAAAATGATACCAAAAGTAGCTCGCAGTTTGGTGGGGATTTCTTGGGTGCGAAGATGTTGCAGCAGCACAGGTTCAAACATCAGCCAAGCAAGCAATCCTGCCCCAAAAAACAGCATTGCCCAGTCATTTAGCCCAAGCAAACTTAATGCACCAGCACTGGTAAAATTGCTGGCAACGGCTGGCAAATAAAACGGCGGTGGGGTGGATTGTTGCTTAAATTCTTCGCCTTGCCAAAGCGTGGCAATCCGCCAAGTGCCATACAGCAGTTGCAAAACAATGCACAAACAAATCAATAATTTACCCAAAAACTCATAATGCCAAATCATCAAAAGCTCGCCCACAATCATACCACTAACAAAAATCAGCACCACAAAGGCAAAGCGAACAGGGCAATACAGCTCATCAAGCCAATGTCTGCGATGATAGAGGGCTTTGTGTAGGTACAATCCCAAAAACAACAGCCAACACCCAATCGCCAATATGCCAAGTGTTTGACTGATCATATCGCCAAAGGCAAATGTTTTGTTTGTGTGGTGCCAAGCCAAAGCAAATGTCCCAAGCCCAAGTGGCATAGCGAAAAATGACGCTGGCAGGGGCGTTTTTCCCAAAAATATCTGCTTGTCGGTGTTCATTGTGCAAACTTTTAAGGGATTGTATGTTGATTATTGCGTTAAAATTATAAATGCCAAAACCGCCTTTTGCCCGTATCACAAAAGACGGTTTGAATGCCAATTTAGGGTTTTAAGGTCAATTCAAACAGGCAATCACGCCCCCATTTTCTTGACCGTCTCTTTGGTTATCCATGGGTCATTGGCAATCAGACGGAAGTTTACCAGAGCTGCCAAATAACCATCACCTTCTGGAATACGAGGCCCTGCGATGGCATCTTTGACCACAGTTACTTCAAAGCCTTGTTCTACAAGCTCACGCAATTGCGATTCAATGCACAAGTTGGCTGCCATACCTGCCAAAATCACTTGGTCAATTTTGCGTTTTCTAAGCTGTAACACCCATCGCTGGTTTCAGGGCCAAAGATTTTGTGCGGTGAGCAAATGGTGGTTTTGCCGTCAAAAATATAAGGCTTATAGCGTTCCACAAAGTCCGCTCCAGAGCCTTCAAAGCCGTCCATACTGTATGCACTTTTGCGAGCGAACATATTGGTTTTGTGCATAAAGTTTTCGCCTGGTGCCATAAACTCCCATTGGTGGTCAGTTGGGTAATAGTAGTGGGGCGAGACGATGACGGGCATATCCACTTTTTTGGCGGCTTCAAACAGCGTTTCAGTGTTTTCAACGGTGTTGTTTTCAATGATGCTGTCTTTTAGCACGCCCCACATTACCCCATTTGGGCTTAAAAAGTCGTTTTGTGGGTCCACCACCAACGCCACTCGTTTTGGGTCAATTATCATACCAGGGCGTTCAAGTCCGTATTGCTCAGGTTCGGCATAGGGGCTTTTGGTAACGGTTTTGCTTGCTTTGGGAGCGGCGTGGGCAAGGCTACCAAGCCCCATTGCTCCAAGCACGCCTGCACTCATTGCGATTTTGGCGGCACTACGGCGAGTGGTATCAATGCTTTCTTGTTCGTTGTTAAATTGTTCTGACATATTGCACCTTTGGGTGTTGTTATAAAATCAATCATTTGATAATCTAGCCTATCAAACTTAGGCGTATTATACGCCTCTATTGCCTTATCAATTTAACCAATCACATCAATGATTTAACCAAAATGCAATTTGGTTGTTGCTGTAGGCGGTTTTTGTTAGAATAATTCTTAAAAGTTTAAAAGTTTGCTTATGGACGCTTTAACCCATTTATTTACCCAATTTTCCTTTCGCACACAGCTGTTTTTTTGGGGCTACTGTATCGTATGGGGCAGTTTGACGAAGCCAATAAGGGCTATTTGCACTTTATTTATCAAGGCAGTTGTCGCCTGATTCAAAAGGGGCAAGCACCGATGGTCATTGACCGTCCTTGTGTGCTGTTTTCGCCCGCTGGCTGTTTGCACCGTGTTGAGCCTACCAGCGATGATTTGCAGGTGTTTTGTGTCAGTTTTGATTTTGGGCAAGACATTCAAAATCCGCTCATTTATGATTTGACGCAGATTGCCATTTTGTTTTTGGACGATATGCCCCATTTGATGACGGTGGCACAGCAGATTTTTGCAGAAAGCCAGTCGCCAAAATGCGGTCATCAGGCACTAATGTCGTATTTGTGTGGTTATGTTTTGATTTTGGTGGTGCGAGAATGCTTAGAAAAGGGACTTATTAAAGTGGGGCTATTAAGGGGTTTGACCGATACCGCCCTTGCACCGCTGTTGTTGGACATTCATCAAAACCCTACCCACGCTTGGGATTTACAAACGATGGCGGATAAGGTGTTTATGTCCAAAGCCAAATTTGGCAACTATTTTAAGGAAGTGATGGGCATATCGCCCAGTGATTATTTGACCACTTGGCGGATTAGCCTTGCCCAAATGCTTTTAAAAAAGGGCTTGCCTGTGGCGGTTGTCGCCCAAAAAGTGGGTTATAGCCATAACACCTCTTTGACACGAGCCTTTGTGAAGAAAATTGGCAAAACACCAAGTGAGTGGCTTGGCGAAAATTTTTGATAAAAAATGGTAGAAAAAAGCTGTTTTTTTGTATATAATAATCAAAATGTACGACAAGCGAGTGATTATGAAAATACAACTTTACTTTTGCCCCTTATTTGAGCAAAGTTGAGTTTATTTTTAATCATTCGCTTTTTTGTGTCTAATATTTTAGATTATGGCAGTTTTGCCAAAAAATTTTGTCTAAAATTTGCCAACAATAACATTTCTTATAATATTTATCATCTATTTAGCGGAGCGTGTCATGACCAAAAAAGCCATTTTAGCCCTACAAGACGGTACTATTTTTCACGGTGTTAGCATTGGGGCGGACGGTGAGACGGTCGGTGAAGTCGTCTTTAACACCGCCATGACAGGCTACCAAGAGATTCTCACCGACCCAAGCTACGCCAAACAAATGGTTACGCTGACCTATCCGCACATCGGCAACACAGGCTGCAACGAAGAAGACACTGAGTCTGGACGCATTCACAAAGTATGGGCAAGCGGTCTGATTATCCGTGATTTGCCACTGCTTCATAGTAATTTTAGAAGCCAGATGTCGCTGTCTGAGTATCTTATCAAGCACAATGTTGTGGCGATTGGCGATATTGACACCCGTAAGCTTACCCGTATCTTACGTGAAAAAGGGGCTCAAAATGGGGCGATTGTCGCTGGCGATGATGTGAGTGTGGGGCAGGCGATAGAGCTTGCCAAAACTGTCCCCAATATGAACGGACTTGATTTGGCAAAAGAATGCTGTGATAAAGATGGCTTTACATGGACACAAGGCTCATGGGAGCTGGGCGTGGGCTTTACCGAGCCTGAGCTGAAATACCACGTTGTTGCCTATGATTATGGCGTAAAAACCAACATTTTGCGTATGCTTGCCGATAGGGGTTGCAGGCTAACCGTTGTTCCTGCCGAGACCCCCGCCGAACAAGTTTTAGCCTTAAATCCTGATGGTATTTTCTTATCTAATGGACCTGGCGACCCATCAGCGTGTGATTATGCGATTGACGCTATCAGCACCATTTGCGATACGACAAAAATTCCTGTGTTTGGTATTTGTTTGGGTCATCAGCTTTTGGCACTCGCAAGCGGAGCAAAAACCCTAAAAATGAATCACGGTCATCACGGTGCCAACCACCCTGTACAAAATCTTGACGATGGCACGGTGATGATTACTTCGCAAAATCACGGCTTTTGTGTGGACGAAACCACCCTACCTACCACGCTACGAGCCACGCACCGCTCGCTGTTTGACGGCACCAATCAAGGCATTGAGCGTACCGACCGCCCTGCATTTAGCTTTCAAGGACACCCAGAAGCCAGCCCCGGTCCGCACGATTGTAGCGTATTGTTTGATAGATTTGTGAGTGAGATTGAGAAGTTTAAGGCGTAAGAATTAAGGTGCGTTTGTTGCGTAAACGCACCGAATTTTAGGTTCAAATCAGGGGTTTAAAGATGAATAAACTGATTGCAATTTTATTATGTCTGCCAGTGGTAGCGTGTGCAACCCCTAATGCACCACAAGAACCTACCCAACATCAGAAATTTTATCATAGCATTGAAAATAAAATGCCAATATTATTAAATCAAATTGGTTTTAATGTGGCTTATTTGAAAAATGTGATGATACAGGAACTTGATGGTCAAGATTATCCTAAAATTGATGTCACGGAAAAACAATATGCAATCTGTATGCAAAATGCCATTGATAATAAATTTTATGGAAAACCATTATCGCAAGCAATAGCTCATTATTTATCGCAAGCAGACGAGCAAACAATTGCTTATGACAAAAAGATATTGGACAGTGAAATTCTCTTAAAAGTAAATGAACTATATAAAGATATTTTTAAATTATACGCAAGTGATGAACGAGCAGATGCAAAAATGGTTAGTTATAAAAGTATCAAAAATCAAGAACAGGCATTGATAGGCGATGGCATAGTATTTAGTCATGAGTATACGCAGAATTTTATTAAATTTTTTGATTCTGAATTTACTCAATCTATGGCAGAACAAATAGATAAATGCTTAGAGTATCAATATGAAAGATTGGGTATGATGCATAGCAATCCATAGATGCGTAATACACACCTTACAGTTTAAATGTAAAATTATGCAAGATAAATTTAACCCAACCCTTAAATAAAATCGTTTTTTGGCTCGTAAAAATATCGTGGGTTATTCATGGCTTATCATGATAGAAAAGGAACTATTATGCTTAAAAAATCACTCGGCTTATTATTATGTTTATCATCATGTCTTACCATGACTAGCCATGCCATGACACTCAATAAAAAGCAAACAACACAATTATATCAAGCCATAGAAACAACCCTGCCTGCCAGTGCCATTGCACGAATGAATGTTCTATATATGTTGCAAGGCTATGCTTATCATGATGTTGATAGCCTAAGCGAACTGCCCTTAGAAGCAATCAAAGTTTATGATATTTTTTCACCAAAAGTCAATCAATGTATTATTAGCGAATTAAATAAAAAAAGCTATCATCAATCCCTACAAAAAGGCTTAACGCATTATTTTGGGCAAGTCAGCCTTGATGAATTTGAGCGTGATTTGGCTTATTTAACCGACCCCAAACGCGTGCAATATTTTCATTATACCAAAAAACACATGGCGTTATTGGGCAAACACGCCGATGAATTAGAAGCGTATTTTAAAACAGGCGAAGAGACCGATAAAATCAAATCAGCACTGGCGATATTAGAACAATCTGCCGAAGAGTCAGCTGGCATTTATCCCTTTATGGAGCGAGACTTTGACAGGCTCATCAGTGATGATAGCGATACCGAACCGCTTGCGGAGCTTATGGGGCTATCATTAGCCAATAACCCTTATGAACCTGCTGACAAGTCCACGCCTGTCAATCCCATGTCCGTTTATCAGCAACAAATCATTGACAACTGCCACAAGCCCATTTGGCAAGACATCAAACGAGGCAAATATCAAACCCTTTAACCAATAAACACAAACAAAGCAAGAAGAGAGAACCCTATGCCAAAGCGTACCGACATAAAATCCATTTTAATCATTGGTGCAGGACCAATCGTCATTGGTCAGGCGTGTGAATTTGACTATTCAGGCGCACAAGCGTGCAAAGCCTTGCGTGAAGAGGGCTACCGTGTGATTTTGGTCAATTCCAACCCAGCCACGATTATGACCGACCCGTCAATGGCGGATGCGACCTACATTGAGCCGATTACTTGGCAAACCGTTGCCAAAATCATTGAAAAAGAACGCCCAGATGCGGTGCTACCTACCATGGGCGGACAGACGGCATTGAACTGTGCGTTGGCACTGGACGCAAACGGCGTGCTAAAACAGTACGGATGTGAGCTGATTGGGGCAACCAAAGAAGCCATTGAAAAAGCCGAAGACCGTGAACTATTTGACAAGGCGATGAAAAAAATCGGTCTTGAATGCCCCAAAGCCGACATTGCCGAGACCATGGATGAGGCCCTAGAAATCCAGTCCCGTTTTGGTTTTCCTGTGATTATCCGTCCGTCTTTTACAATGGGTGGTTCGGGCGGTGGCATTGCCTATAATAAAGAAGAGTTTTTGGAAATTTGTCAGCGTGGTTTTGACTTGTCGCCCACTCATCAGCTACTGATTGACGAAAGTCTTATCGGCTGGAAAGAGTACGAAATGGAAGTCGTGCGAGACAAAAACGACAACTGTATCATCGTCTGCTCTATTGAGAACTTTGACCCCATGGGCGTGCATACAGGCGACTCAATCACCGTTGCCCCTGCTCAAACCTTGACCGACAAAGAATATCAGCTGATGCGTAACGCGTCTATCGCGGTTTTGCGTGAGATTGGCGTGGAGACAGGTGGCTCAAACGTGCAGTTTGGTATCAATCCCAAAGACGGTCGCATGGTCGTCATTGAGATGAACCCCCGTGTGAGTCGTTCGTCAGCGTTGGCGTCTAAGGCGACAGGTTTTCCGATTGCCAAAATCGCTGCCAAATTGGCGGTCGGCTACACGCTTGATGAGCTAAAAAATGACATCACAGGCGGTGTTACCCCTGCGTCTTTTGAGCCGTCCATTGACTATGTCGTGACCAAAATCCCACGCTTTAACTTTGAAAAATTCCCACAAGCCGAGCCTGTGCTAACCACGCAAATGAAATCGGTGGGGGAGGTAATGGCAATCGGTCGCAATTTCCAAGAATCCATGCAAAAGGCACTGCGTGGGCTTGAAACAGGGGCGACAGGCTTTGATGAAGTGATGAATTTGGAAGGCAAATCCGCCAACGCCATTGTTTCTGAAATTAAAAACCGCCTAAGTATTGCCACGCCTGAACGCATTTTTTATCTTGCCGAAGCGTTTCGTCATGGATTTAGCGTTGATGAAGTGTTTGAATTAACCAAGATTGACCGTTGGTTCTTGGTGCAAATTGAAGATATTGTTAAGACCGAAAGCAAGATTAAAACGCTAGGCTTTGGCGATTTGACCGCCGAGAATATCCGCACCTTTAAACGTAAAGGCATGAGTGATTTACGCATTGCCACTCTTATGGGCATTAGCCAAAAGCAGTTCCGTAAACAGCGTTGGAGTTTGGGCGTATATCCGATTTATAAACGAGTGGACACTTGTGCTGGCGAATTTGCTTCCAATACTGCCTATATGTATTCAAGCTATGATGATGAGTGCGAGGCACGCCCAACCGACAAAGACAAAATCATGGTCATCGGCGGAGGCCCAAACCGTATCGGACAAGGCATTGAGTTTGACTACTGCTGTGTTCATGCCGCCCTTGCCATGCGTGAAGATGGCTATGAAACCATTATGGTAAACTGCAACCCAGAGACCGTCTCAACCGACTACGACACGTCAGACCGTTTGTATTTTGAGCCGATTACCCTAGAAGACGTGCTAGAAATCGTCCGCACCGAAAATCCTAAGGGCGTGATTGTGCAATATGGCGGACAAACGCCCTTGAAACTTGCACGTAGCCTAGAAGAAGCAGGCGTACCTATCATCGGCACAAGCCCTGATGCGATTGACCGTGCCGAAGACCGTGAGCGTTTCCAGCAGATGATTAACAAGCTAAACCTAAGACAGCCCAATAACAGCATTGTCAAATCGGCCGATGAAGGCATTCGTGAGGCGGTAAAAGTCGGCTATCCGTTGGTTGTGCGTCCGTCCTATGTGCTTGGCGGTCGTGCCATGGAGATTGTCTATAATGAAGACGAACTAAAACGCTACCTGCGTGAGGCGGTGCAAGCGTCTAACGAAGCTCCTGTCCTGCTTGACCGTTTCTTGGACGATGCCATTGAAGTGGACGTAGACTGCGTATCGGACGGCAAAGACGTGGTGATTGGCGGTATCATGCAACACATTGAGCAAGCAGGTGTTCACTCAGGCGACTCGGCATGTTCCATTCCGCCTTATTCGCTAGGGCAAGACATTCAAGACGAGATGAGACGACAAACCATCGCCATAGCAAAAGAGCTTGGCGTGGTCGGTCTTATGAACGTACAATTTGCCGTAAAAGGCGATGAGATTTATATCCTAGAAGTAAACCCGCGCGCGAGCCGTACCGTGCCATTTGTCTCAAAATGCATCGGCACGTCTTTGGCAAAAGTCGCCGCTCGCTGTATGGCAGGGCAGACGTTGGCAGAGCAGAACTTTGTCAGCGAGATTGTGCCAAAACACTTCTCGGTCAAAGAAGCGGTGTTCCCCTTTGCCAAATTCCAAGGCGTAGACCCCATTTTGGGCCCTGAGATGAAATCCACAGGCGAGGTCATGGGCGTGGGTCAGACCTTTGGCGAGGCATATTATAAGGCAACGCTTGGGGCAGGCGACAGACTAACAGGCTTACCACAAGACGGCGAGACCAAAACCGCCTTTATCTCGGTGCGTGATAGCGATAAAGCAGGGGTGGTGGACGTGGCAAAACGTCTGGCAGGCTTTGGCTTTAACATCGTTGCCACAGGCGGTACGCATGACGTGCTTACGGACGCTGGCGTGGCATGTGAGCGTGTCAATAAGGTCAGCGAAGGTCGTCCGCACATCGTGGATATGATGAAAAACGGTCAGATTCATCTTGCCATTAACACCACCGAAGGCAAACAGGCGTTAGAAGACTCCTTCCCAATCCGCCGTGAAGCCTTGCAAAACAAGGTGCTCATCGCAACCACGCTAAACGCAGGGCGTGCGGTGTGTGAAGCCTATGAGACAACATTGCCGTTTAATGTTTATAAATTGCAAGATTTATAATTTGCTCGTATTACAATTAACCGCTATTAGAGATAATGGCGGTTAATTTTTAAGGAACATTATGACTTTTCCAAAAATCATCTCAGGCGGACAAACAGGCGTGGATAGGGGTGCGTTGGACGGTGCGTTATCTCGTGGTATGCCGTGCGGTGGACATTGCCCCGAATACAGGCGAGCCGAAGACGGTATCATTGATGACAAATATCCACTCACGCCCCTAATGGGTGCAGGCTATCGCAAACGCACTCGCCAAAACGTGATAGACAGCGATGCGACTGTGATTATTTACCACGCCCAAATCACCCCAAAAAGTGGCACAGAATTAACCCTAAAAACGTGTATCAGCCAGCATAAACCATATTTACTCATTGATATGAAGGCATTTTCGGTGGACATAGCATCTGATTATCTCATTGATTTTATTGAAAAATATGACATTAAAACGCTAAATTTTGGTGGTTCTCGTGGCTCGGTTGTACCAACCATTCAAGCCTTTACCAAAGAGACCGTTGAACTTGCCATTGATAAATATCTGACAAATAAAGATTTGTGCTAACATAGCGTTTAAATGATTTAAAAAGAAACTCCATGCAAACTTTCCAATACGACAACTCCCATACCGATTATTTAGCCAGTCGTTGCCCCAAAATGGCAATGGCGATTGACAAAATTGGACACATTAACCGCCCTGTCAATCCCGATATTTTTAGCGAGCTGATACGGGCTATCATCGGTCAGCAGATTTCTAACTCCGTCGCTCACACCGTATGGCAACGCTTAATGAACTTAACCGACATCACACCGACTGCCATTGCCAACTTATCGCCTGATGACTTGCAAGGGGTTGGTATATCGTATCGTAAGGTGGACTATATTCAGGGCATTGCGTGCGATATTTTGGACAATCAGTTGGATTTGGATAGCCTGCACACGATGAGCGATGACGAGATAAAACAGGTGCTTGTTGCCTTTAAAGGTGTGGGCGAATGGACGGCACAAATGCTGATGATTTTTAGTCTAAATCGTATGGACGTGTTAAGTCAGCATGATTTGGCGATTGTGCGTGGGCTTAGAATGTTGTACCGTCATCGTGAAATCACACCAAAATTCTTTGCCAAGTACCAAAGACGATTTGCCCCGTACAACTCGGTAGCAAGTCTGTATCTGTGGGCGATTGCAGGTGGGGCGTTGGGTTTGAGCGACCCGAAACCTACCCTTAAAAAAGCCAAATCTTAATTGCCATCATCAGCTCAATTTGTTACAATGTACACTCTGCAACATGAAAAAATGCTACGCTCTCTGTTCATGGCAAGTCTGCCAAACCATAACGGAAGCTGACCTTTCTACAAGCTCAGGGTGAATGATTTTTGTCGTAAAACTTAGGGCGTGCCTGCCCTTTATAACACTATTTACAATGCCAAATATTTTACAAATAAAATAATGTTTTTGCATGAAAAATGGCTATCCGACCACTTAATTTTTTGTCTCTAGCCCAAAAAGTATGC
>NZ_MUXV01000013.1 GCF_002014975.1 Moraxella bovis
TTTAAAGCCGATTGAGTAATATGAAAAAATTATCCATTTTATGCCTAGCCCTATTTTTGGCGGCTTGTGATGACCCCAATATCCAACAAACTGCCAAAAACTTAAACCTTGACCAACTTGGCGAGATTGGCACAAAGCTTGTTATAAGTACCGTCAAAATCGAATGCCAAAATCAGCTCAACGCCCAAGAAAACAGCGTGGCGGACTTGGTGTTTACCGCCGAACAAAAGGCGAACATCTGTGGGTGCGTGTCCGATGAGTTAAAAGGCAACTTAACGGCTGAAAAATCGCAAAGTTTTATCAAAGGCGGGTAAGTGGATACCAATGCTTTGACAGGCGTGGTGACAGGGGCAATCGCAAAATGCACCGCCCCCACTGCTTCGCCAGCACCCACCAATGCAGATAGCACTCAAACAGAACCTAGCAAGCCAAAACAAGAGCCATGATCCCTGCCATTCGTCTATTAAAAAAGCAAAAAATCGCTCACAGTATTCATGAATACGACCATGACCCAAATAACACCAATTTTGGGTTGGAAGCGTCCGAAAAGTTAGGTTTATCGCCTGTAAATCAAGCCAACAGTCCCATCAGCACCATGACTTTTATCAAACCATTCTAAAATCATCATCAAGCATTGCCCAATGCTTGATTAGTATCTCTTTGCGCATTTGTGCCATTGGTAAATTATCTAATGTCCTCTTCCAAGCATCTCTGGCAATTTGCATTACTTCTATCAGTTGTGGTTTGACACTTCGCCAAGGTACACCCACCAAACCCCAAA
>NZ_MUXV01000014.1 GCF_002014975.1 Moraxella bovis
GGTTTTTGGTGGGGGTCAAGGGGTAAAATTAAAAAATTTTAATATTTTTTTAAGTTTCTGATTTTTATAGAAAAATAATTGTCAAAAAATTTACCATAATTACCAGCCCCACTATCGCCTCAAGCTCCTTACCCAAACGAGCGGACTTGTGGCGGTATGTAATGACAGTGTGGGAGTGTTTGGCAAGCAAAGGTAAGCATAGTGCCAATGCCCACGCCCTATCACCAAAGACAACAGCGTGATAGCCATAGCACATCATCGCCCCATATAAAAGGACGAGATAACCCACAATACGGTAGCGACCCAACACAATGGCAAGCGTTGTCTTACCACTTGTGCGGTCGGTGTCGGTATCTCGCAGATTATTGATGTACAGCACACAGGCGGACAACAGTCCCACACCTGTGGCGATGATGAGATTTTGGGCGATGTCCACTCTGCCCGTTTGTAGATAATAACCACCAAGCACCGCCACATAGCCAAAGAAAATAAGGACAGCAAGCTCGCCAAGTGCATGATAACCATAAGGTTTTTTGCCCATGGTGTAGCCCAAGGCTCCTAAAATCGACACCGCCCCAGGCCAAAAAACAGCACGATTTGATAAACCGTTAAAGGACTTAGCCAAATCAGCACCGCCCCTGCCATCATGGTTTGGATAAGCCAAAGGACAAGCCACGCCTGAAACCTGCTTGCCGACACCGCCCCACTGCCAACCAGACGGGTTGGGCTGTCATGATGACGGTCTTGGTCGGTGCCACGAATACCGTCGCCCAAATCATTGGCAAGGTTTGACAAAATCTGTAAAGACAAAGCGGTATAAATGACAAGAATGCACAGAACCCAATTATCCGCCCCAAATCCGCCAAGCGTGCGATACGCCAAGCCCTGGCCCACCCCAAGGCTCATGATGGCGATGGGATAGGTGTGTGGGCGAGTGGCGTGGAAGAATTGGATAATGGACGAGTTGGCAGATGACATGATAAGCCAAGTGGGTTTATGAGTTGGGTTTTAAAGGTATTTAGGCTTTCTCTCGTCTTGCCATAAATGTCGTCCAAAACCCCGACAAGGCATAAATCACACCAATGGCAAGCACGCCCACAGGAATGTCATACAGCACAATACCCATGATAAGCACGCCAATAATTAGCCCAACAAAGGGGATTTTTTGACGGTCAAATTCTTTAAAACTGTAATATTTGACATTGCTCACCATAAGTAGTCCGCAAATCACCGTCCACACCGCACAGATGGTGGCGAGCGTTTGGGGGGTAAGGGTAGCTCCATGGTCTCTTGCCACCATGACGCTTGACGTTACCAAAATCGCCGCCAAAGGACTTGCCAATCCGATAAAGTATTTTTTATCCACCGTGCCAATTTGCACGTTAAATCTTGCCAAGCGAAACGCCGCACAGACACTAAACACAAAGGCACACGCAAGCCCAAACCGCCCAAATTCATGCAAGGCAAAATGATACATGAGTACAGCAGGGGCAAGCCCAAAAGCGATACAGTCGGCAAGACTATCCAACTGCTCACCGAATGGGCTTTGGGCGTTTAAGAGTCGGGCAGCCCGTCCGTCCATACCGTCCAAAATGGCGGATAAAAAAATGGCAAGGCACGCCTTATCAAACCGCCCCTCGCTACTGGCAACGATAGAAAAAAATGCCGAGAGCATGGACGCACTGGTAATAAGATTGGGAATGGGATAGACCCCACGGCTTATCTTTTTTTGATTGCCGTGTTGTTCGGTCTCAACGACTTCAAAGGTAATGCCGTCATGGTCGTCTGGGTCTTTTTGGGAATGTGGGGGCTGGGTTGTCATGGTGTTTTATTTTTAAAATCAATGGACTGTTGTTAATTGTCTCGTATTTTGATATTTGGGCGAATAAATTGCCCTACAAACTTACCCAAACATCAGTTAATTAGCAATTTTTAAAATCACTCCCCAACCAACCATTTAACCACCGCCATGTCGTCCATGCTCATGGCAGGAGCGTCTTTTGGTTTTAGGATTGGGGCGAGCGTTTGTAAAATGGCTTTGGCGTGTTCGTCAAATTGCCAAGGCGGATTGATGATGTGTAGCCCTGTGCCGTTCATGCCCACTGCTACGTCATTGGGGTATAGGTTTAGCTTACAGACAAGCTGACGGCGAATGTCGGTGCGTTTCATTTTTTTATAAAACAGCTCTACCGCCTCTTTATTCTTAATGGGATACCACAGCACAAATGTTCCTGTGGCAAATTTCTTATGACTTGCTACAAGCAAATCTACTAAACGGCTAAAATCCTTATGCTCCTGCTCAAAAGGCGGGTCAAGCAGGATAATGCCACGCTTTTCCTTGGGCGGTAGCACGGCAGGCACACCTTCAAAGGCGTTGCGATGATGAATGCCAATGGGGAGTTGATAAAGCTGATAATTTAGGGCGTCATACTCGTCTGCCACCGCTTCAAAGGCTTCAGCACGCAAGGGAGCGTTGTCCGAATGGTTTTGGGCGTGGTTGGCAATCCACCAAGGCGAACCTGGGTAGACGTGCTTATCATAGGTTTTGCGAGCGGTGTCAAGGTCTAATAGATACTGGGCAATGGCTTTTGGCGGTGTGCCAAGGTCGGCATTTTCTAAGGCACGAATGCCCTTGCCCGCCTCGCCTGTTTTGGTCGCCTCATCGCTTTCCAAGGAATACAGCCCACGTCCGCCATAAGCATCAAGCACATAAAAGGGCTTGGCTTTGGCACTAAATTGGGCGAGCAGTTGGAGTAATAAAATGTGTTTGGCAACGTCAGCGAAATTGCCTGCGTGGTAGGCGTGTTTGTAATTCATGGGAAAATGCGTGTAATTTTAAATGACTTATGGTAGCATAACTCACGATTTTTGGCTATTTTTTATTTTCATTCTCGTTTTCATCGGCTTTATCAGTCGGATTATTTAAAAAATTTAAAAACTTCTTTAAATTCACTCGAAACAAAAACGGCATGCCAAACCACGCAATCATCGCCAAAAACAGGCTCATGTAGAATGCCACCGCCCAACCCTTAATTGCCATGGCAAAAGCAAATGCGAGCAGTCCCATGCCCACCACCAAAATCATCTTTAAAATACCCTTTTGAATAATGCGATAGCGACCCAAAATGAACAGATGATACAAACTTATCGGCATGGACAAGCCAATCAGTACATAGGGCAGGTAATGAAACGCCCAATACACCACCCCACTGTCTTTGAACGTCGCCATGCTCGCCAACGTGCCAAACACACAAAAACACACAATCGCCCCATAGCCCAAATACACGCTGACATTGGCAAGCCCCATCGCTTGCGTGATGACTTGGATGATTTTCTGATGTTTGGCTTGGGGGTTGGATTGGGCTGGGTTGGGGGCGTGGCTATCCATGTGTGTCCTTTTATTTGTGTGGTTTTGGGCTGGGATTTGTCTAATTTTGATACTTAATAAAATTGCACGCCCTAATCTTTGCCTTTTTGCTCATTATCATGATAACTGCCGACATAGCGGGCAAGCTCTGGCGAGTTGAAATAACCATCAACCAACAAGCACGCCGAGACATCATCAATCGGGTCTCGCTCGTGCTTTATCCAGCCACGCTCCCACGCCATCATGCGAGCTTCGTGCGACGACAGGCGCTCGTCATACATATACACCTGCACAGGCAAATGGCGTTCGCCCAGACGGTGTGCCAGACGGCGAGCGAATTTAGCCGCTCGTTTAGAAAGCATGGAATCAGTGCCGTCCATGTTAAGCGGTAAGCCGACCACCACCACATCAATCCGCCACTGCTCAATGATGCCCAGTAGATTATCCCAATCGGGCTGTCCGTTGTCCATCGCCAAAATGTCAAAGGGGCGTGCATCTGCCGTGAGCGTGTTGCCCAGTGCCATGCCCATTTTTTTGACGCCAAAATCTAGGGCTAAAATCAAAGTCGGTGTTGTCATGAAATTCCTATTATTTTGGCAAATTAAAAAAATTGGTCGCAGGTAAAGCAAAATTGACTTTTTAACTTTTAAAACATCACGTTTAAAAATCAAGCAAATCCTGTGGTCAAGGTAAATTTATCAGGGTCAATGCCCAGTTTGTCATAAGCCAACATCAATCTGTCTTCAAACTTCGCCCGAAACAATATCTCCAAATCAGCAGGGCAAACCAACCAGTCCTGCTCGCTTATCTCCTGCTCCAACTGCCCTGCCGTCCAGTTACAAAACCCCATGCAAAGCAAAAAGTGGGGCAAGCTGTCGCCTGATATCAGACTTAGCACGTCTTTACTGGTCGTGATACATACGTTCTCGCCCACCGCAAACGATGACGCAAACTCGGGCAGTCCTGTGTGTAGCACAAAACCTGCTTCGGGGCGGATAAAGCCCCCATGCATGGCAGGGGTGTTCATCGCCTTTTGGCTGGCGGGCAAATCAAGCTCGTGTAGCAAACCGCCCACCGAAGCACTAAGAGGCTTATTAATCATAAATCCCCACGCCCCGTCAGTGCTGTGGCGACAGATATAAATCAATGCGTCAGCAAAGCGTTCATCAGGCATGGACGGACTGGGCAATAAAAAATGATGCGTCAAGTTGGAAAATTTTTTCAAATCAGCTCGCTTGGGGATGTCATTATCATTAAGGTCAATATGGGGCAAAATCGCCATTTTACAAGGTTTGTGGGTGGTAAATGGCACATCATCACAATTTGTCTATCAATCACGCCTTTTTGGGATAAATTATTTAACAAAACAAAATGTGTGATATTTATGGGTTTAGATGACATCATAAAGTAGTGGCAAAACATATGCTTTTTTAGGAAAAATGACTGTATAATTAGAGCGTGCCTACCATTGATAACATTTTTATAAAATAAGATGAAAATTTGGTAAGCTCTATCAATTTTTGCATGAAAAATGGCTATCCGACCACTTAATTTAAAAAGTTAAGTTAAAATCTTAAAATTTACCCAGTTAAGTGGTCGGATTGTGGCTCAAAGGCGAAAACTTGCTTGATAGATAGAATGACTGTCAATCTACGTTTTTTCCTTGAAAAACGGGCGATTTCTCCTATTTTTCACTGCAAATACCAAAGGCAGGCACGCCCTAAGTCTTTATCAACCCGAGCCAGTTTTATGTTTAAAATGAGTTTTTACCACATCATCTCTTGGTCTTTGTTCTTTATCATATGGGTAGCGGTCTATATGACTTGGTCGGGTCGTGGATTACCGCCAGAGAATGAATTGCAATACATCACAGGCAACATCAAAGCCGTTGTGGTATCACGCTCACCCAAACAAGACATACATCACATACAAATCACCAATCCCCAAACCAAACAATCGTTGGTTGTGGCATGCGGTTATTCTGTTGTGCCAAAAATCGCCATGAGCGACTGTGTTTTGGCAAAGGAATTACCACGCAAGGACATCACCATTGGCTACTATCATCAGCCATCTGTGCTTTGGTTTAAAAATGACATACCGCAAATGGCTGTTATAAAAACCAATAATACACAAGATAGCATTAATGGCAATTATTCATACAATTCAATCCAAACAAAATATCGGTATTTAATCTTATATCTGTTGGCGTGGCGATATTTTTGAGTGCAGTGTGTTTGTTTGATATTATTTTTAAAAAAAGCCTAAAAATTAATCCTGCTCTCGACTTGATATAAGTCATTGATTTATCAAGGGCGAATTGCAATTCGCCCCTACAACCCAAAAATAATTGCTTGATAATCAATAATTTACCACTTTAAAGATTTTAAATTAAGGCAAAAGTATAATTAATCAGTTTGTTTGCATCTTGAATCTTTACTGCATTTTGACTTTATTGATATCATCAAGCAAGCCCTTGACATGAGCCCGAGTCGCTTCGGTGATGTTCACGCCACCTGACATGCGTGCTAGCTCATCAATCTGTCTGTCGCCTGTGATGATGGACAAATGGCTCATCGTCTGCTCGCCATGCTCTTTGTGCACCAAGATATGACGGTGTGCCGCCGCCGCAACCTGTGCTTGGTGTGTGATGGCAAAAAGTTGCTGATGGTCGCCCAAACTTCTTAGTAGCTCGCCCACCACCTGAGCTGTACCACCACTGATACCCACGTCCACTTCATCAAACACCAAGGTCGGGCGTGTCTCTTGATTCACGCCTGCACTCATGACCTGCATGATGAGAGCCATGCGAGACAGCTCGCCCCCTGACGCCACTTTGTGTAGCGGTTGCATGGGCATGCCGACATTGGCACTAAACATGAGAGCGATGTCAAACATCCCGCTACCACCATACTGATGTGGCTCTTTGGGGCTAAACTCAAAGAGACAGCTGGCGTTCGGCAGGGCAAGTGCCGACAGGCGATGAGCCAGTTCATCAGCGATTTGTGGGGCGATTTTGGTGCGTTCGTGATGCAGTTTGTCCGCCACACTCACATACTCATCCCATGCCCCTGCCACCTGCTCATCCATGGTCTCGTTATCAGGCAGGCTCTCTAATTTTTCCAGCTCCGCCTGCCACTGCCCTGCCTGTGCGGTCAACTCATCTGTGGTCGTGTGGTATTTTTTGGCAAAGCGATGAGCCAGCCCCATGAGATTATTAAGCTCGTCCAGTCGCTCTTCGTCAGGCAGTGACTGCTCGGCATAGTCCATAAGCCGTGCCACCGCGTCATCTATCTGCTCGGACGCTTGGGTAAGTAGCTCGCTACACTCGGCGAACACTCGGCTTTTGTCCGATAAGTTATCACAGATTTTTAGACTACGTGCCAACAGACCCGACACACTCATCTCGTCATTGTCTAGGTGCGTGACCGCTTGCAGTGCTGACTGCATGAGATTTTCAAGGTTGGACAGCTCATCATACTCTTGCTCTATCTCGCCAATATCCACCGCCATGAGTGGCTCAATGTCGCTTAGGCGTGATGACAAAAGTGCCATCCGGTCGGCACGCTGAGTGGACATGGCACGAGCGTCATCGGCTTCTTTTTTTAGGCGTTGGTATGTCCCAAAAGCGTCTTTGGTCGCTGATTTTAGGGCGTGCAAGCCCCCCACATCATCTAGCCAATCGATAACAAACTGCGGTTTTAGCAGTTCAAGCCCTGCATGCTGTGAGTGGATATTAACCAAAACACTGCCCAGTGATTTTAGTTCGCTAAGGCTCGCTGGCACGCCATTTATCCATGATTTTGAACGTCCGTTGGCACTGATTTTACGGCGGATGAGCAGTGTGTCCTCTTCTAGCTCTCGCTCATGCTCGGCAAACCACTGGCTCACTTTATCATTATCAGTCACATCAAACTCGCCAAACACCGACGCTTCACTCTCGCCAAAACGCACCATGCCAGCATCAGCTCGTCCGCCCACACACAGCGATAAAGCATCCAATATCAAAGACTTACCTGCACCCGTCTCGCCCGTGATGACATTAAAACGCTCATCAAAGACGATTTCATGGTGCTTAATCAAAGCCAAATTATCTAAGGTTAGGGCTGTTAGCATGAATGTTCCATTATAAGTATGAATCGTTGCGATATTTTAGCACAATCGGGACTTATTTGGATAATTTGGTCGGGTAAACCATCAAATCCTAAAATATTTTTTCCGCCCCCTTGTATCTTGGCAATTATCATTTATAATATCATCTTATATATTTATTAAGGTTAATAATAATGAGTACTACCCTACGCCAGCTAAAAGCCTTTGTGCTTGTCGCTGAGCAAAACAGTTTTACCAAGGCTGCCGAGACACTGTGCCTGACCCAATCCGCCCTAAGCGGTCTGATTAAGGAATTAGAACAAAATCTTGATGTCAAACTCTTTGACCGCACCACACGCAAACTACACCTATCAGATGCAGGTTCACGGCTACTGCCACAGGCTCGGCGAGTACTCAACGAGATGTCGGTACTCAACGAAAAAGTCAATAACCTAAAATCGCTACACCAAGGACACGTCCGCCTTGCCGTCTCTCAGCAGTTGTCTGCGTCCACCATGCCCAAATTTGTCGCTAAATTCTGTGAGTTATACCCCAACATTCAGGTCACGCTCACCGACTGCTCGGTGGATAATGTGGTTGAGCATATTGAGAACCTAGAAGCCGATTTGGGGGTCGCCCCCGAGCGTCCTTATTCTGACGATTTGAATGTGGATGTGCTGTTTAGCTCACCTTTTTATCTGGTGCTACCACCAAATCACCCCTTTGCCCAAAAAGATGAAATTACATGGACGGACTTGCTTGATGAAAAGCTCATCACTCTAAACGGACCTTTTATCAAAAGTCTACAAAACGAACTTCCCAATAACATTTCAAGTCGTATCTTTAACCCCGATTTTGAGATTAATTTTCTCTCAACCGCCCTTGGCATGACCCGAATGGGACTTGGGGTGACGTTATGCCTGCTCTACGCTGCCGAATGGGTTGAGCTATACGGGCTGGTCATGCGACCCATCAGCGAGCCTGTGGTGGAACGCAAGTTTTTACTCTACACCCACAAAAACCGCTCGCTGTCGCCTGCCGCTCTTGCCTTTAAGGAATTTTTGATTAATAACGCTGGGGATTTTTTGGTCAGTAAGCCCAAGGCGGTATAGAACAAGGCGGTATAGAATGAGTTGAAAAATATAAGTCTTGACTTATCATTTTGGTAAGGGGATAAATCTTGTACACCGTTTAATGACCGAGCATTTTACCGAATGGCTGATAAATCTAAGTCAAAAGCAAACAAGAAAGCGTGGCTTATGACCTAAAAAGACAGGTCATTTTGCTGTGTGCAGGCGACAAAACAGGCGACAAACGTTTTTATCAACGCATGATACCCCTTGCCGAAGGTATTTATGGCGAATACTTAAAGGATAATGAGCTATGAAAACTTACAAAACTCTAGCCGACCACATGGCAAGCCTGCCTACCGAACGCCGTAACAAGATAGAACAGCGAGTTGCCGACACTTTGGTTGGTATCCGTCTAAGCGAGCTTCGCAAAAATGCCAAACTCACCCAAGCCGAGCTTGCCGACAAAATTGGCGTGTCCCAATCCGCCATTTGCCAAATGGAAAGTGCCGACAACCCCGAATACGCCATTATCAAAAAATACGTCCAAGCCCTAGGCGGAAAGCTCATTGTTGAGATTGATGGTAAGCAGTCGGTGTTATTTGGCTGATAAACGTATCTCCAAAAACAACAAAATTTCCCCACAACCGCCTGATTTTGCGTTATACTGACACAGTTTTTTATCCACAACAACAAAGGTATTTGTTATGTTTGAACACGTTACCCCCTATGCTGGCGACCCGATTTTGGGTCTCATGGACAAATTTGCAGGTGACCCACGAGGCGACATCAAGGTAAACCTTGGCGTGGGCGTGTACTACACCGAAGACGGCAAATTGCCCGTCCTAGAATGCGTCAAAACCGCTGAAGGACGTATCGCAAGCCCACCTCGTCCCCGTGGCTACTTGCCGATGGACGGTTTGGCAGGTTACAAAAAAGCGTGCCAAGAGCTACTGTTTGGCAAAGACAGTCAGGTCGTCAAAGACGGGCGAGTTGCCACGATTGCCACTTTGGGCGGGTCTGGTGCCTTAAAAGTCGGAGCGGACTTTATCCACGAATGGTTTCCCAATGCCAAATGCTATGTATCCGACCCAACATGGGGCAACCACATCAGCATTTTTGAAGGGGCGGGACTAGAAGTTGGCAAATACCCCTACTATGACGGAGCGACCATTGGCGTCAAATTTGACGAAATGTGTGCGTTCTTAAACACCCTAAACGAAAATGACGTGGTGCTACTACACCCCTGTTGCCACAACCCCACAGGCGTGGATTTGTCAAACGAGCAATGGGATAGCGTGCTTGACATCATCAAAGACAAAAAACTCATCCCCTTTATGGACATCGCCTATCAAGGCTTTGGCGATGACATGGACGGCGATGCGTACGCCATTCGCCTAGCGGTAGAAAAAGGCTTGAGCGTGTTTGTGTCGAATTCTTTCTCCAAAAACCTATCGCTCTATGGCGAGCGTGTTGGCGGTCTGTCGGTGGTTGCCCCCACCAAAGAAGAAGCAGACGTTGTGCTTGGGCAATTAAAATTCACCGTTCGCCGCATCTATTCTAGCCCACCGTCTCACGGTAATGCGGTGGTGGATACTGTGATGAACGATGATGAATTGTTCAATCAATGGGTTGGCGAGGTCTACGAGATGCGAGACCGTATCCGCCAAATGCGTCAAAAGCTCCAAGACGTCTTGACCGAAAAATTGCCTGAGCGTGATTTTAGCTACTTTACCAAACAGCGTGGTATGTTTAGCTTTACAGGACTAACCGCCCCGCAGGTTATCCGCTTGCGTGATGAGTTTGCCATTTATATGGTAGAAAACGGGCGTATGTGTATCGCAGGGCTAAATAACGCCAACGTGGAATATGTCGCAAACAGCATGGCAGAAGTGCTAAAATAATCAGCTTGCCATAAAAACCGCTCCGTGATTTCGGGGCGGTTTTAGTTTATCCTATTTTGACCGTTAGTCACGCAAATAATGCTCAAACACTGCCCCAAAGTCATACTGGCGAATGGCATTTAGGCGTTCGTTATAGCCTGCTTCCACTTTTTGCACGGTTTGATTGATGACGGTAGGCAAGCTCATAATCACCGCCTCTGGCACGTCTTTTAAATTAAACATGCCTGTTACCGTCTCAAAGGTCTTCTCTAACACCATCTCATCATGGCGGATTGCCTGACAACGCTCGGCAATGGCAGTCAATGCCTTATAAATGTCTCGCACACCTTCAATTTAGCTTTTGTCAATGTCAATGCTAAACGCCAACCACCCAAATGAAACTTTAATTCCACGTCCAAATCCATCGTCCCTGCTGTCTCAATGGAGACTTGACTTGGGGCAAAATAACGATAAGGATAGCGTTTTAGCGTACGTTTTTTGCTCGTGGCGGACTGCCCGTCTAAATGGATAAAGGCGGTGTTGGTAAAGCAGTATTCGTCCATTTTTGATTTGATGACAAAATAAATCCGTTCATTATCTTCATGAAAAATATAGTCATCAATGTCGGTTTGGTTAAACTGGCTAGGCGGTATGATTTTGCCAATATCAGATAAGCCAAGAGCGTCTGAGGCGAAGTTTTTGAACATGAGTTTTTCCTTTTTAGATGGATTTAAAACAAGCCCATTTATTGTAGCACAAGAATTTTTTTATTTTAAAAGACAATCGTGTTAAAAGATGTTGATTGGGTTTTTATTGGCTTATGGTGCGGTCGTATTTGTAATTACGCCCAAAAACGATTAAAATAGCCCCTTTTGCCACATCGGCAGGTTATCAAGGTTTATTTATGTCAAAATCCCCTTCGGTCTTTGGCGGGGCGATGATTATCGCAGGCACCGCCATTGGGGCGGGCATGCTCGCCAATCCTACCGCCACGGCAGGCGTGTGGTTCTCATGGTCGCTGTTGGTGTTCGCCTACACTTGGCTTTGTATGTACGCATCGGGTCTTATGATATTAGAAGCCAGCACTACATTCCCCCCGAGTGCCAACCTTGCAACCATCGTCAAATCCTTGCTCGGCAAAGGCTGGAACACCATCAATAGCCTATCGCTCGTCTTTGTGCTGTATATCCTGCTCTACGCCTACATCACCAGTGGCGGGGGTTTGACCGCCAATCATCTGTCTGCCTTGACAGGCACGGACATCGCCCCACGCCTAGGTTCGCTCATCATCAGCATACTGTTTGCGGTGTTTGTGTGGCTCTCAACTCGGGTCGTGGACAGAGTGGCAAGCGTACTGATGATTGGCATGATAGTCAGCTTTTTTATCTCCGCCTTTGGCATGATGTCATCGGTTAGTCTAGATACGCTCTTTGACACTCACGCCCCGACTGGCACGGCTTACACGCCCTACATCTGGGTGGCATTGTCCACGGTGCTTGTATCTTTTGGCTATCATATCGGCGTGCCAAGCATGGTCAAATACTTTGGGGGCGACACCGCCAAAGTCGCCAAATCGGTCTTGATAGGCACACTCATGGCACTCGGGTTTTATCTGCTGTGGCAAATGGTCGTCCAAGGCAACCTACCACGCACCGATTTTGCCCCCGTCATCGCCAAAGATGGCGATGTGGCAACGCTACTAGGGGCGATTGGCAAATCGGGCTTTATCGGCACCATGTTGGGGGCATTTGCTTACATGGCATTGACCAGTTCCTTTTTGGGCGTAGCGTTGGGATTGTTTGACTTTTTGAGTGATTTTTTTGGGTTTGGCGATGACAAGACAGGGCGAGCCTATGCGGTGGCGGTGGTGTTCTTACCGCCTTTGGTGCTAAGTCTGATTGCACCATTTGGCTTTACAACCGCCATTGGCTTTGCAGGTCTTGCCTTGACCGTGTGGGGTGTCATCGTCCCTGCCCTACTTGCCAAGGCTCACCGCCAAAAGCACCCTGATAGCACCTACCGAGCCTTTGGCGGTCAGTTTATGATTTATTTTGTCATCGTCTTTGGCATAATAAACATCATCGCCCAAATTGGCGGTTATTTGGGCATGGTACCAAGTTTTGGCGGATAGATTGGTAAAGTTAAATCAGACAAGGATGTTTGGTTTTAAAACAAAACTCACACCCCACAAAAAGCCCCGCATCTCCGCAGGGCTTTTGATTTTATCTTAATTTTAATGTCATGAGTGATAACACCACAAGGATAATACATACAATCCAAAAACGTATCACAACCTTAGTTTCTTTTAGCCCCATTTCTTCAAAATGGTGGTGCAAAGGTGCCATCAAAAAGACCCGTTTTTTACGCAGTTTGTACGAGCCGACTTGGATAATGACCGACAAAGCTTCCATGACAAAAATACCGCCCATCAGGATAAAGGCAATCTCCTGACGTGTCATCACCGCAATCGTGCCAAGCATACCGCCTAGGCTCAACGCCCCCACATCGCCCATAAACACCTCGGCAGGGGCGGCGTTGTACCACAAAAAGCCCAAACACGCCCCAATCATGGACGCACACACCACGACCACTTCGCTGTTATAAGCGATATACGGCACGGACAGATAGTTCGCCCATGCCACATGACCCGACACATAAGCAAACACCCCAAGCCCTGCCGACACCAGCACCACAGGCAAGGCGACCAAGCCGTCCAAGCCGTCTGTTAAGTTGACTGCATTGGACGTACCATTAATGGCAAAATAGGTGAGCGTAATAAAGCCAAGCCCAAAGGGTATGGCAGACAAGGGAATGTACAGATTTTTAAAGGCAGGAATAAGCAAATCCTGCATAGCGTGCATGGTGGTGGGGTTTTGTTGTAAAGAGATATAGTAAAGCGACCCACCAGCGAGCAACGCTCCCACCGACAACCAAAAGTATTTCTTTTTGGCGACCAAGCCTTGGGGGTTTTTGTGCTTGATTTTTAGCCAGTCATCACGCCAGCCGACCGCCCCAAAGATGACCATGACCGCCATCAAAATCCATACATAAGGGTTTGTCAAATTTGCCCACAGCAAAGTAGAAATCCCAATGGCAAACAAAATCAGCACACCACCCATCGTTGGCGTGCCTTGCTTGACAAGGTGCGTTTTTGGGCCGTCCGTGCGTACCGCTTGACCGTATTTTAGGTTACGCAGGTAGGCGATGACAGGCTTGCCCGCCATAAGTACAATCGCCATGCTCGTCATGACCGCAAGCAAGCTCCTTAGCCCCAAAGACGCAATGGTCTGGCGATACAAAATGTCAAAATAATCAATGAGCCAATATAACATCGTTTACTCGCTTACAGGTTGGGTTAAATCGTGAATCAAAGTTTCCATTGCCATAAATCTTGACCCTTTAAACAGCATTGCCCAATTTTCGCCAGTGTTAATCGTGGACAAAATTTCTTGGGTGACTTGGGATTTATCGTTAAAATGCACGCAATTAATCCCTGCTTTTTGGGCGGGGTCAAAAGTGTTTTTCATCAATTTGCCAACACAAATCAGCTTATCCACACCAATTTCTCCAATTTGCTCGCCAAGCGACTGATGTTCGGCAACTGCGTCATCGCCCAATTCGCCAATGTCGCCAATGATCATTAAGGTTTTGTCATAAGCATTTTCATCAAGAAATTTTTGGGCATTTAGCACTTTCAACCCTGCAATCATC
This sequence comes from Moraxella bovis, assembly GCF_002014975.1. Classification (GTDB taxonomy): domain Bacteria; phylum Pseudomonadota; class Gammaproteobacteria; order Pseudomonadales; family Moraxellaceae; genus Moraxella; species Moraxella bovis. The sequence continues at coordinate 14,121 of NZ_MUXV01000014.1, forward strand.
GCAGGGACATTGGCGTTATAAGTGTCGTCAATGATTAAGTGGTTGTTAAACGGTTTAAAATTTAAGCGACCTTTGGCGGGTTTGGCGTTGTTTAAGCCGTTTACGATTAACTCCAAATCCAGCCCCAACGCAAGCGAACACGCCACCGCCGACAAAGCATTTGCCACATTATGCTCGCCTGCAAAAGGGAGCAAAACTTCGCCTTCGTCAAATTCGTCCACCGCCAAATTTACCACCAAATTAAAACCAACCTTGTCCGCCAAGACCTCCACATCGTCAGCAAAGACATCGCCCATTACCTGTACAAAGTCTAATTTGTCAAGCTCGGCTTGCTCAGCTTCACTTAGTTTGGAAAAATCCATCGCTTCACGAGGTGGGACATTTTTTTCGCCTGTGGTTAAAATTTGAGCGGTAAATTTGCCGGCTTCATTTGCTAAAATTTCAAAAAATTCATCGCCATAAGGTAGCACCGCCACGCCATTTTCATTTAACCCTTGAAAAATCTCGGCTTTGGTTTTGGCAATGTTTTCCCGACCGCCAAACTCGCCCAAATGGGCCGTACCAATGTTAAGCACGCACGCAACATCAGGCGACACAAGGCGTGTGGTATAAGCAATTTCACCAATATGGTTCGCCCCAAGCTCCATCACGGCAAATTGATGTTCGTCGCACAATTCTAATAACATCATCGGCACGCCCAAATCGTTGTTCAAATTCCCCCTTGTAATCAAGGTGGGGGCGAGTTGATTTAGGATACTGCCCAGCATTTCTTTGGTGGTGGTCTTGCCAGACGAGCCTGTCAGGGCAATCACAGTAAGATTGGGGTGAACATCACGGCGGTATTTGCCTAAAAGCCCGAGTGCCTTTTTGCTGTCGCCTGTGATAAGCTGGGGCAAGTCGCTTTCTACTTTTTCATTGACAATCGCCAGTACCGCCCCTTTTTCAAGAGCGGCATTCACAAATTCGTGTCCGTCAAAATTATCGCCTTTAATTGCCAAAAAAATATCGCCTGCGTTTATCGTGCGAGTGTCGGTGGTAATTTTGGTGCTTTGGGCGGTAAACGCACCGTACCAAGTGGGGGTTAATTCGCTTAAAGCGGTATTTAAATTGTCAAATTGCCAGATATAGGGGGTCATTTTGTTGCCTTTGGTTTTAGATTGTTTGGTTATTACAATAACGCCTTTTATAACTTGTTTATAAAATTTATCACAGGTTTTGTCATATCACAATGATAAATTTCTTGATTGTCAGTTTCTTTATCAATGATTGTTTCTTTAACAAAAGCAGTTTTCTTATCGCCAACAGTCAAATACTCTATGTTATAACTAATATTATCATATACAAATAAAATGGTTTCTTGATAAATTTTATTGCCATTCTCATCTGTTAAATACTGCTTATTGGTTTTTATATCAGACTTGGGAATAAAAAAAGTATGCCCAAGCCCAATACTTGACATCTCATAGGCAAATAATCGTTCCCCATCTTCCAAAGCGTGATACTCTTTTGGCAAATCTTTAAAGCTAATTTCAGTATTTTCCGTATCCGTACAAGCAAAATAAGTTTGAGCAAAGGCATTTTGACTTACCATTATTGCCATAAGAGTGCATAACCATTTTTTCATCAATTAATCCCAATATTTAAAAAGTGATTTTCTTGCCAAACTTGCCAATTAGGATTATTTAACTTTTTATGAATGACTTTGGCAATAATGGTTAAATAAAATAGTCGTTCATTTTCATCATCAAATAAGCCTTCATTTTTTAATTGCTTATCAGGCGGAAAATGACAATCAGTATCGTGCGTATTCCACCAAATTTCAGTATTATCAGGATTAGCAACTTTTAATTCGCCGTGCCTTAGTCTGACATAGGCAACTTTTTTATCATCATAAAAAACATCGTAACTTTCTGGAAAAGCGTGGCAAGTCAGTTTAAAGAATAAGCCATCAATTATGCAATCTTGTTGTCCTGTGTCAAACATTTTTACATCGCTCATTTGCCAAACTTCCCAATCATCTCCCCCACCACCACTCTATCATCAAAGGCATACCGCACGCCCTTAATCTCTTGATAAGTCTCGTGCCCCTTACCCAAAATCGCCACAATGTCATTCTCGCCTGCCAGTTTGACCGCAAGCTCAATCGCAAGTTTGCGGTCAGGCTCAATTTCAATTTTATAATGACTTTCGCAGTCCAAGCCTTCTTGCATATCCTTTAAAATCTCGTTTGGATTTTCACTTCTCGGGTTATCGGCGGTCAAAATCACTTTATCGGCAAATTTTAGGGCGGATTTGGTCATCAAAGGTCGCTTGCCCTTATCCCTGTCGCCCCCACAGCCAAGCACCGCAAACAGCGTCCCAGCACAATGCGTGCGTAGGCTTGACAGCACCTGCTCCACCGCATCAGGGGTGTGGGCATAATCCACGATAAACGAACCACGCTCGGACGGCACTTGCTCCATACGTCCTCTTGCCCCTTTTAAGTGTTTGATATTATTGACAATTTCATCAAAACTTACATTCATGGCAAGGCTTGCCCCAATGCTTGCCAATAGGTTTGCCACGTTAAACAAGCCCAAAAGTGGACTTTTTACCGTCATCTCACCTTGTGGGGTTTGGATAACCAATTCCACCCCATTTAGACTTGGGCTGATTTGTTTGGCAAAAAAGTCCGCCTTGGGATTTTTGGTGCTGTACGTCCAAATGGTAAGCTCCGACTGTTTGGCTTGACGGATAAAGATTTCACTAAATTCATCATCGGCATTGATAATGGCATGGGTCAGCGTGGGAAATAACGCCTTATCAAAGAGCCGTGCCTTCGCCCCTGCATAGTCGTCCATATCGGCATGATAATCCAAATGGTCTCGGGAAAGGTTGGAATACACCGCCACCGTGATTGGCGCGCCTTGCAAGCGGTGCTGATGGAGTCCATGACTGCTCGCTTCTAGGGCAATACATTCCACGTCCGCTTTGGCATAGTCATAAATGGCGTGTTGCAGAGCGACCACTTCTAGCGTGGTATGGGTGCTTGGGGCTAGGTTTGGCAAAATGCCGTTGCCTGCCGTTCCCATGACGGCAGTTTTGTGATTGGCAAGGGATAACAGCTGGGCGGTAAGCTGACTAATGGTGGTCTTGCCGTTGGTGCCTGTAACTGCCACGACTTTTGGCAAAGCTGCCGCCCCTGTTTTTTGCAGATATGCCTTGACCAAATCGCCCAAAATCAGGCGTAAATTGGCAATATGCACAATCGGCATTTTAGCATTATCCACACCCATGTCGGACGCACTTATCTCGGACAGCACCGCTTGGCTATTGATACTATCAATATAGCCTTTTGCCTTGGATTTGATGTCAGGATTGACCGACAACAACACAAAAATCTCGCCACCTGCCATCTTGCGACTGTCCGACACAAAGCCTGTGATTGGCAAATCCTTGATACGCCCCCAATCCACATCAGACACATGGGACTGTAAAATATCGGCAAAATCGTTGAATGTTGTCATAAAAAATCCTTCTTAAAAATAAAAATAAAATGGTAAAACAGCTTACTGGTTTGTATCTAGTGGTTTGTCAAATGGCACGTTATAAATTCTAAGTGTCTCTTTCATCACCTTGGCGAACACAGGGGCGACGGTTTGTCCAGCGTACTTGCCCTGTCTTGGGTCTTCTGCCAAAATCACCACCACAAAACGGGGACTGGTCGCAGGAGCGAACCCTGCAAAGACGTTGCGGTATTGGTCGGTATAATAACCGCCTGCTGGATTGGTGCGACGTGACGTGCCTGTCTTGCCTGCCACATAGTAGCCATCAATGGCAGCCGCTGTCCCCGTACCGCCTTTTTCGGTCACGCTAATCATCATGTTGGTGATGTCTTTGGCGTGTTGCTCGCTAATGACCTGCTCTGGGGCAGGGACGGATTCTTCTTTAACCAGTCTTAGATGATTCATCTTGCCCCCATTGGCAAGTGCCGCATACGCCCCTGCAATCTGAGCCAGCGTGACCGACTGCCCGTAGCCGTATGCCAGCGTGGCACGACGAGTGACATCTTTGGCGGTCGGGGTGTGTAGCACGCCTGCCGACTCAGCAGGTAGGTTCAAAGCCGTCTTTTGCCCAAAGCCGAACTTTCTTTGCATGTTCACGATGGCGTCAGGGGGCAAATCTAGGGCGATTTTGGCGGATGCGACATTAGATGACTTTTGGATGAGCTTCCCCATGGTAATCGCTCCATAGCGACCGCCATCACGAATGCTATACCCACCAAGTCTCATGCTACCTGCCCCTGTGTCAATGAGTGTTCGGGTGCTATACCGCCCCGACTCCAAGGCGGCCGCCACCGTCAAAGGCTTGACCACCGACCCCGGTTCAAAGGTGTCCAGCACAGGGCGGTTCCGCTCGCTTGCCCCGTGTCTTTTTGACAAATCATTCGGGTTAAAAGACGGCCACGACCCCATGGCAAGCACGTTACCTGTTTGCACATCGACAATCATGCCCGAGCTTGACCGTGCCGACTGCACCCGTCCAAGCTCTTCTAGCTCTTTGTACAAAATATACTGCAACCGTGAATCTATGGTCAGATGAATGTCCTGCCCTGCCATCATGGGCGAGAGTTCTTTGATGTCGCCGATACTGCCCTGCACCGCTCGCAGGCTTAGCACTTGACCGTTTTGTCCTGTCAGCTGTTTGTCGTATTTAGCTTCTATGCCTGCTCGCCCCCCATAGACAGGCGGGTCATCTTGGGAGTAGCCCATATAGCCCAATATCTGTGCCATGATTTCAGGTTGTAGATAGTAGCGTTTCTCGCTCGTCTCTCTAAACACACCCTTAAAGCCCAGCATGGTGACTCGCTGAGCCACCTCAGGGGCGACTCGGTTAAGTAGCACCAGTCGTTTAGACCCCGTCCCCGATGGCAGGGCTTGTTTGATGGCTTCTGGATCATCCAAATCCACCGCCCCATTTAGATGTACTGCTTGTTCTAATGTTTCACGTGAAACACCACTGGCAGTCGCCAGCGTTTCTAGATTCATCTCATCAAGCTCTTGCACCAGCTTTTGGCGACGCTCTTCGCTTTTGGTATTTTTGATTTTCTTTTGCAAATCATAATACGCCAAAGCATAGTCATAAGGACTAAAAATCACCGTGGTTAAAGGGGCATTGGCAGCAAGAGGAGCTCCGTTGGTATCATAGATGTTGCCACGATGGGCAGTGATGGTTCGCTTACTGGTGATGAGTTTGTCGCCTTGGCTGATGTAGTAGTCGGCATTGGCGATTTGAAGCCAATAAGCACGAGCAAAGAGTGCCGAAAAGCACACCGCCATCACCGCCCAAACTATCTTATAACGCCCCACATCTTGAAGTCCGCCCAACAGCGAGACACCCGAGTTTTTTTTGCGTTTGCGTGTTTTTTTCAGAGGGTTTTGGGCTGACTCTTGAGTGTCAGGCGTGCGTTTGGTGGCATGGCTTTTGTCCAGCTTTTTGCTCAGACTGCCGATTTTGCTTAGTTTCTCGCCAATATCACTCTTGGGGGACGTGCTTGTCTTTTGCCCTGAGCGGTTTTGGTTTTTTGGGTGTTTGAGCTGTTTTGGGGTTTGGTCGTTTTTACTCATGAGACACCCCCGTATTGTCTAGATTGCCCAAATTACCAAGCTCGTCCCATTCGTCTTGATTTATCTGCTCTTTTTTGGTTGGATAATGCATGCCAAGCTCGCCCACCGCACGTCTTGCCACTTGTGGGGTTGCACTAAATGTCTGCTGTTCGATGAGCAGGCGACTCTCTTCGACTTGCATGTTCACCAGTTGCTGTCTTAGGCGGGTAAGTTCTTGATAGGTCTGATGGCGTTTTTGGGTTTGTGTGGCTATCATCACCCCTGTGATGAGAATCCCAAGCAGTAATCCGGCAACAATCAGCCGATACAACCCCACCAAGCTCATCGGCTCGGTCGTGTATTCATGTAAGTCGCTGTCAGTGCTTGGATTCATGGGTTGTGATTTATAATGGTTTAAATGATAAATTAAATGGGGCAAATCATGGCGATAATGAATCAATTGGATAGGTCAATTGAATGATTCAAATGCCGTCTGATTTCGCCTTGCCCCACGCAAATAGGCACTTCTGGCTCGCACGTTGGCACGCACCTCATCATCGCTTGGGGTAATGCGATAGGGTTTATCAAAATATTTGGGACGTTTTGGCGGTATGGGTAGTTTATCATCGCCTTCATGTCGCCCTTTGCTGTGATTATTTAAAAACTGCTTGATAATACGGTCTTCTAATGAGTGAAAACTAATGACGGCCAGCTGTCCGCCTGATTTTAGGGCGGTTAGGGTCTGATTTAAAAAATCCTTGACATCGCCAAGCTCATTATTGATAAATATCCGCATGGCTTGAAAACTCTGGGTGGCAGGGTGCTTGCCTTTTTGCCAAGCAGGGTGAGCCTCTTTGATGGTCTCGGCAAGCTCTAACGTAGAATCATAATTTTCCATCGCCTTAATCGCACGGGCGATTCTACGGCTATGACGCTCCTCGCCATAGTCATATAGCACGTTTGCCAACGTCTCTTCGTCCACGACTTCGAGCCACTGCCCCACGCTTTGCCCACGGCTCGTGTCCATTCTCATATCCACCACCCCATCTTTCATAAAGCTAAATCCCCGAGCACCGTCATCAAGCTGTGGACTAGACACACCCAAATCCGCCATGATGCCGTCCACTTGACTCATGCCAAGTTTTGCTAGGCTTTCATTAAGACTGGCAAAACTGTCATGCACCACCACCACACGGCTGTCGGTTTTGGCAAGCTCGTCTGCTACCACTATCGCCTGTGGGTCTTTGTCAAACACGATGAGCGTGCTATCAGCGGTTAAATAATCAAGCAATAGCCGACTGTGTCCGCCCCGTCCAAAGGTTGCGTCCACATACACGCCTGTCTGTGGCGACACACCCAACAAATCAGACACACCAAGCACGCCTGCTACCGTCTCGTGTAACAAGACAGTCTCATGAATCAAGGCAGGTGTGCGGTCGGTTGTGGTCATGATAATTGGTTTGGATGTGTTTGGGTATTTGGTTTAAAATCAGTCTGATAAAAACAAAAACCAAGTCCGTCACGACGCACTTGGTTTGCTTGGGTCGGCGTCACCCATGTTGGTGTTATTTTTTAGCAGGCTCAGCTTCCGCCTTTGGCTCGCCTTGGGTTGCCTGTGCCTCTAACTGCTTCATCATCTCTGCCATCTGCTCTTCGGCTTTGGCTTGGGCATCGGCAGCTGCCTTTTTGGCACTGGCTTCGTCTAGTAGCTCAACGGTGAAAATCAGCACGCTGTTTGGCTCAATGACTGGCGGTGAACCTGCCTCGCCATAGCCCAACTCTGACGGCATATAGAATTCATACTTACTACCAGCAGGCATGAGCTGAACACCCTCTCTAAACCCTGGAATCATCTGACCTAGGTCAAACTGGGCAGGCTCGCCACGCTCATAAGAGCTGTCAAAGACCTTGCCATCAATGGTCTTGCCCTCATAGTGAGTAACAACCACATCCGTCGCCTTAGGCTTAGCCCCCGTACCTTCGGTGATGACTTTATATTGTAGTCCTGATGGTGTGGTTTTTACGCCTTCTTTAGCTTTGTTTTCTTCTAAGAATTTTGTTCCTGCTTCTTTGTTGGTTTTGGCTTTGGTTTCTAGCTCTTTGACCGCATCTGCCTCTTTGCGTTTTTGGTATTCTTCAAAGATGGCACGAGCTTGCTCATCGGTAAATTTGCTCTCTTTGCCTTCAAAGCCTTCAGAGAGTGCTGTCGCGATGATTTTTGGGTTAATCTCGCCGTCCATTTCTTTTAGATTTCTGCCTGCATCATGACCCAAGATGTAGCTGATTTTGTCCATTTCAGGGCTTTGTTCGCTGATGTTTGCGGTGCTGGTAGGTTTGGCGGTATCGCCGTCTTTGTTACAGCCTGTTAGGGCAAGTATGGACGCCATTAGGGCAGTCATCAAAAAAGTGGTGCGTGTGGTTTTCATTGTGTGTCTCTTTATTTTGAAAAATAAAACGCCGTTAGTAAATGTTGGCAAAGTCATCAAATGGGCGTGCTAACTGTCCGACACCCAAAATCGCTTAAAAAATTGCTTACAAAATCACCTGGCGAAAAAATACGGCATATCATACCAAAAAAACATAGAAATCGCTATTATGATTGCAAAAAAAATTTTAATGATATAAAACGCTTAGGTATGATTATTGTTACTTTATCTGTCTTTTATGCTGTTACAAAAGACAAAGTTGGGGTGGGGCGATTGGATAAATGAGGGTAGATTTTGGATTTGGTAATTGGCAAATAGGCGTTTTCTAAAAATGCAAGGCATTCGCCAATTAAGATAATTTTTTACCTTATAAATGTGCAATACATTCATATTTTTCACAGGGCAAATGGCAATTTACCCCTTGTGTATCCAAAATAAGACATAATAAGCCAACCCACTTATCCTAACGGCTTCTAAAAACCTCCCACAGCACCATACCTGTCGCCACGCTGACATTGAGACTCTGGGGGCGGTCCGAGCTATCGGTCATGGGGATATAAACCAGCGTATCACACAGCTCGCCTGTGAGCCGTCTCATGCCGTCCCCCTCTGACCCCATGACAATGGCGACTTTTCCGCCAAAATCACACGCCTGCAAGGGCTTGGCACTCTCATCAAGAGCCGTGCCAAACACGAACACGCCTGCCGATTTTAACTTCTCCAAACACCGTGCCAGATTAGTTACCGCCACCACAGGCACGGCATCGCTTCCGCCTACCGAGACTTTGGCAACCGTTGGTGTTAGCCCCACGCTTTGATGACGTGGCACGATAACCGCCGTTACGCCCATCGCACTGGCGGTACGCAAGCACGCCCCAAAATTGTGCGGGTCGGTAATCTGGTCTAACACCAAAAACACCGCATTATCCTGCCCTGCTAGACTATCAAGCTCACTTTCGTCCAACATGGGGCGAGAGCGTGCCGACAGCACCACGCCTTGATGTTGGGGACTGCCACACAGCTCGGTCAGCGTGTCTTTTTGGGCGGTTTGCACCGACACGCCAAGCGATGTGGCAAGGGCGATAATCTCATCATGGTTATCATTGTGATGATTGTCATAACTTTGTACAAATAGGGCTTTGGCATCCATTGGGCGCGTGTTTAAAATTGCTTTAATGGCGTGCGTCCCATAAAAATGGGGTGTGGTGGGTTTTTTGGGTTTTTGGGTGGGTTTTTTGTTTTTTTGAAGGTCTTTTTTGGGGTCTTTTTTGGGGTCTTTTTTAAAGGGTTTTTGGGTCATTGTCATTTTTCCAAAATTAAATCATTACACGAAAGGAATAACCATGAATGCGATAAATGCGAAAATCGCTGTCAATGGTGGCAATGTGGCTTAACGTCTCACGCTGTGCCAAATGCACAAGGCAGGCGTCCGCAAAATCCATTGGAACGTTGCTATATTGGCTCATCAACTCCGCCAATGCTGGCATGTCTTTATGGCTAAATTCAGCAATCTCAATGCGTGCCAAATGCAACCAATTTAAAAACCCTTTACGGTTCATTGGGTTTTTTAACAAAAATAAGGTTTCAGTAACGCACGCCAAACTTGTGATTAACGGCTTTTTATTGTCTTTGATAAATTGAACAGACTTTTTATGATACTTGTCTTTATTATCAAACAACGCCACAAAAACGCTCGTATCAATCAATATTTTTGCCATATTTTTCCAATACCTTTTGTGCAACCAACGTTTTGACATTTTGGCTTAACGTACCGTCTTCACTTTCGGCAAATTGCCCAAACAGCTCTTTACCATGCTCCCATGCCAAATTTTCATGGGGCTGTTGGCCGGCTTTTGGCAATAGGTTTTGGACGTATTGGCTTACGCTTAAATCTTGGGCGTGAGCGTGGGCGATGAGCGTTTGTTCTACGCTGGGCGGTAGGTCTAAAATCAGCATGGCATATCCTAATTGCATTTTGCCCCATTATAACAAAATTTTTGCCCAAACCGACATTATCCCTTGAAATTTTGCCCCATAACCTTTATCAATAAGGGGAATTTTATCCCATTTGGAGAACACCATGAGCGAACAAGAGCCAATCCTAAACGAAAACGAGCAAACCGAACAGGCACAGACGGACGAGCTTGCCAAGCTGATTGCCACCATTGAAACGCTTGAAGCCGAAGTCGCCGATGCCAAAGACGCGGCAGCCCGTGCCAATGCCGAGAGCTACAACGCCCAACGCCGTATGGAACAAGAAACCGAAAAGGCAAAAAAATTCGCCCTACAAAAGTTCGCCAAAGAACTGCTTGACGTCGTGGACAACTTGGAGCGTGGTTTGCAAGCGAGCGAACAAGCAGGGGCGGATGAGAGCGTGCTTGAAGGCTTGCGCTTGACCCATAAATCTCTGCTTAGCGTCCTAGAACGCAATGGCGTGGTTGCCGTGGGCGAAGTGGGTGAGAGTTTCAACCCTGATTTGCACGAAGCGGTGGGCATTTTTCCAGAAGCCGAAAAAGACATCATCGGGCAAGTCCTACAAAAAGGCTACACCCTAAACGAGCGTTCCATTCGTCCTGCGATGGTGCTGGTGGGGGCGTGATTTTAAATCATAGGGAAATTTGTAAGGTGCATATCACGCACCGTTTTTAAGATTTGAGCGTTGATTTGGCGTGTTGTACACACCTTACAATAACATATTTAAAAGCCATTCCCTTATGGATTTATCCAATATTTTCAAGGCATTAACACAAAATTTTAACAAAATAAATTTTAAAATTTTTAAAAAATTTCTCTTGAAAATCCAAATTTGATACAAATATAACAGAGCAAGTTTGGCAAAACTGTTTTGCAAATTTGCCAGAAATTCACTTAACAAATCGGAGAAAAATTATGGGTAAAGTTATCGGTATTGACTTAGGTACAACCAACTCTTGTGTGGCAGTCCTAGAAAATGGCAACGTCAAAGTCATTGAAAACGCAGAGGGTGCCAGAACCACGCCTTCTATCGTGGCATTCAAAGACGGCGAGACCCTAGTCGGTCAATCTGCCAAACGCCAAGCAGTTACCAACCCCCAAAACACCCTATTTGCCGTAAAACGTCTTATCGGTCGCCGTTATGACGAACAAGCGGTACAAAAAGACATCGGTCTTGTGCCTTACAAAATCGTCAAAGCCGACAATGGCGATGCGTGGGTAGAAGTGAACGGTAAAAAACAAGCACCGCCACAAATCTCTGCTGAAGTTTTGAAAAAAATGAAAAAAACCGCCGAAGATTATCTTGGCGAAGCCGTAACCGAAGCGGTCGTTACCGTGCCTGCTTATTTTAACGACGCCCAGCGTCAAGCCACAAAAGACGCAGGACGTATCGCAGGGCTTGATGTTAAGCGTATCATCAACGAGCCAACCGCCGCCGCCCTTGCCTTTGGTCTTGACAAAAAAGAAGGCGACCGCACCATTGCTGTGTATGACTTGGGTGGTGGTACGTTTGACGTGTCTATCATTGAGATTGCGGACGTGGACGGCGAACAGCAGTTTGAAGTGCTATCTACCAACGGCGATACGTTCCTAGGCGGTGAAGACTTTGACATTGCTTTGATTGACTACCTTGTGGACGAGTTCAAAAAAGAGCAAAACGTCAATCTAAAAGGCGACCCGCTTGCCATGCAACGCCTAAAAGAAGCTGCCGAAAAAGCCAAAATTGAACTGTCAAGCTCAACGTCTACCGAAGTGAATTTGCCATACATCACCGCAGATGCCACAGGCCCTAAGCACTTGGTAGTAACAATCAGCCGTGCCAAACTAGAAGCCTTGACCGAAGAGCTGGTGGCTCGCACGATTGCCCCATGTAAAATCGCCCTAGAAGATGCTGGTCTATCGGCTAGCGACATTGATGACGTGATTCTGGTAGGTGGTCAAAGCCGTATGCCCCTTGTCCAACAAAAAGTGCAAGAGTTCTTTGGTAAAGAGCCAAGAAAAGACGTGAACCCTGATGAAGCGGTGGCAATCGGTGCCGCTATCCAAGGTGCGGTACTCTCTGGTGACAAAAAAGACGTGCTACTGCTTGACGTAACTCCATTGACCCTAGGCATTGAGACCATGGGTGGTGTGATGACAGCAATCATTGAGAAAAACACGATGATTCCTACCAAAAAATCACAAGTGTTTTCAACCGCTGCCGACAACCAACCTGCGGTGTCTATCCAAGTGTATCAAGGCGAGCGTAAAATCGCTAACCAAAACAAACTTTTGGGCAACTTTGACCTAACCGACATTCCGCCAGCACCAAGAGGCGTGCCACAGATTGAAGTTACCTTTGACATCAACGCAGATGGTATCATGAATATTTCTGCCAAAGACAAAGGCACTGGCAAATCACAATCAATCCAAATCAAAGCGGACTCAGGTCTGTCAGAAGAGGAAATCGAGCAAATGGTGCGTGATGCCGAAGCCAATGCAGAAACAGATAAGAAGTTTGCCGAGCTTGCGGGCGTGCGTAACGAAGCGGACGGACGTATCGCAGGGGTACAAAAAGCCCTAAAAGAAAATGGCGATAAAGCGACCGATGAAGAAAAACAAGCGGTAGAAACGGCAATCAGCGAGCTAGAACTTGCGACCAAAGAAGATGACCTGGACGCCATCAAAGCCAAGCTAGAAGCCCTTGATAACGCATTCTTGCCAATTGGCACCAAGATTTATAGCCAAGAGCAAGGCGGTGCGGGTGCGGACGCAGGTCAAGCACAGCAAGCCAAACCTGCCGATGACGGTGTGGTAGATGCTGAGTTTACCGAAGTTAAAGATGATAAATAATCTTTTGCTTTAATTCAAAAACAAACCCTCAATGAAAATTGGGGGTTTGTTTTTAAAATCACTTTCTTTTTGGAACAGGTTTGTTTATACTAGTGGGTATTGTTTATTTAAGGAGTTTTTATGTCAGACAATTCACTCAAAAAAGGTCGCTACACCACATACAGCAACAAGATCGGACTGTTCGCCACAGGTGAGCGCACAGGCTTTTTAACATATAACGATGATGTAGTGCTAAATTTCCCCTTTAAAGATACCGTCCTAGAAGCAGGTATGAATAAGGAAGACACAGGGCGAGAAGAACGCTTTTTACACCTAGAAATGGACGGACGAGATATTGATACCCTTTTTGAACCAAAGGTATTGACAAACTTCGCCTATCATGCACACAATGGTGACAACCAACCAACCAACCAACCAACCAACCAACCAACCAACCAACCAACCAACCAACCAACCAACCAACCAACCAACCAACCAACCATTATCGCCTAACTTATTAAACAGTCAAGTAAAATTTTTTGATGATAATGGCAATCTTGCCCAAAATCTACTTATCAAAGGCAATAATCTACTTGCCCTACACTCTTTAAAATCCCGCCTATCAGGGAAAATCAAACTCATCTATATAGACCCGCCTTATTATTTTAAAGAAGCAAAACCACAAGATTCATTCAGATATAATTCAAATTTCAAATTTTCTTCTTGGTTGATATTCATGAAGAACCGCTTAGAGATTGCAAAAGAGTTATTAACCGATGATGGGGTGATTTTTGTACACACCAATGAGGATGGGAATGCATATTTAAAAGTTTTAATGGACGAATTATTTCTACGAGAAAATTTTGTAACTTGTTTGCCAAGAGTAACCAAAAAGGGTGGGAAATCGACTGATGTTTTTGCTGACAATCATGATTATGTTTTAGTTTACTCAAAAATAAACAAAAAAACTGGTTTTTATCCTATGCTGCATAACGATAAAGGATTCAAAAATCAAGATGAATTTTTTGAAACAAGAGGTTTTTACAAACTAAATCAGACTTTAGATTATGATTCTTTACAATATTCTAGCTCCTTAGATTATCCAATAAAAATAAATGGTGAAGTATTTTATGCTGGTGGCAACAAAGAAAGATACATAGAACGAAAAAATGGTAATCATCTAAGAGCTGACTGGGCGTGGCGTTGGAGTAAAGACTTATTTGAGTTTGGTTTAAATAATGGCTTTATTGAAATAAAGAGAACGAAAAACGGTGCAAGAATTTATACCAAAACTTATCAAAATGTTAAAATTGAAAATATCAATGGGGATTATCAGATTGTTGAAAAAGAAAGAACAAGAGCGACATCAACACTTGAATTCAGCGAAAGTCTTTATTCGAATGATAATGCAACCAAACATATGAATGATTTATTTCCAAAAGGAACCTTTGAATACACAAAACCTGAAAGTCTAATTCATCAAATAATTGCTTTAACAACCAACCCAAATGACATCGTCCTAGACTATCATCTAGGCTCTGGTACAACTTGTGCGGTCGCTCATAAAATGGGTCGGCGTTGGATTGGCATTGAACAGATGGATTATATTGATGACATTACCAAAACTCGCCTGTTAAAAGTATTGCAGGGAGAACAAGGCGGTATTAGCAAAGCGGTAGATTGGAATGGCGGTGGGTCGTTTTGTTATTTTGAACTTAAAAAATACAATCAATATTTTATTGATAAAATCCTAGTCGCAAATACCATGGGTGAGCTGGATACGGTCTATAATGAAATGGCAAAAAATGCGTTTTTTAAATTTTGGTTTGATAAAGAAAAATTTCAAAAAGCCTATAAAAAAGACAAAGACGACAATCAAATCAGCCTAGACGACAGAAAGCAAATACTCATTAGTGTCTTAGATGAAAATCAGCTCTATCTAAATTACGCCGATATGGGCGACAGTCGCTATCAGGTTAGAGATGATGAAAAAGCCTTATCAGATGCATTTTATGGAGAATAACAATGGCAAAAAAGACACAATTAAAACACACGCTGGGCGATTTTTTATTTAATCAAATAAAAAACAGTAAGGAATATCAAGATTGGGCAGATGAGTTTGAATTACCTAATTTTATCACTGATAATCTTGCCAAGATGCTCCGCGATTATCAAATCAATGCCATAAAGCAGTTTATTTATTTGTATGAAAATCACGGCATAGAAAAAGCCAAACATCTTTTATTTAATATGGCAACAGGCACAGGCAAAACCTTGACAATGGCAGGGATTGTGCTGTATTTGTATGAGCAGGGTTATCGTAATTTTGTGTTTTTGGTACATCAATTACAAATCAAAGACCAAGCGATAAAGAATTTTACCGAGCCTACTTTTGAAAAATATCTATTTAAAAAACAAGTCAAGTTTAATGGCAAAAGCATTCCCATAAAAGCCATAGACCGATTTGAAGACACCAAAAAAGACGGCATTAACTTTATGTTTTTTAGTACGTCTTTATTATACACACGCCTGATTAACCCAAAAGAAAATGCCATTACTGCCAATGATTTTGTCAAAAATTTGACAGTGATTATCGCTGATGAAGCTCACAGGTTAAATGTAGATACTCGCAAAAAGACCGAAGTAAATGATGAAAATAACTGGGAAAAGGCGGTGCAATCGGTATTGCACGCCAATCCAAAAAATCTATTATTAGAATTTACCGCAACGGTGGATTTAAAAAATGAAAAAATCCATAAAAAATACAGCGATAAACTTATTTATAAATACGACTTTTTGCAATTTAATAAAGACAGATATAGCAAACAAGTTAATTTTTTGTATAACGAAGAGACACAAATAGAAGATCAAAAAAGACTGCTTATTGTCAATGCGGTGGCAATGAGCGAATATCGCCGTCTGTATGCCGAGCGTGAAATGGGCGTATCTATTAACCCAATCATACTGATTAAATCTACCAAAATCGCCCAAAGCGAAGAAGATAGGGCATTTTTTCATAAAGTCATTCATTCGCTAAGAGTAGAAGATTTTAATCATCTAAAAGCAATGAGTGAATACAAAACTGATTTGTTAGACACTCAATTTATGTTTATCAAACAAATGTTTAATTGGTTAAATTCCAAACAATCATCGTTTATCGGTATTGGTGGATTGATTACTGCGATTAAAGAGCGATTTAGTGAAAACAACACGATGATTTATAACAGCAAAACCAAAGAGCGAGCTGATTTATTGCCATTATTGGACAGCCCTAGAAATACCATAAGAGCGATATTTTCGGTCAATGCCCTAAATGAAGGTTGGGACGTATTGAGCCTATATGATATTATTCATTTTGATATTTCGGCAACCAAAAAAGTATCATTGCAAGACATTCAGCTGATTGGGCGTGGGGCGAGACTTTACCCCTATCAATTACCCAAAGCTTATCATAATGGTGATGATTTATTTAGCGACAATCATCGTTATGAATTTAACCCCTTTAAACGCAAATTTGACAACGCCCCTGATGCACAAGGGCGGATATTAGAGACCTTCTTTTATCACTTTGTCAAAACGGGGGTATTTTTAGAAAACTTGCAAAAAGATTTATTGGGCGAAGGCATTATCAATGAAGGCGTAGAGAAAAAAACCATTCGCCTAAAAAATGACTTTATGCAAAGCCAAACTTATCAAAAAGGTTTTGTACTCGTCAATAGCCAAGAATATCGTAGAAAAAATAAAGACAGCGAGATTGATTTGACATTCAAAAGACAAATCATCGCCAGCCCCTATCAATTACACGCCAATGCCCTAACCGATAAAGAGCAAAATAAAACCTTATCGGCAATCAAATACAAAAACATAAAAATCACGCCTGAGTATTTTTCAGAGCATTTATTAAGAAAAGCCTTAGTTGGTGCTGAAAATAACTTTTTTCGCTTAAATAATCTAAAAAATCACATCATCGGCATAAAAAGCATTGATGAGATGATAGAGCATTATTTGCCAATGCATGATATTCAATATGGCTATATTCACGGTAAGGACATTCACGAATTAAATGCTAATGAAAAGTTGCAGTTATTAGTCGGTAGTATTTTGCCAGAAGTGCGAAAATCCATTGATAAGTATATGCCATTGGTTACGGGCAGTTCGGTGTTTAGACCAAAATCTTTATCATCTATTTTTAAAGAAGAGAAAAATATTTATCTGGTCGCTTATCCCAGCATAGATAAAAATACAGGCGAAAAAATATTTCACGCAACCGATGAGCGAGCTAAAGCACAAACCAATCACGATAATGCACAGTTGGCATTTGACATTAAAACAGCCGATTGGTATGCGTATAGTGAAAACTATGGCACTAGTGAAGAAAAACGCTTTGTTAAATATATCGCCACGCAAATTGATGAATTAAAAAATAAATATCAAGGGGCGGAGATTTATCTTATTCGTAATGAACTCGATTATTATCTGTTTAATATAGAAGACGGTCGCAGATTTAGCCCTGATTATATGATGATAATCAATGATATTGCCAATCAAAGTGTCTATTATCAATGCCTTTTTGAACCAAAAGGCGGACATTTATTACAAAAAGACGAATGGAAAGAAAAAGCCTTGATTGCTTTGAATGATAATAGCGAAATTCGTTTTGAAGATAATGTCTTAGATGACACCAATTATCGGCAGTATTTGGCGGGTATGACAAATCACGGTTATCAAGAAATCAAATGTTTGGGCTTTAAATTTTTTAATAGCGACACACGGGGTGAGCACGATTTTGGAGCGGATTTTAATACAAGATTATGAAAAATCCATGAAAAATCCCCACACCCCACAAAAATTCATAATTTTGGCGTATAATGGTGGTAACTCAACATCATATGCCACACCATGCACATTCTCATCATCGAAGACGACCCCGCCATTGCCACAACCTTGCGTTTTGCCTTAGAGCGTGAAGGCTATACCGTGTCATGGGCGGACACGGTTGCCAAAGTCGCCCCCTGCCTTGATACGCCACGCCTTGACGCTGTCGTGCTGGACGTGGGATTGCCTGACGGAGACGGTTTTGGCGTGTGCCAAATGATACGCCAAGGCGACAGGCACGCCCACGCCCCCATACTGTTTTTGACGGCACGCACAGACGAGATAGACCGCATTTTGGGCTTGGAGCTGGGGGCAGATGATTACATCGCCAAGCCATTTAGCCCCCGAGAGCTGATAGCACGGCTAAAAGCGATATGGCGTAGAGAAAATATCTTTACCCAAAAATCGGATAAAGCCGATAAATCAGACCCTGCCCACACCGACTTTACCAAAACCACAGGCAGACACATTTGGCATTATCAAGCCTGTGATTATTCACTTTTTCTAAATAATCATGCCTTGACCTTATCAAAAACCGAGCTTGGTATCATGCTCACCCTACTTGCCAACCCCACGCACATTCTAAGCCGTGAGCAGATTTTGGCAAGCGTGTCCGACCACCCCGAACACCGCCTATCACGCACCATTGACAGCCACATCAAAACCTTACGCCAAAAACTGGGCGATTTGTGCGATGATGAGATGATTGTAACCCATCGAGGCTTGGGATACAGCCTGTGCTAAATTTTCATCGTCTGCTTGACCGCATTTTTAAAAAACGCCTAAGTTTTAGCATTTTTGTGCGGATATGGCTGACCTTTGCCTTGATTACCCTGTTGTCATCGTCCCTTGCCCTATATTATGTCCAAAAAACGGTGCGACCGTCCGCCAAACGGGTGGTAGAAGACAGCCTTGTGGATACATCGGTGCTACTGTCGCACATCGTGGCAGATGACGTGGCAAATTTATCAAAAGATGAATTAAATCAAACGCTTAACGCCAAATTATCCCACGCCTTTACCAACCCTGATAAACCGCTTTGGTATCATCAAAAATCCAAAAGCACCTACCACATCTATATCACGGACAGCACAGGCGTGGTCATCTATGACAGTCGTGGGGCGAGCGTGGGGGCGGATTTTAGCCGTTGGAATGACGTGTATCTGACCTTGCGTGGCAAATACGGGGCAAGAAGCACTGACATCGGCGGGCATTCGGTCATGTATGTGGCAAGCCCGATTGTCTCAGACGGGCGGATAATCGGTGTGGCATCCGTTGGCAAGCCCACCCAAACGCTCATTCCTTATATCAACAAAAGCACCGATGAGATTATTAAGATTATCTTATCAATTATGGCAATCACGCTTGCCACCGCCACGCTCATGGCATGGTGGTTAAGACGCAGCATAGACAGCGTAAACCGCTACACCAAAGGGCTTGCCAGTACCGCACCACCCCATTTTTATCTTGGGCGAGAGCTGAACGAACTCATGGCAAGCATTCACGCCATGAAAGACACCATAGAAAACAAAGCGTACGTGAGCGAGTACGTCCACACGCTCACGCATGAGCTAAAATCCCCCCTGACCGCCATTCGTGCCAGTAGCGAGATTTTGACGGACGAGCTGAGTCTTGCCGAGCGTGAGCAGTTTACGGGCATTATCCTATCGCAAACGGACAAATTAACCGCCTTGGTGGACAAACTTTTGACCCTTGCCAAGATTGAACAGCCCACCTTTAAACTTACCATGAGCGATGTTGATTTGGACGCACTCATTCAAACCTGCCTAAATCAGCAGTCGGCAACCCTAAAACAGCTTGGCAAAACCGTGCAATTTACCAAAAGCGGTATTCATATCCGTGCCGATGAATTTTGGCTGACCCAAGCGGTGCAAAACGTGATTGACAACGCCATTTATTATGGCAAAAGTGCGATAGCCATTCATATAAGCCAAACCGAGACGGATACCTTTATCCATATCAAAAATGACAGCGACACGCTGGACGACTTTATCATCAAGCGAGCCTTTGAGCGGTATTTTAGCATAGGCAAATCCGCCCAGCAAAAAAGCACGGGACTTGGGCTGACGCTGGTTAAGCAAGTGATAGAGCTTCATGGCGGGGCGGTGAGTTTTGGGCAGGATAGGGGCAACGATGTGGTTGTGGTGATGAGAATTCCGATTACATATATTTACAAATAGAAATAATATAAAAACAGTATTGTATTTGGATTGTTAGAATATTTTTTCTATATAAAATCAATGAATTATATAAAAAGCAACAAAAAAATACACATATTATGCACAAATAAATCTCACAAAATGCTTGCAATTTTGTCAAAAATACCTTATTTTATACATAATAGCCTTATGTGTGTCCGACCAATTTTACACATATTCTTAGGTTGGGTAACTTTTTGTTACCTATTTTTTTATCTCTACATTTTGGAGTAAATTATGAGCCGTGCTGTAAAATACGCCCAAAGTGTACTAAAACACTATTGGGATAAGCAAATACCCATACAACCAGAGCGTATGATTGATAAGATTGACGATTTGGAAATTCGTTATGAGAACTTAACAGACAACATTTCTGGTAAGGTGAATTATGATTTTGATATTAAAAAATACATTATTACTGTCAATGAAAATCACCATGAAAATCGCCAAAGATTTACCATAGCTCATGAATTGGGGCATTATGCCCTAAATCATGGCTCAAAAGAAGATATTCTATACCGCAATGGAGAAAGCGACCCTGATGAGATTGAAGCCAATGCTTTCGCTGCTGAAATCTTAATGCCAACTGCTGTCATCAGACATTTAATTTTTGAAAAAGACATTACAACGGTACAAGAACTCGCTCAAAAATTATGGGTGTCCGAGCAAGCCATGTTGTATCGCCTAAAAAATCTAGGATTGATTTCATGAGCAAGATTGGCAACCATAACATTCAACTAAGTCCACCAGAACAGGCACCGCCAGCATCTGCAACAGTTAATATTGCCAATGACGATATTAGCGAACTATCGCAACAAGCCAAACTTAATCAAGAGCGAATTACATTATTTCGTTATGCAGTTTATGGTGCTTTATTTGCCTTTTCTATACTCATAGTGCTATTATGCTGTGTTATTTATGAGTATATATCGCTGTTAAGATCAAACCAAACGGCGATATTATCTAGCAACTTTTGGCACATTCCTTTAATGATTGCTGTTATGGCGACATCTATTTTATATGCCACCTTAAAATCTTCCGCTCATTTTGGTGAAAACAAATCTCAAAATGACAAACAAAATACTGACAGCCTATCCGTTATTGGCAACCTTCCTATTTGGCAAGAGTTGATTGATACCATTAAATCCCTAAAATCATCTAAATAATCTAAATTTTCCACACATTTTCCATAAAACCACCCCATTTTTCCATCATTTTTGCACAGACGATTTTTATAATGACTTCATGTTTTTAGGAGTTTATTATGCAAAAAATCGGTACAAAATTATCACTCATCGGGGCGGTGTGCCTTGTGTTTTTTGTCGGACTGATGTTCGTGAGCGGACTTGTGAGCGAGCGACAGTCTTATCACGATGA
This sequence comes from Moraxella bovis, assembly GCF_002014975.1. Classification (GTDB taxonomy): domain Bacteria; phylum Pseudomonadota; class Gammaproteobacteria; order Pseudomonadales; family Moraxellaceae; genus Moraxella; species Moraxella bovis. The sequence continues at coordinate 35,388 of NZ_MUXV01000014.1, forward strand.
GGTTATCAGCGAGATTAAGTCGTCCCATGTGTCATCGCAAATTCTAGCCACGCCCTTTTTGGTCGCAGGACATGGCGATGAGACGCACTACATTTTCCCCACCAAAAGCGACATTAAGGCGACAAGTGATGTGCGAGATGACGAGTACAAACGGGGCATTTATCGGGCGATAAGCTATGGCACGAAAGTTGTCGTACAGCAGAGTTTTAATGCCCATGCCACCGCCCACAGCTTACACATTGATAAGCCTGCCGAGCCTGCCCAAACGGTATCTCCCGATACCCAAACACAAAACGAACAGTCTCAAAATCAGCAAACCCAAAACGAGCAAGCCCAATCCACCCCAAGCGAGCAAGTCGCCACCCAAAACCCCCAAGCCACCCAAGCGACACCCACGCCTGCCACACCTACCGAATCCATCCACATTCCCAAACCACTAAGGCTTATCATTGCCCTAAGTGATTTACGGGGTGTCATGCCAACGAATGTAACCGTCAATGGCAAAAGCTATCCTGCCACCTTTGGCACAGACAACGCCCTACCGCATTTGGAAGTGGCTTTGCCCATGACCTTGGATGAATTTATGAAAGATGATTTTATGGGCAGTGGAGAGCTAAATGTGCAGTTTGAGCTTGACGTGTCTGGCATTGGCAGTTTTGGCGTGTTACCGCTTGGCGAGATGAACACCGTTGCCCTAAACAGCAACTGGCAAAATCCCAAATTCCACGGGCAAGCCCTACCCACGCACAAATCGCTCACCGACAACGGCTTTGGGGCGACATGGCAAGCCCATGTGCTAGGCGTGCAAAATCAAAAACTTATCATGGAGCTATCACGGGGCATCATGGGCGATTTTGACCAATACACGCACCACGCTCTGACGACCGATTTTATCCACACTAACGACACCTACACCAAGACTGACCGCAGTATTAAATATGCCTTGCTTATCATCATGGTGTCGTTTGGGACGTTCTTTTTGTTTGAAGTTATCAAAGGCTTACGCATTCACCCCATTCAGTATCTGCTCGTGGCAAGTGCGTTGCTTGTGTTTTATTTGCTTCTGCTGTCGCTTGCCGAACAGTTGGCGTTTTGGCAGGCATACACCATCGCAAGCCTTGCCTGTGTGGGGCTTATCGGTTGGTATGCTTGCTATATGCTCGGCTCGTTTGGGCGTGGTGTGGGCTTTGGGGCGGTGTTGGGGACGTTGTATGCGTGCTTTTATGCGATACTCTCGGCAAGTGGCATGAACCTGCTTATGGGGTCGGTGTTCTCCTTTATGTGCATCGCCGTGGTGATGATTGCTACTCGTCATGTAGATTGGTATGGCATGACAGGGCAAAATGATGACAATAAAAGTGATGAAAGCGACAACACACCACCCACGCAACTGCCACAAGTTACCACAATCAATCAAATCAGTCCAACCAATCAGGAGATCGCCCATGACTAATATCACAACCGTAAACACCCTAATCGGCAAACCCAAATCGGCAATCTTAGATGAATTTGAACAAGATAACTGCGTGGAGTTTTTGCATTGGCTGTATGTGCCAAAATTAAAACTGTTGATGAGCTTTCATCGGCAGGTGTGTGCAGGGGTGGAAGTGGTGTAGAGTAAATAAAAGGCATTGTGAAATAACAATGCCTTTTAAGTTTTTAAAGTTTGGACGTGTGATAGGGGGGCGAATTATATTCGCCCTGATTTAGAATTTTAATAAAGGGTAAATATTTACTGGTCAGCCATTACAAAAAACGGACTGATTTTTTTGGCAAAATTCTTTATAATACACCCTTCATCTCTATCAATTAGGAGAATACCATGAATGATTTGCTCGCCCAATTTATCCCTATGTTTATTGTAACGTTTGGGGTATTTGTGCTGTTTTTTTTGTTTATGGGGATTGGTTATTTGGTCAAGAAAAAACCCCTAAAAGGCTCGTGCGGGGGCGTGGCAACCTTGATGGGCGATGAGTTTTGCCAGTTTTGTGGCAACGACCCCAACAAATGCGACAGTCTCACCGAAGACGACAAAAAAGCCATGCTCGCTAACAAAGCAACATTGGATAAGATTGCCAAAGAGATTTGATTTGGTGGTTTTAAAACTTATTTGAATTTTAAAAAGGGCGAATTATTTGCCCTTTTTCTTTTATGATTACTTAACCTCAAAATATACCAACGGGCGTGGAAAGCACACCCCTACAAAAGTATCATTTAAAAAAATACAGAATTGGTGCAAATTAGGGTCAATTCACTGTATTTATCCTAAATTTTTCCCTTTTCAAGCCTCATCCTTTTTTGTTAAAATTCCATCTTTAGCCACACCAAACCGCCATGCCAAACACCCACCCCCACAAATCCGCCCTGCCCCTTGCCCTACTTATCATCACGCTTGTACTATTGGCGATAAATATGCGTTCGCCCATTGTCATGCTAGGTTCGGTCGCTCCCACGCTTACAGACGCACTGGGCTTATCGGTGTCCGCCATTGGGCTATTGGGGTCGCTTCCCATGCCAATGTTTGCCTTTGGGGCTCTGGTTGCTCCCATGCTCGCCAAGCGTTTTGGGCTAGAAGTTATGATGATGATAAGCGGTGCGGTGCTGGCGGTCGGTGTACTGTCTCGGGTGTGGCTTGGGGTGAGCGGTCTGTTTGTCGGTACGGTTGTGTTGTCGCTTGCCATTGGGCTATTAAACGCCCTAACCGCCCCTTTTATCAAAAAATACGCCCCCAATCACATCGCTCTTGCCACAGGCGTATTTAGCCTATCCATGTCGGTGTGTGCAGGGCTGTGTGCCTATCTGGTCGTACCGCTCATGGGCGTGGTGTCGTGGCAGGTGGCGTTGTCGTGGTGGGGGGTATTTGCGGTGATGACGTTTTTTATGTTGTTATTTATCAATAAGTTCTATCATGCCGACACCGCCCAAACCACAAACACGCCCAGTCATTTTAACGCATGGAAAAGCAAGGATGCTTGGTATTTGGGCGTGTATATGGGCATACAGTCGTTACTGTTTTATACGGTGGCAAGTTTTTTGCCGTCCATTGGCATGGGTTATGGGCTAAGTTTGGCAGACGCAAGCGGACTTGCCCTTGCTTTTCAGCTGTCCGCTCCTGTGGCGATATTTTTATTAACCTTTTTAATCAAAAGAAATTTTTCCATAAAAATCATCGCCTTAGTGGCAAGCCTTGCTAACGTGGTGGGGTCAGGCGGATTGATTTGGCTTCCTGATTATCTCATGCTGTGGTCGGCACTGATGGGCTTTGGCGGGGCGTGTATTTTTACGTTGTCGCTCATGCTGTTTTCTATTCGTACAACACGGCTTGATACCGCTCGGGATTTGTCGGGCATGGTGCAGGCGGTGGGCTATGGCGTGGCGTTTTTTGGCCCGTTGGTGCTGGGTAAATTGTACGAAAAAACAGGCACTTGGGAAGTGTCGCTGTATGTGCTATTTATTCTAATGTGTGTCAATGTCGGTTTTGGCTGGCTGGCTGGGCGTGGGGATAGGGTGGATTGAGTGATATGATTGCCTTATGGGATTTGCACGCTGTCGTGCCTGCGTTGGGCAATTGAACTTCTCGCATTTTTGGTGGGGAATAAGGTGGGGAAAAAATTATATGGTTTAACCAACTTAAAAAGGGCGAGATTTCGCCCTTTTTAAGTTTTAACAAACAGTACCAAATAAATCAGATTGCCCTAAACCGTTATTCTCATCAAAATTAACCAACTCAATTGGTAGTTCAAGCACATCAATAATTCTTGCTATTTCAATATCAGCACTGAATAGTTTTTTGACACCATTTGCAATGGTAATGCCTAAAATTTGAATATCTACCTTAATAATCTGTTTATCTTTTGATTTATTTTTAAAAAAGTCTGTTTTTAATAATTCTCGCATGATATTAGCACTGACGATTGCTGACTTTTTGTCAAAATCGAATTCTTGAATAAAAGAGTGATTGGTTGTTAAAAACAGTTCTCGCTCCATATTATTATCCCGAACCATAAATTCTGCCAATACGGGTGTTGGCAAACCAATTTTATGATTTTGTCTCTCCAATTGTTGCAATAATAAGCGATATTTTTGTTTATCAGCAACCAAAGCAATCAAAAAATTGTTATCCGCCATTATCATGATGAATGACGCTCCATTAGCCAAGTTTGCTCAGGATTATCCAATGCTCGCCAACCGCTTTCACCGCACGCATGAAAGTCGTCCGCCCATTTTGTCAATTCATTTTTATTAGGCAAAACAACAAAGCTTTGAGCGGTAAATTCAGACAATTTCATTTGCCAACCTGTCAATTGATATTTGGCAATACCTGTAAATTCAATCAAACTATCTGCCAGCCAAAGCCCTTCCAAATACCCTGCCAATTCATGAGACAATATTTTATTTACTTTAACAGCAACTTGATTACCATTAGCAAGCAAAATGGTAAAATGGTCAGTATCATCTTTACCATGTGCAGGTTTTTGCAGTTTGCCAATTAGCGTTTCTGTTTGTTTTATGGTTTTTGTGTATTCTTGATAATCCAAGGTTTCAATTAATTGATTTTCACTTTTATTATTTGGCTTTGCCCACAGTTCAGCTTGAATATCAGGATAATATTTGGCGTATTTACGAATGGTTTTTGTCAAAGATTTGTAGGCAGATTTTACCATGCCGTTTTGAAAATTTTGCAAAATTTGGGGGTAAAGCTCTTGATTGGCTCGCACAGAAACCACCGCAGAGCCTTGACGAATGCTATCAAATTTTAGACTATCTTCATTAAGCAGACGAGAAAAATCAGACAATAAAGCCCCCACATCATTTGGATGAATATTATCCAAATCAATGCCAGTCAGTCTGAGTGTGAATGTGGCGTAATTGCTATCAGTCATCATAACGCCCCGTCTAAGTCCAATTAAAGAAAATTATCTAAATATTCTATTATAACACCTTTTGTTTTGATAGTGCAATCTATCAAATCTCAATCACACCACATCCACCACAATCGGCTTGCCATTATGCATCAGCACCGTTACGTCCACGTTATACAGCACTTTCATGTTTTGAGCCGTTAGCACGTCTTTTGGCGCACCCACAGACACCACTTCGCCCCCTTTCATCATCACAACCGTATCGGCAAATTGGGATGCTTGGTTGATGTCATGTAGCACGATGACCACCGTTTTGCCACGACTTGCCAGCACCTTCATCTGTCGCATGAGTCGCCCTGCGTGGTACATATCTAGGTTGTTGAGCGGTTCATCAAGCAAGATATACGGCGTATCTTGGCACACCACCATGGCAATCAGCACACGCTGACGCTGACCGCCCGACAAGTCGGACAAAAACCGCTCCGCCAACATCTCTAATTCAAAGGTCGTAATCATCTCCTCCACCTTATCCTTATCCGCCTGTGTGGGTCTGCCCTGATGATAAGGATAACGCCCAAACATGAGTAGCTCACGCACACGCAGTCGCCCCTGAATGTGGTTTTCTTGGGCGAGCATGGCGACCACTTTTGCCATATCACTATCTGTGGCGGTGCTGATGTCATGCCCATCAAAGCTGATACAGGCGGATTTGTCCTGCAAAGAATTCATGCGAGCCATCAGGCTAAACAGCGTACTTTTGCCTGCCCCGTTCGCTCCGATGAGTGCGATGATTTGCCCTGTGGGTAGCTCAAAGTTTACGTTTTTTAAAATGGGTAAATCGCCGATGTTGTGGCTAACGTTTTTTACTTTTATCATAAATACCCCAATTATTCCAACAAATACAAAGGCAAGCCAAGCCCAAATAAATCAAAAAATGAATGTGCTAAAGTAAATGGCAACAATTCATCACTTTTATAGCGTAATAACAAAAACACAATCCCCAAAGTGGTAATGGTTAATGCTCCTGCCAATCCTTGATAGGTATGAAAGGCAAATCGCACAAACAAAGTAAACACAATGGCAAGGGGCAAATGTTTTTTTGTGGTCAATGCCACCAATCCAATAAAAAACACTTCCTCATAAAAGCCATTTAACAGAGCAAATAAAATAAAGGAAACAGACCACATACTAAAATGCTCGCTTGCCCCATAATGTGCCTCTGTGGTTGGATAAAGCTCGGGAAAAGCCCAGTATTGCAAATACTCATAAAGCGATGCCACCGTTCCTGCAATGAGAATGTATAGCACCACTTTTGGCAATGTCCAGCGATTGACACTAAAATTTAATTGTTTAAAATCAAATTTACGATAGGTCAAATACCCAAACGCCACCAATAATGCCATAATTTCACTCAAAATCCCCGACCAATTACTTGAACTGTTGAATTCCAAAGTCTCAGGAGCAACCTGCTCATGGCTTATCAATTCAAAAAACTGCATATTGGAACTATAAATGGCAAAGCCAAAAAAGATAATCGCCAAAATAACCACATCAAACAAGTGCAATGATTTTAATTTATTTTTCATTCAACAACCTAAATTTATAGATTAAATTTTATGTATTAAGAATTATTGGATTGTACGTTGTTTGCTATATTGCATAAAAATCAGTAGCAAAAACGCCACCCCGCCAAACAGCTCAATGACCACTTCAAGCACGCCTGCCATTTTAAAAATATGCTCAAACACTGCCTGTCCCACGATGAGCGTGCTACTGGCGATGAGCGTCACCAAAATCAGCCTCTCGCCGTGAGCCATTTTTGTACAAAACCGATTGGTCAAAGCACACACAAGTAGCCCAAAAAACGTAATCGGACCCACAAGGGCGGTTGCCATGGATACGAGTAGCGAGATTGTCATCAAAATACCAAGAGACAGCTTATGATACGGCACGCCAAGCGAAATGGCACAATTTCTACCAAGTAGCAATACGTCCAACGCAAACCGTTGTCGCCACACATAAATAAAAGTCGCCACCGACAGCACCACACTGGTGATGAGCAGATTGACATTGATGGCGGTAAAACTGGCATAGCTTTGGGCTTGTACGGTAACAAATTCATCGGGATTTATCATGCGAGCGACCATGTAGGATAGGCTACGAAACAACGTCCCAAAAATCACGCCCACCAAGATAAGCCGTGTCAAATCTTGATTATGTTTAGTAAACAAAAAACGAAACAAAATCACCGACATAATCATCATCATCGCCACTTCAAAGGCAAATTTACCCACTGTTGGCAAGGTGACATAACTTAGCATACCCAAAAAGAACAGCATCAGGCTCTGTATCAAGACATATAAGGCATCAAAGCCCAAGAGACTTGGCGTTAAAATGGGGTTATGCGTAAGCGTTTGAAATAACAGCGTGGACACCCCCACCGCATAGCCTACCACTAAAAAAGCAATGAGTTTGCGAGTACGCAGGGGCAAGGCAAAATCCCAACTGATGACATTTAAGGTCAAATACAGCCCACAGCCAATCACAAGCACGATAAACGCCAACAAAATAGGACTGCCCAATAACTTTTTTATAAAATTCATCACACGCCCCTATTTTGATTTTGACAAAAGCCATAAAAACAGTGCCGACCCTAGCACGCCGAAGACGACATAGACAGGGATTTCAAAGGGATAGCGTATCACACGCCCAATAATATCGCACAAAAGGACACAAGACGCACCAAGCAACGCCACCGCAGGGAGCGACACCCGTAGGCGGTCTCCGACCAGACGGCTCACGATATTTGGCACGACAAGCCCCACAAAGCTAATCGCCCCCACCGTAACCACCACCACCGCACTTATCATCGCCACCATGCCAATGGCAAGCCACATAACAGCGTCTTTATTGACCCCCAAATTTTTGGCGATACCGTCCCCAAGCCCGATAATCGTCAAGCGGTCTGCCATGATATAAGCAATGGCGGACAAAATCCCCACCAGCCACAAGGTCTCATACCGCCCTGCCAGCACGCTAGAAAAATCGCCAAACCGCCACACCGAGAGCATTTGCACCGTCTCGGTCTGATACGCCAAAAACAGCGTAAACGAGTCAATGATCCCCCCAAACACAATCCCCACAAGCGGAATGATGAGAAAATCGGTGGGCGGTAAGCGTTTGATAATCTGCATAAAAATCATCATACCGCCAAACGCCATGACCGTTGCCACGCTCATCTTACCCAAAAGGGGCAAGGTTGGCATATAAAGGCTTGTGAGCAAAATCCCAAGCACCGCCGACTGTGTCGCCCCAACCATAGACGGCTCAACAAAGCGGTTTTTTAGCACGACCTGCATCATCATGCCCGCTATCGCCATGCTCGCCCCTGTCAAAATTAAAGCGAGCGTACGGGGCAGACGGCTCACCAAAAAAAGCTGTGAGCTGTTGTCGGTGTCGTCAAAGAGTTTTGCCCATGAAAAATCCGCCACCCCCACCGAAATGCTGATGACAATCAAAACAAACAAAAGCAAAAACGCACCAACATTGACAAATGTTGGCGACCACCAAGAAGTTGGGGCGGAGAGTGTCGCTGTGGTCATAGGGTTCCCAAGTGATAATTCCTAAGGTGCATGGTGAGGCAAAGGGGTTTATAATTTAAAATGGGTTTATGCAGCCAACAAAATTGAATTTTTACTACGGAAACCGTTCGCCACAAGCTTGCCTGCGGGTCGGTTTCCATCATGGTTCGACAGGCTCACCACGAACGAAAAACTGTAGTACTCTTTCATTTTGTAGAGTGTATGATAAATTGATATGATCAAATCAAAATATATGCCCCAATTTGCATTTTTAAAATAATGCCTTTGTAGGGGCGAATACAACGCCCAAAAAACTTATGGTACAGGGCAAATGTAATTTACCCCCTGTAAATTCACTACAAACACAATCAATTAACAATGCTAATAAAAATCAGCAGAAGGGCGAATAAAATCCGCCCCCTTTTTTTACACCTAACATCAATTACTGAGCTGTTTTTGCATTAAACGCATCGGTAACAATCTTAGCATCTTTTAGCCATTGGTAATAACCCCCAAAGGCAAGATAAGAATCTGGACTGACATAGACGATTTGGTTATTTTTATAGGCTTTGGTGTTGTGCATGAGTGGGTTATTTAGCACTTCCTTAGCCGATACGCCTTCTTCGCCAATCGCTGACGTGCGGTCTAGGACAAACAGCCAATCAGGGTCAACTTTTTGGATATATTCAAAGCTAATGGGCTGACCATGACGCTCTTCGTTTTTGTTCACGTCAGCGTCCGCCATAGGAATGCCGAATGTGGTGTGTAGATAGCCGTAGCGTGAGTTTTTGCCATAGGCGCTCATTTTGTTGCCGTTGATAAGAATGGCAAGCCCGTTGCCCTTGCCTTCTACCGCTTTTTTGGTCTCGGCGATGGCAGTATCAATGTCGGCGATGAGTTTGTCGGCTTCTGCAGTTTTACCAAACACTTTACCAAAATCGGTAATCTGCTGTTTGCTTGACTCATAGACGTTGTTGGTGTCAATGGTTAGGTTATACGTTGGGGCGATTTTGCCAAGCTCTTCGCTCTTTTCTGCCATACGAGAACCCACAAAAATCGCTTGTGGTTTTAGGCTGTGCAATACTTCTAAATTTGGCTCAAATACTGTACCAACGCTTGTGCCATCTGGCGTGCCGTCCGCTTTTAGGTTTAGGGTAGCGATACGCTCGGCGGTCATCTCCGCTGACGGCATACCTTGCACCGCAACGCCCAAGGCTTTTAGGTTTTGTAGGGCGGTCATGTCATAGACGGCAATGGGATTAGGATTGGCAGGGATGGCCTGCTCGCCTGTGGCGGTCTTAATGATAACATCGCCTGTGGCAGGGGTCGCTGTGGTGTCAGCAGGTTTGGTCTCTGCCGACTCAGCCTTTTGTTCTGTTTTTTGCTCGGCAGGGGCGGTGTCTGTGGTTGCAGGTTTGTCTTGGTTGCAAGCGGTCAGACCAAACACACCAACAACGGCAAGGGCTAAAAGTTTTTTGGTAAACATAACACGTCCTATATATGACAAAACAAGAAAGATAAATGATGGTTACATATTTTAACCAAAAATCTTTGATAAATCAATGAAAATAGGAATATTTAACAAATAATTTAGATTGCCAGTTGTGGTACATGATGAGTTATAGTCATCTAAAATTCATTGCCCATCAAAAACAAAACCCAGCCCAAGCTGAGTTTTTGTTAATGTCAATACTACTGAACAGAACGTTCTTTGAGACGTTTTTGACGCTTGACTTCATCTTCGGCTCGCCATTTGTCCGTTTTCATCTCGTCAGCCGTAGGACGCACTTCTAGGTTTGGTATGTCTGTCACGCCCATCTCCTGGAACGCAAAAGCAATCGTCATCAGCTCGTCTTCTTTTCGCTCATTATAAGTATTTGGGCTGTGTCCTTGGTTTTCAGCGGCATGAAGAAGTGCGGGACGACCACAGCTTTCTATCTCCTGAAAACGTGCAACAAACTTATAAGAATGCGACGGCACCACACGGTCATCTCGCTTGGATGTTTGTACCAAGGTAGATGGATAACAAGTGCCTGCATTTAGGTTATGATAAGGCGAATAACTCATCAAAACATCATAAACACGACGACCTTCTGATGGCACGCCATACTCTTCCATCCAATACTGCGTAATGCCCATGTCCGCCTGACGCAGTTGGTCTAAGACAGCCACCTGTGGGAATGCCACACGATACTTCTCTGGATGACGCACCATGGCGGCTCCCACCAAAAGACCACCGTTAGACCCACCAATAATGCCTAGATGGTCAGGGTTGGCATAGCCTGCTTGATTTAGGTAGTCAGCAGCAGCAGCAAAGTCATCATAACCCGTCAAGCGTTTGGTGTGCTTAGCAGCATCTTGCCACTCTTGTCCGTATTCGCCACCGCCGCGGATAAAGGCATGAGCCCAAACACCGCCATTTTCTAGCCATGCGGTGTTGGCGGGAAAGCCAAAGGTTTGGTCATAGATGACACCATAACCACCATAGCCGTATAATAATGTCGGGTTCTTACCATCTAAGGGAATGCCTTTTTTGTAGCTGATATTCATCGGCACCTGCGTGCCATCATAGGATGTATAAAATACCACCTTGCTTTCGTACTGCGTCTCATCAAATGGTGCTAAGTCAAAGCGACGAATATCCAAAAATTCATCTTTGGCAATGCTATACTTATAATCCGTGGGCGGGAATGTTGGGTTCTCAAAACGAAACTGCACATAGTTTTCGTTGGATTCAGCATCATTTTCGTCCACTTCGTGATTGGAATCGGTTTGCTCTTTGTTCACCAAGTTGCCAGTCAGCTCAGAAATAAAGCCCGCCCCCTGTGGTGGTGTCAAATCTTTTAAAAAGACACCTGTGGTAGCATCCACCAGTTTAAGGCGACTCACCCCATCTTTTAGGTAGGTCACCAAGAAGTAGCCATTACCTTCTTCGTGATAATACGCATCACGCATCAAATCCAAATCCTGCGGAATATTAACCACCACTTCACGCTTTTTTAGATTGTCAAGATTACTCTTAATCAGCTCGCCCCTACGGTCATTCTCACCACTAATAAACCACACGTCACGGGTCTCTGGGTCAAAATGTATCAGCTGTGCCAAGATGTTATTATTAAAAGCTGGATTGTATCTAACCGCTTTATCAAAGAATTTATTATCATGCAAGCGATACACATCGCCTGTCTTACGGTCTTTGATATAAGCCGTTGTTGTACCCTGGTACATGCCATCCATGACCAAATAACGGTCATCATCACCATCAAAATAGATGCTGGTGATTGCACCACCACCCACTTGGTTTGAGTTGGTTTCGATAGGGTCAATAAAACGCTCTTTGCCAATATCACGACGATAGACAGCAAGCTGGGGCACACTACCCACATAAAACAGCGTATCATCATCTAGCCATGTGGATGCCAAAATATCTCGTCTAAGACCTTTGATAATGGGCGTGGCAAGTTCGCCTGTACGGGTATCTATGACGTGCAAAAATCTAGGGTCAACATCAGAAAATCCTTGACGCACAAAGAACGACACATAAGAGCCATCTTTACTAACCTTAACACCACGAACAGCAGCATTGCCATCTGGGGTCATCTTACCATCTGGGGAAATGGTCGCCTGATTGACAAGTTCGGTGCGAGTGCCATCTGGATCAATACGCTCAATGCGACTAAACCCATCAACATGACGATAATAACGAATCTCACCAATCTTATCCCGATAAAAACGACTCATAGTATGCTCAACATCTTTTAGAGCATCGTAGTTTCTTTTTAGCTGGTCATAAACAGTAGAGCTTTGAATGTACGCTTCCGTTACTGCATTTTGCTCATTCACCCATTCATTAACCTCGCTGGACACCCTAGGTTGCACCGTTTGTAGATACCGAGTGGTCTCAGCCGCCAACGGTCGGTCGTCTTCAAAACGAGTACCAATAAAGTTTCGCTCACGGTCAGCATCGGTCTCTTTGGCAACATATGCATCAATATTATCATACTTTTCTAACCAGCGGTATTTATCCACATGGGTGCCACCAGAATAATGGTCAATACCATCATCTGGGGCGTGCTGATTATCGATGTATTGGGCATTTCTGGTACCTGCAGTATTGGCAGAGATGCCAAATTCACCGTGTAAAAAAGGGTCGTAACTGTCTTGGTGCACCCGAGTTTTTGGGTAATTTAGTTTATTACTGCTGTCAGTGTCATCATCAGCCTGTACCGTTGTCATGTAGACACACGACATCACTGCCAATGCCAACGTGGTAAGTTTTAATCTCATCATGGGCAACTCCTTAATTTTTTGCCATGCAAATCAACCGATAAATACACCTGTCAGGAGCAAGTCTCATCGCCTGCCCCCGCATTTTTATATTGTGTTTTGTGCTTAGAATGTAAACACCATGCCCACACGCACATTGTCATCGGTCAATTTGCCAGTATCCTTGCCACCGACCTTATAAACTGTCTCTTCGGTATCATAACGACCATAGACACGAACATTGGGACGAATGCGATAGTCTAGCTGCACATAGGCTTCTTTGGTGTCGGCTTTATCATAGAGATGTTGCTCGCCTGCCCCCACATAAGAATACATCGCCAAATCTGTCCAACCACTGTCCCGATAGGTGGCATACAAAGAGCCTGCGTCATTTGTTAATGCTGATGCACCTGCCTTTAGATCTGTCTCAGCTTTTTTGGTGCCATAGCCTGCACTGACCTTAAAAACAGGGTTGATGTCATAGGCAATCTTCGCTCCCAGATAATCCGTGGTGCGTTTATCCAAAGGTGTGTTACGACTGTCTGACATGTTTTCTTTTTTGCGACCGATATCCGCCGCTATCAAGAACTTACCTGCCTGATATTCTAATGATGCCGCTACACCATCAACTTTTTGTGGGTAGCGGTTTAGAGTGTTTTGGTTGGCAGTCCACTGTGCTTCTGCAATGTTGGTCACAGGGTTAAAATCACTGTGCGTATAGCCTGCCGCCACTCTTAGGCTTTGATTATCAGCGATGGGAAAGCGGTAACTTGCTGACACGCCATAGCCTGAGTCCACTTCGGTGTTATTTTCTTTGGTCACATCGTTATAACCTGCAAAACTATAATAAGCACTGGTTTGCAAGCCTTTGACACCATAATAGTCCAAACGCACCGCATTGGTACTAAAAATATCTAGTGGCGTATCTGTGCCGGTACGATTAACATAGTTGGTGTGTAGGTATTGGCGACCTAGGCTAATCGCCCCCAGATTGCGTTTGTCAAAAGACAAACTTGAATTAGACAAATAAAAATCACGCCCATCACTATAGCCAAAGCCGACATTACCCGTCACTCGCCAGTCATTTGGCAACTCTTGTGAGCCGCGAAAATCCACATAGGACACGCCGTGGTTTTGTCCCAAACGTGGCTTTCTGTCAGTACTGGACAACTCTGTGCCTGCTGGGATGTTACTGCCCCAATGCCAACTATTTCCATCAATGTAAGCACTCGCCATTGGGCTTTGTAGCACAAACTTCTCATCCTGTTTGGTGGCTTGCATATCAATCTGTCCGCTGATGTCCAAAGACAAGCCATCTTTTTTGTAAAGATTATAAACTGCCTGAGAGCTGGTTGCTGTTAGAATCACGCCTGTCATTAGGGCGATTTTGGTTAATTGAAAAGATTGGGTCGCTTTCATAAAAAATTCCTTTAAAATAATTAAAATGAGAATGATGCCCCGATGTTGGCGGTGAGTTGTTCACGATTACTAAATTCGCCTTCGGTAACATAGTTGGTGGTCTTTAAGTTGGTGACTGAGCCATTTAACGTAATGCCCTTATACAGCTCATATTGCAGACCCACGCTGTATCGATCTTGCTCAACTTTATCAAAGAACAACGCTTCTGTTCCCGAATAAGGCTCTAACCTACCAAAATCCACCATTCTCTCAAAAGATGCAGGTGAGTTATTTTTAGAATGGCTGTGTCCATAGCTTAGCGTACCTTTTAGACGTGGGGTGAATTCATAATCCACTTTGGCACCATAGACTTTTTTGTCTACACCACTGGTGACATAACCATTGTAAGACTCTTCACGCTCGCCATAGTCTAGCCCAACCATCCAGTCATTATGGCGAAACCCAACACCGAGTAGATAAGCATCTGCTTTTTCGGCAACATCATAGTACGCCATGTCATCATGACCCTTACTGCGACTATAACCGCCCGCCAAGGTCAGCGTTTTTCGTGGTGCAAAATCAAAGTCATACTTGGCAGAAACCCCATCACTGTGATGCCACCCTAAGGCTCTGCGGTTATTGACATCTGCTGACTGAGTTAGCATGTGATAGGCGGACAAAGTCAGATTGGGCACGCCCGTATATCTGGCATTGATGTTGGTGCCTGTGTCATTCATGGTGTTTAGCATACCCAAACCTGTCTGGCTCACACCAAGCCTATTGAAACGACTGCCGACACTCAGTCTGCCTTGCTCGCCATAAGTACCAAAATCAAACCAAGCCCCCCAATAAGCACCCTGGTTACGACTGTCACTCTCACTAGCTTCTATCAAAATGGAGCTATTGGCGGTAATCTTTGGGGTCAGTCTTTGGCTGGCATAAAACTCAACCGAACCCCAGTTAAGACCGTTTAATCTGAGCTGTTCGTCGCTGTCTTTACGGTCTTGATTGGCAAGCACATCAGCGACACTGCCATTAGTGCCAAAAATCCTAGGATCACCATAAGTATAGTTAAACTTATTGGATTCGGTGCTAAAATTGGGATTAATACTGCCATAAATACCAAGGCTTAAACCATCTTTAAGCGATGGTATCTCCAACATCGCCGCATGAGCTGGCATGGCAAACAATGCCAAAACAGACATGGGAACAATCCAACGGAGCTGTCTGGCAAGTGGATGAAGGGGGTGGATTAGTGTGTGCATAGAAAGTTAGTTCTCCTTAACACCAAAAAATAACATCCAAGTCACAAAGCACAAAAGATTTGTAATGGCTAACATTCAGTCGAAGCGACTTGGGTGGCTACATGACATTTTGTGATACATATGCATAACTAAATATTATGTTATGTAACTAAATGATACAAAAATCTTTATTTGTGTAGAATAATGTTGATTTTTGAAAATGTCAAGTAGGAAAAATTAATTTTTCACATTTTTGTCATGATTTTATGTAAAGACATCGTTTAAGCCAAGCTCATAATAGTCACTTCCATATTTGGGATAACCAATGGCCTATTTTTCAATATTTTATACTTACTATATATCCTTAAACCCAAAAAATCGGTCATGTTTTGCCCATAATTTGTCAGTTTTTGCCAAAATAGCGTGGTTTTTGTTTACATTTTTATAATTATTTTTTACAATAGTTCTTTTAAATTCATGATGATAACGAACATGACTGATACTCATTCTCCCTTAGACGTGGTGCTTGCCCTATCGCATTTGGATAAACCCCTAGCAGACATTAGCAGTGATGATTTTGATGATTATGCCAAACAGGTCATCGAAGCGATTGGCACAGCTTGCGATACCGCCCAATTACAAGAATTAAAAGGGGCATTGCAAGGCAAAAAATCCCCCATTACCGCCCTCTCCAAACAAATGGGCGGACTTGACAGCGAGGGCAAAAAAACTTACGGGGCGTACTTGCACGAGCTTCGCACCCGTATCGCCACTGCCCTTGATGAACGTGGGGCGGTATTGGCAAAAGAAGCCTTGAACGCCAAGCTCATGGCAGAGCAAATCGACATCACGCTCCCGCCACGCCACCGCCCCACAGGTGGACTGCACCCGATTACGCACACCACACAACGTATGAAGCAGTTTTTTGTGCAGGCGGGATTTAGTGTGGCGACAGGTCCTGAGGTTGAGAGCGATTATTATAACTTTGAGGCGTTAAATATCCCCGACCACCACCCTGCCCGTGCCATGCACGATACCTTCTACTTTGACGCTCATTATCTACTGCGTACGCATACCTCTGGCGTGCAAATCCGTACGATGGAGACGAGCGAACCGCCCCTGCGTATCATCTGCCCTGGGCGTGTGTATCGCTGTGATAGCGACCAGACGCACTCGCCCATGTTTCATCAAATGGAAGGTTTGATGATTTCTAAATCATCGAGCTTTGCCGAGCTCAAAGGCGTGATTCATGAGTTTTTAAATGCTTTTTTTGGCAAAGAAATGACCGTGCGTTTTCGCCCGAGCTTTTTCCCCTTTACCGAGCCGTCTGCGGAGGTGGATATTTTATCCGACTCTGGCAAATGGTTAGAAGTCTTGGGCTGTGGCATGGTACACCCCCAAGTACTGCATAACTGTGGCATTGACCCTGACGAATACACAGGCTTTGCCTTTGGGCTGGGTATTGAGCGTTTTGCCATGCTGTATTATGACATTGATGATTTGCGAGTATTTTTCCAAAATGATGTAAGATTTTTAGGGCAGTTTGCCTAAGGAAGCCATATGCTAAATGCTTATCAAGCGGTCATCACAAACGGTCAATTGACTTGGCTTGACCCCATTCCCAATCTTGAAAATCAGACAGTAACGGTCATTGTGTTACCCAATCAGCCTGCTGAAAAACCTGCGGATAAACCCAGAAAAATCGGCATGTCCGCAGGTAAAGCCAAATTTCCCGATGATATTAATAAATATAATGATGAAGTGGCAAGATTGTTTGGCGTGGAATTGTAAAACATGGCGTATTTATTAGATACCCACATTGTACTTTGGTTAAATTATGAACCCCATAAAATCACTTATGAACTTGAACAAATTTTATTAAATAAAAATCATAAAATTTATTTTAGTTCAGTAAATATTTGGGAAGTGGCAATCAAATCAAAACTGGACAAACTTGATATTGTTAGGGCAAATCCAAAAGGACTGTATGATGATTTGTTGGACGGTGGTTATGACGAATTGGCTGTCTGATCAAAATATTGCATACAATTAGAAAATTTGCCTTTTGTGCATAGAGACCCTTTTGATAGATTGTTAATCAGTCAAGCCATGAGTGAAAATTTAACTTTAATTACTTATGATAACTGTATTTTAAAATACGATTGTGTTAAAACTTTAAAGATTTAATACATAAAAAAACCAAATAAGAGACATTTATGAAAATCAGCGAAAACTGGCTCAGACAATGGGTCAATCCTGCCAATACTTCTGCCGAGCTTGGCGAACAACTGACCATGCTTGGCTTGGAATTGGACGACATCACCCCCATCGCCCCCATGTTTAGTGGCGTGGTTGTGGGTCAGGTCATCACTTGCAACAAGCACCCCGATGCCGACAAACTCTCCGTCACCACCATCAATGTTGGTACAGATGAGCATTTGCAAATCGTCTGCGAGGCAACCAATGTGCGTGCAGGACTAAAAGTGGCGGTGGCAACGATTGGGGCGGTACTGCCACCGATTGACGGCAAAGAGTTTAAAATTAAAAAAGGCAAACTGCGTGGCGTAGAATCCCAAGGCATGCTCTGCGGTGCATCCGAATTGGGTCTTATTGATGAGATTGACGGGCTTTTGGAGCTGGACGATGACGCTCCGATTGGCGTTGATGTGCGTGAGTATTTGGGGCTGGACGGTCAGATTTTTGATGTGGCTATTACCCCCAATCGTGGCGACTGCCTAAGCGTGCTGGGTCTATCTCGTGAGATTGGCGTGGTTAATGGCTTAGCCCTAAACCGCCCCAAGATTATTACGACCCCCCCCACGCTGGATAAATCTGTATCGGTCAAAGTCGAAAACACCACCGCTTGTCCACGCTATCTGGCTCAGTACATCGGCGACATTGACCGCAGTGTCAAAACCCCCAAATGGCTAAAAGACAGCCTTGTGGCGAGCGGACTTCGCACCCATAATTTTTTGGTCGATGTTACGAACTTTATCCTATTAGAACTTGGTCAGCCCCTACACGCATTTGACGCTGATAAAATCGTGGGAGCGATTAAGGTGCGCCTTGCCAATCAAGGCGAAACGGTAGAGCTGTTAAACGAGCAAACCATTACCCTAAGTGGCGATGAGTTAGTGATTGTCGATGATGTGGGCGTGCTTGCTTTGGCAGGAATTATGGGTGGCTCTCGCTCGGCGGTGTCGGACAGCACGACCAACATCGTGCTAGAATCGGCTCATTTTAACCAACTCAACATCGCAGGGCGTGCCAGACGTTTTGGCTTGCACACCGATGCCAGTGCCAGATTTGAGCGTGGGGTGGATTTTGACTTACCCAAACTCGCCCTTGACCGTGCCACGACTTTGATAGCGAGCATTGCTGGCGGTCAAGTCGGACAAATCACCACCGCCGAGAGCGTCTCTGATTTGCCAGCACGCACCACCATCAGCGTGCCATTTGCCAAAGTCGAAAAACTACTTGGCATCAGCCTGCCCAGCGATGAGATTGTGGGACTATTAAACCGCTTAGAAATCAACACCACCTTTGACGGTACGGCATTTGTCTGCCAGCCCCCGAGCCACCGCTTTGACCTAACCATCAGCGAGGACATCATTGAGGAGGTTGCTCGGGTGCATGGCTATGCCAACATCGCCCCACGCCTGCCACAGTTTGCAGTGGACATGAGCTATGATGACACGGCAGATTTGACCCACACACTCAAACTAATCCTTGCCAAACAGGGCTATTTTGAGGCGGTGAGTTTTAGCTTTTGTGATGACAAATTAGAAAAACTGCTCCACGATGACAAATTGGGCGAGATACTGCCCCTTGCCAACCCTATCTCCTCCGAGCTTGCGGTCATGAGACGTACGCTACTATCTAGCCTACTGCCTATCGTAAGCCACAACCTAAACCGCCAGCAAACGGACGTGCGACTGTTTGAGGTGGGTTTGTCGTTCGTGGGTAAAGATGTCGCAAGCCTCGCCCAAATCGGCAGCCTTGCCATCATCGCCACAGGACGAGCGACCGACAGCATTCATGGCGTGCGTGGCATGGACTTTTATGATTTAAAAGCCGACATCGAAACCCTGCTCCCTGCCCATGTCTTGCCAAGCTATGAGCGAGCGGATTTGGCGTTTTTGCATTCGGGACAAAGTGCGTATGTGTCGGTAGGTGGCAAGCGGATTGGCTATTTTGGGCAATTGCACCCCAGTATCGCAAGCGAGCTTGATTTGCCGACTGTGTGGGTGGCTCAGTTTGAGCTTGATAAACTGCTTGCCCTGCATCGCAAGCCCCTTGCTGTGAGCCTACCGAGCAAATTCCCAAGCGTTCGCCGTGATTTGGCTTTTTTCTTGGATAAGGATTTGGCATGGCAAGACGTGGCAGATGTCGTGCGTGATGTGGCAGGCGAGTATTTGACAGACGTTGCCTTGTTTGACGTCTATCAAGGCGACAGACTGCCTGCAGGCAAAAAATCACTGGCATTTGCCATGACCTTGCAAGATACTGCTCGTACCCTATCTGATGATGAGATTAAGGCGTTGATGGATAGGGTGATTGTGGCATTGACCGACAAATACCAAGCACAACTGCGTGATGGCTGATGTTTGTCAAGGGCGAATGTGGTTCGCCCTTAACCCCAACAATGCCAATTTTAATTTAATTTTAAAAGGATGACACATGGCAACCTTAACCAAAGCAGACATGGTAGACCATTTGACCATTCGCCTGCGTATGACTCGCCAAGACGCTCGCAAATTGGTGGATACCTTTTTTAGTGAGATTAGCCAAAGTTTGGCGGACGGTAGAGAAGTCAAGCTCTCAGGCTTTGGCAACTTTGAATTAAAAGACAAAAAATCCCGCCCTGGTCGCAACCCCAAAACAGGGGAGGTTATCCCTGTCAAGGCTCGCCGTGTTGTTACCTTTAAGGCAGGGCAAAAGTTTCGCCGTCAGATTGAAGTCAAATAAAACCAAAACAAAAAACCCATTTTTATAAATGGGTTTTATCTTATATTCCTATTAATATCTGCCTCATTTTTTGCATAATTTTTCCAGTTGGGTCAATTCCATTCTTATCATGCCCAGCGTGTCCATGATATTAACTTTGCCGTCTGCATGAATATTATCCTTATTTTTATGACAGCTGACTTCTAAGGGCATTTGGCGATAAGTTGTTTGCCATTTTCCACCCCGAAACTCAAAATCTACCATTTGAGTTTTTGCCACGAGTGGCGATAAAAACAGCGTGGCAAAAAATAAAAACAAAGTCATCATCGGCACAAATAATATGAGCGAAATCATGCCTTTTAATGCTTTATTTTCGCCATAAAGATAATAAGCCCCCACCAAAAATACCGCAATAGCCACCCCAAAAAACACTTTATCCATATATCCAAATTCTAGGGTAATAAATTTATCAAAATACACCAATCCCAACATGATGACAAATAAGAAAAAAGACGAATACGCCAAATGCCCTGCCCGCTTACCCAAATCTACGCCCATTGGGACATGCTCTTTGATATAATCTTGATTGTCAATATGACAAACAGGAAAATTCAATGAATGAAATAGCCTTACCAATTCATCAACATCATCAATTTGCCACACACCATCTTCGATAATCAGTCGCTTTTTGATGTCGCCAAATTTGTCTTTTTGAAGACCATGAATGATGAGGGTTTTATTATATTTACTCAAATGGGGATTGAGTTTGGCAAGTGTCTTACCCATCATGGCTTGTGGTAGATTTTCAGTGATTTCTATTTTGTCAATTTCGTGCCAAGCAATAGGGGCATAATTAGGCAATTTATTTAAAAAATCCTTATTGGTACGAATGCCCTCTGCGTCTATGATTAAAGAAGTGTCGGCAAATTTGGGCTTAAAATACGCCCGTGCCAACAAATAAACGCTCACACCCGCCACGACAAAAATACCCGCATGCCCCCACCACAACAGATTATCTTTAAACCAAGTCAGCACAAGAGCCAAACACGCCATCGAAATATTGACAATACTATTAATGGTAACAGATAGCTGATTTTTTATTTGCTTAGGACGCATGGGGTAGAGGCGAGCATTCATGATTTATCCTTGTTATTTTTGTGTTTTATTTTAGCACAACACCAAAAAAACAAAAACCCATTTTATCAATGGGTTTTTATGGTTAATTCAGCAAAAAATCACAACTCGCCAAATTTGCGTTTGGCTTTCTTCTCTTGGCGTTTGGCAAAGAACATCTCTTCGACCGCTCGTTTTTTGTAGGACTTTTTCATACCGTCTCTGCCGCCAAATTTTGCCGTCTCTTTGCCGCCCTTTCTTTTGTCATCACGCCATGCACGCTCGCCTTTGTAGGTGTTATCACGCTGTCCAAATTCACGGCTGTTTTCACGGGCACAACCAAAAGATTTGGGCTTATCTTGGCGATAATCCCTGTCTTGGCGAGTGCATCTGTCGTCTCTATCGCCAAAACGCTCTTGGTACGGCTTGGCAAAACGCTCATCACGTCCACTCTCGCCACGCTCATATCGCTCTGTGCGGTATTGGCGTTCACGGTTTGGTCTGTCGCCTTGTCGGTCATAGCTTCTACCATAGCCGTTTTTATCATGGCTTTGCTTATCACGACCTGCTCTGCCGTCTGGTCTGTCGCCTTGTCGGTCATAAGCCTCATGTCTGTCATGACCGCCAAATGATGACCGCCCCGAACGAGTAACAAACTCCGCTCTCTCGCCACGCCCAAAACCACGACCGCCGCCACGTCTGCCACGCCCTTCACGTCTGCCGTCTTTGTCTTTGGCACTTGGGGCAACTCGTTTGGGTTCTAGTCCTACGACTACTTCTTCTTTCATTTCACGGTTTAGATAGCGGTTGATGTGCCCGAGCTGACGTCTGTCGTCCATGCTACATAGGTTCATGGCGACCCCTGTCCGCCCTGCTCGCCCACAACGACCAATGCGGTGCACATAGTCTTCGACTTGACGGGGCAAATCATAGTTCACCACATGACTAATGGCAGAGATGTCAATGCCACGAGCGGCGACATCGGTGGCAATCAAAAAGTTGCACTTGCCCGACTTGACATCACTGATGATGCGGTTACGCTTACCTTGTGGCAAATCACCGTGTAGATAGCGAGCCGATAATCCTGCTTCGGTGAGCGACTCGGCAAGCTGTTCGGTACTGCGTTTGGTGGCGGTAAAAATCACCGCTTGGTTAATCTCGGGGTTGCCCAAAAGTTCAATCAAAATCTTATTTTTGTGGTGAAAATCATCACAAAAATACACGCTCTCATCGATATGAGCCGACTCAACTTTGATGGAGACACGCTCAGGGTTCACAGTAAAGCTCTCGGCAATCTTGCCAACCGCTCCGTCCCATGTCGCTGACGACATCACGGTTTGACGCTTACTCGGGGCGGCTTCTAAGATGGTCTTAATGTCATCGGCAAAACCCATGTCCAGCATACGGTCAGCTTCGTCCAATATCAGCGTATCAAGCTCGGACAAATCCACACGTCCGTCATTCATGTGGTCAATCAAGCGACCGGGGGTGGCGATGACAATCTGCACACCCTTACGCAAGGCACGAATCTGTCCGCCATACGGAGCCCCGCCAACCAATGGCACACTAAAAATCCCACGCATTTCACTGCTGTATTTACGCACGTTGTCCTGCACCTGCATGGCAAGCTCTCGGGTGGGGGTCAGTATCAGGGCTTTAATGGCGGTCTTTTGGTGGCGGTTGTGTGATTTTTGGCTAAACTCGCTGGATTTTTCGGCAGGTTTTGGCTGGGCTAATTGGTGCAAAACCGGCAGGACAAACGCCGCCGTTTTGCCCGAGCCTGTTTGGGCGGATAGTAGCAAATCACGTCCATCTATGGCATGGGGGATTGCCCCTGCCTGAATGGGCGTGGGCGTGGTATAGCCTGATTTGGTCAGGGCTTTTAAAATGGGTTTGGCAAGGTTTAACTGCTCAAAAGTTAAGCTGTTTTGCTCTTTTTGCTCGGTGGGTTGCTCGCCTGTTTGCTCTTTTTGTGGGGCAAAATCTTGTTGGTGTTGGGTTGTCATAAATAACCTTGATGTCATGATGTTGATAATAATCGCTGGCTTGGCGAACGTGGTTGGGTTTTAAAAAAAATCATCTAAATGGCAAAGGATAGCCCTTGCCAGACCCAATCATGTTTTACAAAAACACCGAAGACAATTCATACTGCCAACAGTTTGCCATTGGTTTTACTTTTATCAATAAAAGCAACCTTGACAAAATCAGCAATCATGATGATAAGAAGTACACAGAAGTCATTTTAGACATGCCATTTTAATTGTATTAAAAAATAAACAATGGCAATTTGCATTTTTCTGATATATTTATCATTAAAATCAATGATGAAATATCCAAACGCCCAGAAGTATAAAACGAACTTAACTCGTTCTTAAACACATTTGATGGCAAGACTGTCCTAGCTTACGATGTGGCTTATTCTAGGGCGTACCCTAATATCAATAGAAAATAAGCAGGTTCAGCGATGATTTGGCAAATTATTTTACCAAAGAGAGCCATTATACCACAGTTTTTGGCAAAGTAGGCAGGAAATTTTGGTAAATTTTAGGGGTTTTTGGCTTTTAAAAATGCCCCGAAAATGCAATAATAGTGTTTTTATTATTGGTATTGTTTAGGGCGTGCCTACCGTTGGTATTTGCAATGAAAAATGTGAAAAATCGTACGTTTTTCAAGGAAAAGTCCGCAGTTGATATTAAAATATTAACAAGGATTTTGACATAGAAAAACAAGATTTAGCCATTTTTCATGCAAAAATTGATTTAAAATGTTATCAAGGGTAGGCACGCCCCAATGCAAAATGTTTTTAAAACATGGATGTCATGGGATAAACACAACGCTCAAATAAATGCGTTGATAGGGTAAATCACAATCCACCCCAACAAATCCACCCAAAGACATGATTGATAGCAATGCCTACATATTTTATCAAACAGTGATTGAAAGTTTAGATTAAAGGACATGACGTGGTACAGATTCGAGACAGCTTGCCCTTGCTGACAGGCAAAAACTCAGGCGACAGTGCAAGCCTAGCAGCAAGCCTTGTGGCAGACCAATTACACCCCGATTTTCAGGCACAGCTTCACAGTCAAAAACTCACTACTACCCACGACCACAGCCACGCCACCGACACGCCTGCCAAGATTAGCGAGAGCGACATTGACATTGACAAATGGCTATCCAATGTCGCCCAGCGTATCGGCAAAGGTGAGTTGCCCCTGCTCAAAAAAGCCTGCCAATTTGTACAAGTACAATCATCCAAACCCCACCACTCTCGCTCAGGAGCGTATGTGACAGGCATTGGCATGGCGGACATTTTAGCGTATCTGTTCCAAGATGAAAACGCTCTGGTCGCTGCCATGCTCTATCGCTCGGTACGGCGTGAGCTAATTAGCATGGACTCCATCGCTTATGAGTTCGGGGCAGACATCGCCCATCTCATCGAAGACACGCTTGCCATGGGACGACTGTCTGAGGCGATAGAGGGCAACAAACGGCTTGAAGATTATTTTGAAAATAACAACCGTGAACAGCTATCGACCATATACAGCATGCTCATTAGCACCACCAATGACGTGCGGGCGGTACTCATCAAACTTGCCGAGCGTACCTTTGCCATGCGTGAGTTGTCCTTTGCCACGCCCGACCGCCAAAAACGGGTGGCTCGTGAGGTCATGACCATCTATGCTCCATTAGCTCACCGCTTATCCATTGCTCAGCTGAAATGGGAGCTAGAAGACCTAGCTTTTCGCTATCTTGCCCCTGATGAGTACAAACGCATTGCCAGTCTGCTCGCCCAAAAACGTAGCGAGCGTGAACGTTACATCGAAGAAGTCAAGCAAACACTCACCGATGAGCTAAATCGGGTCGGTATCAAATGCGAAGTCTCAGGGCGTGTCAAGCACATCTACTCCATCTATCGCAAGATGATAAAGAAAAACCTATCCTTTGACCAGCTCTATGACATCAGAGCCTTACGGGTACTGGTAAACACCAACGCCGAGTGCTATCACACCCTAGGCGTGGTGCATGGAATGTGGCGACACGTCCCCGAGCAATTTGATGACTACATCACCAACCCCAAACCCAACGGCTACAAGTCGCTACACACGGTCGTCATCGCCCAAAATCGCACCCTAGAAGTGCAGATTCGCACCTTTGACATGCACTTTGAGGCGGAGCTTGGCAAAGCGTCGCACGTCAATTATAAAGAGGGCTTAAAAGGCAATAAAACAGACGACTATCTCACCGCCAAAATCAGCTCACTAAGACAGCTCTTAGGCGGAGACAAAAGCGAGAGCGACGAGATAGAGCTTGACAACCTTGATAACGTCCAACAAATCTACGTGTTTAGCCGAGACGGGGACATCACCGAACTGCCCAAAGGGGCGACCGTGCTTGACTTTGCCTACCATGTGCATACCGAAGTTGGCAATCGTGCCCAAGGGGCAAGGGTAAACGGGCGTTATGTGCCACTGACTCATCAGCCCAAAACAGGCGACCAAGTGGAGATTATCACCAAATCAAGTCGTGAGCCGAATCGTGACTGGCTGGTATCCTCGCTGGGTTACATCCACACCGCTCGTGCCAAAGCCAAACTACGCCAATGGTTTAACAAACAAGACCGTGACAAAAACATCGAAACGGGCAAAGCCCTGCTACTGCGTGAGTTAGAGCGACTGAGCGTGGCGGTGTCGGGGGTGGACTTTGGTGCGCTGTGCCGAGAGCTAGACTACAAGGGCGAAGATGAGCTGTATCTTGCCATCACCATGGGCGAGATTGGAGTTAGCCAAATCTCAGGCAAAATCATCAAGGATTTGAACCTAAGTACGCCCAATGTCAGCGAAACGCACATCGAATCCAAACCCCAAACTCGCCCCAACAAATACAAGATTGACGTGCATGGGCTTGACAATGTCGAGATGCACCTTGCCAAATGCTGTAACCCCGTGCATGGCGAACCCATCACAGGCTTTATTACGCTCATGAATGGAGTCAGTATCCACAGTAGCGACTGCGTGGAGCTGTCACGGCTCGCCCAAAAAGAGCCAGAGCGGGTCGTCTGTGCCGAGTGGCAAGCGGAGTTTGGGCGGTATCAGCCTGTCTGTGTGGTCGTGGACGCTCACGCCACAAGCGGACTGTTGCGGGATTTGTTTAATGTCATCGACCGTGAGAAAGTCAATATCCAACGTGCCGAGACAGTCTTTGATGATGGCATGGACGCCCAGATGAAATTCTTTGTGGAAGTGGCAGGCATTGAGCATTTATCTCGCCTGCTTGCCAAAATCGAGCAACAGCCAAGCGTGGTCAAAGCAAGGCGAAGTGTGGGTTAGGATTTAAAAACGCCAAAACAAAAAACGGTTCAGAGTGAACCGCTTTTTATGGTTGTCAGGCTGTCTATTTGGCGTGCTTGATACACTCTGTGGCATACGGCACCGCGTCGAGTCGCCCTTCTTCTATCTCTTCACCGCACTCACTGCATTCGCCATACAAGTCGTTTTCAATGCAAGATAAAGCGACATTGGCTTTGGCAAGGTTTTCTTGGGCTTCGATGAGCAGATTTTTACGCATGTCGTTTTCTTGGGCGGCGACAGCTTGATCGTCCCAATGTTGTCCTAGCTCATCTTGGGGGTGTTCTAGGTGATTGGTGATTTTATCAATGCGGTATTCATACTCTGCTTTTAGGGCGAGCAAATCGGCTTTGTGTTTATTGATGTCCGTGATAACTCCTAATGGCTAATAAAATAAAGGATTTAAGTATAGATTAGCACAAATTTAGGGTGTTGGGTAGCGGTATTTTTAGCCCCCTGACAAATAGCCATTTTTTATTAAGTTTGCTACAATACCCCAAATTTTTTATTGACACCACACCATGAAAACCGATTTTGACACCCGCTCCATTGCCGAATTTACCGAATCTGCCTACCTAAACTACGCCATGTACGTCATCATGGACAGAGCCTTACCGCACATCGCTGACGGCTTAAAGCCCGTCCAACGCCGTATCATCTACGCCATGAATGAGCTAGGGCTTCGCCACACCGCCAAGCCCAAAAAGTCCGCCCGCACCGTGGGCGACGTGCTGGGCAAATACCACCCGCATGGCGATACAGCGTGCTATGAAGCCATGGTACTTATGGCACAGCCGTTTAGTTATCGCTATCCGCTTGTTATGGGGCAAGGCAACTGGGGCAGTCCTGACGACCCCAAATCCTTTGCCGCCATGCGATATACCGAAGCCAAGATGAGCAATTACGCCAGCACCCTATTGTCCGAACTTGGTGAAGGTACGGTGGATTTTATCCCCAACTTTGACGGCACGATGAGCGAGCCTGCCACGCTCCCTGCCCGCTTGCCAAACATCTTGCTAAACGGCACCACAGGCATTGCCGTGGGCATGGCGACCGACATTCCACCCCACAACCTCACCGAGACCGTCAAGGCGTGTATCAAACTCCTAAAAAACCCTAACATCAGCACAGCCGAGCTATGCAAAACGGTGCTTGCTCCTGATTTGCCGACATCTGCCGAGATTATCACGCCAAAAGATGAGCTTGTCAAAATGTACGAGACAGGGCGTGGCAATTACAAAATGCGAGCGACTTATCATATTGATAAACAAGACAAAAACACCGTCATCATAGACGCTTTGCCCTATCAAGTTTCAGGCTCAAAAATCATTGAGCAGATTGCCAAACTCATGACCGATAAAAAACTACCGTGGGTCAATGACATCACAGACGAATCCGACCACGAGAACGCTTGCCGTATTGTCATTGAATTTAAGCGGGGTAAGGTTGAGATTGACAAAATCATGGCTCATCTGTTTGCCACGACCGACCTAGAAACGTCCTATCGGGTCAATATGAACATGATTGGGCTAAATGGCAAACCCAAAGTCAAGAATTTAAAACAAATCCTATCCGAATGGCTCTCATCACGCCGTAGTGTGGTGCTAAGACGTTTGCAGAACCGTCTTGATAAGATTGACAAACGCTTGCACATCTTGGCAGGTTTGCTCATTGCTTATTTGCACATTGATGAAGTCATTGCCATCATTCGCACCGAAGACGACCCCAAGGCGGTCTTGATGAGCCGTTATGGGCTGTCCGACACCCAAGCGGACGCCATTCTTGACATCAAACTTCGCCAATTAGCCAAACTAGAAGAGATTGAGCTAAATGCCGAGCGAGACGAGCTACAAAAAGAGCGAGCCATCATCGCCGAGCAAATAAATAACCCCAACAGCCTAACAAACCTTTTGATAGACGAGCTAACCTTTGACATGAAAACGCATGGCGATAAACGCAAATCGCCTGTCGTGGAGCGTGAAGAATCTGTCGCCGTCAAAGCATCCGAGCTGACCCCGAGCGAGAGCGTAACCGTCATCATCTCAAAAGCAGGCTGGATTCGCATGGCAAAAGGACATGAGATTGACCCTGTCACCCTAAACTTTCGCACAGGCGATGAGTACGCCACGCACGCCCTTGGCAAGACGGGCGAGCGACTTATCGTCCTTGATAACATGGGGCGTAGCTATGGACTAGACACGGCAAGTCTGCCGTCCGCTCGTGGGCAGGGCGAGCCGATTAGCAGTATGCTCAACTTGGCAAATGGCGTAAAAATTGAGCAAGCCCTATTTGGCAGTTACCCCATTATCCTAGCCAGCAGTCAAGGCTATGGCTTTATCACCGACACCAAAGGGCTAGACACCGCCCAAAAAGCAGGTAAAGCGGTGGTCAATCTGGGGGATGCGACCCTGTTGCCATTTGCCCCTGTGGGCAACGCCACGCACATTGCGGTGGTAAGTAGTGGCGGAAATCTGCTCATCTTTAACCGTGATGAATTGCCCGTACTGGCAAAGGGTAAAGGCAACAAACTCATGAGCCTAAAAGACAACGAAACGCTGGTGGCGGTGTGTGCCTTAGCCGATACGGACAATCTTATCATTCGCACTGCCAAGCGTACGCTCACCCTAAAACCTGCCGACTGGGCAAGCTATCGGGGCAAACGTGCAGGGCGTGGCGGAGCATTGCCAAAAGGGTTTTTGAGCGTGGTGGGGATAGGCGTGGAGCGTGTGGAAAAAACGGAAAAGGTGGAGAATTAGGTGTTTTGTAGGGCAAAAAACAGCTAATTGAAATCTACTCTATAATGTGTAATTATGAATAGATTGATTGGTATTAACGAAGCTTCAAAACGACTTGGCGTATCTATTTCCACTTTGCGGAGGTGGGACGAAACTGGCGTGCTTGTCGCAGAACGCACCCCCAAAGGTCATCGCAGGTACGATATTAATAAGCTACACCCTAATTTTTACCATAATCTACCAATGCCAAACCGCAAAACGGTTCGCTACGCACGAGTATCCAGCCACGACCAAAAAGATGATTTAGACCGTCAGATAGGTGTGCTTGAACTATACTGTGCCAGTCAAGGCTGAACATTTGAAATCGTGAATGATTTAGGCTCTGGTATGAACTACCACAAAAAAGCTTAAAACAACTGCTTGACGGCATCTTAAATGATGAAATTGGGCGTTTGGTTTTAACCCACAAAGACCGCCTATTACGCTTTGGTTCGGAACTTATCTTCGCTCTATGCGAAAGAAAGAATGTGGAAGTTGTCATTATCAATCAAGGCGAAAACCTATCCTTTGAAGAAGAGTTGGCTCAAGATGTGTTAGAAATCATCACCGTATTTTCCGCTCGTCTGTATGATTCACGCAGTAAGAAAAATAAAAAAGTGTTAGAAGCTGTTAAGGCGGTGTTAGAATGACCGCCATTCGTGGACACATCATTGAACTAAAACCCAATCACAAACAAGCGACATATTTTAAAAAAGCTTGCGGTGTTGCCAGATTTGCTTATAATTGGGGATTGGCGGCGTGGAAAAAGCAATACGAACAAGATAAACAATATCGTGATGACTGTTTAGCAAAGAACCTACCTATTGACGAAAGCAAACTCAACAAACCCACACAAGGCAAATTAAGAAAACAGCTTAATGCCATCAAACGCACCCAATTCCCCTTTATGCTAGAAGTTACCAAATGCTCTCCCCAACTTGCCATTATGCAACTAGGAGACGCATTCAAACGCTTTTTTAAGGGTGAAAGTGGTTATCCACAGTTTAGAAAGAAAGGCATAAATGACCGTTTTAGTCTTTCCAACGACCAATTTAAATTAAAACTTAAAAAAGACAAACCTTTCATTCAAATTCCCAATTTGGGACTTGTTAAAATGCGTGAAAACTTACGCTTTGATGGCAAAATCCTATCCGCCAAAGTCTTTACCAAAGGTGGTAAATGGTTTGTATCCATTGCGGTGGAATTACAAGATTTACCCAATCATCTTTTACCCAAAGAAAAAACAAATAAATCTGTTGGCATTGATTTAGGCATTACAGACCTTGCCACACTTTCAACAGGAGAAAAGATACAAGCACCAAAACCTTTAAAGAATAAACTTAAAAAACTTCAAAGATTATCAAAACAACTTAGCCGTAAACAAAAAGGCTCTAACAATCGTGAAAAGGCGAAAACCAAGCTCTCACGGTTGCATTATCAAATCAGCTGTATCAGAAAAGACTTTTTACACAAACTTAGTACCAACTTGGTTAAAAAGTTTGATGTGATTTGTCTTGAAAACCTAAATATCAAAGGTATGGTAAAAAATCGCAAACTAAGCCGTGCTATCAATGATTTAGGGTTTTACGAACTTAAAAGGCAACTCATCTACAAAGCAAATCAATGGGGCAAGACACTCAAAGAATTGGACAGATTTTATCCATCAAGCAAAACCTGCTCTTGTTGTGGTGTTAAGTTAGATGAATTACCTTTATCTGTTAGAAACTGGACTTGCCCCAACTGCAACAAAAACCACGATAGGGACATCAACGCCAGTATCAACATTTTAAACAAAGCGGATAAGGTTTTAATCTTATCTTAACAAAAACCTTGGCGGGTGAGTTCTATCCCCAATTTTAAAATGCCTATGGAGCTTATGTAAGACCTACGCCAAATGGCAAGGGCAACAAGCGATGAAGTAGGAAGAAAACGCTAAATTTGCCTTTGGGTAGATTTGGGTAGGTTTTTTGGAACGGAATGTATCACGCACTTTTAAATCTTGAATACACAATCCAACCATCAAAAATCTTATGATGAAAAATAATTATTGATATAAATCAATAATATACAGAATTTTTAAGATTTTGAAAACTTGATTTCCTACGGCGGTACGAACCGCATCAGATTCAACGGATTTTGTGGATAATCACAATCTTGGTAGCTTTGGGTTGCACTCCGTCAAGTTGGTAACCTTATAACAAAGATTGGGCGGTTTTAAAATGAGTTAATGGGCTAATTGCAATCCATGTAAAATACACCCACCAAACCCC
>NZ_MUXV01000015.1 GCF_002014975.1 Moraxella bovis
TTTTGGATTACTACCTATTTTTAAAATTAAGTTAAAATCTTAAGATTTATCAGATTAAGTGGTCGAATGTTTTTCTTCGTCAAAAACTTGTGATTTCTCTCATTTTTCATTGCAAATACAAAAGGCAAGCACACCCTAATTTTGTTAGCTGCAACTCCTTTGGCAACATAAAACCCCATCTTAATTTTAAGATGGGGTTTTGTTTGGACTGATTATTTATTTGGCACTGTCAAGGTTTGATTGATTTTTAGCTGTGCGTCAGTGCCTAGACCGTTCATCTTGGCAAGCTCTGCCACACTGATGCCAAATTTTTTCGCCACAGAGTTAAGACTGTCGCCCGACTTGACTTTATAAGTATCAGTCAATTTTGGCACTTTAATGGTCTGCCCCCGTTGTAGCTGAGCATTGGCAGGCAGTTTATTGGTCGCTGCCAAATCCCGTGCTGACACACCATATCTACTGGCAAGGGCATTTAAACTCTCGCCTGCTTTTACCGTATAATTTTCGGTAGATTTGATGACGTTGCCACGAGCGGTGTTGTCGGAGTTGTCATTGCGACTGGCTTTATCATCATTCTTAGTTGTCTGACGAGCAACCTTTACTGTACCTGCCGCAGGGATTGTGATAGTTCTGCCACGAATGAGCCCTGCTGTTCTTGATAAGTTATTGGCAGTGGCAAGCTCAACAACGCTAATGCCGTATTTATTTGCCACCGATGTTAGGCTGTCGCCTGATTGGACGGTGTATTTCACCGATTGGTTGTTTAGCTTGCGTTCCACTTGGGCATTGGTGGCAGGTACTTTTATCGTCTGCCCTGCGATAAGTGGCGAGTTGGCATTAAAGCTGTTTAACGCAGCGATGTCGGCATTACTCACGCCCAGTTTTTTGGCGATGGCAGTCAGTGTATCGCCCGACTGGACTTTATAAGTACTGGTATTGGCACTGTTTGATGAACTGGTGTTGCCACTTGATGAGCTTGTACTACCGCTTGATTTGACTGGCGTACCTGATACTTTTAGCTTTTGATTAATCAAAATTCCATCGGTGACTGATAAGCCATTGAGTACTGCTAAGTCCTGCACGCTCATGTTGTATTTTCTTGCCACAGAAGTAAGGCTCTCACCTGACTGGACGGTGTGCGTACTGGTTTTCACTGTCGGCTTGGCAGTATCTTTGGCAACCGTGCTGACTTTACCAGGGATAAGCCATAGGCGTTGTCCTGTCTTCACTTGCGTGTTCGCAGGAATGCCATTATAGCTTGCCAACTGGCTGACACTTAGCCCGTGAGCTACCGCAATGCCTGTCAATGTATCACCTGCCACGACTTTATAACGCTCCGCCTTGGCGGTTATGGTAGGAGCTGTTGAGACAGGTGGGATATATGTGTTATTTGATGGTGCTACCGCAGGTGTGCCTGCACCTGCTGGAGCGTTATAGCTTAGGCTTTTTGTCTCGCCACGAGCTTCTAATACAGATTGCTGGGTTTGGATGGCATTTAGTTCGATGTTACCATCACGGGCAATCGGCTGAATGTTCTCTGTGCTATTGGCTTGAATCTGAGCGGCAATAAAGTCACGCTCTTCTTGGGTAAGTGATGGCTCTTGGATGATGCTGTTATTCACAGTCACGCCTGCACCCGTGGCTGGTAGGGCATTGGCAGAAGCCAACTCTTGACGTGAGCTAGGATTCTGCACACCCATATTCGGCTGTACGTAGCTACTTGCCACGTAGGTGGAAGCACCATAGCCCATGCCTTGCAAGGCTTTTAGCTTTGTATCGGCACTGCTTGGCACGCTATTAGGGATAATCACACGTCCCGGCCCACTGGCATCCACGCTATAATTAATAAGCGATGGGTTAAGCAGTCTTAACTCATCCACTGGTACGCCTGTCACATTTGACACATCATACAGGCTGACACCGAAGTTGGCAGGCACAGCTCTAAAATGGCTGTGGTTGGCGATGGCAGGCAGGTACACGCCATAGCTTTGGGGATTTTTAACAATTTGAGCAACCGCCATAAAGCGTGGCACGTAGTTCATCGTCTCAGTGGGTAGGCGTAGCGACCAATAATCGGTTGGCAGACCTGCATTGCGGTTAGCATCAATGGCTCTTTGAATACGCCCTGGTCCTGCATTATAAGCCCCCAAAGCAAGCTCCCACGAACCGAACTGGTTATACAAACTGGTCAAAAAGTCATACGCCGCTCGGGTCGATTCGATGATGTCACGACGACCATCATAAGTGGTGCTTTGGTTGAGACCATAAATACGCCCAGTACTAGGGATAAACTGCCACAAACCTGCTGCTGCCGCATTGGATGTTGCTGATGGGTCGTAGGAGCTTTCAATGATGGGCAGTAGGGCAAGTTCGGTTGGAATGCCACGACGCTCCGCTTCGGTTACGGTATGATGTAAGTAACGGGATGTACGGGCGGTTAGGCGATTGATGTAGTCTTGACGGCTATAAAACCATGATTTTTGGGCTTCAATGCGTCCATTATTTATCTCGCTCATGCGATAGCCACGACGCACTCTGTCCCACAGATCGCCATAACGCTGCACGGTCAAGGCATCGCCTTCTACCATGGTCATGTCCGTGGCTTGAAGTAGGTCTTCTAACTCATCTAAGGTTGCTTGGTCAAGCACACCTGTATAGACATCGGCAGGGGCATTTGGCGTGCTTGGCGTGCTGACAATGGGTGCATTACCTGTGTTTACGTTGGTGTTATTGGTACTGGCACAAGCAAACAATAATGTTGATGAGACAGCGATGGTCAAGGGTTTAAGACCTGCCATGCCTGCTTTAGAGCCTATGTTAAAAAACGCCATGATAAAATCCTATTAATGATGTGAAATATGCCCGTATTATAATATATCAAGCCCCATCAATCAAACCCAAATATGTTAATGAAAAGGCATGGCATTGCCACATCTCTTTTTTATTTTCAAAAACATGTCATTTTAAAAACCATATAATCTACTCCACAGTAACTTGCGACACCGCTCTAAGTAGCATGGCATTACCGCCGATATAGGACAAAGTTGCCTTAGAATGCGTTCTAAATGTCGTGCGACGACCATCTTTTGTCCAGCTTTCTGTGGTGATGACATTGGCTCGGGCTTGATTGCCCGTGACGACTACATCTGTCGCATTAATACTATAACGATAATCGCTCGCCCCTGCCCATGACTTTTGGAGTAGTTGTAAATATCCATTTTTATCAAGGGTGGTGGTATTGCCTTTGCGGGTCAAGCTGATGACGGCATTATCATCGATAAGCCGTGAGACCATGCCGATATTTTGGGCATTGGCGGCGGTATTTAGACTATTGGCAAAACTTTGTACTGCCGATTCGCTCATGGCGTATGCAGGGGCAGTCATGACCGCTGTCCCCACCAACAGTGCCGAACCAATAACAGGAAGCCATCCACGGCTACGGCGAGCATGACTGATGGGCGTGGTGGTATCGCTCTGCGATTTGCCCTGCCCTTTTTTGTGCCATAGGGTCATCATCAGCCCACCGACAGCAACCACTTTAAGAATTTTTTTCATAAATTAACTTTAAAAAATAAATTTAGCATAAGATAACAGCCCTGCCCTAAGCAAACATGGCTAGTTTGTAATATTTTGTTGCAATTTTGGCAAAAGGCGTGGCTGACCCATGTTTTTTATAACTCATCAAGACCACGCTTTAAATCATTGATGATGTCATTGACATTTTCAAGTCCGACCGATAAGCGAATGAGACCGTCATTCACGCCTGCTTCTACTCGTTGCTCGGGGGTCATGCGAAAATGGGTGGTGCTGGCAGGGTGGGTAATGGTGGATTTGGCATCACCTAAGTTGTTGGTAATGCTGATGACTTGTGTACTGTCAATGACATGCCACGCCTTGTCCTTGTCCGCCACTTCAAAGCCGATAATCGCCCCAAATGCTCCGCCTTGTACGTCTAGGTGCGTGTACTGGGATTTGGCAAGCTCGTGGCTTGGGTGCGTGGGCAATCCTGAAAAATGCACTTTTTGGACATTGGGGTGGCTTGATAAAAATTCGGCAACCCGATTGGCATTGTCGCAATGGGCTTTCATGCGGATTGATAGGGTTTCAAGCCCCTTTAACAGCACCCACGCATTAAAGGGCGACAGGCTAATGCCCCCTGTGCGAATGACAGTAAAGGCTTTTTCCATAAGCTCGTTTGAGCCAACAAGCGCCCCGCCAAGCACACGCCCTTGCCCGTCAATATACTTGGACGCCGAATGAATCACCACGTCCGCCCCAAGCTCCAACGGCTTTTGAATGACAGGGGTGGCAAAGCAGTTATCCACGATAAGCATCGCCCCATTATCATGGGCAAGATTTGCCAAAAATCGCAAATCGGCAATTTGAGCCAGCGGATTGGACGGACTTTCGCAGTACAGAATTTTGGTGTTGTCCTGAATGGCGTTTTGCCATGCGTCATTATCAAAGCAGTCCACATAGCTCACCTCCACACCAAATGAGCGAAAGTAGGTATCAAACAGTGCAACCGATGAACCAAATAACTGCTTAGCACAAAGTAGGTGGTCGCCTGCTTTTAGGTACGCCAAACACATGGTCAAAATCGCCCCCATCCCACTTGCGGTAGCGACACAGCGTTCGCCCCCTTCTAGCAGGGCAAGCCGTCTTTCAAAGGCTCGCACGGTGGGGTTGGTGTGGCGTGAATAGACATTGCCTTTTTTTGTGCCGTCAAAATGGTCGGCGGCGTCTTTGGCGGACTTGTAAACATAACTACTGGTGGTAAAAATCGCCTCGCCATGCTCGCCCTCGTCCGTGCGATGATAACCGCCACGGATTGCCAAGGTCTCTTCAAAAAATCCCAAAGTCGGGTCTAGGGCATCGGATTGCCAGTTGGGGTCTAGGGTGGTCATGATTTTCCTGTTAAGTTTAATGCTAAAATGATTGGTGTGCCATACACACCCATTGATAGTGCGTTAGTATAGCATAATCCTGCAAACTTGGGGCGGTGGCGTGATAAAAAGGAAATGGCAAACATCAACCCCAACCATTTACGATTTATATTTTAAAAACAAAAGGGGCATAACACCCCTTTTTTATCACTCTTTTACCTCAAACACCTGCTTTAAATATGCCAGATACGTATCATCATCAATCATCGTCTTACCAGGGCTATCGGAGAGTTTGGCGACAGGTTGCCCGTTGCATTCCACAAGTTTTAGCACGATATTAAGCTGGGTGAGTCCCATGTCGTTGGTGAGATTGGTGCCGATACCAAAGCCTGTTTTGATACGGGTTTTAAAATATTCATGCAAATCCCACGCCTTTTGGAGTGTCAAGCCGTCGCTAAACGTCAGGCTTTTGGTTTTGGGGTCAATGCGTAGCTTCTCATAATGGGCAATCGCCTTGTCGCCCCACTCGTACGGATCGCCTGAATCGTGGCGAAGTCCGTCAAAGAGCTTAGCAAAATACAAATCAAAATCTCTTAAAAATGCGTCCATGCCCACAACGTCCGTCAAGGCAATGCCCAAATCACCCCGATATTCACGCACCCACGCCTCCAACGCCGCCTTTTGGCTGTCTCTTAGGCGTACATCTAGAGCTTGAAAGGCTTGCATAAACTCATGAGCCATTGTGCCGATTGGGGTCAGACCCAGCTCTTTGGCAAGATAGACGTTGCTCGTCCCCCGAAAAATACTGGGCGATGCCTTGGCAAGCGTCCGCACCACATGATAATGCCAGTCTCGGCTATAACGGCGACGTGTGCCAAAATCCGCCACGGCAAAGGCGGGATTGTGCACGTCTGAGCGTTCTAGCATTTCATAATGTTTTAAAATTTGCACCTTTTCATCAAGGCGTTTTTGCCCGTCTGTTAAGGCGTTGGGGTCGGCTAGGCGTTCGTAATAGAGCTGATTGACAATGGATAACACAAAAATTTCAAAAAACATCGCCTGAATCATCGCCCCTTCAATCTCAATATTTAGGCGGTTTTCATCGTCCGTCCAGACCTTGATAAATCGGCGTTTTAAGGCAAATAATTCTAAATAATCCACAAAATCAGGCTTAATAAACCGCAAATGTCTCAGATAATCCAGCTCATCTTGCTTAAATTTTAGGGTACAAAGCAGGTCAAGCTGATGCTCCAAATCATCCTTAATCTCGCCCAAGGGGAACGCCAATTTGTCGTTGTTGCGACAGCGAAAGCGGTACACGCCATGCGTTTGGGGGAATTGATGAAGCATGGCTTGGAGCATGGTAAATTTGTATAAGTCATTATCCAGTAATGACGTGATGATTGGCGTGTGGGTCATGAGTTTTCCAAAAAGAAGTTTGGGGTATGATAGCAAATTTTTGAGGGAATGGGGGAAATTGGCGGGATTTATTTTGTTATACAATTGATTTTGGTGATTTTAATTAACCATATTTTTGGATTAATTTGTAGGAGTAAATTACATTTGCCCTGTGAAATATTGTCGTTTTGGGCGAATGTAATTCACCCCTACGATTTAAAATATTAAATAAATCAATAAGTTGAATGGTAAGGTGCGTACCACGCACCTTTTAAATAGAAGCTCTTATTGGTGCGTAATACGCACCTTACTGTCATCGGTGTATTTTGAAGTTAAATGATTATAAAATCGCAAACAATCAATAAGTTAATTTCAAGTTAAGATTGATATTTTGTCATAAAGCAATACGCCCCAATTTGCAATGACAAACGCCATACGATTGATCACACCCCCTTTAACGTCCCTACCACCGCCCCCATATCGTCCGCACGGGCAATCACCGACACACACGCCACACCGTCCGCCCCATTGGCACGCGCAGGGCTTGCGTTGGTCGTGTCAATCCCACCAATGGCGACAAGTGGACGATTGCCAATCATCGCTCGCACCTGCCCCACCATATCCACGCCCACCGCACGCCCAGCGTCCGCCTTTGAGCATGTGTCAAACACCGCCCCAATCGCCAAATAATCCGCCAAATCATACCCCACGCTGACCCTTATCTCATCAAGCGAGCTGTGCGACAAACCCACAAACGCACGTCCACGGCAGAGCCTTGCCACGTCAAAAATATCCATGTCCGTCTGCCCCACATGAACGCCGTCCGCCCCAATGTCAAGGCACAGATGAACGTCATTGTTAATCACAAACGGCACGCCATATTGACGGCATAACGCTTGGCAATCTTGTGCAAGCTGTTTAATCTCATCAGGGCAAGTTAGGGCGTTGTCGCCTTTTTCACGAAATTGATAGCAAGTAATTCCTGCATCAAGAGCGGATTTTAGCACCGCAAGCAATCGCTGTTGGGGTGTGGGTTCGTCTCGGTGCGTGCAGTCTTGTGTGCCTGCGACAAAATAGACGGATAGGATTGATTTATCAAACATGAGGGGGTCTTTTTTTGGGGGTTAATGTGATGATTGTAAGTGTGTAATATGCACTTTTTTATACTGAAATTACCACAAATTCAATGATGTATCGGTGTAGGGGCATGCTGAGCACGCCCTGTAAAATCTTTGTATCGTCAAGGGCGTGTGCAACACGCCCCTACAACCCAAAAATAATTATCAGATAATCAATAAGTTATCATTTTAAATTGAAATAAATGATTATCGGTGTATGGTACGCACCTTGCGATTTTAAAATTTACCAATCATTTTATCTATACCCCGCCTTCCCAAAATGCCCAATGATTGACCGCCCCATGTCCGTGTCCGATGTTGGGGGCGGTGCTAATTGCCTGACTGATTAAGCGTTTGGCGGTATGAATCGCATCTGCCACGCTCGCCCCCTTGGCAAGCTCTGCCGTGATACACGCCGAGAACGTACACCCTGTGCCGTGCGTGTTTTTGCTGTTGGTGCGCACGCTTTGTACTTGCCAAATGTCGCCCGTCTCATCAAGCACATAATCTATGCATATGGTACTTTGGAAGTTTTGGCTGTGTCCGCCCTTGATGATGACTGTCTTTGCCCCCATGCCTTGTAAGGCGTACAGGGCTTGCCTTATATCATCATCACACGCTATCGTCATGCCTGTTAGCACTTCGGCTTCTGGTAGGTTGGGCGTGATGATGTCGGTTAGGGGAATAAGCCGTTTTAGACTGTCCGTTGCGTTGTCATCAAGCAAGGCGTGTCCGCCTTTGGCAATCATCACAGGGTCAAGCACCACTTGCCTAAACGGACGATTTTGTAGAAACCGCCCCACCGTATCAATGATGTCGGACGTGCCAAGCATACCGATTTTGCACGCCCCAATCTCAAAATCGTCCCGAATGGCGACAAGCTGGGCTCTAATATGGTCGGTCGGCAGATGATGAATGCCCCATACGCCTTGGGTGTTTTGAGCGGTTGTGGCGGTCAGTACACTTGTACCAAATACACACCTTATGGCAAAGGTCTTTAAATCCGCCTGCATGCCTGCCCCACCGCCAGAGTCCGACCCTGCAATACTAAGAGCTTGGGCGGGGCGATTGGTGCGTGGGTGGGTGTGGACATATCTCATGCCTTTTCTCCCACAAATTTGATACGATTTGCAATCTCATCGGGGCTAATACCGCCTAATTTGTCCAAGAATTGATACATAAACATACCGCTTTGGCTTGACAATAAGCCTTCACAGGCAAGCTCGCCTGCAATGGCAAACGTGGCACAGGCATTGACCGCCCCCACCAAATACCGCTCACGGCCTGCCACCGCCAAAAACGCCCCAACCACGGCACTTAGCAGACACCCTGTGGCGGTAACTTTGGGGAGTAGTGGCGTACCATTGGCAAGGGCGACCACCTGCGTGCCGTCTGAGATGTAGTCGATCTCGCCTGTCAAAATGGCAATGGTGCGATATTTGCTCGCAACCGCTTGGCAAATACTCGCCAAATCCGCATCGCCACGCCCAGCATCCACACCTTTGGCTTGCCAGTTCGCCCCTGCCAAAAACGCAAGCTCGCCTGCGTTGCCACGAATGGCATCAAATTGCACGACTTGGCTAATCTGACAAATGGTAGATTGGCGTAAAGTGCTTGCCGACACCGCCACAGGATCTAGCACCACAGGAATGCCATGGGCGTTGGCGGTTTGCCCTGCAATAATCATGGCGGACGTTTTGGGGTCGGACGGCGTACCGATATTTAGCACAACGGCACTGCTGATTTTGGCAAGCTCCGCCATCTCCAAAGGCGACTCTGCCATCATGGGGGATGCACCAACAGCAAGCAGTCCATTGGCAGTAAAATTGGCGGAGACCAGATTTGTAATGTTGTGAATTAGGGGGTTTTGCTTGCGGACTTCGTCGATTAAGTCTAGGGGAATTTGGTCTGGGAAGAGTGGATTTTTGGTAACTTTGGTCATGGGTTTTTCCTTTTTAAGATTAAAAAAGCACAGTCAAAACCCACACCAAAAAAGTGTGTTGCTCGTCAATTTTTATCAATTTCCTACGCCAGTTTTAACTGTATCAGGTTCACGGGTATCATCTCAGCCATAAATAGCACCCCGATTGATAAGCAAGATTATAACAAAAGGGTAAAGGGTGTGCAAGCAGTTAAAAATGGTTAAAATGGTTAAAATGGTTTTTATTTTTAACAAAATGGCGTAAAATAGTCCTTATTTTGACCATTTAAAAGCCATGACCCTAAACCTACCCCACCTAGACCTTACCCCCTTACAATGGGACAACTTACACACCACCACCCACCCCCATGCCGAATATAACGCCACGCATGATGATATGCTTGCTCGCATTTTGTCTCGCATTGACGACAAAAAGGCTGACAAAGCCTGCCCTGATGAGCTGTGGATTGTGGAACACCAAGACGTCTATACGCTAGGACAAGCGGGCAAAGAAGAACATATTCTCTACAAAACCGACACCCCAATCATCAAAACCGACAGGGGCGGACAGGTAACGTGGCATGGCGTGGGGCAACTTGTGGTGTACTGGCTGTGGGATTTGCACCGACTTGGCATGGGCGTGCGAGACCTAGTCAGCCACGCCGAGCAAGCCATAGAAGACGTGGTTGGCGAATACCTACCGCCCGATTTGACCGCTAAGGCTCGCCGTGATGCCCCTGGGGTGTATATTTATAACACAAATGGCGATATGCTTGGCAAAATTGCAAGTCTAGGCTTTAAAATCAAACAAGGGCATAGTTATCACGGCATTGCCATTAACCTTGTCAATGATTTGACCGCCTTTAACGCCATTAACCCTTGTGGCTATGCAGGCATGGCAATGGTGAAATTGTCGCAATTTGGCAAATTTGATGAGAGCCAAACACACGAATTTATTCATAAATTTATCAGTAATATTCAAAAAAGACACAGCGGACAAATCGCCCTAAGACCCATAAATGAGCCAATACCGAGCAAATAAACATGAAATACCCATTAACAATTATCACAATCACCCTATTGTCCTTGACCGCTTGCGACAACAAACCCAACAGCCCACCTACCCCAAACACCAAGCCACACCAAGCCGAACAGACCTTTGTGGACGCCACCCCTACATCGCCCACGCCAGTCGCCCAAAGCACCAACCCCCAAGCGATTGATTGCCAAGCCATTACCAACACAC
This sequence comes from Moraxella bovis, assembly GCF_002014975.1. GTDB lineage: Bacteria > Pseudomonadota > Gammaproteobacteria > Pseudomonadales > Moraxellaceae > Moraxella > Moraxella bovis. Next base: position 10,570 of record NZ_MUXV01000015.1, read on the forward strand.
TAAATGCCATTGACATCAATAGTCAAATAGATGACTTTGATCAGGCAGATAAACTATTAAATCACTGCCTACCGACTGCCGACAACACCACCCAAATCAAGTGGGCGATACAGTATCAGCTTGCTTATCAGCGTTTTTTATCCTTTTGGCAAGGCGATACATTTTTGCTTGATGATACAGAATTTGACCAGTTAAATCAGGTCATGTACGACATTCATTATAACAAAAAGTACAACGAATCCGACATCGCCACACTACACCCAAAAGCCCAATATTTCATCAAGCAAGTCAAACAAAATAAGCTAAAAATAGCAGACTACTGCGAAGGGGAATTTGACTTTGTCAATGATTATCAAGCATTTGCCAAGCTGTTTACGCCCCATTTGCCAAAAGACCAAGCAGTCATGATTGAGCGACTTGCCAGCGACAACCAAGAGCCACTATGGTGCGATGCAGGTCTTAGCATTTCATTAGATGAGCTTATCGAGCGGGCGTTATTTTGGCAAGATTATCAAAAGATGTATCCGCAGAGTGTATTTATTGATGATGCCAAACGGTTATCGTTATTTTATGAATATTTGTTATTTTTTGGCTCAGACAATACACGTTGGCTAAACGATGATAAAACCAAATTTATCACCTACATCAATGAAAATGATGAGACATTCACAGACGAAGCAAGCTTTGTCAAACTTGGCAAACATGACAGCGAACTTGGCAAAAAAGCCCAAGCCTTTCTGGCATTTATCGCCACACCAACAGATGAGCGAGACGATAAATATCCCATAAATCCTGCCAATCTTGACAAACGCCACCTTGATGACCCAAGTCAAATTGAAGATTGGGAGCGGGCAACCTTACAACTCATGACCGCCTTAGACAAAACAAAAGTGGACACTCCAAGCTGTATCAGTACCCCCATTTGCCTGCCTGATACATCAGATAAGCCTTGATAATATGCCATTATCCACAAGCAATATGCAAAAACATCATAAATTGATGATTGCACTTGGGCGGATTTAATATTACAATGGCACACCTTTTTTAATCCCCATCGGAGAATTTTATGGTAGATTTTAACAAAATCCTAGATGCAGGCGACGTGGACGCAGGCGAGATTAATGTGGTCGTGGAAATCCCTACTGGCTCAAACCACAAAATCGAATGGAACCGCAAATTGGCGTGCTTTGAGCTTGACCGTGTTGAGCCTACCACCTTTGCCAAACCTTGCAACTATGGCTTTATTCCCCAAACGCTAGACGAAGACGGCGATGAGCTAGACGCACTTATCCTAACCGAACAGCCATTGACCACGGGTATTTTCCTAAAAGCCAAAGTGATTGGCGTGATGAAATTCGTCGATGACGGCGAAGTGGATGACAAAGTCATCGTCGTGCCTGCCGATGACCGCAATAACGGCAACGCCTACAACAGCCTTGATGATTTGCCACCACAGCTTCTCAAACAGCTAGAATTTCACTTCAATCACTACAAGGATTTGAAAAAAGCTGGCACCACCAAAGTAGAAGGCTTTTTTGATGTCGCCACCGCCAAAGAAGTGATTAAAGAAAGCCAAAAACGCTGGGTAGAAGAAGCGTGATTTTAGCGACTTGCAGATGATAACCTTGTAAATTATCGCTCATAAAAACCGCCCGAATACCATAAAAAGTATTCGGGCGGTTCGGCGATAAAGGCATAATAATTTACACTTTATAAAACTTCGCCTTGCCAAACGCAGGGGCTTGCCCTCCTTTACGTTCGCTTCTGCCTTGTCTGTCATCGGCTCTTTTTCGCTCGCTTTTGCCTTTTTGGGTGCGTTTTTGGCGAACTTCACGAGCAGGCAAGGGTTTTTTATGGATGCGGGCTTGTTTTTCTTTGGCAGATGTGTTTAGTCCCGTACCTTGGCGAGAACGCAGACCTACCGATGAGACAAGGGCATCAATGGCTTTGGCATCAAGCTCAATAAACCGCCCTGTTTTTAGCTCTTTGGGCAATATCATGGTGCTATAACGGGTGCGAATCAGGCGTGAGACTTTAAGCTCTTGGGACTCAAACATACGGCGAACTTCACGCTTGCGACCTTCTTTGATGGTGACGTGATACCATTTATTCACGCCCATGCCACCGCCTTCTTTGATGTCATCAAAGCGTGCCATGCCGTCTTCCAACTCAACGCCACGGGTCAGATTTTGGGCAATCTCTGGGGTAACTTCGCCAAGCACACGTACGGCGTATTCACGCACCACTTCGCTAGATGGGTGCATGAGACGATGAGCCAGCTCGCCATCATTGGTAAACAGTAGCAGACCTGATGAGTTAATATCTAGCCTGCCGACCATCACCCATCTGTCGCCTGTCAGCTTGGGCAGACGGTCAAACACCGTGGGGCGACCCTCGGGGTCGGACATGGAGCAAATCTCGCCTTCGGGCTTATAGTAGGCGATGACACGGCGACGTTTCTCACGTTCGGCTTTAAGACGTACCAGTCGCCCGTCGATACGAATCTCATCACTCACTCTGGCTCTATCACCCAGCGTTGCAGTTTTGCCGTTGATGGAGATTCGTCCTGTTTTGATGATTTCTTCTAACTGACGACGTGAACCCAAGCCCATGCGTGCTAGGAGTTTTTGCAGTTTTTCACCTTGGGGTTTGGCGGTATCTGTATGGGTGTCTGCGGATAATTCGGTGGTGTGGAGGGTATTCATGATGTGTTCCTGTATGGGGAGTTTAACATTTCACAATGTTATTAATATGTTAGGGCGCACCTGCCCTTACAACACTTTTAAAATTTAGAAATATTGTAAAGATAAAATGATGTTTTTGCATGAAAATGGCTAAATCTTGTTTTTCATTGCAAATACCAAAGGCAGGCACGCCCTAAGCAACAACTTGCTTAAAAAGATGAACAGTCATTATACCATAGTTTTGCCATATAAAGGTATTTACTTTGTACCCACAAAAATACCCCGTCAAAAAACAGGGTATTTTATAAAAAAGTATTAAAGCGATTACTTCAAAAGCAATTTGTTAATCCGCTTTAAATACCCCGCAGGGTCATCAGGCTGTCCGCCATCTGCTATCAAGGCTTGGTCAAAGATAACTTCGGCTAGGTCATCAAAATCGCCACTGCTCTCTAAACGTGCAATCAGCGGGTGCGTGGGGTTAATTTCCAGAGTTGGCTTGACGTCAGGCACAGGCTGTCCCATGGCTTTTAGCATTTGAGCCATTTGTGGGGTCAGCTCGCCATCGCCCACGACAAGGCAGGCAGGAGAATCCACCAAACGACTCGTTACTCGCACGTCTTTGGCTCGTCCGCCAAGCACCCCTTTTAGGCGTTCTACTACAGGTTTGAAGGCTTCTTCTTGTTTTTTGACTTCTTCTTTTTCAGCGTCATCGGTCAAATCGCCCAAATCCACCGCCCCTTTGGCGATATTTTGTAGGGGCGTGCCGTCAAATTCGGTCAAGAAGTTCATCGCCCATTCGTCCACTTTTGAAGTCATCAAGATAACTTCAATGCCTTTTTTATTAAACAGCTCTAACTGTGGGCTGTTTTTGGCAGAGACTAGGTTTTCGGCTGTCAGATAATAAATTGCCTTTTGACCGTCTTTCATGCGTGCCTTGTAGTCAGCAAAGCCAGTCTCAACGCTGTCATTTGTGCTTGTGGCATAGCGGAGCAGTTTGGCGATACGCTCTTGGTTGGCTTTATCTTCGCCCAAGCCTTCTTTGATGACATCGCCAAACTCTTTGTAAAAGTCGGCAAATTTGGCTTGTTTGGCTTCATCTTCGCTATTAGCTAGGCTTGCCAACAGGGTCAGCACACGGCGGGCGTTGCCTTCACGAATAGATTTGACATCACGAGACTCTTGCAAAATCTCACGGCTGACATTGAGCGGTAAATCAGCACTGTCAATCACACCCTTGACAAAACGCAGGTACATGGGGAGAAGCTGTTCGGCATCGTCTATGATAAACACACGCTTGACATAGAGTTTTAGCCCACGTTGCTGTTCACGGGCGTATAGGTCAAATGGGGCTTTTTTGGGGATATATAGGAGCTGAGTGTACTGCACACGCCCTTCCACTCGGTTGTGCGTCCAAGTCAGTGGCTCATCAAAATCATAGCTTACGGTTTTATAAAACTCGCTGTACTCATCATCGCCAATCTCGCTTGGCGTGCGTGTCCATAGGGCGGACGCTTTGTTAATGGTTTCCCATTCGTCCGTCAAAATCATCTCGCCATTTGGCACAGGGGCGTTCTCGTCCTGCTCGGCATCTTCTTGCCACACTTCTTTACGCATTTGAATGGGCAGACTGATGTGGTCAGAATATTTGCTTACGAGCGACTTGATTTTGTAGCGGTCAAGGTAGCTGTATTCGCCGTCTTCACGCTCCACAAATTCATCTTTTAGGTGCAAAGTAATGGAAGTGCCACGGGTAGGCTTGTCAATGGTTTCGGTCGTAAATGAACCTGTACCGTCCGATACCCAGCGTACACCTTGACTACTTGGCTCGCCAGCTTTACGAGTTTCTACCGTGATTTTGTCCGCCACGATAAAGCCTGAGTAAAAGCCCACGCCAAACTGTCCGATAAGGTTGCCGTCTTTTTTGTCAGCGTCTGAGAGTTTATCCAAAAAGGCTTTGGTGCCTGATTTGGCAATCGTGCCTAAGTTGTCAATCACGTCCGCTTCGTTCATGCCAATGCCATTATCACTGATGGTCAAAGTCTTGGCATCTTTGTCAATCTCAATTTTAATGGCAAGTTCGCCGTCATTTTCATAAAGACTGTCATCACTGGTTGCCAAAAAGCGTAATTTGTCGCAAGCGTCAGAGGCGTTAGACACCAGCTCACGGACAAAAATATCAGGATTTGAGTACAAAGAATGGGTAACAAGGTGCAGAAGCTGATTAACTTCGGTTTCAAAGGTATGGTTTTTGATGGTCATAAAAATATCCTGTCAAGGGCGTGCCAAATCTTGGTTTTTGTTGCAAAAAATGAGAAAAATCGCAAGTTTTTCTAGGAAAAGCCCGCAGTTGATATAATCATATCAACAATGGATTTGACTTCGAGCCACAAGATTTAGCCATTTTTTGCACAAAAATACACGCAAAATCTTAAAACTGGACGCACCAGAACAAATGTAATCAAGGTTTGGCACGCCCTCATTAACAGGATAAAAATAGGGATAGGGGGCGGATTTTTCAAGGGGATTTATCGCACCTGCTGATAATCAGCCTCTGGCACATACGAACTTGCCGTCGCCTTTGGCATGACTATCCACAGGATAAAGTAGATAAGCACCCCTGGCACGGCAGCACTGGCGACCGAGATGACGACAAACAGAAGTCGCACCATCGTGGGCGACCAACCCAAGTACTCTGCGATACCGCCCATCACGCCTGCTATCATGCGGTGATGACGTGAACGATGTAATTTATATAATTTTGCTTGTGCCATGATAAAACCTTATTTGTTACTTTTATTTACTATTACCTTCACAAATTTGCGTATAATATAAATAAAATTGGTTGAAAAGAATGTTTAAGATAACAGCCAACACCATGATTTTCAAGCAATTTTACTCAATCTTACGATTTTCACTTAACATTACAAAAAGGTGACATAATGAACACAGGCATTCTCATCGGACATTTTGAGCCTTTGCATTTGGGGCATTTGGCAGACATCAATCACGCCTCAGGGCAAGTGGATGCCTTGCACATCGTGGTATTGCCCAAAGATGGTGGCAGTCCCTTTAAGCCCACTTTGCAAGACAAAGCCCGAGCCGTGCAAGTAGCGTGTGAGTTTTTTGGGTTTATTAAAGTGCATACGGCTGATGGTTTAAATTTGACTGATTTAAATAGGCAAACTTGGGCTTATGATGAGCCAAACTCTGATACATCGCTGATTGATGTGATTATTACCGCCTTACAAACCAATGACACACCCACGCTATTTATCAAATCATTTGCCAAAAATAATCTTTTAAATAACCAAACCTATCAAACCGCCCTATTACCCGATAATCATTATAATAGCACCGCCATTTATCAAAATCCCATTGCCCATTTTCACGCCATTGCCCCGTCCGCCAAACAAAACTACACTAAAACCGTCTGTATCGTGGGCGGTGAAAGCTCGGGCAAAACCACGCTTGTGCATAAACTTGCCAATCATTATGGGGCAAATTTTGTCTTAGAAATGGGGCGACTCTACACACACAGCGATTTGGGCGGCACAGAGGTTGGATTACAGTACAGCGATTATCCTGTTATCGCCAATCAGCATTATTTGGCAATTCAAAACGCCCTAAAAAACGCGATTAGCCCCATTACCATTATTGATACCGATTTTATTACCACACAAGCCTTTTGTGAAACGTATGAAAATCGCACTCATCCTTTATTAACGGCATTTTGTGAAAATGTCAAAATGGATTATACCATTATGCTTGACAATAATGTCAAATGGGTCGCAGACGGAATGCGGTCATTAGGCTCGGATGATGAACGCAGTGCTTTTTCAAAGACGCTCATGAGATTATTTGACAAACATCAAATTACCCCACATATTATTAACAATAAAGACTATCACGACAGATATTTATCGGCGGTAGCATTTATTGATACTGTTATTTTTAAAAAATGATTTAAAATACCATCATCTTGACAATTTAAGTCCAAAAAAATCGGGGACATGCCCCGATTTATAATAACAAATGGTTTTTTAAATGGTGTTTTAAGATGATTTTTGCAAACCTTTAAAGCAGTTTTAAAATTTTAAAACAACCCTTTTATCCAATCCACCAAACTCTCCCACATACGACTGACAAAGCCCGCCTGCTCCACGTCATCACCTGCGGTGATGGGCGTACTGGCAACGGTCTTGCCATCCATGACTGCCATCATCTGACCAAGCTCTTGCCCTTTTTTGATGGGGGCGGTAATGCTGTCATTGAGCTTGATGGCTGTGGTGAAATTGCCCGTTTGGTTTTTGGTGGTGAGTACTTTTAGGTCGCTTAGCGTGCTGGCAGTTACCGTATCTGCCTTTCCAAACTTCACAGGTATCGCCCCTGCGTCTGTGCCTTGGGGGGCAACCATCACATTGGTAAAATGCCCAAAGCCGAAGTCCAGTAGTTCACGAGCTTGGTCGGCACGGGCTTGCATGCTCTTTGCCCCAAGCACGATGGCAATCAGACGCATGTTATCTTTGTGACTTGACGCCGCCAATGAATAGCCCGACTCGGCGGTGTGTCCTGTTTTTAGACCATCGACGGTGGCGTCCGTGAACAATAAGGCGTTACGGTTGCCTTGTTTGATGTTGTTATAGGTAAATTCTTTTTCGCTATAAATGGGGTAGTACTGTGCTGAGTTCTTGATGACCGTGCGTGCCAATACTGCCAAATCCTGAGCCGATGAGCGATGTCCTTCGGCAGGCATGCCTGTGGCGTTGGCAAAGTGAGTATTGGTCATGCCCAGCTTGGCGGCTTCATCATTCATAATCACCGCAAAGGCAGATTCTGACCCTGAGATATGCTCCGCCACGGCAATAGACGCATCATTACCCGACTGTATGATGATACCCCGTAGCATGTCAATGGCGGTAGCACTCTCACCCAGTGGCACATACATGCATGACTGACTGCTTGATCCACGGCACCATGCCTTCTCGCTGACCTTGATGGGCGTGGTCTCAGACAGCTCGCCTGAGAGCAGTTTTTGCTCTAAGATATAACCGGTCATCATCTTGGTCAATGACGCTGGGGGCAGTGGTTCGTTGGCGTTATTTTGGGCAAGTATTGTGCCTGTGTCATAATCCATGAGTACATAGGCAGCATTGTCTTGCTTGGGGGGATTAATGCCGTTATTGGCAAGGGCGGTGACAGAGACTGTCAAAAATGCCAAGACTAGGGAAGTTTTCTTAAAAAAAGTCATCATACCGCAAATTCACTCAAATTTATGCATAAAAAGTGCTAACTATACCAAACTTTACTAAAAATATAAAATTGTTTTTGCTGTTTTTGTCGTTTTGACAAAATTCCTTTTGGTCATCCAGTCCAAACTGCTTTAAAATGCTCGGCTCACATTAGCAAAATCGGCACATAATTCTCGGTTTTCGTTTTGGGGGAAACTTTTTGTCCATGAACGCACGCTTTGGAGTACCGCTCGGTAATCTCGCTGTGTAGACAGATAATCCAATATCTCTTCGGGGTCGTCAGCACTGGGAATGAATGCCCGAAGCTGATTGTTATAGGCTTCATAAAACTGGCTCTTTTGTCGTCCGATTAACATCTGTGGGCATATCTCTGCCATGACTTGCACCAATGCCAGCTCGTATTTGGTTACCCGAATGTCTGCCACGTCATTGGCACTGATGGTGTAGGCTTTGGCGGTTTTGGTGCTTTTGGCATGGGTCTGCATGGGCAGGCTTACGGTAACACAAGTTACCAAAATAATGATAAAAGTTTTTAATAACTTAGCGACATCTGCCACATCAACGCCATGGCAACGCACCATCAGCTCACGGCGGACAGTGCCAACAGCGGACTTGGCAAGACTTTTGGGGGATACTGACATAAGCATGGGCGATAACCGACTTATTGACCAAATTAACGGCACTATCATACCCATAAATCTTTAAAACAATATCTCAAATTTGACCAAAAATGTAGAATAATTGTGTTTAAAAATCAAGTTTAGCAATGATACAGCAACAGTTGTGTTTCATTGCTAAACTTGATTTGGCATGGGATTCTACCTGTACTTTTTGAAAAATTAATTCATAAAATCATCACATTGCCTGCATTTTTCTTTATAATAGTCCTTTTTAATTTAATAACATCATCATGAATCATAACCGCCTAATCGACCCCAACACCAAAAAAGACGACAATCTCGACCGTGCCATTCGCCCCACTACCCTATCTGACTACATCGGACAACCCAAAGTGCGTGAGCAGATGGAAGTGTTTATCACTGCCGCCAGACAACGGAGCGAAGCGTTAGATCACACGCTCATTTTTGGCCCCCCTGGACTCGGCAAGACCACCCTTGCCAACATCATCGCCCGTGAGATGGGCGGAAATCTACGCTCCACCAGTGGCCCTGTGTTAGAGAGGGCGGGTGATTTGGCTGCCATGCTCACCAACTTAGAAGAAGGGGACGTGCTGTTTATCGATGAAATTCACCGCCTATCGCCTGTCATCGAGGAGATACTCTACCCTGCGATGGAGGATTTTCAGCTTGACATCATGATCGGCGAAGGCCCTGCCGCCCGCTCCATCAAACTTGACCTACCCCCTTTTACGCTCGTGGCAGCGACCACTCGGGCAGGGCTTTTGACATCGCCCTTACGTGATAGATTTGGCATTGTCCAACGCCTTGAATTTTATGATGTGGCGGATTTGACGACCATTGTGAGACGTTCGGCACGCCTACTGGGGATTGACATGGAGGAGATGGGGGCGGTCGAGGTCGCCAGACGCTCTCGTGGTACGCCCCGTATCGCCAACCGTCTGTTACGGCGTGTGCGTGATTATGCTGAGGTCAAGGGCAATGGCGTGGTAACAGGGCAGATGGCAAGCCTTGCCCTAGACATGCTTTCGGTGGATAAACAAGGGCTTGACCACTTAGATAGGCGTTATCTGTCCATGCTAAAAGAGCGTTTTGATGGGCGACCTGCGGGCGTGGAGGCGATTGCGGCGGCGATGGCGGAGGATAGAGGGACGCTTGAAGACGTGATAGAACCATATCTTATTCAGCAAGGTTATATTCAGCGAACACCAAAGGGGCGGATACTATTGGATAAGGGCATGATGGTGGAATATTAGACGGAAATCATTTGGGAAATCCAACCCCAAAAACAAAACCACGCCCTTTGACGTGGTTTTGACCCATTAAACCGTCTTAGATTAAGTCGTCTTAGACTTTTTAAACCACCGTCCCACATCGTCCATCAGTGTATAAACCACCGGTATCACCACAAGGCTCAAAAACGTGGACGTGATAAGACCGCCCAGCACCGCCACCGCCATCGGACGGCGAAAGGTCGAATCCACCCCACCCCAGCCGAACACTAGTGGCAACATACCTGCCCCCATCGCAATGGTTGTCATGATGATAGGGCGAGCCCGCTTACGGCACGCATCTAGTATCGCATCTAGGCGAGATTTGCCCTGTTGCTCGGCAATGATGGCATAATCCACGAGCAGGATAGAGTTCTTGGTGGCGATACCCATGAGCATAATAAAGCCAATCATGGACGAAATGGACAGGCTAGACCCTGTTACCACCAAACCAATCAACGCCCCACCGATAGATAACGGCAACGCCATGAGAATAGTAAAGGGCTGTAACACCTTGTGAAACAGTAGCACCAACACGCCAAAAATACAAAATATCCCCACACCCATCGCAATGACAAAGCCTGTAAACAGCTGCGCCATACTATCGGCTTGCCCCTCGTCCATCGCACTCACACCATCAGGCAGGTTGGTTAGGCTTGGCAAGTCCCTAACGGCACTGACCACCTCGCCTAACTCCTGCTCGGACTGTACCGTGATTTTGATACTGCGTTCACGATTGAGACGGCGAATCTCCGCCTCGCCTGTGGTAAAGTCAATATCCGCCACTTCCGAGAGCTTGACCGCATTGCCCGTACTGCTTGGCACATACAGGCTAGACAACGCCACAGGGTCGGCACGCACGCTGTCAGGCAGTCGCACTACAATGGGGATTTGGCGTGTGTCAAGGCTCAGCTTAGAGAGTGCCTGCTCATAGTCGCCCTGTGTGGCGATACGCAAGGTATCAGCAAGCGACTGCGTGGTAACGCCCTTATCCGCCATACGCATGGGGTCAGGGATAACGGCAAGCTCAGGCTTAGGCAACGGCTTATTACTGCTCACCGATGAGACGCTCGGCAGTCCACGAATCTCCGCCATGACCTTATCCACCATCTCTTCTAGCAGTCTGGGGTTATCCGAACGTAGCGAGAACCCATAGCCCGTATCGCCCCCTGCCGACATACCCACCGTAAAGCGAGCAGACGGCACGCCTTTGATGACGTCTGATATGGCGTGTTCTATCTCTGCCTTTGTGGGACGCTTGCCACGTGGGGCAAGCACGACATTGAGTGTAGCGTTATTTTCCGCCCCTGCAGACGCATTGCGACTGTCCGCCCCACCGCCTGTCGTCCCCACCGACACGAATACCGACTGCACGCCATCAATGTGGCGGATACGCTCGGCAGTCATGTCTGCGATGACGGTCGTGTCTTTTAGCACCGCATCAGGGGTTAGCTCTAAGGTGAGCTGGGTCTGGTCGCTGTCATCTGCTGGCACGAACTCACCCGAGAGTAGCCTTGCCATCGCCAACGAACCGATGAACAGCACAATGGTCGCCCCAAGCGTGATAAAGCGGTGCTTTAATGTCCATGACACCAGTTTGAGATAGGCGGTCATGGTTTTGCTTGTCGTTTCGGTTTTAGGCTGTTCAGGTTTTAGGATGTATGCCGCCATCATGGGCGTAACCAGACGTGCCACCAATAACGAGATAAACACCGAAATCGCTGCCGTCCACCCAAACTGCTTAAAAAACTGCCCCACCACCCCACTCATAAAGGCGGTCGGCAAAAACACGGCAATGAGCGTAAACGTGGTCGCCACCACCGCAAGCCCAATCTCATCTGCCGCCTCCATCGCCGCCTCGTATGGGGTCTTACCCATGTGTAGGTGTCGCATGATGTTTTCCACTTCAACAATGGCATCATCAACCAACACACCGATGACGAGCGACAAGGCAAGTAGTGAGATGATATTTAAACTAAAATCAAACACATACATCGCCAAAAAGGTCGGTATGATAGACAACGGCAGTGCCGCTGCTGCCACCAAAGTCGCTCGCCAGTTTCGCAAAAACAGCCACACCACGACCACCGCCAAGATACAGCCCTCGATGAGCATTTTCATGCTGGCATTATAATCTTCAAACACGGGCTGGGCGTTGTCATAGATTTTTTGGACACGGATATGCGGCATCTCTTGGGCAAATTTGGCAAGCTCATCATCAATGCCCTTTACCATATCCACTTCACTTGCCCCACGTGAGCGAGTAAAATTGACCGCGACCACCGTCTGTCCGTCCAGCTTTGCCACGCTACTTCGGTCGGCATGAGCGTCATCAATACTGGCAAGCTGACCTAATGGCACGCCCCCTGCTGGGGTAACAACTTGGATATGAGCCAGCTCCTCGACACTGCGTGCCGCCCCTAGCACTCGAATGGTCTGCATACCGCCACCGATTTTGGCGGTGCCACCTGTGGCATCTGTCTGTGAAGCACTGATTTGGTTGGACAAATTACCAATGGGTAGCCCCCACCCATTTAGCTTTGCCACATCAGGAGCAACGATGATTTGGCGTTCGATACCGCCCACACGACTCATCGTCCCCACGCCTGCGACATTGGACAGACGTTTGTTTAATGTATCATCAACAAACCACGACAGCTCCGCCTCGCTCATGTTATCAGACGCCACCGAATAGCCTGCCACAGGAAAGCCTGCGGTGGAGACCTTGGTAATAATCGGCTCTTCGGCAGCAGCCGGCAAATCACTGCTAATCTCATCTAGTGCCGAACGCACGTCATCAACCGCCTCTGATAGGTCTTTTTCTAGGGCAAATTCGGTATGTACCGTTGCCACGCCTGTCTGCAAGGTTGAGCGAATATGCTTGACCCCTGATATGGACGTGATTTTGTTTTCTATTTTTTTGGCGACGTCTGTTTCTAGCTGGGCAGGACTTGCCCCCGAATACACCACCGTAACGATGACGGCAGGCACATCAATGTCGGGGAACTGCTGAATTTTCATGTTGTTAAAAGCAAGCAATCCACCGAGTGTAAATAAGGTAAATAACAAAATCGCCACCAAGGGATTTTTGATAGAATAGGCTGAAAAATTCATGGTTGCCCTGCCTTATCCCCTGCCATGTCTTGGGTCATGACGATATTTACCAAGTCATTTTCATTTAAAAAACTCACCCCATTTGCCACAATGAGCGTATCAGACGGTAAATCGGTCGCCACTTTATCCTGCTCACGAGCCAAAACGGTGATTTTTTGGCGTCGGGTTTGGTAAATGTCCGTCTGGTCAGTTTTGGCAAGTTGCCACACATAGTCATAGCCGTCCGTACTCATGACTGCCGAGCTGGGTATGGCGTGATGACTTTGACTGCCTAGCACGAACTGTCCACGCTGATATGTCCCTGCTCTTAGGGCGAAGTGGGCGGGCATGGCGACATGCACGACTATCTCACGCCCTGCATTGGCGGTTGGCGACAGATGAGTAACCGTCCCTGCCACGCTCTCATCGCCCACCATAACCTGTGCCTGCTGTCCGACATGGATACGCTCGGCATCGGCAGGCGAGAGTGTCGCTTGCCATTCGAGCCGTCCGCCTTTGATGATACTAAATAATGGCGTGCCACTGACCAGTACGCCCACCTGTGCGTTTTTGGCACTGATAATCCCTGCCACAGGGGCAATGATTTGGGTGTTATTTAGGTTGCTTTTGGCGGTGCTAAGGCGTGCCAAACTCGCCTTTTCGGTCGCTTGGGCTTGTTTTAGGGCGGTGCGATAGCTATCCACTTGCTGACGGCTGACCGCATCAATGGCAAGTAGTGGCTCCACGCGTGCCAAATCCGCCTGTGCCTGCTCACGGCTCGCCCTTGCCTGCTCATAATCCGCCTGTGCCTGCACCGCATTCTCACTCATGGTGTCTTTATCTAGCACGGCAAGCACCTGCCCTGCCTTGACATAATCACCCACTTCAACGAGTACCTGCTCAATGGTCGCCCCTGTGATTTTGGCACTGACTTCGGCAGTCTCTTTGGCACTCATCACGCCACTGGCGGACAAGCTATCTGATACAAGCATGGGGCTTGGTGTGGTCGCCTGTACGGTCATGGCTATTTTGGTGTTATCGGGTGCGTCAATGGACGTGGCACGTTCGGTCTCTGACGGCTTGGCGGTCAGTCGCCCTATTAGCACACCAAACACCACAAGGGCAATGGCACACATCGCCCACAATAAGGCATTTTTGGGATTAAAAGTCGGCTTGTTCATGGTGATTTTATGAGTGATAAAAACAGCATTGTAGCAAGGTCGGGGGGATTGTCAAGGGTATTTGTGCTACTTCACGTCCGTGTTTTTATCAGCTCCCTTAGCCTATCTTTCTGCCCTATCAGCTCCATTTTTTGATTATCAAAATACTCTTGCCAATCATCAATGCTACTGACCACTTGATAACTTTGACTTGCCTTAATCTCATCAATGATAAGTTTAAGATTATCCAGCTTTTAGGATAATTGACTTTTGATGAGTTTTAATTTGTCGCTTTGGCTGACGGTCTCTGAGCGAGCCTTAAATATCCCTTTTTGCAAATCATCAAGTATTCGCTCCACCGTTTTTAGGTCATTTTGTTCATAGGCTTGTCGCAACTCATTAAACACCGCCATTGCCACATCCTTTTGCTCGTCATTGACACGGTCGGGGTGGCATATTTGACTGGCTTTGCGGTAGGCTTGTTTTAGGCGTTTTTGTTCATCGGTATTTAGTTCATAATGCGTTTTGGCTTTTTCTTTGTCCAACTGCTCATTAAATGTTTACTCGTCTTGTTTGGCTTCATCGTAGGCATTTTGGTCGCCTTGCTGTTTGGCAAGTTGTTTTCGTAAAGATAAAATTTCACTGATTAAATCACCCAAATTCATGCTGTGCTGATGATTAAAATCGGCAAGCAATTTTTCTAATTCCGCCTTTTCGCTGTCGTATAAATTGATTTCATGTTCCAATAGGCGAATTTCTAATTTTAATGCCATTATATCCACATCTTGATAAATGACAACGCTGTGATATTTTTTGATAAAGTCATCAATTAAGCCAATCGCTTGACTAAATTGCAAAGACTTAATCGCCCCATAAATACTTGCAATATCTTGTTCACTGTCAAATTGTTTGAGTTTTTGATTTTCTTTGGTAATGTCGTCCAAATCTTCTAATATCACATAGTTTTTTAAAATTTCTAAGCGTTTGATGATTTGAGCGATGGGCAAAACAAGGTTATCATTGGGAATGGGCTTACCAATAATTTTATAAAACTGCCCATAAAATGCCTTTGCCAACATTGTATCTTGGCTAATGGTAATGTTTTCAAAATTATTCTTTTCGGCTTTTTTACTCCAATTAAATAACCCTGTAATCACAGTCATTTTATCAATCACACAAAATTTATACAAAATTTATGGTGCATTAGAGCTTGATTGCCATCGCCAATCCAATAAGTTTGACAATTTGCAAAATGATTTAATTCATCTTGGTTAATAGCGATTTTATCATTTTTATTGATACGGTCATTGGATAAGGCAAGCTGAATGCTAATGCCTGCACGGGCTTTTTGTAATAATACGGCAAAAATATCGGCACGAGTAAACCACGCCACCGCAATCACAATGCTGTGCTTGGCTTTATTTCATTCTGCGATAATATGCTGTGGGATATTGTCAAATAGGGCTTAGGTGTGCATTTTTGTCCTTAAAATATGATTTCGCAATTTGGGAGTTGCTGTTGTAGCCATTTAATATTTTGGGGGTGGATTGGGTTATGTTTCAAAGTAAGTTGTTAGATTTTTTAAATTAGCAAGTGATGTAATGTTTTGGACTTGGTTGTCGCTCAGCCAAAGATATGTTAATTGCGTTAAATTAGTAAGCGGTGTGATATCTTGGATTTGGTTCTTTGATAAAACAAGATGTTCCAATTGTTTCAAGTTAGCAAGCGGTGCAATGTCTTGGATTTGGTTTTCGTCCAGCCAAAGATATGTTAATTGCGTTAAATTAGCAAGAGCTGAGATGTTTTGGATTTGGTTGCGGCTCAAATCAAGCTCTGTTAATCCTTGCAACTGTTTTACATAGTGCAAACTTAGGTTTCTATTTAACCAATCAAAATCCGCTTGGTAATCATACGCTTTATTAAATTGCCGATTATTATCTTGCCAAAAATCCAAATCCAATCCTTTCCTTAACAATAAAAACTTCCACTCATCATCAAGCGATAGCCACCACGCCCACAATTCATCATCGTTCATCTGGCTAATGCCCTGAATTTTTGTACTATATAAGCGGTTTATTGGTCAGACCAATCAGCGATTGATGTGCCGATGTGCCTGCCAGCGTGCCGTCAGCGACCGCAAGCGTTACCGAACCGCCAAGCCGTGTGCTATCGCCACAGGCAAACACGCCGTCTATGCTGGTGGCACGCAAAGGCGACACTTGTAGGATTTTGCCAAGCGGTGTGTCGTCCATTTGACAGCCTAAGCTTTCGCCAAGAGTGCTTGCTTGCTCAAAATTGGGGGCGACCACAATCCCTGCAAAAGACAACAGCGTGCCGTCCGCTAGGCGGATATCGGCGTGGTTTTCAATGCAAGCAATGGCACGATGTTCAAGCGATACCTTGCGTGCCGTTAGGCGGGCGATGTCGTTGTCGCTTAGGGTAAGCCCGTTGGTCAAAAGCGTGGTGTGTCCCCAGTCGGGCAACATCAACGCACTATGCACCGACAGCTCGCCTGTGGCAATCACGCCGATGTTGCCTTGATTGAGTTCATAGCCGTGGCAATAGGGGCAGGCAAAGACCGACTGCCCCCACCGCTCACTAATGCCGTGAATGGCAGGCAAAATATCCTTGACCCCTGTCGCCAAAATCAGACGGCGTGCGGTTTTGCACTCGCCATTTTCAAGCGTTACCACAAAGCCATCGTCGCTTTTTTTGGCATTGAGAGCACGCCCATCAACCCAATCCACCGTGCGGTATTTTAAAAGCTGTTCTTTACCAATTTTGGCAATGTCACTGGCAAGCGTGCCGTCTTGGGTCAAAAAACCGTGCGAATGCGTGCCAAAGCGATTGCGTCTTTGGTTGTCGTCAATGACTAGTACACGCCGATAGGCTCGTGCCAATGGCAGACCTGCCGAAAGTCCTGCATAACTACCGCCAACAATTATGACATCGTATGGGGCATTTGTGCATTCTGGGCTTGGTGTGTTTGGGGCTGTTGTGGGTGTTTGTGCGTGCATTGCGTTTACCTTGTTTTGAAGTTTGTGGTTTTGTGGGGGTTATTTTTTAAAAGTCAATTTGGGTGCTTTTGTCGTAGCCAGTCAATGGCTTGGCGGTTAATTGGATTATATTGCAAATAAAGCCTTTTAATTGCGTCAAACTGGCAAGGGGGTGTAATATCTTGGAGTTGGTTTCTACTAAAATTAAGCTTAGTTAATTGTTGCAATTTTTTTAAATAATCAAACACCAATTCACGATTAAACCAATCAAACTCTGTTTGATAATGATACGCTCTGTTAAATTTCCAATCCTTATTGTGCCATAACTTCAATTTCAATCCGCGCCTTATCAATAAAAACCTCCATTCATCATCAATCCCAAGCCACCATTCCCACAGCTCATCATCACTCATCTCACTAATGCCCTTTACCCCTGTTTTGGCAAGGAGTTTATTGGTAAGACTTATCAGCGTATCGGTACGGCGTAGGGTCAGTCCTGTTTGGCTTGGAATTAGGTTTGACATGATTTTTCCTTTTTAAAAGGGTGATTTTAGCATAATACTTACGCCCCCACAAACTCCCCACTCTCTTTTAGCCATAGCCCTATCATCGCTTGGGTTAGGGCGGTTTTGTTGGGTTGATTGATGAGATGATTGGCAAGGTTTTGGGCGATGTGGAGCAGGCTCTCATCTCGCACGATGTCCGCCAGATAGTAGCCCATGTCACCCGTTTGGCGTTTGCCCAGTAGCTCGCCTGCCCCACGCAGTTCTAAGTCCTTTTGGGCGATGACAAAGCCGTCCGTGCTATCCCTTAGGATATTGAGCCTCTCGATGCCTGTGGGCGATAGGGGCATTTGGTAGAGTAGCACACAAAAGGACTTTTCTAAGCCACGCCCCACACGCCCACGCAGTTGGTGGAGCTGAGATAAGCCGAGCCGTTCGGCATTTTCTATCACCATAAGAGACGCATTTGGCACGTCCACGCCCACTTCTATCACGGTGGTGGCGACCAGTAGGTCAATGTCGCCTTGTTTAAAATCATTCATCACCGCTTGCTTATCACCCGCTTTCATTTTGCCATGTACCAGTCCTATCCGTATGTCCAACCGCTCGCACAAATCTTCATATAACAGCTCTGCCGACTGTGCGTCTAGGGCAGTGGACTCTTCCACGAGCGGGCACACCCAGTAGGCTTGTTTGCCGTTTTTGCAGTTGATGCGTATCCGCTCAATCACTTCATCACGGCGGTCTCGGTTAATGGTAACAGTGGTAATGGGCGTGCGGTTGGGCGGTAGCTCATCTATCACCGACACGTCCATGTCGCCATACATACTCATCGCCAGCGTGCGTGGAATGGGGGTGGCGGTCATGGCAAGCTGATGTGGGGTGCTGTTTGCCACGCCTTTACTGACGAGCTTCAATCGTTGCTCCACGCCAAAACGGTGCTGTTCGTCAATGATAACAAGCCCCAATTTGGCAAATGCCACACCGTCTTGGAACAGGGCGTGCGTACCAACCACGATTTGCACATCATTATTGATAATGGCACCTAAACTGGTATTACGTTCTTTGGCAGTCTGTTTGCCGGCAAGCCAGCCCACGCCAACGCCCATAGGTTCAAACCATTTTTTAAAATTAATCAGGTGCTGTTCTGCCAAAATCTCGGTCGGTGCCATGATTGCCACTTGCCAACCGCTGTCAATGGCATGGCACGCTGACAGACCTGCCACAAGCGTTTTGCCCGCCCCCACGTCCCCTTGCACAAGGCGGAGCATGGGCGTGCTGGTGGCAAGGTCGGCAACTATCTCGCTAACAACACGCTGTTGGGCGTTGGTTGGGTGAAAGGGCAGGCTCGCCACAAGCCTATCGGCAAGCGGACTGACACGCTGGCAAAAAGGGGCTTTGTGGGCGTGTAGGTTTTGCTTGCGGTACAAAAACACAAGCTGATGAGCGGTAAGCTCTTCAATGATGAGTCTTTGACAAGCAGGGTGGGTACGGTCTTTTAATCCTGTCAAAAGTGCCGTTTGGCTAAAAATATCCGCCTGTGGGTCAGGCAGGTGTATGGCGGTCAAGGCGGACAACAAATCGCCCTGCACGCTTACGCCCACGCTGTTAAAATCATCATCAGACAGGCAAGTTAAAGGCGTCTCACGAACAGCGTTAATCGCCATGCGGACAAGCTGACGCAGTTTGTTTTGGTGAAGTCCTTTGACGGTCGGATAAATGGGCAAAAGCCCACTTTCAAAGGTCTTTGTCCCTGTGATGTGGTACTCTGGGTGAGCCATTTGCACGCCATAGCGACTGACCTTTATCTCGCCAAATGCGGTGATGTTCGCCCCCACGGTCATGGTTTGCAACAGAGTCGGATAGGTTTTAAAAAACTGCAACACAACCATGCCAGTGCTGTCTTCTAGGCACACCGACAGCCGTCCTTTATTGCTCGCCACGTCCGTGATAACCCCTGCAATCATGCACACTTGCCCATTTTCTACCGTATTCATCGGCACGGTACGGCTACGGTCTTCATAATTGCGGGGCAGGTGCATGAGCAAATCAAAAATACGATGAATGTCAAGCTCGGCAAGTTTTTTTGCCAATGGCTGACCCACGCCTGCAAGGGCGGTAATGGGATATTGGGTGGGGGCAAGGGTTGTCATGGGCATTTGATCAAATATTTTTTGTCATTTTAAGGCTTATGGCATAAATTGACAAGAATTTATCTTTTGAAATGATAAATTTTAGTAAAACAATTACTCACCTAATCACATTTTTACGCCATTTAACCAAAAAAATAAACCGTTTATTTTTTTATGGCATAAACGGCAGTTTATACCCTACCAAAAACCACGAATGTTGTGCAAGTTTTGTGATACATTATTTACAATTTGATGACTTTTGGTGTAAAATGTCATTAGCATTACCCTATTTGGGGTTCATTTAAAAATACAATACGGCACATAACTTGCAACATCGCCAGCATTGGCAAAGCATGAAGAGAGACACATGGCAAAAGTAGCAACTGAACAGTTAATTGATTTTAAATACTCTGGCACCAATAGACGTGGGCAGAACGTCAAAGGCGAGCTAACCGCCAAAAGTCTTGAACTAGCTCGTGCTCAGCTTAGAAAGCAGGGCATTGTTGTCCAAGACGTTAGACAAAAATCCAAGCCCCTTTTTCAAATCAAAAAATCCATCAAAGCGATTGATATTGCTATTTTTGTGCGTCAGCTTGCCACGATGATGAAAGCCGGTGTGCCACTGACCCAAGCCTTTGAGATTGTGGCTGATTCGCTTGACAATCCCAGCATGAAAGAGATTGTATTAAAAGTTAAGGCTGACATCGAAGCGGGAAGTAACTTTGCCACTGCTCTGCGTAAGCACCCCAAATACTTTGATGACCTGTTTTGTTCATTAGTCGAGTCTGGTGAGCAGTCAGGTGCGTTAGAGACCATGCTTGAACGTGTCGCTACCTATAAAGAAAAAAGCGAAATGCTCAAAGCCAAAATTAAAAAAGCAATGAAATATCCGATTGCGGTTATCATTGTTGCTATTATTGTTACTGCCATTCTATTGGTTAAGGTAGTTCCAGTCTTTGCTGATATGTTTGCTGGTTTTGGTGCTGAATTACCTGCCTTTACCCAGATGGTCGTTAATATGTCTAACTGGATGGTTAAATATTATTTGGTATTTTTTATTGCACTAGCAATCCTTGTTGTGTCTTTTACCCAAGCTAAGTTGCGTAGCCAAAAATTTAGAAATTTCTTAGATAGATTGGCTCTTAAACTACCCATATTTGGTAATATTGTTTATCAAGCCATCATCGCCCGTTTTTGTCGCACCCTCTCCACCACTTTTGCTGCTGGCGTACCTTTGATTGACGCCCTAGATTCTACCGCAGGGGCAACCAATAATATTGTATTTTATGAAGCCACACAGCGTGTCAAAGAAGATGTCGCCACCGGTCAGCAAATGCAGTTTGCCATGCGTAACACTAACCTATTTCCCAGCATGGTACTTCAAATGGTCGGCATTGGCGAAGAGGCAGGTAGTTTGGAAGAAATGCTTGATAAGGCTGCCACTTTCTATGAGAATGAGGTGGACAATGCTGTTGATGGCTTAACCAGTTTGATGGAACCCATGATTATGGCATTTTTAGGCGTGGTTATTGGTGGTTTAGTTATCGCCATGTATCTACCAATCTTCATGATGGGCGATGTTATCGGATGATGAATTGCTTTACTTTTTTATCAGAAAATTTATATATAGCACTTGCCCTAGCTGGACTGCTGGGGCTTTGTGTTGGTTCATTCTTAAATGTGGTGATTCACCGTACGCCACTTATTATGAATCGTGAATGGCGTAAAGATACGGCATGGTTTTTAGGCACTCAATCCGACCTTAACCCCAAGCATGTCAACCCCATTCAAGATGTTATCGCCAATGACATACCCATTAGCCTATCCTTTCCGCCCTCTCGTTGTCCCAAATGCAACCACCAAATCCGTGCTTATGAAAACATTCCTGTATTAAGCTGGCTCATTCTATTGCGTGGTAAATGCTCTGGCTGTGGTAATCCCATTAGCATGCGTTATCCATCGGTGGAACTCATTACCGCCTTACTGTCCGTTTTGGTGATTTATACACTTGGGGCAAATATCGCAGGTGCATTGGGACTTATCTACTTGTGGATACTTATTACTTTAACTGGCATTGATTTTGATACTCAGCTACTGCCCGACCGTTTGGTGTTTCCGCTAGGCATGATAGGTCTTATGGCAAACACCCAAAATATCTTTACTTCGCTTGGCTCTGCGGTATGGGGCGGGCTGCTTGGTTTTTTATCCTTTTGGTCGGTTGCCAAACTCTATGCACTCATCACCAAAAAAGACGGCATGGGGGCAGGTGATTTTAAACTCTTAGGGGCGATTGGAGCGTGGCTTGGCGTGAGCATGTTACCCTTTTTGATTCTTGTATCTGCTGTGTTGGGCTCTATCGTGGGCGTGGTGTTGATGAGACTGCGTGGCGAAAGCCGTGCCTTTGCCTTTGGTCCTTATATCGCCATTGCAGGTATCATCGCCCTATTATGGGGCAACGACATCATGAGTTGGTATTTAAATATGTACAAAGTGTAAAAAGTGCTTGCCATTTAAAATTTATCTGTTATAATAGTACCACTTTTAGGCGTATAGCTCAGTTGGTTAGAGCACCACCTTGACATGGTGGGGGTCGATGGTTCGAGTCCGTTTACGCCTACCATATCCAGACCCCTTGAAATGCCTATATTTCAAGGGGTTTTTGCTTGTTTTGACAAAATTGCTTACAAAAATAAAGATAAATTTACGACAAATTTGACAAATATTTAGCCACTGATTGCCATGACCCAAACCAACTTACCCCCCTACACTCCCACCGCTTATAAGGCTTATCTAAATGAACTAAATGCCGATATTGATAGGCAGATTTGCAAGCAGGGCATACACGCCACACAGACGATAGACAGCCATATCGCTAGGCGAACGCAGGCGGTGGATGACATGCTTGTAAGCATATTTGAAGCATTATTTGAGACGGACAGCAAGCTTGGGTTATTTGCCATTGGTGGGTATGGGCGGGGTGAGCTGTTCCCAGCATCAGATGTGGATATTTTGATACTAGGCGATGACACGGACAGCCATCAAACCCAGATAGAAACGTTCGTGGCAAACCTGTGGGACATCGGCATAGAGCCTGCCATCTCGGTGCGGACAGTGAGCGACACGATGACTGCCGTCACCGAGCATACCGTGGCAACCGCCCTCTTAGAAGCCCGTTTTTTGGTCGGTAATGACACACTGACCGACGTACCAACCCTTGCCGTCAAAGAGGCGTGGACTACCAAAGCCTTTTTTAGTGCCAAGATGAGCGAATCCAAAGCCCGCTATCTTGCCCATAACGCCACCGAATACAACTTAGAGCCGAACATCAAGACCGCCCCTGGTACACTAAGAGATTTGCACATTATTTTGTGGCTTGGTAAGTTTTATTTTGACGGGGTGCGGGATTTTCATGATTTGGTTGAAGTGGGATTTTTAAGCCCTGAGAAATACGCCACCTTAGAGTCTGCCAAACGCTTTTTATGGTGCCTACGTCATCATCTACACACCCATGTCGCACGCCATGACGACCGCCTGCTCTTTGACCGTCAGCGTGTCATCGCTGTTAGCATGGGATTAGCACATGCCGATGATGACAACCGCCAAATCACGCACGCCTTAGAGCGACTCATGCGAACCTACTATCGCCATGCGATGACCACCGCCAGCCTCTCCGAGCTTTTGTGCGCGTATTTTAATGAAAACTATCTAAACCCTGAGTTTATCACCACGCCCATTGATGAGTATTTTTATGCCATCACCGAACAGGCAACCCCCATTGACTCATCCCTACACCAAGACGGACTGGCAAAGGACGTATTCATCAAGCAAGGCAAACTACCAAGCCACGACCCCAAGATTGCCGTGCATGACCTACACGCCTTTGACAAGAATCCCGCCCTACTACTTCGTATCTTTTTGGTCATGGGACAACAAGGCATTAAAAAAATCAGTGCCAACACCCTGCGTGCCATCCACCTTGCCACGCCACTCATTGATGATGACTACCGCCAGCACCCTGCCCATCAAGCCCTATTTTTGGCAAACCTACAAGAACCCAACTACCTATTTCATCGCCTACGCCTGATGAAACGCTTTGGCGTGCTAGGCTCATACCTGCCTGCCTTCGGTCAAATCATGGGGCTTATGCAGTATGATTTGTTTCACCGCTACACCGTGGACGCTCATACCCTGCTACTCATTCGCATTTTGCACCGCTTGACGGATGTGGATAATGAGATTTATCAGCAAAAATTTGACCTAGTCAGTCAGATTTATAAACAAATCCACCGCAAAGACATACTGGTCATCGTCGCCTTATTTCATGACATCGCCAAAGGACGTGGGGGCGACCACAGCGAACTCGGGGCGATTAATGTGTATGAATTTTGTACATCGCACGGCATGACCGAGAGCGACAGTCAGTTTGCGTCATGGCTGGTGCGTGAACATCTGACCATGTCGCTCACCGCCCAAAAGCAGGATATCTCCGACCCTGATGTCATTGCTCGCTTTGCCCATTTTGTCGGCAGTGTCAGCAGGCTAAACCACCTGTATGCACTGACCGTTGCCGACATGAACGCCACCAACAGCGAGCTGTGGAACTCATGGCGAGCCAGTCTGTTAAAACAGCTTTACATCAGCACCAGACGAGTGCTAAACCTTGGCATGGGCGTCGTGGACAAAGACGTCTATATCACCGGTCGCAAGAGCAAAGCCCAAGCCCTACTGACCGACATCGACCCTACCACCTTGCACGCCCTATGGGACGAGCTGGGTGATGAGTATTTTTTAAAACACAAAAAACTCGACATCGCATGGCAAAGCCGTGTCATCTTAGAACAAAAATCCGCCATCCAAGACGCTCGCCCCATCATCGCCATTCGCTCCCACACCGATTTGGCACTGGACGCCATTCAGCTATTTATCTGCACCCCCGACCGTGATGATTTGTTCGCCATCAGCGTGTGCGTGCTTGACCGCTTTGGCTTGTCAGTGCTGGATGCGACTATCGTCAGTGCCACCATCGATGGCGTGCCGTCTGCCCTAGACAGCTATGTACTCATTGACCGCTTTGCCAAACGAGATGAGCATGGCACGCTCATGAGTGATTTTCTGACCGCCAGTGACAGACGGGACGAGCTTGTGAGCGAGCTTAGCCAAGCACTCACAGGAGATGCTCCTAAGTGTCAGATAGCCGGTGCCAGTTTTGGTTTTAACTTGACTTTAAAACACTTTAACGTCCCCACGCAGGTACACATCGAGCGTGCCACCCCCTTTGCCCATCAAGATCATCACGCCCTATCACTCATCACCAAAGACCGTCCTGCCCTACTTGCCAAAATCGGGCAAGTTTTCTCAAAGCTCGGCGTGGCGGTACATGGGGCGAGAATCACCACCCTAGGCGAGCGTGCCGAGGACATCTTTTATCTGTCTGACAAAGACGGCAGTTTGCTTGATGATGATAAAATTGAGTCACTCAAAGTGGCTTTGATTGAAATTTTACAATAAGTCAAGTACAATAAATCCGTTTTTCCATTCATTGCTTTTTCTCATTTGGAATCATTCATGAACACTTCTTTTTTTACCCCGTCCATCTCTCGCCCAAAGCTTGCTCTATGCCTTGCCCTATCCGTTTTTGCCACGACAGCCGTCAACGCAGAAGACAACGTCGATTCGGACGATTACGCTCTCTTCGACTTATCAGAAGACATCGACGCCTGCGAAGATGACACCAAACTGCCGACAGGTTTTAGCTACAAAGAGTACACCAGCGACTGTCAGTATAACGAAAACATGACCGTCATCACCGATGGTACGGTGTATGGCTTTGCCAACAAAGATGGCAAGGTCATCATCCGCCCCACCTTTGAAGACGCTCACGACTTTGATGAAGGGCTTGCCTTGGTCAAACAGCAAGGCAAATACGGCTACATCAATCCCAAAGGCAACATCGTCATTCGCCCTACCTTTGAAGACGCATGGAGTTTTTGGGAAGGACGTGCCAAAATCACCCAAAACGGCAAATATGGCTTTATTGACAAAAAAGGCAACATCGTCATCAAACCCAGCTTTGATGAGACAGGCAACTGGTTTGAACAGGGCTTAGTGTCAGTCAAAATCAATGACAAATGGGGCTTTATGGACAAAAACGGTCAAACCAAAATCGCCCCCACCTATGACTATGTCGAAGATTTTAGCGAGCAATTAGCTCTGGTTGCCAAAGACACGGGCAAAACTGACAGTGATGGCGACCCCATTTGGCAATATGGCTACATCGACACCAAAGGCAAAATCGCCCTACCCATCAAATACGATTATGCCAGCAGTTTTACCGAAGGCTCTGCGATGGTCATTGCCGATGATGAGATTTATTTTATCAATAAAAAAGGCGAACGAGTCGAGCCTGAATTATAAGACTGTTTTTGTAAAAATGGGTAAGATAAACACTTGCCCATTTTCTTTTTGATTTGACAAATCGTTTTTTGTAATTAATGTGGCAACTCTTTTCTAATCAACGCCGAATATTCTTGCGATGAAATATTACCATGATTACCCAGATGAGCCACTTTGGGATTGGCAAAGGCACTCTTTTTCCAAACAGTCAACTCATGCTTATTATCAATCACTCCTTTATCATACAAATAATCCGCCAATCTGCCCGAAACGATAATGCGATAATCCATCGGCACATCATCAATCTGACTTGCCATTTTATAAATAACCGTGGTACAGTTACTAAATAACGAGTGATAAAATTTAGGCGTGTCATTTAAACGATGACCATAATCCAAATAAGTCAAAAACAGATTTTTTATTTTCTCTTTATCATATAAAATAGGATAAAGAGAAACCTGCTCATTTCTGATATTGGTGCGGGTATAAATCAAATCCCGCTCATCGCCTGCAATGATGGACAAATCATACATTCTAAAAAATCCGCCAATCGTTGAAAATTCCTCGCCAATCTCTTTTCTTGTCTCCACCGAAAAAACAAGCCTGTCGGTATTACCTGCCCCATCATCAAAGCCAAACGACACCATAATATGGGCAATATTGTCATTACCCCATGTCGTGCTAATCATATCAAGGCTTGATAGGTGATTTAGGTCATAAGTGCGAGTATCCCAAAGCTCGGTATAAGTGTCGCCATGCCAATCAAAATCACGCACGTTATTTATGGTAATGATGTTATTATTTTGAGTATAAGTAAATTGATGACGAAATTCATCTTGCCACACTCTGTGATTGCTAGGCTTCATGCTAAAAAACCAAGCAAACACAATACCAACAACCAATCCAAAAATGCGTATAGAATAATAACTTAATTTATCAACAATAAACTGATTGGCAAATTTTTCAATATAACCATCAGGTAAAATTGCAATGATGGATAATAATAAAATAAAGCCAATGATAATATACGTTAATTTGCCCAAAGGCATATGCACCCACAATGCCAAACACGTCCATATCGCCAACAAAATAATCATAAAAGCATATAACATAAAAAGTTTGGTCATGGTTTGTCCTTAACATTTTTTATAAAATGGCTGTGGCAAATAGTAAAATTAAGCGGTGTTATTGAGATGATAATAAAAACGAGATGTTGCTATCATACCCCAAATTTGCTAAACTTGCATTTATTTTATTTGGAAAATTATCATGATAAAAACCCAAGCCATCGCTGATTTCACCCCTGATGAAAAATTGACCATTTGGGACGTACGAGATACTGACAGTTATCAGACAGGGCATATCGCCCATGCCATCAATATACCGATTGAGCATATCAATGCCGAGACACTCGCCCAGACCACAGGCGACATTTATGTGTTGTGTGGCGGTGGCACCAAGGCAGGGCGTGCGTGTGAGCTATTAGAGAGCCTTGACCCGAGCCGTACCTATATCCATCTGACAGGTGGCACTCGTGGGGCGAAAGCATTAGGCTGGACACTCATTGAAAATTGATTTATTAAAAAATATTCAAAATCAATATCTTACAAAAATTTTTAAAATTTTTTAAAATAAATGATTGACACCGCCCAAAATTACGCTATAATACGCACCACTAACAGCGATGACACATCGCAAATTGGTAAATCGGGGCGTAGCGCAGCTTGGTAGCGCATCTGCTTTGGGAGCAGAGGGTCGGGGGTTCAAATCCCTCCGCCCCGACCATTTAAAGCCTGTTTGGGCTTTTTTTGTTAGTATCGTAAGTTGAGCGCCTGTAGCTCAGTTGGATAGAGCATCCGCCTTCTAAGCGGGTGGTCGCAGGTTCGAATCCTGCCAGGCGCGCCATTTGCCTGATTATGAATGGCACATCTCATTATGGTGGGTATAGCTCAGTTGGTAGAGCCCCGGATTGTGATTCCGGTTGTCGTGGGTTCAAGTCCCATTACTCACCCCATATTATTGTCCGATAGGGTTCTATGAAGTCATAGAACCCTATTATTTTTCTAGCTTTAAACAATTTTATCGTTCGTATCAGTTCGTTAAAATCCATTGCAATCCGCTTATTTTGTTGGTATTACAGTTCATTTTCCTATAATACCAACAATTTCACTCCAAAGGCTTGTAGATTATGGTTTTAACCGATACCGCTATTAAAAAAATTAAAACCTAGTGACAAATGCACTCCCACACGCCCAGACAAATACAGCGACATGGGCGGTTTGCAATTATGGGTAAGACATACGGGCGTAAAATCATGGGTGGTGGCTTATCGCTATCATGGCAAACAGCAAAATATCAGTATTGGGCTGTACCCATTTGTAAGCCTAGCAGATGCAAGAAGTGAGCTTGCCAAAATCAAAACCGACCTATCACAAGGCATCAACCCCAAAGACGAACGCCAAAAATCCAAACAACAACAAAAATTAGACTTCCATCACTTTGCTAGTTTATGGCTAGACTACCAGCAAGCACGAATAACGCCCCAAACCTACAAAAGGGACGCTAACGCCTATCACAACCACATCAAGCCCATTTTGGGCAATATGGACATTTACCAAATCAAATTATCCGACATTTTGGCGGTGCATGACCGTTTAGCCATCGCAGGTAAGGCAAACATGGCACATAAGGCGGTGAGCTGGATAAGTGCCATCTTTGAATACACCATCATCAAAGGGTTAGCCCCCAACCTATTAAACCCCATTCCTCGTGGCATTCATAAATCACTCATTGAACACAAACAAACCAATTACCCACGCATCAAAATCACAGAATTACCCCAATTACTGCACGACATTGATACCGCCAATTTAGAACCGATGACCCGTTACGCCTTCTATGTCATGGCTTATACTTTTGTTCGTACTAATGAGCTGTTTGGCATGAGATGGGCGGAGCTGGATTTTTATACCTGCCTTTGGCGGATACCAGCCGAACGCATGAAATGCCGTAACCCCCACATCGTACCGCTTGCCCCACAAGTGATAGAGATACTACAAACCATCAAAGAATGGGGATTGTCTGATGAATATGTGTTTTTTAGTAACCGCAGTAAACAGCGTAACACCCTATCACCCAACGCCCTAACCACGCCCCTAAAACGCATGGGATACGCTGGACGAATGACAGGGCATGGCTTTCGTGGGCTTGCCAGTACATCGCTTTATGAAATGCAATACAACCCCAAAGCCATTGAGCTACAACTCGCCCACGTCAGTAAAGACAAAACCGAACGGGCTTATAATGATGCTGAAATGCTACCCAAACGCATACAGATGATGAGAGAATGGGCAAACATCATTGACGAAGTCAAACAAGGTAATTTCAAAACCTACCAAAACCGCTTAACGGCTGATGGCACTACCGACCAATTTGCCATATTCCTAGAACGGCTGAGCAAAAAAGGAGCGGACATTCATGCCGAGATTGCCACCCACCAAGCCGAATTGCTAGAAATCAGAGCCATGCAATGAGCAACACGCCTGCCACCCACACCACATCAAGGGTGGCAGATAACCCTAATGGCATTAAAAATACGATGAGCGGTATAAATGATTAAAAATACAAATCAAACAATATATATTTATTGATAAAGCATATGTAATGTTATAATATAACATAGTTAAAAAAAATTGCCCCCGTGCAAAACTAATTAAAGGCATGGGGAAAAGCCCAAAAAAACACCAGAGAACCTATAAAAAGAAAGAAAGAATATTTTTTATTTATTTTTATATTTAAAGGTTTTTACCCACCCACCGCCACGCCTGCCCCACAGAGCGACCGACACACCATTTAACCGCCCCACTCACTCACAGCCGACCCCCTTTCCCAATCAACTGCCCACCGCCCATATTTAAGCCAGCCTTGCGTACTTACTTTTTTTATGGAGAAAATCGCCATTTTAAGCACACTTTTGGAGAAAATCACCCAGCATGACACGGATTTACACGAACAAGACGGAGAAAATCAACGCACCAGCCCACCAGTATTTTTTAAAATGCACCCCCAAAACCTTACCAAATTATCTAAGTTATTCAAAAATCACCCTGTAAGCCTTATACCATAAGGGTTTAAAATTTGGTAGGCACTTTCTAAGTTATTCTAAGTTTTTGCAAATCACCGCCCAACCCACTCAAACCAGCCCCCACCTACCAGCCACGCCACCACCACCCAAACCCTTGCCACATCAAGCGATGAGCAGATTTTATCAGGTGTTTTACATGGCTTTTATTCATGTGGAATAACTTAGAAAACCGCCAATAACTTAGAAAATTGCCAAAGCCCACCGCCATACCTGCCACCCACGCCATTTGATGTGGTGTAACCATTCGTTACATCACAGCACACCGCCACGCCTGCCACCCACACCATTAACCGCCCTACCCACCACCGCCAATCATTCCCATACCGTCCGATATTGACAAACGGGCATATTATGGCTAATATGGCAAAAGTGGGCTAGGAGTAGCTACCGAAAAGCGTTTATTTTTCATGCCTTAAAACGCACCGCCCACCACTCATTTATCCGCTAAGGCATGGTAAGGCATGACATGAACCACACCGAATGGGAAAACATCGCCCAAGAATTTAACCCGTATGATGATAAAACGCTCATGGATTATCATTGTGATGGCATGAATGTCGTTTACATTGTTGGCATGATACTGGACTTTTTTATCAATGTATCCCTACCAAAGGATTACCAAGTACAAATCAACTATTGTATATCCGACATTACTGCCATTTGTGCAGACATCGCCCACCAGCTAAACCCTGATAGCGATGATTTAAACATGGTTGAGCTGTTTGGCTATTTATCGCATACCACGCTATTTAGCCCTGCCCTTGATGATTTATTTGCCAACATCGCCCAAGCCAACCCCCAGCCCTTGCCCACGCCTGCCGTACGCCAAAGAACGCTTGAACTTCTATCATTACACCTTGCCATGAAATATTTTTCCAGTAGATTTTATGAGCAAAAACAGCCCTTTTATGCCCTATGCCTTGCCAATAAATCGCTGGAAGTGCTAGGCGGTGCAAAGCATTTGTATGGTTTATCACAAAATAGGATATTAAAATTTGGCTTATTATCCGATAATGACAAAGCCAGCATTCACAAGCAAATCCAGCAAGAGCAAGGCAAACAACACGCCCTAAAAGCCACCGATCCCCAAAGACAGGAGCGAAAAGCATTAGGCGAAAAGTATTTACACATCATGCAAGAACATGGATTTAAAACTTACGCCCAAACCGTTAGGCATATTTTTAAGCATGACAACCGAGAAAATAAAACCTATGAATGGATAGAAAGTGCATTAAAACAAGCAGAAAAAGACCGTAAAGAACGCCTAACCACCCAAATTGAGTGAACACAGAAAATGTAGGACCCCCCTATCACCCCTAATCACCCCCTTACTGATGTCGTATGGGGGTGTTTTGTTGCCCCTACCAATCACAACGCCTACAATACGCCCACAAACTCAAACAACCGTTATGGTTCAATCACGGAAAAAAGGCGTATATCATGACCCCAAAAACCAAACCACCTACCACCCCACACACCAACGCAAAGGGCGACATTTTCCCCCGTCAAGGCATTAGCCGACTTAAAACGGTGTGCATGATGACAGGACTATCCAAAACCACGATTTACGCATGGGTCAAAGTGGGTAAATTTCCCCCACCCGTCAAGCTATCCCCGAGCGTAACCGCATGGCGTAACAGCGATGTCCTAGACTGGATAGACAGCCTAGAACAGGCGGACGACCTAACCAAAACGCCCTACCACAGCACCACCAAGCATTAAACCAATCGGAGCTATCGTATGCTACCCATTACCCACGCCCACAAAAACCGCCAAAATTGGCGAGTTTTAGCCTGTTTATTGGACGGTATAGATGTCCATGTTAAATATGCCGTGAACACCCTAAACATCATTAGTCTAACTTCTCGCATTGCTGAGCTTAGAAAAATGGGCTTTATCATTGATTGGCGGTGGGAGATTACCCCCAATTCACGCTATAAGATATATTTCATCAAAGACAAGGAGAAAGCAAAAACCCTATATCACGACATCATCACGGGCAACAGCCCCCAAAAGACCGCCACGCCTGCCAAAACCCCAAAAGACAAGGCAATCACAGGCAAAGCGACCAATAAAACCACCAAACCCAAACTCAAACGCCAAAATAATGGCAAACCCATAGGAAAATGAACCCATGACAGACCAGACCTCAGCCATGACAACAGAGCAGGCGACCAAGTGTTACAGATTATTGGAAAAATTGGATACAGACGCACGATTTAGATTTGATGAAATGAAAACCATTTTTAAACTTGATGAACCTAGTGCAAAACTTTTGCCCAGACTTCAAGAATGGGCGTTTAACAATGCAATATTTTTTAATAGGCATATCCATGAAGTAATGAACACCTTAGAGCCTTATTGTGATTTACCAGAGAATGGCGACCACCCTTTTTAATCGCCCCACACCGCAGGCGTGAGCCAAACCGCCACGCCTGCCCTCAAACCCATATAATCCACACAAAAACAGGTAATACATGAATATTTTTAATCTTATTAACTTAAATAGTGAAAATATTTCACTTGAAAAAACCCCAAGCGTGGGCGACAATACCGCCACTACTAAACTAACATCGGCAAAGCCAAGCCGTCATACATTGGCTATTTTTACGCCTGCTGTTTGCCATGACAGCACCACAGGCGTAGAGCAATCGTCATTACTGGATAATCAAGAATTATCACAAGTTTATGGCGGGTTGATAGGGGCAAATACAACACCTGTTACAGGAAATAACCCCAGCCGTATGTTAGCGGTAGTTGAGACCTGCCACCCTTTATGTGGGGTAGCGAAATCCACTAAACTAACAGGAGTATTCCCCATGAATACACATGCCCCACATAGTACATACCATGCCACCCCAAACACCACCGACATCACCGCCCCTGCCGTGCCTACCTGTCCACCCTGCAACCGCCAAAGCACCGCTATGGCAAACATCACACAGGGCTACAACCCACGCACCACCGCCACGCCTGCCACCAGCGTTAACATTCCCATAGATGTCTATCATACGGACATTTTGGACGAGATAGAGACCATTAAAGTTACGCTACACAATCTTGCTGGTGCTTTTTCCGCCCTGCACTATGCCAACCTAAGCGAATGGCACATTAAAAGCATTGCAGGTAACGCCCTATATAGTGCTACTGATTTGGAATATCTTGCCGAATGCCTGCTGGATAAAGCCAGCCAATACCTACCCAACCACTTACAGGGGGCAAGTCATGGCTAAGCACACCACCCACCCAAACGACCGTATCGGCGTATCCAAGCATGATATGGAATGCCATGCCGATGAATTTGTGATGGCAGAGCAAAACTTTTATCTACTCTCAGAGGCAGTAGAGCTACTAAAACAGCATAAGGACGATGTTACGGGGTTTGCCACGCTATGCCAGCTAATCCAGCAAGCATGCTACAACATGGCAAATAACACCAAAGACAGCAGTAACACCCTACTAGCCACCACCGAACACCGCCCGTAGCCCCCTACAAGGCAACGCCCCCAAAGACCATTTACACCACATTTGGGGTAAATGGTTTTTTGTTTGGTGGCACATCGTCATCATTCACAGGATACAACAAGGCATTATCATGACCAAGACCCATTTACCATTTAACCGCCCATTGTTCGCCCCTAATGCGTTTTTTAGCCAAAAAGCCTTTGGCAATCATTCACACACCGCAGGCGTGAACACCCAGCCCACCACCGCACAGGGCAACACAAGCACACAGGGGCAAGGCAAAGCCAACCAAGCACCCTTTGAGCCATACGCCCAATTTAACACCAATCACAAGCCCGACCCCGTGAGCTTTTACGCCCGTTATGGCATTACCCTAAAAGGCAAGCAAACCAATGTGAAATGCTGTTTTCATGGCGACAAAACGCCCAGCCTAAGCATTAATAAAGATACAGGGGCTTTTTACTGTTTCGGGTGTGGGGTGAGCGGTGGCGATGTCATCGACTTTTACCAGCGTTATCATAGGTGCGATTTTGTTACCGCCTGCCAAGACCTAAACATCACACAAAAATAAGGAAAACACCATGAACCCACATACACCAACCGCCCGATACCCCCATTTTGATTGTACCAATAGCCAATTGCTACAATCATTGGTTAATCAGCTATTGAGTACGGATAAAGACCTGCACAAACAAGGCTTTACCATGAGCCATTTAACCGCCATTTATCCCTATTGTGATAAAGACGGCAGTTTACTGTACTTTAAGCCGAGATTTGACAAGGACGGCAAGAAATGGATAAAACCTTGCTGGTATGACGGCAATCGCTTTTATTTGGGCGAACCGACAGGGGCAAACGCCCGATACAACCCCAAAGCCAAACCGCTTTACAACCTGCCACAACTTGCCACCCTACCACAGGGCGAAATGGTGTATTTTGTGGAAGGGGAAAAATGTGCCAACGCACTCATGAGCATTGGTATTTTTGCCGTTACTGCTGGTGCGTCTAGCAGTACAAACAACACCGATTTGACCCCCTTACAGGGCTATCAGGTGCGTTTGTGGCGTGATTATGATACGGCAGGGCAGAAGTCGCCCTAGACGGGCTTAATATCGCTTATGATGTGGTAGATGTGGATAAGATGGCACAGGCTGAACCATTAGACCGGTCTGATGACGCTTTTGATGTATTACAAAGATGGTACATGGCAGGCGTGAACGCCAGCAATGCCCAAGCCCAAATAAAAACCCTGCCGACCATGAGCCAGCAGGATTTTAAAAGCAAACAAACACAAAACGCCACCATGATACCACCGACCACCCAAAATAGCAATGGTGGCAACGAAGGCGACAAATGGGGCGAGATTGTGCCATTTGATGAAGTCAAAAACATAGAAACCCCCTTCCCTGTGGACGCTTTTCCGCCTCTGCTTGCCAAAGTGGTGCAAAAAGTAGCCTACTATCAGCAAGTGCCGTTGTCTATGGCAGGATTTGGCGTATTGGGAGCGATTAGCCACATTGGACAGGGATTTATTGATGCACCCTACATCAACAGCGATTATAACCCAGCGAGCTTATTTTTGGTGGTGCAGGGCGAAAGTGGGAGCGGTAAAACCCAAACCATTAAAATCACCCATAAAGCCATCATAGACCACGAAAAGGCAGAATATGAGCTTTACAAAGATGAAAAGCGTTCGTATGATAACGAATTATCCAGCAAGACCAAAAAAGAAATCAAATCATTTCATGAACGAAACAACAAACCCACCGACCCACGCAGTATGTTTGGTAGTGGGAGCATTCAAAAAGTCATGCAAGGCTTTACCGATGGCAACTACCAAAACGCCAGCTACACCGCAGACGAAGGGGCAAACCTGCTAGAAGGTGCAAGCCTAAAAGCCGAAACCGCAGGGTCAAGCATTGGGGCGATTTGTGATATTTATAGCAAGGGCATCGCCGAACGAGTAACGATAAACAACACAGGCAATCAAGTGGCTTATAATGTGCGTTTGACGCTGTTTTTAAGTGGGCAAGATGTGGCAATCAAGCCAGCACTAAACAACCCACGTTTGACCCAACAAGGGCTACTACCACGCTGTTTATTTGCTTTTCCGCCTGATAATCGTGGTAATCGCCAGCTTATCACGGATAATTTTATGATGGATGAGACATTACAACGGTACTGGAAAAGATGTCTAAAATTTTTGGAAACACCGCCCAAAGACGGCAAACGAAAACGCCTAGCATGGACAGCACCAGCCCTAAAAATCACGCAAGACTATTGGTGTGATGTAGAAAAAAGCCAGCAAAAAGGTGGTACAAACCACAACGCCAAAGCCTATGCCAGCCGTATGGTGGAGAATGCCACACGCTTAGGGGCTTTATTTGCATGGTTCAATGACAAGCACGGCATTGATACGAGCGACATTGAAGGAGCTATCAAAATCGTCAATTACTCCGCCAACGAGCGTAGACGCTATGACGACATTACCACCGACATCACCGATGCCGAAAAGCTATTACAATGGCTGATTAAAAAAGCCCACGCCACAGGCAAAGACAAGTTTTATTACTCTTACTTGCAAACCAATGCCCCCAAACATTTGACAGACAAAGAGACACTTAATAACGCCTTAGAGCTGTTGAGTGATGGCAACTACATTTATTTGGACACCGAGACCACCAACCGCAGACCCAAGCGAACCATAGAGCTAAACCCTGCACTACTTCCCAGCCAATAGTCACGCCACAAGGGGCAATCATCAAACGGTTGTCCCTTTGTCATATTGTTATCCCATCTACTTTCTAAGTTATTGCCCCGTCATCTAAGTTATTCTAAGTCTTTCTAAGTTATTGGCAGACACCTAGCCCCCTTGATATAAACATAAGTGATTGATTTATATTGTTTTTATTATTTTTGTGGATTGGTATGCGGTGGATATATGGTGGTAATGGCGTTAATTTGGTAATAACTTAGAATAACTTAGAAACACCCTACCAAATTTTAAACCCTTGTGGTGTAAGGCTTACAGGGTGATTTTTGAATAACTTAGATAATTTGGTAAGGTTTTGGGGTGGTGATTTTAAAAACAACAAGCCCACCAAGATAAAATAAGTACGCAACGCCCATTAAAAGAGCCATACCGTCCGCCATTTATTCAATAACCATTCATTATTAACCCAGCCACCACCCACCCCAACCAATCAGACCCCACCCCATCGGGGGCGGGTCAAAAGTTTAGGCAGGGACAGCCAACGGACACCACGCCCCATCTCATGTATAAAAAAATTTCTTTTTCTGAAAAAATGTCCGTTTTTCTCCATAGTAACAAAGTTACATAAAGTTACAATCCACCACCTAAAACACCGCCCCACCACCCCAAAAAATTGATTGAAAAATATACAAAATGGGGGTTACTTTTGATTTTGTTGGTATTATTGTTGGTATTGAAAACTTAATTAAAAAATAAATTATTTAAAATCAATAGTTTATAATCAATGTGCGAAGTTCATTACTAAAAAGGACGTGCTCAGCACGTTCCTACATCTACATATTATTAAATTTATGACAACTTTAAAAGCTCTTTGGTCGCACCTGTCTTTTACCACTTATCTTAAATGACTGACTTCATTCACCAAATCATCAAGCAGGGCATCAAAAATATCATCGCCTGACAGCTGTTCTAATGGTTTATGGGGCTTATGAGTGGATTTTGGCGGTACCTGCATTTGTGTCTGTTCTGTCAATGCTTGATTGGCTTGGTTGGTCTGCACGGCATATCCATCACGTCGCCATTTTTACTAGCCTTGCTATCCATAGCAGATTGTTGGACGGTGTTAGTGCTTACCTGTGGCTTCGCCCCCACCTCTTGCTGTATTTTTTGCTGTGGCGTTTGCCCTGCTATTGGCTCAGGCTGATTTTGCACGTCCTTGTCACTAACATCTCTGGCATCTTTGACATGCCAAAAGCTGTAACGATTGACCGTCCACCAAGCCAAAAACTTACTGGCGGTAATGCTGTGTAGCTCATCGGGCAGTTTTACTACGTTCAAGCCCAGCTCTTGCCAAGCGCGCTCATCCGTCTCACCCTGCTCGCACGATTCCTTGGCCACAAAAATCTCATCTAACAAGCCATCATACACCGTTCGCCTATCCCACGCTTTTTGGGTCAGGTTCATGCGTGTGAGCTGATAAAACACGCCATCATGCCAAATGACATAACTGCGGTGTTTAGGGTGAACAAAAATCACATCTATCACTCTGTTGGCAGTGCGACTGGTTGGGTTTTTCATAGCAGGAACATCAAAAAGGGCTTATTTCTATTTTATCAAATTTTTTCATCATTTTAGCAAAATTATCCCAAAATCTACCCAAAATATCCCTTGCATTCATGGGGGATTTTGCTATACTGTTATTTATCAACTAAGCGGTATCCTTTTCACACCTTTATTAAGGAGTTTGCCATGTATCAGCACGTGTTACTTGTTACCGACTTAAATGACGACACCGACATTGTCGCCAGTAAAGCCAAATGGATTCTGGATTCATCGCCATCTGCTCAGCTGTCTGTGTTACATGTGGTCGAAGAGACCATGCTCGGCTTCGGTTATGAGCTAATCCCTGCCTCCGCTCTGCACGAAGAGATAGATGATGAGCGTTGCCAAGTGGCTCGCACTCGTCTTGCCGAGGTGTTGGCACGCAACAACCTACACGCCCACAACGCTAAAATCAAAACCGCCATCTCAGGACGTAAAGGCATCGTGGATTACTGCAACACCCACGCCATTGACTTAGTCGTCATCGGTCGCCACAAGCGTACAGGGCTATCAGCATGGTTGGCAGGAGCAACCGCCGACAGCATTTTGCCCGATGTGGACGCTGATTTGCTTGTGGTACAGTTGGGTTCAATTGATTAAACTATATCAAAATATTTATCAATAAGGGTAAATTCAGGTTTGCCCTTATTTTTTGCCATTTTTAAAAATGCTTATTCATCCAAATTTTCTACAACCCCTTTAAAACACCCTTTCCCATTATCGCTTTTTTGGGTTTATTTTTCAGCTTTTTCCCATAAAACTTGACAAAATCCCCCCAACCCTTAAAATAGTAGTTTTACCACAACCAGCCAACCGCCATGACCAACACCCCCCAAACTCTCACCCTTATCCAGCCAGACGACTGGCACATTCATCTGCGTGATAATGACGCTCTTGCCACGACTGTACCGCACGCAGCCAAGAGTTTTAACCGTGTCATCTGTATGCCAAACCTAGTCCCGCCCGTCAAAACGACCGAACAAGCGACCCTCTACCGTGAGCGGATTTTGACCGCCCTTGACAAAGCCGATATTCCAAGCCAGCGTAAAAATGCGTTTGACCCACGCATGGTCTTATACTTGACCGACCACACCACCGCCGATGAGATTGCCCGTGCCAAAGCCTCAGGCATCGTACAAGCCGTCAAGCTCTATCCTGCGGGGGCGACCACCAATTCGTCAGACGGCGTTACCGACATTTTGGGGCGGTCGGACGTGTTTGAAAGTATGCAAAAACACGGCATTCCCCTGCTTGTTCACGGTGAAGTTACGCATCATGACGTGGATATTTTTGACCGTGAAAAGCGGTTTTTGGATGAGATTTTGTCTGTGATTATCCAAAATTTCCCCGAACTTCGCATCGTCATGGAGCATATCACTACAAGAGACGCTGCCGATTTTTGCCTTGCCCAAAAGGACAACGTGGGGGCAACCATCACGCCACAGCACCTATTATTCAACCGCAATCATATGCTGGTGGGCGGAGTCAAACCGCACTTTTATTGCCTACCAATCCTAAAACGTGCCAACCACCAACAACGCCTGCTAGAAGTCGCCACCTCTGGCAATCCCAAATTTTTCTTAGGCACGGACTCCGCCCCCCACGCCACCCACACCAAAGAGTCCGCTTGCGGTTGTGCAGGGTGCTACTCCGCCCCCCACGCCTTGCCCCTGTATGCCACCGCTTTTGAGAGCGTGGGAGCGTTGGATAAATTAGAAAATTTTGCAAGTCGCTTTGGGGCAAGATTCTACGGCTTGCCTGTCAATCAAAGCACCATTACTTTGGTCAAAAAAGAGCAAGTCATTCCCGACAATTACCCCTACCTTGACGACAAAAGCCTAACCCCACTTTTGGCGAGGCAACCCTTAGCGTGGTCAGTACAATGAGCGACAAAGAAAAATCCCCCCTTGCCAAACGCTTTCGGGGCTTTATGCCTGTCGTTGTGGACGTGGAGACGGCAGGATTTAACGCCCAAACGGACGCTTTGCTTGAAATCGCCTGTATTCCCATTTTGATGAATGATGACGGCAAACTCTATCAAGGCGAGGCGTTAAACGCCCACATTGAGCCGTTTGTCGGGGCAAATTTGGAACCATCCGCCCTAGAATTTACAGGCATCAACCCCGACAGCCCCTTTCGCAAGGCCATCGCCCAAGACGAAAAAAAGGCAATCCGCCAGATTTTTAAATCCCTAAAAGACACCAAAAACGCTCACGGCTGTCGCCAATGTATTTTGGTGGGGCATAATGCTCATTTTGATTTGGGTTTTTTAAATGCCGTCATCGCCCGCACCAATTCAAAAAATCAGTCGCCTTTTCATGCGTTTAGCGTGCTAGACACGGCAAGCCTGTCCGCCCTAGCCTACGGGCATACGGTGCTTGCCAAAACTTGCCTGATGGCGGGGATTGAGTTTGATAATAGCCACGCCCATTCGGCACTTTATGACACCCAAAAAACCGCCGAACTGTTTTGTCAGATTTTTAATGAAATGGGCATGCTTGACATTAAGGGCGAGTGAAATTTATTTAAAATCAAAACCTTACCAATTTAATATTTTTAACTTTAATAAGGAAAAACCATGCCGTCATTTGACATCGTTTCAGAATTAAACGTCCAAGAAGTGCGTAACGCCATCGGCAACACCGACAAAGAAATTGCCACACGTTTTGACTTTAAAGGTAGCGACATCACGGTAGAGCTAAACGACAAAGCCAAAACCGTAACCATCACCTGCGACAACGAACTGCAAGCCGACAACGTCTATGCCATTTTTGAAAAACAGCTCATCAAGCGTGGCGTGGATTTGCAAAGCCTAGACCCACAGGGCAAAGCCCAATCAGGCAAACACACCAAGCAAGTCATCAACCTAAAAGACGGATTAGACAGCGACACTGCCAAAAAAATCAGCAAGGCAATCAAAGAGAGCGATTTGAAAGTCTCGGCAAGCATTCAAGGCGATAAAATCCGTGTGTCCGACAAGAAAAAGGATAATTTGCAAGCGTGTATGGCATTTTTAAAAGAAAAATCGTTTGGCGTGCCACTGCAATTTAACAATTTTAAAGATTGATAATTTTAAAAATTTATTAAAATTCATTAAGTTATAAACTTTATTAAAATTTTTAAAAATCTTGCTTGACGGACAAAAATAATCTGCTATAATAGCCTCACTTTTGAGAGACACGGTGAAAGCGTTCAAAAGTTGGTAAAGCGATTATCGCTAAATTAGCAAGTAATCAGTTTTACGTTCTTGTGCTCCATTCGTCTAGAGGCCTAGGACACCGCCCTTTCACGGCGGTAACAGGGGTTCGAATCCCCTATGGAGTGCCAATATTCAGAAAGCCATGTTTCCCAAAGCATGGCTTTTTCTTTACCCTCCGTTTCTGCTTTGCACAACAAAATCGCCTCTAATGGGTTCATGCCCACATAAATTGCCAGTTCAGCAATCATGGTATCACTGGGCTTTATGCCTTTTCCTTTGTAATTTTTGAATGTACTTACTCTTTGTTGGGTAATACCCAGTCTTTGGGCTAACTTTTCTTGGTTACCTGCTTTTTCTATGGCTTTTTCAAAAATTTGCTTAATCATGAAAAATTCCTCTTGATTTACACCATAATATGGTGTAATATTATGTTCACGTAGATAGGTTATTTTTTTAACCTGCTTTACACCATAAAATGGTGTATTTACATCATTTTATGGTGTCAATCCAAGATTATACCACAACCAACCAAAAAGGCAATCATGTATCAAATTACAGACTTAGCTAATTATTTTACGCTAATTATGATGGTTTCTTTTCTTGGTGGCATGGTAACTATTTATTTGGCAATACAGCTTGATAAGGTTATTGATTTATTTTTTATTTTCATCAGAAGAAAATACCTTGACAAAGACCGCAACCAAGATAAGCACTACAAAGAATCCTGACAGACTGTAAAACATAGGCAAGATACTGTTATTAACATCATTATTAATTTGTTGTGATACTTGCTATATGGCTTGCTCATTTTGGATTTTGGCTTGTGCCGCTTGTTGTTCAAATGATTTACCCATTTCATTAAGTATGTGTTCTGGGTTATTTTCACTAACAATAGTGCTATTTGACAGTTCTATAAATTCTTTGTCAGTGGTAACAGTATCATTCATGTTTTGTATCTCTGCTAGGGATATAAACAAGTTTAGGGGTAGTGCTATACCGCCTAAACGCCCATAAGGGCTTAATTTTATCATTAACGCTTAAACGGAGCAAACTATGAAACAATCCAAAACCCATTTCAAACCCTTTTGCCCCCATTCCGTTTCTTGTCTTGTGCAAGATGGGGGCAACCCTCCCCCGCCCCATGTGTTGTCCAATCCTACCACCGCAGGGGGCAACCTATTACACTCCGTAAAAATAAAAAATAATTCCATAAAATATTTAAAGGCTCGTGGCTCGGTAACTGCTGTTATTGAGCTATATGGGGACAAGTACACCTATCATTTACCCATAGACGTCTATTATAAGATTAAAAAGATTGATGACGATTGTAGGGCTTTTTACGGCTATCCAATCGGCATTAAAAGGCATTTAAAGCTGTGTAAAAAGCTGTGCTATGACGCTAACAATGAGCGTTATAGCGTCGCTTAGCTAGTTTGCATCCGCTCTTGGTGGTAGGATAAGTGACGACAGGGGAGCGGATTATAAAGCCCACGACTGGGGGAACTTTGCGGAGTGGGCAACCGTAGGGATTATTACGCTTTACGATGCGTTGTTGTATGTCGGTTCGGTATATTGGGGCAACCCTTGCCGTTAAGTGGCTTTACAATGCGTTGGGGCGTGATGGCGTGAACGGTGCAAAGGCGGGCGTATACCCGTAATTCACGCGTGTGGGGGTTTATGCCAATGCCCCATGCCCGATGACAGGCGACGGCGACACCGTTGGAAGCTCGGGAGAATCCAAAGCGATAGAGTTTAACTGCTCTTGACCTTTGGGGGATAACTTGCCCGAATCGGGCTCTGGCTCTCCGTTGGAGGTGTGAGCGTTGCAATTATTAATCATTAATCATTTTGTAACGAAGTGAAAAAATGATTAATGATTAATGATTGACAACAGCGAAACACCGATAAGACTCGGCAGGGGTCGCATACCCAAAACCCCAATCAATCCCAATGCGTGCTACTGGCTCCGCCCAGTAAAAAAATTTAAAAAACCAATAACAACGGATTGAACGGATAGGGAATTATCCACATGAGAGCCACTTATCCACCAATTTTGTCCACCCCGTCAGGGGCTTGCAGGGTTATCCACATGAGCCCGCCTAGCCCCAAATGATAGTTCAGCGGACACACCAACGGCGGGCGATTGTGGATACACCCTGTGGGCAATAATTGTGGGTAAGTGATCAGCTCGATTGTGGATAAACCCGCATCCGTTCAATCCCAAAAGCCCAATCCTAGGACAGACGCCCCAAAAACCCCAAAGGGGCAAACTTCCCCCCAAAGTAATACGGGGGTAAAGGGTGCAAACCAACACCGCAGGGGGCAAGCTTAGCCCGCCCAAAGGCGCAAGACAAGGAAGGAAACCATGACGCTACCCCGACCAATCGTGAACCATGTTGCAGGGGGCAAGCTTAGCCCGCCCAAAGGCGCAAGGGGGCAAGACTCTGATTATCTGCAAGCGATAAGAGACAAGATAGCAACTGATAGGGCGACTCGCAGACTGTACGCCAAAACGCCACTCGATGACACCGATGCCGTCATATTTAACGGCGAAGTAAAAACCGTCTTAGTCCGCAAACCCCTGCAGGGGCAAAAATGTACTATTGATTGGTTAAACGTGGTCATCTCAATGGATGACTTTATACCGCAAGGTAAGCATGAGTTGTCAGATACCGCCCTAGAAGATTATGTTATCAATCAGATAAGCCGAAAATTGTTAAAAAT
Organism: Moraxella bovis; assembly: GCF_002014975.1. GTDB lineage: Bacteria > Pseudomonadota > Gammaproteobacteria > Pseudomonadales > Moraxellaceae > Moraxella > Moraxella bovis. The sequence goes on from NZ_MUXV01000015.1 coordinate 54,536, forward strand.
CATAGGCTTTGCTATTGATACCGAAAACCAAACTGGCAGGAATTTTTATAGACGAAGTTTTACTCTTGAACACAATGCAGGTTTTGTTTGTATTGGTGGACAAAAAAACACTGTACTCATCATGATAAATGGCACTGGGTGCAATTATGCCAACATTGATTTTGAATTTGATTTGTTCGACTGGCTAGACTCTCTCAAAGTAGCAAACATTACCCGCATTGATTTGGCTTATGACAGCTTAGAAAAGACGTTCCTAACCGTCGATTTGTTCGACCAGATACATTCAAAAGGCGGATTTAACAAGGGCGGTAGAAACCCCGAAATTGAATACCGTGGCAACTGGAAAAAGCCCAATGGCAAGGGTAGGACGTTATACATAGGCTCCCGCCAATCGTCCAAATTCTGCCGAATTTACGAAAAGGGTAAACAGTTGGGCGACCAAGATTCAATTTGGCTTAGAATCGAAGTAGAGTTTAAGAGCCGTGATATTTATATTCCCTTATCCGTGCTTTTACATCCAACTGATTATATGGTCGCTGCTTACCCCTGCTTTTATTTGATTGAAGAAGATACACCGTTAGACAAATACGAAGTAAGAGACAAAAATGAGTTAATCACTTTTGCTCAAGCAATTAAGCTAGTCCAAAGACAATATGGCAGGTACATACACTTTTTTAGGCAGTGTTTTGGTGATGATAAGATTCTACTGGATATCTTAACAGACATACCAAACAAGTCACGCCCCGAAAAGTTAGATGTGCTTACCATACCCAAAGACTTAAACACCCCAAAACCCAAAACCCAAACAGGAATTAACCATGACTGACTTTGAAAATAAGCCCATTGTTGTTGATGGCGTCGAATACCACCCCGATGAAGTTTACGAGCGTAATTTGCTTGTCTTTGGCGTTGAGCCCACTGATTACGAAGATTATCGCTATGTAAACATTATCGCCATGCACACCAACAGAAAACCTGACGCAGGCGGACAAGCACAAGCCCAATACCGCTACAACAATCTGGACGAATTAAAGAAGTTCCACGAACACCAATACCCATATTATCTTAGAACAAAAATGGTTACTGCAACAGACAGAAAAGGCAACCAAATTCAAGTTGTCATCTTTGCCGACCTTGACAATGCTAAAGAAATGGAAATTGTGCCACGCCAACGCACCCCAAAAGCAGTAACCACGCCTAAGGTTTAATTTTAAAAATATCGGGGCATTTTTATGGATTATCATACATTAAAATCATTTATCTTAGCTTTTTTACTTGTTTTCCCTTTTTTTGTTTTTCATTTTAAAAAAGATGATTTAACCGCAGAAGTTAATTGTTTTTTACTTCTTCATGAGACGGAAAATTTAACCTACCCCGATATTTTAAAAATTCGTCAAGAAGTCACCGAAAATTGTTTTAAATAGGATTACTCAAAAGCAGTAACCACGCCTAAGGTTTAATATTATGAACATAATTTACGTATGCACAAAAATTAGGGAAACCTCATCAGGTTTTGAATGCTTAAATTATGTTCAAACAGTAGATTACAGTAGCTTTAAACTTAGTTACGAACAAATGGGGCAATTTATTTTTGCGGTCGCTTTAATTTACGCTACTGTATTTGCCGTGAAAGCCGTCAAGCGTTCGTTTTTTTAGTCTGTACAGGAGGAATTATGTCAGACGATAAAAAAGCTGTTATTACTCAGCCAGAAAGTAAATTAGATGTCTACAAAGACAAATTTGGTCGCTATGCTCTTGTTACTGGGGTTGCTATGACTGCTGGTGTTGCGAATGCCAATACACCAACAGCACCCGACATGACCCCAATCGTGACAATGATTACAGGTTTATCGGCGGTTGTAGGCTCTATCGGCATGGCGGTACTTACCGTTTATGCCACTGCCAAGGTATTCAAATGGGTTAAGACTGCGTTTTAATTCATCTGTAGCTACAAAATAGGTTCATCATGATAAACTCTGAATTTATCCTACAAGTATTAACACTAGTCGTTATTGCTAACGCAATAAGAGACTTGTTTAATATTTAGTGGGATAAATTCTTACTTGGATTATGTCTATGACCCCCCTAAAATTCTT
>NZ_MUXV01000016.1 GCF_002014975.1 Moraxella bovis
TACTTTTTAGACCAGAGCCTTATTTTTAATAAATCATTTAAAAGGCGATTTCATGCGTTTTTTTGTAGATATGCCCCTAGCCGTACATGATACGATAACCCTGCCTGATGACGTGTATCATCATTGGACGAAAGTTTTGCGGGCAAATATTGGCGATACTGCCACGCTCTTTAACGGGCAAGGGGGCGAATATACCGTCACGCTCACTCGCATTGACAAAAAGTCTGCCCATGTGCGTATAGATGACTTTAACCCTGCCAATCGCACCCTGCCTTATCGTGTTACCCTAATCCAAGCGATGAGTAAGGGCGAGCGTATGGATTATACCATCCAAAAGGCGTGCGAGTTGGGCGTGTCCGCCATACAGCTCATCACCACCGAACGCTCCGAGCGACTCAGGTATGAACGTGATAACAAAAAACTCATTCATTGGCAAAAAATCGCCGTCTCTGCCTGTGAGCAATGTGGGCTAAATATTATCCCTGCCATTTTACCCCCTGTTACGCTGTCGAGCTATCTAGCAAGTTGTACCGATGAGCTAAAAATTGTCATGAGCCTATCAGACGACACGCACCGCTATATTCCAAAAGCCCCCTTGCCGTCCACGATTGGCATACTGGTCGGTTCAGAAGGCGGGCTGTCTGATGATGAGATAGATGCGTGCCATAAGCATGGCTTTTTGTCGTGGACGATAGGCGAGCGGATACTTCGCACCGAGACGGCAGGGGTGGTAGCGTTGGCAGGCTTGCAGGTGGTGGGGCAAGTGGGCTAAACTAAACCGCTGCCGTTACCACAATCTCAATAAGCCAGTTTGGATTAACCAAATTTGCCTGAACCGTGGCACGAGTGGGCGGAACATTGCCTGCTATCCAAGCGGTGTATTCGGCATTAAATTGTTCAAAGTCGTTTAAATCTTTGATAAAGACTTGGGCGGTCAATAGCTTGGATTTGTCTGTGCCTGCTTTGGCGAGTGCTTTGTCAATATTGGCAAGCACTTCACGAGTTTGCCCGACAATGTCAAGGCTATCATCGTCAGGCACTTGCCCTGCCAGATATACCACGCCGTTATAAATGGCGATTTCGGTAATGGTTTCGTTGCTGTCAATTTTTTGAATGTTCATAATATTTCCTTAAAATAAAAAGATGGATAAAGAAGTTAAATTTGATACACTTTACAAGGGCGAATAAATCAACCTTGCCGCTTAAGGCTATTTGGTGCGGCAAATTTGTTTATTTTTATTTTTGATAACGGCTTATATTTAAGCCCTCCAATGAAATCTCAGTTTGTTTGCCTGTAATAATATCACAAAGCAGTTTGCCAGAACCACACGCCATCGTCCAGCCCAGCGTGCCGTGTCCTGTGTTGATAAATAGATTATCAAACTTGGTTGCTGTTGCTCCGATAATCGGCGTGCCGTCTGGGGTCATTGGACGCAGACCCGTCCAAAACTGTGCTTTTGGCAAATCACCACCATCAAACAGGCTTTTTGTGACCATCTCTAAGGTCTCACGGCGAGCAGGATTTAATGACAAATTAAAGCCCGACAGCTCCGCCATACCGCCCACACGAATGCGATTATCAAAGCGAGTAATGGCGATTTTGTAAGTCTCATCGAGCACGGTAGAAACAGGGGCTTTTGTTTCGTCCACGATTGGCACGGTCAAAGAATAACCTTTGACAGGATAAACAGGCAAATCAAGTCCCAAATCCTTTGCCATCACCCGAGAATAACTGCCGAGTGCCAACACAAAACCGTCTGCCGTCAAGGTTTCGCCCCCTGCAACCACGCCTGTCACTTTTTGATTTTCAGAGATAATTTTGTCAATGATGGTGTTAAATTTAAATTCTACGCCCAAAGTTTTGCAATGTTCGGCAAGGCGTTTGGTAAATAAATTACAGTCGCCCGTTTCATCATTGGGTAATCTTAGACCGCCCAAAAGCGGAGCGGTAGCATAAGCAAGTGCAGGTTCAGCCTTGATAAGCCCATCTGCGTCCAGTATCTCATAAGGCACACCACATTCTTCTAACACTTTGGTATCAAGGTGCATGGCTTGGATTTGGGCGGGTTTACGAAACAGCTGTACCGTGCCACCTGTACGATGTTCATAGCCAATGCCAATCTCATCACGTAAGGCACGGATGCAATCACGGCTGTACTCTGACACTCGCATCATGCGTTCTTTGTTGATTTCATACTGCTCGGCATTGCAGTTGGCAAGCATTTGTTTCATCCATGCCAGTTGAAAGCCTGTGCCATCAGGCGTGATGGCAAGGGGAGCGTGCTTTTGCATGAGCCATCTGACCGCCTTTTGGGGGATTTTGGGGGCAGCCCAAGGGGTTGAGTAACCAGGGGAGATTTGTCCGGCATTGGCAAAACTTGTCTCCATCGCCACATCCGATTGGCGGTCTATGACGGTAACTTTTGCCCCTGCTTTGGCAAGATAATAGGCGGTGGTCGTGCCAATCACGCCCCCACCCAAGATAATGATGTCCATAAAATACCTTGATGATGACTTGTAAGTAAATTAGGGTGTGCCTGCCTTTGGTATTTGCAATGAAAAATGCCTGTTTAAAAAAGCAGGGGAATCGCACGTTTTTCAAGGGAAAAAACTTGAGGCTGTGAGTTTTCTATCAGGCAAATTTTTGACTTCGAGCCACAAGATTTAGCCATTTTTCATGCAAAAATTGATTAAAATTGTCAAATTTTCATCGTATTTTATAAAAATGTTATAAATGGCAGGCACGCCCTAGTATGTTTTGCCCGGTTAAAGTTTGTAATTAGGGTGTGCTTATAAATAGTATAACAAGCTCTGATGACAAAGAAAAGGGCTTTTGAGTCAGCTTGCCAAATACACCGCCATCGCCATGCCATTATTGACCATGTGCATGAGTATTGCCATGATGAGTCCGTATTTGACACGGATATAGCAAAACAGCAACGCCATGGCAAAGATGACCATCATGCCAAGCGGGTCGTATTGTAGATGAACGAGTGTAAAGAGCAGACTGCTTATGAGACTTGCCATGAGTGTGGACTTAGCGATGGTAAAACCGACCAGACGGATGGGGATTTGCTCGGCACGATGACGATGAAGCAGTCCGCCAAATATCAACCCCCGAAACACCAGCTCTTCGTAGATGGGGGCGACCACCACGATGGCGAATATGAGCAGGGGCAGGGACTCATCTGTGATAAGCCCATCCAAAAAATCCATGGGCGAGCCGTCCAAGGCGGTCAAGATAATCTCACTTACCGCCATGAATGCTATCATGCCTATTAGACTGACGACAAAACCCCGAACGCCCATCGCCTTTATCCCAAAAAACTGCCAAACAGCCCCCCAGTGATGAGCTGATGGGGTGTGCCGTGGCGTGCCGTGGCGTGCCGTTTTGCTTTTAAATAGCACCAAACCTACGGCAAACAGCGTAAAGGCTAGGGCAGTGATGACAACCGAGATGGCGACCACCACGCCGTTATTGGAGCCGAGCATGATGAGCGTGGCGACATTCAGACTGCCTGCCTGCTCATAATAAACCAGTGAGCCGATATACACGCCAATGATTTGTAAGGCAAACATGCCAAACAGGCAAAATAAGCACAGCCCCACCACGCCCACTGTCGAAAAAGAAATGGCAGGGCGTGGGGATGGCTTGCTCATCTGTGGGGCGGTTAGGTCATGATGGGGCATTTAGCGAGCCTTGATTTGTTGGGCGATGGTGTCTAGCACGAGATGGGCGGTGCTGTCGGGTGTCTCCAAAGGGAACATGTGCGAGCCGCCCACATAGATGACTGGTACGCCCCAACGGTCGTGGATGGCGTGGTATGAACCCATGTGGGTGAAGTGGCTGTCCTTGCCAGCGATGAGCGTGGTAGGGCGGTAGATGGTCAGTGACTTCGCCCAGTATAGGGATGGAATGGTGCGAAAGATGGCAAGCTCGACCACCTTGGGGATGGCGAGCGTGAATTTGTCGTCTTTGGCGGTCAGTCCATGCTGGATGTAGCCGTCAAAGGTGCGTGCGTCAAAGGCTCTAAACAGTCCCTTTTGGCGTAGACTGTCATGGGCAATCTGCCTGCTGTCAAAGGTGTCTTTGCGGTATTTGGATTTGCTGGCAGGCGAGATTTTATCGACAAAATAGTGATGAAATCTGGGCAAGGGGCGTAGGGCGTTGTCCATGACTTTAGATAACTGATAAGCTAGGCTCATCTTGCCCATAAGTAGGGATGGGTCAAGGGCGATGACTTGGCTGATGTGCGTGGGGTCTTTATCACACGCCTGCATGGTCGTCACCGCCCCCACAGAATGCCCCACGGCAACCAGCTGTGGCACGCCGTGTTTGTCGCACGCCTCACGGATGCTGTCTAGCACTTGCTCGGTCAGTCCCTGCCAGTGGTTGTCAAGTGGATAATCAGGGTGCGTGCCAAAGAGCTCAATATACTCAATACTAAACACCTGTTCCCAATGCTCAAACAGCGGTGCATAGACCTGACTGGGAAAACCATTGGCATGGACAAAATGCAGTACAGGCTTGCCTGTCAAGGTAGATGTGGGCAGGGTATCAAAAGGCGTGGTCGTCATGGGTTGTCCTATCAAGTGTCATGGGATTGGGTCATTATTGTGTTTATGAGAACAAATGTCAAGAAATTTACACACAAAAAAACCCAACCGCTTTCACGATTGAGTTAAAACATGGTGGGGACGGAGAGACTCGAACTCTCACGGGTCGCCCCGCTGGAACCTAAATCCAGTGCGTCTACCAATTTCGCCACGTCCCCGAATGTGTGGGGTATTATACACGATTTTTGGCAGGGGTCAAGTGGTTTTTGCAAATAAATGCGTCAGAATTTAAAATTTATCCCCAAACTAAAATTCCTGCCCATTTGCGGAATATAAGGCAAATGCGTTTCGTGGGCATAGACTTTTTGGTCTAACAAATTATTAGCATTAAAGAAAATTGAGTAATCCAAACCGCCTTTATAATTTTGATAATTCACGCCCATATTTAATAAATGATGACCTTTGGTTGGGGCTTCAAATTTGGAAACTTTATTTTGGTCAAAAGTGCGAACATATTCCATACTGCCCGACCATTTATCATCAAAATCGGCTTTGACTTTTGCCCCCAGTCGCATTGGCGGTAGGCGTGGCGTGGTGCGGTCTTCTTGGTCGGTGTAGGTTTTGATTGCAGGTTTGCCCCACGATGCTGGTGTATAATCAGAGACAATCGGTGGCATATCGTGCAATTTGCCTTTGACATAATCGCCAAAAACAGACGCATAATAAGTGTCATTCAACTGATAACCAATGCTCGCTTCCGCCCCATAAAATTTGGCAGGGCTTTGGTCATAACGGTTAATGCGTAATTTTTTAAGATGATTAACCCTTGCCGTGCCGAGATATTCGTTAATCGTGGACAAATAAATATAATTGTCAAAATCATACAAATACCCCGTCACTTTATAATCCAATTTATCGCCAACAAACTTTAAACCCAGTTCATAATTATTGGATTTTTCTTTGGTCAAATGCCGATTGCCAATTTCAAAAGAATTGGTGGCAAGGTGCATTCCGTGCGTATAAAGCTCTTGGCTGTTGGGCAAGCGTTCTTGGTGCGATGCGTTAAAGGAAAGCGTATAATTTGGCAAAAACTTCCAATGTACGCCAAGTGCATAAGAATGGGCGGTGTTTTTATGCGGTTTGGTGGCGTTGATGGCATAATCGGTCGCTTCTTTTAATTTGTCCGCATCCAATCTTAGACGGCTACGGTCTTGCATTATTTGTACAATGTGGTCGGTATCATAATCCATTGCCACTTTTTGTTTTTCTAGGCGAGTACCAAGTTCTAACTCCACATTGCCGACATTGTATTGCCCCATTGCAAATAGGGCGGTATTTTTTAGTACATTTTGGGTCAAAAGCTGGCGTTTTCGCCATTCAGTTTGGGGCGACAAGGCACTGTTGTCCTGCTCTGTATATTGTACACCCCACAAGGCTTTGGCATTTTTAAATGGCGTATGGGTCAGCTCCACACGAGCCACTTTGCCCTTGTTCATAAATGAAGTATTAACGACATCACCTTCTTTTTCATCGTGTTTATAATCCACATAACCAACATTGGCACGCACTTTGTCCACAAATGGCACAGGATTGTCCCATTCACTACGCAAATCATAACGGCGAGTGGTCAAATCCACAAAGGGCGTGCCGTGTTTGTCGTGCTTTTTGTGTACGCCGTGCGAGTGGTTAAAATTCTCGTGGGCGTGGTCGGCACAGTCGGGGCGTGGGTTGATATAATTGACATCGGATTCGTCAATCAGCTGGGGATAAGTCGCCAAATACGGTCTGTCCCACAAACTGTCAAAAATAGAAATCACCCCACAGCCTTCATAAATGGCGTTGTGAGCAGGCAAGCCGTATTTGTCTTTTCTTTCGCTGATTGCCACGCCCACATAGCCTTTGTTGCCAATCCACGACAGCCCAGCACTGCCCGATTTTGAGTCCGCCCAGCTTTCGGGCAAATAATCAAAATGATAATGCTGAATGGTGGACAAATCTTGTTCTAATATCGCCTTTTGAGCCAAATAACCTGCTTCATCGCTGATAAAGTAGGTCTTATCTCGCCAAGATAGGGGTGTGCCGTTTTTGATTGCTTGCCATTCTTTTTCTAGGGCGGCTAGGCGTTCTGGGGCTTTGACATAGCGGTCAATTTGATTTTCATTATCAAAAGTGGTGTATTGATAATTGGGCGTGCGATAATTGCCTGCCGATTTGTGCAAGCCCTCCAAATGCACGGCAACATTTTGCCCAAGCCCAAAAGTAATCGCCCCTGTGCCAAGTTTTTCATTATTACCCGTATTAAAGCGAATGCCTGCTTCACCCGTAATCGGCTTGTTGGGCAGTTTGGTGGGGATTTTGTTGTCCACAATATTGACCGCCCCTGCCGAATTGCCTGATTTATATAATAAAGTGCTGACCCCACGCACCACCTCAGCTTGACGTGCAAGCACCGTATCCACCATCACCGCATGGTCTGGCGAAAGATGTGCCATATCAATGACATCGGCATTGTTTTGCAAAATGGTAATGCGTTTACCTTCTTGCCCACGAATAATCGGTGCAGAAGCACCCCCACCAAATTGATTGGAATGAATGCCAAGCTCGCCGTCCAAAGCATCGCCCAAAGTTACTGCACGCTGTTTTAGCACTTCACTTTTTATAACCGTGTCGCCGACTTTGCGCGTACCTCCCAAAGCAAGGCTTTCTAAGGGTTGGTGCTTAATATTAATGATTTCATGCTCAAGTTGAACTGTTGGCACATCATCGGCGAGGGCATGATGGCTTAAAATCAGTAAAATAGCCAACGGCAAACGCTTATAAGCAGTCATAAGAAAATCTCCATCAATCAAAAATAAATATTATAACATAACATTAAGTATAGTTACAATACAACAAAATAATTGACAAATAAACAAAACCCGCCATCAGGGCAGGCTTTGTTACTGAGCATTAACTAGAACTCATAGGTTAGCGATAACGCGTAGTTACGACCGGGGGCAGTATAGCGGTTAAAGCCATGACCTTCACTGTCCACCAAACTATTGACACTGGTTGTGGCAAACTGACGTAAGGTTTCCCATGGAATGTATTTTTCATTGGTGATGTTATAAATGCCTGCATTTAAAATCCAGTTTTTATCCTTGCCAAATTTCTTCGACCCATAAACATCAAACAGTAGAGTGGATTTACTACGATTGACCACGTCATAGATCTTGACCTCTTCTGTGTAGCCGTCCGCCACCCTATCAATTTTATAGTAATCGCCCACAGCGCTGTCATAATCATAAAAACCACCATAACTACAAAAACCTGCATAGAAAGTGCTATTACAATAAACTTTGTCTTCTTTGTATTTAAGTCTGGTGTCTAAATATTTGGCATCGGAGGATTTTTTGGCTTGAGTATAACGTACCTTGCCATGAATCTCCCAGTCATTATTTGGGCTATAATAATTAAGACCAAGCATGAACATACCTGGAACCGCCGCTAGGGTATTAACCTCTTTTACACCATTAAAATCAGTCATTACCAAAGCCTTGTCTTTGGAAAAATGATAATCAGCCGTCAAATCCAAATTCCCATCAAGTTTTGACCATGCCGAAAAATCAGCTTTCATGCCGAATTTTAAACCCTTAATCTCTGCCCCATCAAGATTGTTAGATTGTAAGCAGGTGTGATTTGAGCAGCCAAGCACTCGGTCATTGCGATTGCTATTCCAATATTTGGTGTGAATAAAGTCTTCGTATTTAGTTATATATCCACCCAAAGTCAAGGTAAGCTCATTTTTAGGCTTAAATTCCAGCTCCAGTTCATGCGTCAAAGACGTTTCAGGCGTTAGATTATAGTTTGGTACTTGCTCGTTGGCATTAATAGTGAAGTTGCTATAAATCTGACTGACAGTTGGCGCTAAAAATCCTGTGCCAACTTTATAGCGTGCGGTCAGCCTGTCCTCAATCAATTGGTAATCAAGCATGGCATTCCAAGTAATGTGGTCGAACTTACTTTCTTTGTTATGTGTGCCAGCACGATAGGCATCACAAAAAACAGACTGGGCGTTATTGCTCACACAAGTGCCATAAGCCTTAGCATCTTCGGTCAAACTAGTTACTCTGCTACCAACCTTATCTCCTTGTAAATAGGGGCGATAACGCAAGTTATCATAACGCACACCCACCGCCGCCTTAAATCGGTCATTAAAATAGATGTTATCACCTAAAGCAAGATGATAAATGTCTTTCTTAGCATCAGGAAAAGCAAAGTTGACAAAACTGCCATCCACATCAAATTTATTATCCACATAATTTAAATAATGGGCGGTACTAGTATAGTCTTGCTTAGCGTGACTGCCTATCAGATAAAATTGATGTGCACCCAATCTGCCCCAATCAAACGATAGTGAATCTAGTCTTAGAGTCAGTTGTGCGGTGTCGTTGGTAATGGGGCGATATTCTCGATAAGATAGTTCAGGATTGTCAATTCTTGAGCGCCCAAAACCCAGATAATACTCCCAAGTGTCCGCCAGTCCCAATACTTCGCTTTTGGTATAGTCTAAGTTTAACTTACTTAACCAACGACTGGACTCTGGTAGGTACTGATAATTTACTCCATAATTTTTAAGCTCCTCTTTATCATGCGCAAAACGTGTGCTTGAGCCGTTACGCGAGCCGTAAGTGTGCTTGCTTTGGGTGTTCATGTGATTGGTTTTTTCTTGATACATGCCATGTAAACCAACCCGATGATTATCATTGATATGATAATAAAATTTTGCAAGGACGCTATCTTGCTCATAGGCTAATGCATCAGGATGAACCAGACTGGTTGTGCCGTTAGGCATCTCATCAAGGCTAAACTCGTAAATTGGATTGAGTTTATTTTTATCATGGCGCTTCATGTCATGATTTTTCAGCTCATGACCCTCACGATGAGCATAATTTAACAAAAACTCCGCTTTATCATACACGCCTGCCAAGCCCACCGCGGTCAACAGCTCTTCGTTTTTGGTGGTGTAACCCACTTTGGCATAACCGCCCAAATTGCCATTTTTGACCATACTAACAGGCTCTTTGGTCATATAAGATACCGAACCACCAACTGCACCTGACCCTGAAAGTAGACTATCAGAGCCTGTAGCGATACGCACATTACCCATCATCTCTAAGTCTGGGTTAAATCGTCCTTCGTATTGATAGCCGTAAGGAGAGAATATTTCATTCACCTCCACTTCAGGTAGTGCCACGCCATCAATGTTCATCGCCACACGGTTGCCATCCACACCACGAATGGCAAAGCCTTTATTGCCATAACGACCCACTTCTGCCACATCTACTTCGGTGTTATAACGAACAAGATCTTGGCTGTTTTGTGCCATTTGTTCGTTGAGTTCACGGCGAGTTACAATGGTTTCGCCCACTTCCTCTTGGGGTGTGCGACTAATAGTAATCGTCTCATGTCCAAGATGAACTTTAGGTTCTAGGCTGTCATCAGCATGAGCCTGTATGGTGTGGCACATCATGGTGGTGGTGATGAGTAGGGCGAGCAATGATTTTTTGGGGAGGTTGTATTGATGCATAGAGCCATGCCTATAAAAATAAAACAAATGTACTGTGGTTATTATCAAGCTGTAAGAATACATACAAAATGACAACAAACAAGGTACTTTACCTTAAAAAATTATCTTTGTAAATAATAACAGTTATTATCTTTATATTTATTTGTAAAAATCTAGCAAATGCTTTTATTTGATGTTTGGGTGTTTATCGTTTAAAAAATAAGCGTATGATGATGGATAAAAGGGAAGTACAGCTTGGCAGTTTACTTGAAATTTGCCGACATAATCGCCATAATATAAAGATGGTTTTTAATGATATAAAAGTACGCTAAGAGTAGGCAATCTTATGGCAAAGCAATCCGACAAGCAGGCAGAGCAGGGCGTGATGACAGATGATGTGTCTGTCTCTACCCAAACGCACCCGCAAGACAAACCCAAACGCACCCGCAAGAAAAAAGACCCAGCAGATGTCGCCCTTGATGTACAAGTAGGCGATGTGTCAGCGGTGAGCGACACCGCAGGTCAGCCAAAAAGCACAAAAGCAAGAGCTAAGGCAAACCAAAACAAACCAAAACAAACCAGAACCAGTCAAGCCAAAAACACCGAAGATGCTGACAATCAAGCCAAAAGCCAAACCGACAATCAAACTGCCAAGCCAAAACGCACCCGCAAAAAAGCAGTCAAGGCAGACATCAGCGAAGAAACTCATGCACAGCAGGGCGATGAGTTAGCCACAGATGAGCGGGGCAGACCACGTTTTGGTGCCAAAGAAGCCATTTTGGAATTTGTTGAAGTGGAGAGTGGCTCGCTCGTCCTGCGAGAAGTGGGGACGGATGAAGCGTTGGTGAGTATTGCCTTTGCTGATAAGGTCAAGGACATGGTTGGAGCGGAGCATATCCAAAGTATCGGTCAGCACATGATTTCGGCGGCGATAGCCACGGTCATGGAACGCCAAATGCGACAATACCATGCCCATGTCTATGACGAAGCTCCCAAGCGATTTAGTTGATTGGCTGGTTAGGGCGTGCCTGCCCTTTATAACACTATTTACAACATAGAAATATTTTACAAATAAATCAATCGTTTTTGCATGAAAAATGGCTAAATCTTGTTTTTCATCGTCAAAAACTTGCTTGATAGAATAACTATCAACCTGCGTTTTTTCCTTGAAAAACGTGCGATTTCCCCTATTTTTCATTGCAAATACAAAAGGCAGGCACGCCCTAAAAGTGGGGCGGTTGTCCCATTTTGTTTTTATTCCTTGCTTTTTCTTTATAATATCAGATTGTCCAAGAGATAATTTACCCAAATTAGGAACATCATGTCCAAGATTCATATCACGCACCCCAAACCCACCCAAAAACCCAAAAAAGCACTCATTTGGATTGACTTAGAAATGACAGGGCTTGACACCCAAAAAGATGAGATTATTGAGATTGCGACCATTGTTACCGATGATAATCTTAACATTCTTGCCGAAGGTCCTGTGTTTGCCATCAAAGTCCCCGATACGGTGCTAAACGGCATGGACGAATGGTGTACTCGTCAGCACCGAGAGTCGGGTCTTACCGACCGTGTCCGCCGTAGTGCGGTAACATTGGCAGATGCCGAGCAGGCGACCATTGAATTTTTGTCAAAGTGGGTGGATAAAGGGGTGTCACCCATGTGTGGTAATTCCATTTGTCAAGACAGACGCTTTTTGGCAAGACAAATGCCCACGCTTGAAGCGTTTTTTCATTATCGTAACTTAGATGTGTCTAGTGTCAAAGAGTTGTGCTATCGCTGGCGACCTGATGTCGCTCGTGGCTATCAAAAGGGCGGTACGCATCTGGCGTTAGATGATATTAGAGATTCTATTCGTGAGTTACGCCATTATCGTGAGCATTTTTTTAAATTGCTAGATTGATTTTTAAATTGCTAGATTAATTTGACGTTAGTCATTCTCTGATTTGAATAAATAAATGACGTTATTAAAAATCATTCGGCTGATGATATTGGCAGGCGTGGTGTTGGTGCTTGGGTTTTTCTCCTATCAGACCCACACCGAGCCACAGGTTCGCTACAACAGCTTGATTCATCGGCTGACTTATCCGACCGATTTGCGAGTGCGATATCGTATTGGCGATGTGGATGAGCGTTTTGGGCTAAGCCGTGATGAAGTCAAACGCCTTGCCCATGAAGCGGTGATGATATGGCATGACGGCACAGGTCGGCAGTGGTTCGTCTATGATGACAGTGCAAAAGTAAGTATCAATCTCATCTATGATGAGCGACAAATGGAAACTACAGCACGCCAACAAATCAAGCAAGAGCTTGACACGCTGCAACAAAATCACAAGCGAGATTCGGACAATCTGGCACGCCAAAGACAGGCGTTGCATGATGAGTTTTACCATTTGCAAACCGAGCTGACCGCTTGGCAAGAGCAATATAACCAAATCATTCATCTTATTAATCACACCCGTGACCCAAACGAACGCCAACGCTTGCTAGGCATAGAAAAGCAGTTGCGAGCCAATCAGCAAGCCCTAAATGCCAAAATTGACGCTTATCAGCTCTCCCAAGACGCCTTTAACCAAGCGGTAGATGGCATTAATCATAAGGCGGGGCATATCAATCACGCCATTGACCATGCCAATGCTCGCCTAACGCCTCGAGAGTTTCATAAGGGGCAGTTTGACGGGCATAAGATTGATATTTATGAATTTGAAAATATCGATGATTTGCGGTTGGTGCTGGCTCATGAGCTGGGTCATGCCCTTAGTATCGGGCATAATGATGACCCGACCGCGCTGATGTATCCTTATGCCAATGAGCAGGATTTGCATAATTTTGAGCTAAAACAGGCGGACATTGATTTGTTAAATGAGCGGACGTTGTATCGGTAGTTTATTGTTAATTAAAAAAACTTTTGTTTAATATAATTCACTTTTGGCAAATTCACCTCATGACTGCCATGATACGCTTGCATGGTGTGTATTATGATTTGCTCGCTTGCTACTTATGCCAAATAGATTGCTTACATAACCAATCGTGCTTTTGTGCTTTTTATAATAAAGACCGTCATCACTAAATTCCACATAATACAACACGATTTTGTACCATGTTTGGGTGCGTTGTTTTATCTCGGCATGATAAATTCTATCAAAACCGATGACCGTTTTTTCACGGTCGGTATAATGCTTGATAAAAGCGATATGCTCTTAATCATCGTCTCATGATGTCGCCACATAAGAATATGAGCGTACAACAAAAACAAGGCAAATCTGGCAAATATAGTCTGCCAACTTTGAAATAATACTGTGTCAAACTCGCTCTTAGTAATACTTGTACAACTTCGCTCGTTTTCCTTGTCTTATTTCAAATTTGTTTGACTATAATAAAAAATCACCGTAACGGGCAGGGCGTTTAAAAATGACTGATTGCCCATAAAAATATTGAGCCACACATTGCCAAGGCTGATTGCCAGTACACCAAATATCAACAACGTTGGCAAATGCTGTAATAGCACCATGCTGTCATCAAACTCATGGCAAATCGGGTAATTCCTAGGGTGCTTTGGGTAAAACTCATACATGACCGAAAAGCCGTCTTTGGCGATGTCGGCGGTTTTACCGTCCATGTGGGTGGGGTTGGTATGGTCAGATTAGGCGGTCTATACTAGGTAGTTCAAAAGGTGGGTAAGCGGACATATCCACGATGACAATCTCATCATCAAAACGCTGATAATGCAAAATGTATTCACTGGCCATGTCGCCAAATTCGCCTGCATAATCAGGTATACCGATATGATAATGCCACAGGCGATAGGCTTGGGCATATTTGACTTTTTGTAGCCAATTTGGGTCATCAGTGGGGACATTGTCTGATGATTTGTTGCGTCCTTGCAAGTTGTTAAGTCCAAACTGTTTGACGTGTTCTACGAACAAACCGATTTTAATTTGGTCGGCTTTTGGATAATTTTTTAGTCATAATTTAAATTGTGGGGTAAAAATAACTTTCATGAATTTACCCATGTCAAAAATTCATCCATATCATCAAAATCAGGCACATCAATACGTCCGCTTTTAATAGATTGGTCTATGCGTGCCAAATCAAAATTAAAATCGCCATTGGCATAATTTGGATTGACCGCTTGCTCTAAGGTTTTGACAGCAAAGGCGTGTGATGATATGCCTTGTTGTTTGGCACGGTACTCTACCATCATTTGTAATTCTTGGGGGATTTCTACAATCATGACATCTCCATGATAATAATATATCGCCGATTATACCAATATTTTTCACCAATAAAAACCCACTGTATGACAGTGGGCGTTGGTGGGGTGGGACGTATCACGCAAATAACTGCTTAATATCATCTTTATCAAAACGGTATTCCCTGCCACAAAACCCACAATCGAGCGTGAGTGTACCGCCATGAGCATCCACGACTTCTAAGGCTTCATCATGCCCTAGTTGCAAAATCGCCCCTTCGCTTTTTTCGGGCGAGCAAGTACAAGCAAAGCCAAGCGGGGTGGGTTCGGGCAGTACTACGTCTTCTTCGTGATACAGGCGATATAGGATTTCATCGGCAGGCAATTCGGTCAGCTCGTCCGCCTTGATGGTGCCAGTGAGTACGCTTAGTCTGTCCCATAGGTCAGGGTCGTTCTCTTTGTCAGCGTCTGTTTGGGGCAACAGTTGCACGAGCAGTCCGCCTGCTGTGGTCTCATCGGTGGCAAGTTTGATGATGGTGGGGATTTGGGCGGATTGTTTTTGGTAGTGGGCTAGGCACTCGCCTAAATTGTTGCTCACACGCTCGACAATGCCTTGATAACTCTCGCCAAAGTTAGGGTGAATGCTGATAAATAGCACGCCTGTTTTGATGACGGCAAAAGCGTCATCACTGGTGCAAAGTGATTGCCAAAACGCCTGTTTGTCATCGCTGTTGTCAAAACTTGCCAACGCACGCACCGCCCCCAGCTCTTGTCCTGATGAGTGGTCGCACTCTGCCATGGCAAAACGCAGGGGCGAGCTGTCGTCTGATGATTGCAGTTGAATGGATAATTTGCCGTCAATTTTGAGCGTGCCGATGAGCAGGCTTGCCGACACCAACATCTCACCCAATAAGGCTTTGATGGCAGGGGGATAATCTTTTTGGCTAATCACGGTGGTAAAACTGTCGGACAGTCGCACCACATCGCCACGCACGGGCGAATGCTCAATAAAAAAGCGTTGGCGATAATCTTTATTTAACATAATGTTTTCTGTTTTGTTGAATTAAAAATAACACTTGCCATTAATGGGGGTGTGTTTTAAAATTTAAAGCGGTCTGAATGATGGGTTGCTGGTGGGGGCAGATTTTTGTTTTATAAAATTGATTTAAAATATTATCAATAGTAGGAATGCTCCAAGATGTTTTTTTAAAATGATAAATGAGAAAATAAATTTACCCAAACTCACTGATTAATCATAAAATTGTTCAGTTGAAAGATATATTGTAAAATTTGCCCCTACAAAACCACCCATGGGTATATTGAATTAACAATACCAATCATAATTTATCACACCTTATTTTTTACTTTTTAAATTTTTAAATTAACCTTTTTATTTATGATAAACATTCACCAAATCCACGCCTTAGCCGATGATTGCCCTTATGATCTTAGACAAGGGGTGCAAACCTTATCTGATGACCAAGAATGTTTGGGCGTGGGGGCGGATTTGTCGGTGGCAACGCTGTTGCATGCCTACCGCTCTGGGGTGTTTCCGTGGTTTCATGATAAACCAATAGCGTGGTGGTCGCCCAATCCCAGATGTGTGCTAACGCCCAGCGACTTTATCCCTAAAAAATCGCTCATTCGCAAGGCTCGCCAGTCCACATGGACGCTGACGACCAATCACGCCTTTGCCGATGTGATACAGGCGTGTAGTGAGCCACGAGCCTATGCCGATGAGACGTGGATAGGGCATGAGATGATACAGGCGTACACTGCACGAGCTTGGTGTGGCGGTGAGCGTGGAGATATGGCAAGGTGAGCCACAAGCTAGTGCGTTGATAGGCGGGCTGTATGGGCTAAATATCGGGGCGATGTTCTGTGGTGAGAGCATGTTTCATCGGGCAACGGACAGCTCAAAGGTGGCATTTTGGGGGCTCATGCAGTTATGCCAACGGCAGGGCGTGGCACTCGTGGATTGCCAACTGGAAAATTCGCACTTGATGAGTTTGGGGGCGAGCCTGATGGGTAGAGATGAGTTTTTGGGTCGGGCGGACACACTCATGCAAAAGGACGTGGCAGGACTGGGCGGACGGCGATTTGTCATGGCGGTGCGTGAGCTGTGTTGATGGGTTGGTGTTTTTGTATTGCTATCTTTGTGTCCTGCTGTTTTATCAATTTTATACCACAAAATTTATTTGATAAATTTATTTTAATATGACAAAAATCATTCCGTCAATTAACTTTCACTTTCACTTTTTAGCATTTTATCACCATGACTTTAATACAACTCTCTAAAATCGCCCCGACAACCTTACTGCTTATCATCAGCTTTGTGGCGGTGATGGGCGTACAAGTCATGAATGGGATAAACATTGACGAGCAGACAGGGCAGGAGCTGATTCGCTATGGAGCGAACTTTTTGCCATTGACACTCATTGGTGAGCCGTGGCGACTGGTGACGGCAGGGTTTTTGCATATTGGGGTGATTCATCTGCTATTTAACAGTTTTGCCATGTATTATTTTGGCATGGTCAGCGAGCAGATATTGGGATGGTGGCGGTTTTTGGTGGTGTTTTTGCTGTCGGTGGTGGCGGGCAATCTGTTAAACCTATACATGACCCTAAGACGGATAGAAGAAGAGGGCGTGCAAGGGGTGGGGTTGTCGGCAGGGGCGTCGGGCGGTATCATGGGGCTGGGCATGTTGCTTTTGACTTTATCAATGTTCGGCTCGGCAAAGAAGTGGCGACTAAATACCAAGAGCTTGGCACTCATCATGGGCATTAACTTTGTCATGACCTTTGCCATACCCGGTATCGATGTGGCAGGCATCTTGGGGGCATGATGATGGGGGTGGTGTTGGGGCTGTGCCATGCGATGAGTCAAAAGTTAGGTCGCGCCAGTCAGGGCGTGTTTGCCCTGTGTGCGGTGGTCAGTGTCATTGTCATGACGGGGGCGTGGCAGATGATGAATGGTGTGGTAATGGGGTGGTAAAAATGCCAAAATCATGCACTATTTATAAATAGACTTCCTGCAAAATTAGTTTTCCGTTCGCTCTGAGCCTGCCTGCGGGTGGCGGAAAACCGTAAAATGGGTAGGTATAACTCACCATGAACGGTTTTCTTTAATTTGGGGTTTTTCAGGAAATTTAATGCACTTTACATTTTATACCATTTAAAAAATCCGCCCGCTTGCCCCTTTGTCAAATTTGCCTATTTGCCCATCAATATTTTTGGCGATATTTTCATAATACACCGCAAAATCATCACCTGCCATGACAGACGGCTCGCCCTTATCCATTTGCGTGCGAATATCGGTGGCAAGTGGCAGTTGCCCCAAAAGTGGCACTTGGTATCTCTCTGCCAGCTTTGCCCCACCGTCCGCCCCAAAAATGGCGTCCACATGACCGCAGTTGGTGCAAGTGTGCAGAGCCATATTCTCAACCACGCCAATGACGGGAACATCAGTTTTAAAAAACATTTCCATGCCTTTTTGGGCGTCTAGCAGGGCGATGTGTTGGGGTGTGGTAACGATGACCGCCCCTGTTACGGGGATACGCTGGGCGAGCGTGAGCTGAATGTCGCCTGTGCCGGGGGGCATATCGATGATGAGATAGTCAAGGTGGGGCCAGTTGGTTTGACTGTACAGTTGCATTAATGCTCCTGTCGCCTTGACCCCACGCCACGCCACAGGGGTGTTATCGCTCTCAATCAAATTGCCAATGGAGAGCATGGCAATGCCGTGCGCGTCTATCGGCACGAATTGGTCGTTTTCAACGGCAGGCTTGACCCCTGCCACGCCCAGCATGTCAGGTACGGACGGGCCATAGATGTCCGCATCTAGGATACCGACCCTTTTACCGAGTTTTTGTAGGGCAAGGGCGATATTGACCGTGGTGGTGGATTTGCCGACACCGCCTTTACCGCTGGCGACCACGATGATGTGGCGAATGCGGGGGTGGGGGGCGATGTCCGCCTGTTTGGGAGCGGATTTGGCGGGGGTGTCGTCTGTGGCGTGGTTTGGGATTTGATTTGACGACTGGGGCGTGTGGGTTTGCACGGCACTGGCGGTTGTGGTGGGGGCGACTTTGTCGGATAAGACGACATTTAAATTCACTTCTGCCACGCCAATGAGATGTAATCTGGCACGCAGGTCGTGATACACACGTTCAAGCTCGGCTTGGTTGGCGTCCTTATGCACCCTTAGGGCGATGTCTAGCGTGTCATCATGTAGGGATTTATCATCAATAAAAGTCGGCAGGGCTTGACCATACAGGCGAAAATCCTGCAACACCTTGTCAATGTCGCTCATATTAATGTGGATTTTCTTTTTAAAAGGGTTAAACATAATCGTCTCATTGCTTATATTTTCATTATTTTGTCATTTTATCATGTTTTAAAATCCTTGCCTATCAGCCAAACAGTCCATCAGTGCGTGGTTTTGCCAAAATTCCCACATACGACACGCAAAACAGCCCAAAGGACAACACCCATGCCACTTGCGAGATGAGTACCCACGTCATATAATCACCCCCAAACATCGGCATGATCACACGGCATAGGGCAGAGATTGTTATCAGGATAAACATTGCACTCACGGTTTTTGGGGGCTGATGAATGTTTCGCCCCGTATGTCCAAGCGACACCCGAGCCATCATGGCAACGGTCATGAGTCCCACGCCAAACAGGGCAAGCCCATGCAAGCCGAGCGAATGCACGTTCACGCTCGTATCAACAAAAGGCAATACGACAAAGAACGCCAAACTTGCGGTCATGCCCCCAAAGGCGATGATAAGCGACCACAGTAAGGGCTTTTGCCAAATGGCAGGGTGATACCAGTTTTTAAGACGGCAAATGTTGGCAATCACGCAAACCAGAGCAAAGGCACTGGCGAGCATGGGCGACTTGACAAATAAATCAAACACGATAAAACCAAAAAATCCGACTAGGTTCATTCTGTCTAATAGTACCGAATTTTTTTGTTCTATATTTAAGCCGTTGGGTTTGCCGTTGTTATCCACGCTAATGCCCTTGACGATAAAAAACGGCAACACCCGTCTGGCAATGGTAAATACCACGCCGATGACGAGATACAACGCCCCATACAGGGCGATTTGTTGTGTGGTGGTGCTGTCCAAAAACACCCCTGTATAAAAGGCGATGTTGGCAAGCATGAGCAGGGTAAGTTTGGCAACGATACCGATTTGGCGTTTTTGGCGAGCGGCCCACACCGCCTTGATGACCGAGTAGGCGGTCATGCCCCAAAAGAGCAAGTCAAACACAAATGCCACACTAAGCATGGCAACGCTTGGCGTGGCGTGTAATCCAAGCCAGAGCAGGCGAGCGACCGCCCACGCCCCAAATATCACCCCCAAATGCCAACCGTAGGGCATGGGTTGGCTTGTCCAAGTCTTGACGGCGGTCAATAAAAATCCAGCGATGACCGCCAACGCATAACCAAAAATCATCTCATGGGCGTGCCAATAAAAGGGGTTAAACGTGCCTTTAAACGGGGCAAAACCCTGCAAAATCGCAAGCCACAGCAACATGGCAAGTATGGCAAAGACCGCCGACCCCACAAAAAATATGCGAAAACCTAAGTTTAAAATGGGGTGGGGCGATGTAGGACGTGGGGCGGTGTTTTGGATATTCATCAGCATGGTAAAACATTCATTAAAAATAATGGTTATATGATACGCCTTTTTTGAGCACTTTGCAATTTAGCCAAAAGGTTTAGTTTAGGAATGAGAAATACCAGTTTGCAAACATGAGAAATACAAGCAAATCGCTGGGCTTTTTGATAAAATAAGTCATTTTTATTGTAACACAGCCACATCATGAACACACCCCTGCTCACCGCCGATTTTGACTACCATTTGCCTGATGAACTCATCGCTCGTTATCCGCTTGCCGTACGGTCTGGCTCTCGCTTGCTACACGTGCAAGGCGACACGCTTGCCGACCTAAATTTTAGCGATTTGCCTGATTTGTTAAACAAAGGCGATTTGCTCGTCCTTAACGATACCAAAGTCATGAAAGCCCGTCTATTTGGGGTCAAGGACACAGGCGGAGCGGTGGAAGTGTTGATAGAACGCATTACCGACCACGACAATCACATCGCCCATTGTCATGTACGCTCTAGCCGTGCGTTAAAGGTGGGGCAAACGGTGAGTCTGGCAGATGAGGGCATGACGGCAACGATGTGCGGACGGGCACAGAATTTGTTTGTCTTGCAATTTGATGCACCGATTTTGGCGGATTTGGAGCGTTATGGACAAATGCCGATTCCGCCTTATTTTGAACGCACGGCAGACGATACGGACGACACCCGTTATCAGACGGTGTTTCATGACCCTGCCAAGCAGGCAAGCGTTGCCGCTCCGACCGCCAGTTTGCATTTTGATGATGAAACTTTGCAAAAGCTTGCCAATAAAGGGGTAGAGATTGCCTTTGTCACCTTGCACGTGGGGGCAGGTACGTTCGCCCCTGTCAAGGCGGACGATTTGACTGACCACATCATGCACGCTGAATACGCCCACCTGCCACAGGCGACTGCTGACAAAATCAATGCCACCAAGGCACAAGGCGGACAAGTCATCGCCGTGGGGACGACCGTAACTCGCACATTGGAGACCGCCCATTTGTACCGTGTGGGCGGACAGCTTGCCGAGTTTAGTGGCGATACGCAGATTTTTATTTATCCGCCTTATGAATTTGGCGTGGTGGATAGGCTGATTACCAATTTTCATTTGCCAAAATCCACCCTGCTCATGCTCGTATCTGCCTTTGCAGGGACGGATAATATCAAAAACGCTTATGCTCATGCCATTCATAAGAAATACCGCTTTTTTAGTTATGGCGATGCGATGATTTTGGATAAAGGTTAATTTTGACATTTTAAAAATTTTCCAATGTGGGGGCGAATTGCAATTTGCTCTATTTCTCATTCATAAATAAGGTTTTTTATGAGCGACAATAAAGACACCCAAAGCGATGACGTTGAATTTAGTCAAGACGAACTTGAAGAACTTAAAAAACAAGGCATTGACGACGATGAGCTTGATGAGCTTGTCAAAACAGTCAATGATGAATTGTCCGACAATGCTAATGCCAAAGATTATGACAAAGAAAAAGAAACCGATAAATCAGAAGATAAAAAAATTGATATAAAAAATGATGAAGACAAAATTACAAACGCTGATAAAATCAAAACTAATTTAAAATCAAATGATGAAATTGAAACTGCTGTTTCAAATAATAAAACAAATAAAAAAGAAACTCACAAAACAGATGATTTAAAAAATAGCGAATTAAAAAACAAGGCAGTGGTTCAAAAAGT
>NZ_MUXV01000017.1:0-39275 GCF_002014975.1 Moraxella bovis
ACTTTTTGGGCTAGAGCCGGGAAATAAACTATCCACTCTGATATTTATGGTTACTGTATGCACATCATCAGCATAAACAAATACATCAATATCCACATAACAACAATGTCTATGATATCTACTTCTTGCTTGAAAAACCTGCTCCCAAGCGATATATAACATCTCTTTTGAGCGTGTATTATGTTGATAAATATAAATACCGTCATTATCTAACGCTATTTTGATGCATATTTTCCCAATGATAATATAAACTTTAAAAATATCTTAAAAAAAATCAGCCTCATTAAAATCATGATACTGGCAAAAAATAAATTAGGAGCGATATTTGCCAAAGACACGCCTTTTTTTGATAAGGCACTCATCGGAAATGTCGTACCCAGAAAAAAGCAAATGAACGCAACCACTGCACACAACATGGGAAAGGCAATCGGCTCAACCAATCGCCATTCTTTATGGTCAAGATACCTATTATTTGTCGCCTGTTTGGATTGCTCTATAACTGGCAAAAAAAAATGCTTTGTTATTGCTTAGTTCGTCATAATATTCATATAATACATCATCGGATAAGTCTTTAATGATTGACGGATATTTTTCTTGTCTTATAATATTAATCTCATCAGATATTTGGCATAAACAATCAAATAATGCTACCCCTTGATAAATTAACTGCCTTTGTATAAATCAATAGCTTTTTATTCTCGCTCTCATTCTTGGCATTTTTAATATTAAAATGATTACCTTGCAAATCCTGTTTGGCAAAGGCAACCTTGATGTCAGACCAATGAATAAAAACAGGTTTGGTATTTATCTCATAATGATAAATGGTTATGCCATCATCTTCGATATTTAGGTAAGGATTTTTGATTAAAAAATCAAACAAGCCAAAACAATAATCAATATGCTTAATCAATAAATACAATATCCATAAAGCAATCGGCACCAAAAAGATAGTATTTGCAATGATATCTGGATCAAACCTAACGATACCAACATAGGCTATCCACAATATCCCAATTACAAACACCCATGCCACAACAAGCCAAAAGATAGATGCAAGTAGTCGCGATAGACTTTCTTTGATGATTAACATCTCATTCAACCAAATGACCTCCCAAATATTTTAACAGCTCAAACACTGCATTGGTTCGCCCCACCACGTCTTTTTCGTCTTTAAAGGTGTATTTTATACCCGTCGCCCCGTTCATGCGATAGCCGTCATTAGACTGAATGAGCTTGATAATCGCCAAACCGTCCACAGGCGTGTCCGCCTTAAACTCCATACTAAGTCCGTAGGCGGTTACGTCAATTTTGCTAATGCCAAGCGGTATGCTTTGCACTCGCATTTTGTGTACCAAAAACAAATTGGCAAGGGCGGTTGGCATCGCCCCAAAACGGTCTATCATCTCGGCACGCATCTCATTTAGCTCGTCCACCGTCTCGGCATTGGCGATACGCTTATAGCACAAAAGCCTCTCATGCACGTCCGCCAAATAATCGCTCGGTATCAAGGCGGACGCA
This sequence comes from Moraxella bovis, assembly GCF_002014975.1. Classification (GTDB taxonomy): domain Bacteria; phylum Pseudomonadota; class Gammaproteobacteria; order Pseudomonadales; family Moraxellaceae; genus Moraxella; species Moraxella bovis. Next base: position 1,519 of record NZ_MUXV01000017.1, read on the forward strand.
TGAATGTTGATATCACTCACCAAGTCAAGCGGTGTGGCAAGGCTTGGCGTATTACCCGATTTTATCGCCTTTGTGGCACGTTCTAGCATATCCATATACAGCCCAAAACCAATGGTCTGCATATTGCCCGACTGCTCCTTGCCCAAAATCTCGCCCGCCCCACGAATCTCCAAATCTTCGCTCGCCAGCATAAACCCTGCCCCAAGCGTATTGGCTCGGCTAATGGCATCAAGGCGTTTTTTGGCATCAGCCGTCAGCCCCTTAATGGACGGCACAAACAAATAACAATACGCCTGATGATGAGACCGCCCCACTCGCCCACGCAGTTGGTGCAACTGGGCAAGTCCAAACTTATCGGCTCGGTTGATGATAATCGTATTGGCATTTGGCACGTCAATGCCTGTCTCAATAATGGTACTGGCAACAAGCACGTTCGTTTTTTTGTGATAAAAATCACTCATGACATCGTGGAGTTCTTTTTCCGCCATTTGCCCATGAGCCACGCCCACACGCACCTCAGGGATAAGCTCGGACAAGTTCTCCGCCGCCGTGTCAATGCTCGCCACATCATTGTGCAAATAGTACACCTGCCCCCCACGCAAAATCTCACGCAAAATCGCATCTTTGGTTGTCTGCTCGTTTTTTTCAGCGACAAAAGTTTTAATGGCAAGCCTTCTGGCTGGCGGTGTGGCAATGATAGAAATGTCCTGCATACCAGACAAAGCCATGTTCAGCGTGCGTGGAATGGGCGTAGCGGTCATCGTGAGCGTATCCACGTCCGCTTGTATGGCTTTGATTTTTTCTTTATGGCGTACGCCAAAACGATGCTCTTCGTCAATTATCATCAAGCCTAGATTTTTAAATTTAACATCATCTTGCAAAATTCGGTGCGTACCGATGACAATATCCACCTTACCGTCTGCCAGATCAGCAAGCACTTTATCTTGGGCTTTTTTACCGACAAAACGAGACAGGCTTTCAATCTTAATCGCCCAATCGGCAAATCTGTCCTTAAAACTGTCCTCGTGTTGCCCCGCCAGTAGCGTAGTTGGCACAAGCACCGCCACTTGATAACCTGCCTGCACCGCAATGAATGCCGACCGCATGGCGACCTCCGTCTTGCCAAAACCCACATCACCACAGATAAGCCTATCCATGGGCTTAGTCTGTTTCATGTCAAACATCACCGCTTCAATGGCACTTTGCTGGTCAGGCGTTTCGTCATAGGCAAACCCACTGGCAAACAGCTCATAACTTGCCATGTCAATGTCAAAACTAATGCCCTGCTTGGCGTTACGGCGAGCCTGCACATTCAACAGCTCCGCCGCCACGTCATAAATGTCAGTCAAGGTCTTTTGGCGTGCCTTGTCCCACTTGCCCGAGCCAAGTTTTGACAACTGCACCGCCTCGCTATCGGTACCGCTATACCGCCCAATTAAAGCAAGATTGGTAATCGGCACATAGACGTTGGCATCATCGGCATATTTGATATGGATAAATTCCTGCTCGCCCTCACCCACGTCAAGCACGACAAGCCCCTGATACCGCCCAATGCCATAAGACAAATGCACGACAAGCGACCCCTCGGTCATCTCGCTTACCGACTTTATCAAAAAGGCTTGCGATAAGGCATTTTGGCGTTTGCGTTTGGTGGTGGCGACCACTCGCCCAAAAATTTGGGTTTCGCTAATGACACAAAAGCCTTGATTTTTCTTATTTTTTAGCCATAATCCACGCTCTATCGGGGCAACAGTTAAGGCAATTTTGTGGGTAAATTTATCCAAATTTGCCAAAAACTCACCAAAATCCGCCACCGTGTCGCTGTCAAGTTTGCCTTTTAATAATTCTAAAATAATCTCACGGCGACCTGCACTTTCGCACACCAATAAAATAGGCTCATCGCACGCCCTCACAAAGTCCAAAAACTCGCCCAAGGGTTCGTCTTTTTGATGATTGATTGGCAAATTGGGGACGGTGTGGGCGGTAAATTGGCGAAATAAGGAAAGTGAATTTTCTTTATTGCCAAATACTGCCCTTGGATACACTTTTAAGGCTTGAAAAAATTCATTGCTTGGCAAATACAAATAATCAGGGGGCAGGATTGGCACGTCCTTATCAAACGCCCGAGAATGATAGCGTGCGTTTACCTGCTCCCAAAAGTCGTGATGATGAGCGGACAAATTGTCATCACAGACAACCAGTGTATTTTTGGGCAAATAATGAAACAGCGTGCCTGTCGTCTGCCATTCATGCAAATCAAAAAATAGCGGTGCGTAATACTCCACCCCAGACGGCTGTATGCCATTCATGACATCATTATAAAATTCCACCTTGCGAGCGGACGCATTGGGGAATAGGCTGGCAAAATTTTGGCGGAACGTCTCTTTGTCGTCTAAGTCAAATTCACGGGCAGGCAGTAGGCGAAAACTTGCCACTTTGGGCGAAGTTGGGACGGTTTTGTCGTCAAATACGCCGTCCTTTTTGAGCTTATCAAGCTCTTCGTCGGTAACAGTTCGCTGAGTATCAGGATTAAAAAATTTAATCGTTTCTATCTCATCGTCAAATAATTCCAAACGAAACGGCAAGGCTTGCCCCACCGCAAAAATATCCACAATACTCCCACGCACGGCAAATTCGCCCGCCATATAGACGTTATCCACCGCCTTGTAGCCCGCCTTGGCAAGGCGTTCACGCTCATGCTCTATATCAAAGGTATCGCCCACATTCAAATCAAAAAACCGCCCCAAAAGATAGCTTGGCGGTGTGATTTTTTGCATGAGTGTCTGCACGCTCACCAGTAGCACGCCACTTGTTGGCATATGCGTCAAAAGGTCAATCCGCTCGGAAATAATGTCTTGGTGTACCGACAGATTGTCATAAACAAGCGTCTCATAATCGGCAAACACATGGGCGGATATGCCAAAAAAGTGCAGTTCATCGGCAAGGCGTTGCAACTCGCTTTGGGATTGGCAAATGACTAAGGTTAAATCCGTGCTGTCTTTGGCAAGGGTAGCAAGCCACAGGGCAAAACTTGTGTCCGCTTGGGTGGTAAAGTGGGTGTGAAAGTTAGGCTTATGAGTGGGGGTATTGATATTTATCATTAACATGACTCGTCTAATGAAAAACCCATATTTGGCATATGGGTTTTTGGTATTATGTTTGTCTTAGTGTCCAGACATGGCTTGTTCGTTGATTTGCACTTCTTTGGTATCACGCAAGTAGTGTAAATAATCTTGGAGTTGGTCTTGACCGACATTATCACGGATGATTTGTGAGGCTGACAGACGTTCTGCATCCGAGATTTGGGCGGTTGCCGTGCTTTGGGCTTTATCGCCCACCATGACACTCGCCCCTGCGTCCGTCTCTACTACCCAAGCACTCATGCCGTCTTTGTTATGTACAAACAGACTGGCACGCTCGGCAGGCAGTAGCTCTGGGCTTTGGCGAGTAACCACGCCCAGACGCTGGGCAGACTTGGTAAGGGTCGCTGGGTCTTCTTTGGCACGAGCATTGGCTGTGTCTAGGGCAAGTTTGATGGCTTTTTGTTTGGTTAGAGTCACCTTGATTTGCTCACTCGCTTCTGCCAATGTCAGCTCTCTGGCATCTTGGTAGTTGGTCGGCTGTACCCACACCGTTTTGTCAGCGAGGGTGATGTTGGGACTGACCGACTGGTCGCTGATGGCAAAGTCGTCAAAGGCTGCCGACACCACCACAGGAGCGGACAGCTCGCTGGTGTTATTGTCCTTGGTATAGCCTTTAATGCTACGGGCGGTCAGTCCCGTCTCTTGGGCGATGTCACTAATGCCCATACTGTCGGTCGCCATGGTGTTGATTTTGGTAATCATCTCATTCATGGCATTGGCACGTTTACGCTCGGTCGCTCGTTTGGTTAGCTCGTCACGCATGCTATCAAGGCTTGGGGCATCGCCCATTTTGGTGACTTTAAAGATGTGATAACCAAACCCTGTCTGCACAGGCTCGCTCACACCCCCTGCTGTCAGCCCACTGATGGCATTCTCTACAGCACTGCTACTGTCGCCAAAAAAGGCAGGGTTATAGCTTCCGATGTCGCCACCGCTCTCGCCTGTGGGGTCATCCGAATGTGCTTTAGCAAGTGCTTCAAAAGACTCGCCTGCGTCCAGTTTTGCTTTGATGTCTTTGGCACGATGCTCGGCATTATCTCCCGTCAAGAGAATATGCGACAACTGTCTGCCGTCGCCCTGACCTTGTAGGCTGGCTTGATATTCTGCACGAATCTCATCTTCGCTCACAGCATCCATTTTAATGTCAGCATCGCTTAGAGTGACATAAGCCAAATCCACGCTTGGCGACTGAATCATGTCTTTTTTATTGGCGTTATAATAAGCCTCAATCTCAGCAGGGCTAACCGTCACTTTATCGGCAAAATCCTGCCAGTTGTAACGCACCACCCACGCTTCACGACTTTGGGTTTGCAGGTCTATCAAGCGACTGATTTGGCTGTCAGGATAAACAGCTGTTCCCAAAATACTGCTCGTGAGCTGTCGTAGCGACAACTGCGTGCGAAACATGGTAAAGAGCATGTCCTTGGTCATGCCACGGCTCTGTAAATACTGAGCAAACACATCATTAGAGAATTTGCCGTTAGCATCATGGAAAGTCGGGTCAGCTTGCAGTAGACGAGTAATGGCATCATCAGAGACCGTCATACCAAAAAACTGAGCTTGGTTTTCTAACAACGCCCTGTCAATCATGCTGTCTAGCACTTCATCATTTAGGGCTTTATCATTAATCAGACTGCCGTCCACTTGTTCAAGCAGGCGAGCCCGATAGTTATTGACTTCTGACTGAAAGGTTGTGGTATCAATGGCAGTATCGCCCACTTTGACGATTTGGTTGGGGGCAATCTGCCCACCACCGCTAAATGACTGCACACCCAAAAATGCCATAGGAATAAGGGTGATGACAAGCACCGCCTTACCCGCCCAACTCTGCATAAAATTACGCATTTTTTCCATAATACATCACTTTTTAAAATCATAAAAAAACTCTTTATGATACAACATTTTGGCAAAATTCTCTACCAATTTTCACACCCATTTCATCACATTAAATCATTTTATGGCGAAACCAGCGACCCCATCATTTCCATCACAAGCGACAACACTGCCGTATTAAAGAAAAAGGACAATACACTATGAAACGTCCCCACACGACGGAGTTTTTTACTGGTAAATGAGACATCAGGCACGCCCCCTGTCGCCCCAATACCCAACGCAAAATACAAAAAATCTCAATAATCAGGGTTGTTTTCATAAGGAAAATCAAGCGGATATTTATCGTCATGAGTGGCATCATAATAACCATGGGCATAATACAAGGCAAATAAAGTATGGATAAACAACCATGAGACAATGAGCGTACCAAAAGTGATGCAAAGATGTAAGGTGGAAGAGCCAACCTTCATACTGAGCACTGATACGCATCTCATTAATAATGGCAATCATACTAATAAAAGACGTGATTAGTATCAAAATAAGCATGATGCGTTTGCGTTCATACTGCTCATGAACTCGTTTTTTGATGTCTTCGGAGTTCGTTGTAATGAACATTCTAAGTGCCAGTAGCAAATACGCCACCAAAAAGCTGTCCCACGCCAACAAATACACCGTCTCCATGTTAATGCTTGGCACAAACCGCTTTAAAAAACGCACATCAGACAAAGAAAAATACACACAAATAGCGACAATGATTGAGATAACAAGGTTGATGTTATCCCGAAAAAAGTCATAGATTTTATAAAGCAAGGTGCCTTTTTTGGGAGTTTTGATGTTAAATATTGGCATGGGTGTGTTCAAACAAGCAAAAAGCCAAAAATTATAACACAAGCCTTGTTTTGTCATGTTTGCTTTTTGTAGCGTGCTTAGCTCATCAGCTGTGGAAATAAGGTTCTAAGTCCATTAATCAAAATCTCAATCGCCACCGCCGCAAGTAGCATGCCCATAATACGACTTAGGATGTTAAGCCCTGTATCACCCAAAAAGCGACTGATTTTACCTGCCGCCATGAGTGATGCATAACAAAACACACTAATGCACAGCCCCGCCGCCAAAATCATGCCTACTTCAAACACGCCTTTGACTTGGCTGGAATAAATGATGACCGTTGAGATACCGCCTGGCCCTATCATCATCGGGATGGCAAGGGGTACAACCGCTGACGCTGTCAAGGATGAGCTAACTTCCACTTCTTCTTCGTTAGGCTTGACAGGGTTGCCACCGCCATTCATCATGTTAATGGCAATCAAGAATACCAAAATCCCACCTGCTACCTGAAACGACCCCACCGAAATGCCCAGTACTTTTAGCAGGCTTTCACCTAAAATGGTAAAAAAGACAATGCCAATAAACACCGTCACACAGGCGATTTGGGCGACTTTTTGGCGGTCTTTGGCAGGATAACCTTTGGTTAGGTTTAAAAAAAGCCCCAAGGCACTAAACGGATTTATGAGCACCACAAAGGCAAGAATGATTTTGATGAGTTCGGTATCCACAAGATATCCTTGATGTCATTGTCATGGCAAAAGGCGTATTTTATCATGACTTCTATGTTTTTCCTATGGCAATCATCACAGAGCAATTATCCACAAAAATAGGACGCACCCAAATACGTCCTATTTATCAACCATAAACTTTAATATCAGTCAAAAATTTGCCCGATGATTTGCAGTGGCAAGGTGACTACATCAAAAGCGGCGGCGAAAGGAAACAGCACCAGTTTTTCAACAGAACTGCTTTGCCCTTCACGGTAAGCCGTGGTTTGCTCGTTGGTGTAGATGGTGACAGGGTAGGCTTTACTCAGTGCTTTTAGGCTGGACTGATTGCTCACGGCAGGATAGGTATGACCTTTTAGGGGAATATCAAAGCAGTAGCTTTGAGCCCCAAGATTCGATTCGCTGTGATTGGTGCATTCTTTGACACCATTTTGCAAAAAGAAGTTTAGCTCTTCGTTGGTCACTTCGGCTTTTAACTTGGTGTATCTAAAGGCAAGTTCACCGGTAAAACTGCCGTCATTATTGGCAGAATAAAAGTCCAAGCCTTTGGTAAGGCTGATATGGCGTGGATCAAGGCGAGTGATGAGATTGTTGAAGCGAGTCCCGCCTTCAACCAACACATAACTGTTACGCTGACCGACAATCACGACCGCATCCGATGGGATGTTGGGTAGCTTTAATGATGGCTTACCAAATGCCACAACGACGTCATTGGTTAGTACCCTCTTTTGGGTGGTGGTATAAGTACCGCCTGAGTCCTTTTCTAACAATGCACTGGTTGCACAGCCTGACAGCAGGGTTGCTGATAGGGCAGATGTTAGGGCGGTTTTGCCAAGCTTGCTTAGTTTTTTCATAAAACAGCCTTATATAACCAATAAAAAGGTAGATTATTTTTATAAAACCAAATAATCTACAAAACCGATTATAAATAATTTTAAAACGCCTGTAAACGCTCCGTGCAAAAATAACTTGTAAGACCATGATTTTTAAGCACTTTCGGCTTTGACACAGACCAGATTATCATGTCTATCTTTATCAACCAAATGACAGTCTGGCACAAGCGACTGATACACCGCCAAAGTCTCAGCAGTCATCTGCTCGATGGTGTATTCGTGCGTCATTGGGGGGCGAGTTTTGTTTTGTAGGTGGAATTTGATGTTTTTGCACAGAGCAAGGGCAGTTTCTTCTTTGACCAGTCCTTGGGGGTAAGTGGCTTGTAGGATGTCGGAAAATGCCCCCCTTGCCCAACCGATGACAGGCGTGCCAAGATGTATCGCTTGAATAGCGGTAATGCCAATACTCTCGGGGCGTTCAGCAAGGGCAAGCACCACATTGGCAGATGACAGCCATTCTTTCATGTCAGGGGGTCGCCGTCCGATGAACGTCACACGGCTATTTAGTCCCAAAGCGTGCAGACGTTGGACAAACTCTTCGTGGGCGACGTCTTGGTCGGTGGCGTTTGCCAAATCATCTTCCATGATGATGGCGTGGATGTTTGGGAATTTTTCTTGTAAGTTGCCCAAAATATCCACAAGCCAGTCTTGACCGTATTCATGTCCGACAGGTGTGGGAAATACGAGCCATTTTTTGTGTTCAAGTTCGGGATATTCGGCAAACACGCCATGAAGCCAATGCACGGATGCATGATGGCGATAGGGGTATTTTCGAGTGTCCACGCCACGGCGGACGCAGACGATTTTAAAGGGGAATTCTTGGATGTTGTATTCTTCTTTTTTGATGGCGAGTTTTTCTTTGAGATATTTGTCAATACTGCGAGACGCACTGATGATGACGTCAGAGAAAAACAGGGCTTTGCCGTAGTTGTTAAATGGATAAAAGCCATAGATGGTCGCCACGATTTTGGGTTTTTTGTCGTTAGGTAGCGGACGGATTGCCCAATGTAGCACCCATGCAGGCGTGCGAGAATGGACGTGGACGATGTCAGGTTCGTGTTCGCTGATGAGTCGTCTAAGTTTTAGGACGTGTACCAATGACAGCCACGATTTTTTTGCCATGGGAATGCGATAATACTCAGTGTCATCACGAAGCAGGCGAAGTACAAGCTCATCATCGGTGGTGGCAGAGCCGATGACTACGGATTCATGCCCTGCTTTGGATAGGGCATGCGTGATGGCAAAAATACCCCGTTCGGATTCATCGTGCTTTAACGATGATGATAAGTGCATGACTTTCATAGATTTTTTAAAAAGTCCAGTAGAGCGTTGGCGTGTTCTTTGGCTTTGACGTTGCGAAAACTTGCGACCATCTTCCCTGTTTTGTCAAACACGAACGTCGAACGCACCACGCCTAGGTGGGTTTTGCCGTACATCATTTTTTCTTTGATGACATCAAAATGCTGGCACAGCACCTCATCAGGGTCGCTGATAAGCCCAATACCCAGCTCTTTTTTGCTGATGAAATTCTGATGCGAGCGTACGCTATCACGAGACACACCAAGCACCACATAGCCAAGTTTGGCAAACTCATCAGACAAGACGGTAAAGTCGCTCGCCTGCACGCTACATCCTTGGGTGTTGTCTTTGGGATAAAAATACAAAATCAAGCCTTTGCCATAGGTGCCAATATACTCTGCCAAATCAATGTCTTCATTGATAAAGTCATCATCATGCTGACGCACCAGATGAACATGAAAGTTGGGTAGGCGGATATTTTCTTGGGAATTTTTCATGATGGTATTTTGCAATTTAAGAATTTAAGTAGGGTAAGAGATAATAAGATAATCCGCCTATTTTACCCAAAAATCGCCTAAATTACCAATCATAAAACAAGGCATATGTCATAAAAAAATTTTCGTTAATATTTGTAAAAATTGTAATTATACGGTAAAATTATCCGCTATTTTTTGAGCAATTTAAGATAAGGCGATTTATGTCTTTGCTTTCTTTTTTTAACATCAATGAACGTGGCTCAACGGTACGCCAAGAAGTCATCGCAGGCTTGACCACGTTTTTGGCGATGGTGTATTCAGTGATTGTCGTGCCGGGGATGCTCGCTGATGCTGGCTTTCCTGCCGAGTCGGTCTTTATCGCCACGTGTTTGGTGGCAGGGTTTGGTTCTATTTTGATTGGCGTATTTGCCAATGTGCCAATGGCAATCGGCTGTGCCATTAGCTTGACGGCATTTACCGCATTTAGCTTGGTGCTGGGTCAAGGCATTAGCATTCCTGTCGCCTTAGGGGCGATTTTTTTAATGGGGTTGCTGTTTACGCTGATATCGGTCACAGGCATTCGGGCGTGGATTTTAAAGAACCTACCCAGTTCTATCGCTCATGGCGCGGGGATTGGCATTGGCTTATTTTTGCTACTCATCGCTGCCAATGGCGTGGGGCTTGTCATCAAAAATGATGCAGGACTGCCTGTCAAGATGGGCGAGTTTACCTCCTTTGGGGTCATCATGTCGCTCATCGGTCTGGCGGCGATTGTCGGTCTTGAAAAACGTCAGGTCAAGGGCGGTATCCTATGGGTGATTATCGCCATTACCATCATCGGGCTGATTTTTGACCCGAATGTCAAATTTGGCGGTTCTATTTTTAAACTACCAAGTTTTGGCGATGAGTCGCTGTTTGGGGCGATGGATATCATGGGGGCATTAAATGCGGCGGTGTTGCCTGCGGTGTTTGCCCTTGTCATGACGGCGGTGTTTGATGCCACAGGGACGATTCGTGCGGTGGCGGGGCAGGCGGGTCTCATTGACAAAGACGGGCAAATCGTGGGTGGCGGTAAGGCTCTCACGGCAGACTCGGTGTCATCACTCATGTCGGGTGTGTTCGGTACCGCCCCTGCGGCGGTATACATCGAGTCGGCGGCAGGTACGGCAGTCGGTGGTAAAACGGGGCTGACAGCAGTGGTCGTGGGCGGTCTGTTCTTGCTCATGCTGTTCTTTCAGCCATTGGCATTTTTGGTGCCAAACTATGCCACCGCCCCTGCACTCATGTATGTGGGACTACTCATGCTAAGTAACGTCTCAAAACTGAATTTTGATGACTTTGTGGAGGCGATGAGCGGACTTATTTGTGCGGTGTTTATTGTTTTGACTGCGAACATTGTTACAGGTATCATGTTAGGCTTTGGCTCGCTCGTGCTGGGTCGTGTCATCTCTGGTGAGTTTAAAAAGCTTAACATCGGTACGGTCATCATTGCCATTGTCTTGGTGGCGTTCTATGCGTTGGGTTATGCCATTTAGATTTGGGTGCGGTCACAACAAAAACCATTTGCCATGCGGTGAATGGTTTTTTGTTGGTGTTATTAATAGTATTAATGGTTTGATGGATTTACAAGCTTTATTTGCTATGCTACAATCAGAATCGTTTTTAAATATTAACTGGGAGTAAATTTATGTCTGATTTGACCGACATCAAAGAAGTATTACAGCAGTGTGCAAGTGTGCCGATATCGTTACTAGATGGCATTGGTTATGATGGCGAATGTGATTTGGTGGCGGATGTGCTGTTTCCTGTGCTGGGTTGGGACAGCGATAATAACTATCAAACCCCTGCCGATGGGCAATTTATGGAATACATGGAGTGGAAAGAGCCTTATTTGGATTTTGACAAATTCGCTTTGATAAAACAGCGTGGCATTGCCATTGAAGATGAGTTTTTGGAGCATTATGCCCAAATATGTGGCGATGACGATGATGAAGATGATTTTGATGGTACTGACATTAACATGATGTTTGATGCCATGATACAAAAACAGATGGCACGATTTGAAGCCATGCGTGAGCTGTTTTTTAACTATTTTAATGAACAATTAGCAGGGCATGGGCTAAAATTGGTGGAGCTTGGCTCGCATGAAAATGCCTTTTTTCTACTGGTTCATGATAATGATGATGAGATCAAAAAGCTCACTGATGTATTTGCCAATTATGATGTGGCGGTATCGGTGGGTTGATGGGTTTGTCTGATTTTGGCTTTATGGCTAACGAGCTTGATATTTGTCACGAGCTTGTGAGGGCGTGTTCATCACGCCCTTTTTTAATGGTTTTATTCTTACCGTTCGCATATCATTGAGCTTGTCATGATTTTAAAGATTTGGCTAAACATCATCTGCCAATGCCAGCAGATACGTTCGCATGGCAGGCAGTTCGTCATGGGGAATGTTATTGAGCCACGCCCCGTCCACAGCACAGCGTATGATGGACAGACGTGGGTCGCTGTCGGTGCTTGCGTGGGTTTTGATTTTTTGGGCAAACCAATTTATCCACAACTCATTCATCTGGCTGTCAGCGGTCATCGCTCGGATAAGTCCCGCCCAGTCGCTTTGTAGTCCAATCTCTTGGTTGTCAAACATTACCCGCACATAGGCTTTGGTAAACACTCCCATCTCGGTGGGGTGTGCGTTCATGTCGGCTAATATGGCGGTATTGATTTGGGCGATGAACAGCTCTGCCACGCTGGTGATGAGTTCGTCTTTGGATTTGAAATGATGAAACAGTCCGCCTTTGCTCGTGCCTGCCATGTCCGCCACTTTTTGCATGGACAGATTGCCAATGCCGACATCTAGCATGAGATTTTTGGCACAGACTAGGATGGTGTGGCGTAACAGCTCGGGGTTGTTTTTGCGTTTGTTGGTTTTGTCATCAGGTGCAGGCGTGGGAGTGTTGGTGTTAAATAAGTCGTTCATGAGAATCTCTTGGGGTTAAAATAAAAAATAATTTTGAAAGCTAATGAGCGGTGGCGGATGAAAAGACATTCATAATCACCACACCCGCTACAATAAAAGCCATGCCGATGATGGCAGGCGTGTCTAAGGGCTGTTTTAGGATAAATATGCCAATCAAGGCGGTCAAGACAATGCCCACGCCCGACCAAATGGCATAGGTCATGCCAAGGGGAATGGCCCTGACGACATGAGACAGCAAATAAAAAGCGATGGCAAAACAGGTCAGCGTGATACAGATGGGGATGAGTTTGCTAAATCCGTCTGATTTTGCCAAAAAAGTCGAGCCTGTCACTTCGCTGATGATGGCAAGGGCGAGCAGGGCGTAAGCGATAGAGAGTTGCATGATGATTTAAATGTTAAACATGATAAATAAAACCGACTGGTCGGTCTTTTATATTTTACAAGAAGCCATGACCAAATGCAAGTTTTTTAATTTATCCTTGCTTCATTCTCAACTTAAAATGGTAACTTATCGATTGTCTATGATTAGTTTGGATATACAAGGGGCGAATTTCAATTTGCCCCTTGATAAATCAAGCACTTATAAAAAATTGAGAATGGGGTTTATCCTTGCGTTGGTTTATTTTGATAACGGGTGGGGTCAGGAACACCTGCCTGCACAAAGCCTTGATGACGTAGCACGCAGCTGTCGCACTCGCCACAGGCTCGCCCGTCACTATCGGCACGGTAGCATGACACGGTTTGGGCATAATCCACACCCAGTGATAGCCCAAGCGTTAGGGTCTCGGCCTTGGATAAGTGCTGCAAGGGAGCGATGATGGATAGGCGTCTGCCTGCTCGCCCTGCCACGGTGGCAAGATTTGCCATGGTCTCAAAGGCACGAATGTAATCGTCTCGGCAGTCAGGATAGCCCGAGAAATCAACCGAACTTACCCCGATGATGATGGCACAGGCTTCGGTCACTTCTGCCACGGCTAGGGCATAGGATAGAAAAATGGTGTTACGAGCAGGGACGTAGGTGACAGGCACAGCATCACTGTCCGCTTGATAATCAGGCACATCAATGCTGGTGTCGGTCAATGCCGAACCGCCAAGCTGAGCGATATCAATGTCAATGATACGGTGTGACACGCCAAGTGTTTGGGCGATGGCGGATGAAAACGCAAGCTCGCTTGAATGCCGCTGCCCGTAGCGAAAACTGATGGCGGTAATCTCTTTAAAAACCGCTTTCGCCCAATACAGACAAGTGGTGGAGTCAAGCCCCCCTGAGAGCAAAACGACCGCTTTTTGGCGGGCAAAATCATCAGAATGGGGAATGTTAAGGTTATTGTTATCGGGGCAAAATGTCGTCATGAACTACAAACCATGCAAAGAATCAAGCAGTCAATTTTAGCATAAAATTCAAAAAATCGTTCAATTTTAATAGGGTGTATTAAGCCTTTACAAACCCATTTACATTTTAGAAAGTTTAAGAAATAAAATGATTGTGTTTACCCAAACAATTTGCTACAATTTGCCAGAAAAACAAACCTTTTGTTTTTCATTGGTCTTTTTACATCTCGCTTATCTTTTGGCTTACCAATGAAAACCCTCCTAGACAATTTCTTTAAATTATCCGCACACCATACCACCGCCAAAACCGAACTCATCGCTGGCATTACCACATTTTTTACCATGGTCTATATCGTCTTTGTCAATCCGTCCATTTTGGGCGTGACAGGCATGGACACACAGGTCGTCTTTGTCACCACTTGCCTTATCACCGCCTTCGGCACGATAGCGATGGGACTGTTTAGCAACTTACCCATCGCCCTTGCTCCTGCCATGGGGCTTAATGCCTTTTTTGCATTTGTGGTCGTCTCTAAGATGGGCTATTCGTGGCAGACGGGCATGGGGGCGATTTTTTGGGGGTCGGTGGGGCTGTTTTTGATGACGATTTTTCAGATTCGTTATTGGCTCATGGCAAGCATTCCTTTGGGACTGCGCGTGGGTATCAGTGCAGGCATTGGGCTATTTATCGCCTTGATTGGTTTTAAGAACATGGGGCTGGTCGTGCCTAATGAAGCCACGCTTGTGACAGTGGGCAACCTACATTCGCCCACGCTACTGATGGGCGTGCTTGGCTTTTTTATCATTGTTGTCATGGCAGCCAAAGGTCGTCACTCTGGGGTATTGGTCTCTATCGTGGTGGTTACCGCTCTTGCTCTGATGTTTGATGACAACGTCAAATTCTCAGGAGAAATTCTCTCACTACCCCCTGCTCTCACGCCCGTGGTCGGACAGGTGGACATCATGGGAGCATTGGATGTGGCGTTGTTTGGGGTTATTTTCTCATTTATGCTCGTGAACCTGTTTGATTCATCAGGCACGCTCATTGCGGTGGCGGACAAGGCAGGTTTTGCCGACAAAGACGGTAAATTCCCCAAAATGAAACAAGCCCTGCTCGTGGACAGCACCAGTGCCATGGCAGGGTCATTCATGGGAACATCCGCCATTAGTACCTACATCGAAAGTGGTTCGGGCGTGTCGGTCGGCGGTCGCACGGGACTGACTGCCGTGGTCGTGGGCGTGCTGTTTTTACTTACCATTTTCTTCTCGCCACTTGCCAGTATCGTGCCTGCTTATGCCACGGCAGGTTCGCTCGTGTTTGTGGGGATTTTGATGGCGAGCAGTCTCATCAAAGTGGAATGGGATGATTTGACCGAAGCCACGCCTGCCTTTATTACCACTGCCATGATGCCGTTTACTTACTCCATCACCGAAGGCATTGCTTTTGGCTTTATCAGCTACTGCGTGATGAAGCTTGCCACAGGTCGCTACAAAGAAATCAACGCTCCTGTTGCGGTAGTTGCCCTATTGTTTATTATTAAATTTGCGTGGGTGGGTTAGGTGCGTGTATTCTTTTATAAAAAACCATCAATAGAATGCTTTCCAAACCCAGATTTTTGTGGATTTTTAAAAACTTCAACCCTCGGGCGTGCCTGCCTTTGGTATTCGCAATGAAAATCACGAAAAATCGCCCGTTTTTTAAGGGAAATCGCAGGCTGCGAGTCTTTTATCAGACAAGTTTTTGACACAGAAAAACAATCCGACCACTTAATTTAAAGAAATTAAGGTAAAAATTTAAAGAAACTAAGGTAAAAACTTGAAAATTTACACGATTAAGTGGTCGGATAGCCATTTTTCATGCAAAAATTGATTGAAATTTTCAAGTTTTCATCTTATTTTATAAGAATGTTCTCAATGTTAGGCACGCCCTAGTATTCACAAGGATTTATACTTAGTTTGAAAAGAGATTTAATGGTAAGCATGCCCAGCCTACACCATAAAATCTCTGCCCAAATATACTCTTTGCACCAACTCATTTTGTAAAATATCACTGGGCGAGCCTTGGGCGATGATGTTGCCTTCGGAGACGATATAAGCCTTCTCGCAGATGGATAAGGTCTCACGCACATTATGGTCAGTAATCAGCACGCCAATGCCCCGCTGTTTTAGGGCGGTGATGACCTCCTTGATGTCACCCACCGAAATGGGGTCAACCCCTGCAAACGGTTCATCTAATAAGATAAACTTAGGGTTGCTTGCCAATGCTCGGGCTATCTCACAGCGACGACGTTCGCCCCCTGACACACTCATGCCCAGAGAATGCCGTACGTGCCCCAAATGAAACTCGCCAATAAGCTTTTCAAGTTCGGCAAGTTGGGCGGATTTATCCAAATCCTGACGGGTCTGCAATATCGCTAAAATATTCTGCTCAATGGTCAGCTTACGAAAAATAGATGCTTCTTGGGGTAGATAGCCAATACCTGCCTTGGCACGCTCATGCATGGCTTTTTTGGACAAATCAGTATTGCCCAACATGACTTGCCCTTTATCCATCGGCACAAGCCCGATAACCATATAAAAACTGGTGGTCTTACCCGCTCCATTAGGCCCTAAGATACCCACCACTTGCCCTTCGTTTATCTCAAAAGAGACATCTTTGACCACCCAACGCTGTCCATAGCGTTTGCCCAAATGGTGCATGGCAAGCGTGGTCATGGGCGAACACCTGTTTGACTGTTGGACTCGCTTGGCGGAAACACCAACTCCACACGGCGACCACCGCCAGCATTGGCTTCCACATCGCCCAGTTTTAGACTATAACGAATGGTATTGCCCGAAAAACTCGCCCCTGCTTGGGTCAGCTTGGCATTACCTGTGAGCGTGATGATACCTGTCACGGCATTATAGTCAATCTTATTTGCCTGCCCCTTGGCAAGACCCTTTTCTTGAGTGACAACTTGTTGCATGGTTGCAGGGCGACCTGTTGCTAGGGCAGTTTTAATACTGCGTTTGTCATCTAGGTTTAGCGTGATGTTATCGGCGGTGATTTTGAGCGTACCTTGCTCGATGATGACATTGCCCGAATAACTAGTTACGCCTGTACGCTCGCTGTATGTCGCTTTGTCAGCAAGCAGACGAATAGGCTGACTGGCGTCCGATGGCAGAGCATGGGCGGATAACGCCATACTCATCCCTGCCACAAAAAGTAGGATTTGGGCTGATAATAAGTGTGATGTTCTCATAAGATATCCATGATAGATGAATTAAAATAAGGGCTTGTCTTCACGCTTGGGCGGGGCAAATTCCATTTGAATGCGATAAAATTCATACTCACCTGTCTGTAAATCCCCTGTAAAACCCTGTGCCATAAAGCTGTCTTCCCCTTGGGTGACGCTGATGGGTTCACTGCTTGCCACTTGACGCTGTTTGGTATTGCCTGTTAGTAGATTGCCTTTGATGATCATATCAGGCTTGGTGTCATCGCCTTGTCGCACCAACACAAAGCCTTCTTTTAATAACAAATCGCCCGTGGTCTGCCCCAAACTGGCAAGGCTGGCTTCTAAATGATAAGTTTCGCTGTTTGGTGGTGTCCAGTCCATTTTGGCATTTTTCATCTCATCCACGCCTGCACTGTTTTTTGCCAAACTGTCCGCCGTTAGCGTGTATTCAATCTCGCCCGTCTCAGGACTGGTCTGAACCGCCTTAATCTCGGTCACTTCATAAGAGACGGCAGGGGCAGACGGCACGGCAGGTTCGATATTGACGTCTTCTTTGTAAAAAAACCATGCCCCGACCATGAATGCCATAACACCAAGCACGCTGAGAATTTTTAGATTCATGAGTGATTATCTCTGTTTTTGAGCTTGATTATTGCCAACTTAGACATTTAGATATATTGAGCGATAAAGGCATCATAAGCTCCTTTTGCCTTTAACAACTGCTCGCACACTTCACGCACCGCGCCATGACCGCCTGATTTGATAGTTACGATGTCCGCCACCGCTTGTGTTTCGGCACAGCCATTTGGCACAGACACGCCCACGCCTGATTCACGCACGGCTTTTAGGTCAGGCAAATCATCACCCATGTACATGCATTCACTCACAGACAGTCCAAGCTCATCGACAAGGGCAGATAAAGCGGTAAATTTGTCATCTCGCCCCTGCACCACATGGTCAATGCCCAACTCATCGGCGCGACGTGCCACCATGGGCGAGCTTCTACCTGTGATGATGGCAAGGATAATGCCCTGCTCTTTTAATGCCTTTAATCCCACACCATCTTGGACATAAAAGGCTTTGGTCTCTATCCCATTGGCATCATAGATGATTTGCCCGTCTGACAAAATCCCATCCACGTCCATGGCAAAAAGTTTGACCGCTTGCAATCGTTTGGTTAAGTCGCTCATGCTTTTCCTTTTGTTGTTTTACAAATTTAGCTTACGCCTGCTTTTAGCAAGTCATGAATGCTAATCACGCCTGCAAGCCTACCGTTGTCCAGTACCAATAACTGACTAATGGCATGCTCATTCATCAGCGTTAGGGCATCAGACGCTCGCATCTCGCCCGTGGTATGCTTAGGGTGCTTGGTCATGAGCGTATTCATGGGGGCCGATAGCGACACGTTATCCGCCAGTTTACGCCGTAAATCGCCATCGGTAAAAATACCCACCACATCATCACACTCATCAACCACCACCGCCAAGCCCAGTCGCCCCCCTGTCATCACAAGCAAGGCTTTATCAAGACTGGTATCGGCTCGCACCATGGGCAGGTTCTCGGTGTGCATGACATCCTTGACACGGGTCAACAGTTTACGCCCCAATGCCCCTGCTGGGTGCGACAAGGCAAAATCATTACTGGTAAAACCCCGAGCATGCAACAGTGCCACCGCCAACGCATCGCCCAGTGCCAGTGTGGCGGTCGTGCTTGATGTCGGTGCCAGTCCGAGCGGACAGGCTTCTTCAAAATTACCAAGGGTCAAAGCGATATTGGCAGATTTAGGTAAAAACCCACGACGGTCACGGCTAATACTAATCAGGGGAATACCCAACTGTTTGACGACAGGGATAAGCATTTTAATCTCATCGGACTGCCCTGAGTTAGAAATGGCAATCAGTACATCGCCCTGTACCAGCATACCCAAATCGCCATGCCCTGCCTCCCCTGGGTGCATAAAAAATGCAGGCGTGCCTGTACTTGCCAATGTCGCCGCTATCTTACGCCCGATATGTCCACTCTTGCCCATGCCTGTCACCACGACACGCCCCCGACACGCCAAAATCGCCTGACACGCCCGCACAAAACGCTCATCAAGCTCATCTTTAAGCAGTGTCAATGCCTCTTGTTCGGTGTTAATGGCGGTCAAGCCCACGCTGATAAAGTCAGTATCAAGATCGGCTGTGTTTGGGGTTTGGTCGTTCATGAGTGGCGGATGGTTTGTAAAATAAAATGGGTATGATACCATATTTGGCGATGTTTTATGGTAAATTTTTATCAAACTGCGATAGCTTTTATCATAAAAGCTTTTACCACAAAAAAGCCCACATCATGTGAGCTTTTTATGGTTAGTTACCACGAGCGACATCATTCATCATCATTGGTTTTGTCAAACCCTTGGCGGTCAAAGGTGCTGTTGTCAAAGGCTTTATTATCAAATCCCTTGCCGTCAAAACCACGTTCATTTTTCTCAAAGCCTTTGCCATCAAAGCCACGCTCTTCAAAACCCGAACGTTCAAAGCCTTGATTAAAGCCCATGCTTCCTTGTGGATAGCCACCACGTTCAAAGCCTTGATTGCCACCAAAACCTTGGTTTGGCGGAGTGCGAGTAAAGCCACCCACAGGACGGGTTGTGCCTGCCCCACCGCCAAAGCCTTGACGGTCAAAGCCTGCATTAGGATAGCTTGTACCTTGATAGTTACTGCCACTCATCACGCCCACCGATGACGGATAGCCCGTACCTGTGCTAGGGGTTGCACCATCTGTGCGTGGGTTGCGAGTGGGGACAACGGTAGAAATGGCATGCTTATAGACCATTTGGCTGACGGTATTTTTAAGCAATACAACATACTGGTCAAATGATTCAATCTGACCTTGTAGCTTGATACCATTGACCAAAAAAATAGACACAGGAATGCGGTCTTTACGCAGAGCGTTTAGGAAGGGGTCTTGTAGGCTTTGCCCTTTTGACATTGTTGTTCTCCAAAATTAACACAAGAAAAAAGCAACCAACGGTGCTTGGAAAAATACGTTAAAAATTACGCCAAAAGCTCATTTTGTGCGTCTTTCATGCTTGCAAATGAAAAAATCCGTTGCTGTGATTGGGGGTCGCTTGTTATGCTAGCCTTTGTTTTATTCATTTCATTGGCGTTTATAAATTGGGGTAAACTGGTCAGTTGTCTTTGCCATGTTGATTGGCGTTTTGCCAGTTGTCTTGTTGCATATAATGCCTTATTTTTCATGTCTTGGCAAGCCATATCATGCATATTTTGCTCTTTTGTTACAAAATTCTTGCCATTTTCGGCAGTCATTTTGTTGTTTTTTTGTAAATTTATAGCAAATGGTTGCCAAATGGGGGAGGTTTGCATAATCTCATGGTCGGTTATCGCCAAAAATTCCAATACCTGCCGATAGCCCACGCACCGCATGGACGGCATATCAGGCGTTAGGTCGGGGTATTTTTGCAAAAGATGAATCACTTCATCAACCAGTCCCTGCTCCCACATGATGTCAAGGCGTTTGGCGATACGCTCGTGTAGCCATGCACGTTCAGGCTCTACCGATAGGGTCAGCCAATGCTGGCGTGGATTATGACAAGGGGCGACTTTGGGCGTATCTTGCCAGACGCTCATGGGTGTGCCTGTCTGCATATGCACTTCCACCGCCCTTGTGATACGCTGGGTGTCGGATATTTTTAGACGCTCACAAATCTTGGGGTCATGCGTTTGCAGATAGGCGTACAGCTCGCCAATGCCTTTATCAGACAGCCATGCCATGACCTGCCCACGAATGGCAGGGTCGGTGTCAGGCACGGCAGACAAGCCATCAAGTAACGTCATATAATACATCATCGTACCGCCCACAAGTAGCGGAATCTTGCCCCGTGCGTGAATGTCGCCAATGAGTCGCTCCACGTCCGCCACAAAAGTTGCCACGTTATAAGTCTCGGTCGGCTTGATGACATTAACGAGATGATGTGGAAAACGGACAAGCTCATCATCGGTCGGTTTTGCCGTGCCGATGTTCATGTCCTCATAAATCAGGGCACTATCCACCGAAATCAGCTCAAACCGCCCTGTATCAAATAATTTAAACGCCAAGTCGGTTTTACCGCTGGCGGTGGGGGCGATAAGCGATAGGACGGTGTTATCGGGTAGGGATTGATAATGTAAATTCATGACAAATCCAAATCCATTCCAACAATCTCTACCACCCGACTTTCATCAGCTTGTCTTGTAATGTTTATCGTTATATCAGGCTTTGGCAAAATGCTCTCGGCACGGCTTGCCCATTCAATGATGACCAGTGAATTTGGCTCATCAAAATATTCAAAAAACCCAATAAAATCCAGCTCTTCTGGGTCATTTAGCCGATATAGGTCGGCATGGTATACAGGCTTACCATTGATATTATAAGGCTCAACCAGGGTATAAGTTGGGCTTTTTACCGCCCCTGTATGCCCCAATGCACGCAAAAGATAACGGGTAAAAGTCGTCTTGCCCGCCCCCAAATCGCCTGATAGCCACAGACTGCCTGTGGGATTGGTTTTGGCAAGGGCGTTGGCAAGGTGCTGGGTGTCGGTTTCGTTTTTTAGGATTAAAGTTTTCATTCTTCACGTTCAATTTTAGAAACAGGAAAAGCCATTCTCAATGGTGTATTTTGCAATTCAAAAAATCCATAACTTTGATAAAATGATTTTGCCTGTTCATCTTTGGCATCAACAATCACAAAAGCCACACCAATCAACTCAGCTGTTCTTTTTGCTCACCGTAGGGCGTGTGCCAACAAATCAATACCGATTCCCATGCCTTGATAATTTTTATCAACCGCCAAACGCCCAATCAATATGCAAGGTATGGCAGTATGTGGTGATTGATTTTTTAATTCATCAGGACTGTCCGATTTTTGTATTTTATCCGCTGATAAGGTGTAAAATCCAATGACACGACCATTTTCATGACTAACATAAATAACCGCTTCCTGTCTTTTTGCAATTTGACTGGCAAGTTGTTTAATAAAACGATTTAATATGTCATTACCACAGTCAAATAAAAACCTATCGTGATTTTTATTTAACGGTTCAAATACCAATGAATGCTTACGATTTATCAAGTTCATAACCCCGAGCAATTAACGCTTTCATTTTTTCATTTGGCTCTGGGGGATTATTTAAAAAATCCATCATATTATTCCACTCTTCATCAGTCAAATAAATACCTTTGTCTTTATCAACTATTTTTAAAGCGGTTTGATAGGCTTGCTCAGTAATAAAATCACTCAATGGCATACCAACAATTTGACTTGCTTTTTCAATAATCACTTGCTCACTAGGAGTAATGTCTAACACTATCATAGTTTATCCTTAAAAATTCACTTGTCTTAACGGCTGTGGATTGACAAATTTCTCGCCACGTTTTAGCTTATCAAACAGCTCGCTATCGCCCCACTCGGCTTTGACTTGTTCGCTAAATTCAAACATATCCAGCGACAATTTGCCCATACGGTCGTTTTCTATGTCTTCACGAAAACATTGGGCGTACCCTGTGGCGGTCTCGTGGACGATGACCGAATAGACAGACACGTCTGTCTCGCCATTTTGGGTCGTGGTGTTCTGCATGACCTTATCCGCCCAATAAAAAATCACACGACTAAACTGCTCGGCAGATGGCGACACAGGCAGACTTATCCAACGAGCTGAAAAATCCTTGCACGCACGGATATAATCGCCATCGTCCTTATCCCAAAAGGTAATGGCATGGTCAAAACTGTCAATCAAGTCCTTAATGTGCGACTTTAATAGCCCAAAATCATAGACCATTTGCCCGTTGTCAAGAGCGTGGGCTTCTAGGATAAGTTCCACCTGATAGCTATGCCCATGAATAGAGCGACTGCAACGGTCGGACGTGCAGTTGCGGACGATGTGGGCATTTTCAAATTTAAAGAGTTTACGGATACGCATTTTTGAATGTTATGTGGTTAATTTTTTGTATTATATCATGAAATTTTGTTTTTGGACGGATACGCATTTTTAGCCCAAATAAATAAAACCCCACATAATGTAGGGCTTTATTTGATGATGATTTATTTTTAACAGCTCATTCATTGACAAAAGCAATCTTGGTCAGCCCTGCCCCGCTTGCTGTTGCCAGCACTTGCGCGACTGTGTCATATTTGCCTTCTTTGTCGGCACGCAGATGAACCTGTGGGTCTTTGCCTTTTGCCACCTCTTCGCCAAAACGAGCATTAAGCTCATCTAGGCTCAAAGCTGTTTTATCCCAATAAATTTGACCGTCCGCATCAATGCTAATCTGTATCACTTCTGGCGGTACGTCATTGACTTCTGCCGATGTTTTTGGCAAATCAAGCGGTACGGTCGGGTTTAGCACCGTTGCTGTTACCAAAAAGATAATCATAAGCACCAGCATGATGTCAATTAGGGGGATAAGGTTAATCTCATTCATGCCCCCATTGTCGTTGTCGCTCAGTTCAAACGCCATGATAACCCCCTAGCGTGCCACACGGGCAAGCAGTGCGTGAGCGGTATCATTGGCGTGATGAATGGCACGCTTATTGATACGTGTGATGATGTTAAAAAACACCACCGCAGGAATCGCCACCGCCAGACCCAGACCCGTCATAATCAAGGCTTCGCCCACCGGCCCTGCCACTTGGGCAAGTCCTGCCTGCCCGCTCTGACCGATAGAATGCAAGGCATGAAAAATCCCCCACACCGTCCCAAACAGTCCAATAAACGGAGCAATCGCGGCGGTCGTGCCGAGTACCGATAAACCCTTTTCAAGCTCAAAACGGTAGCGAGCGATGTTCTGTAACAGACTCTGCTCAGTGATGATTTTGCGTTGATTAAAATCAAGCCCACCAAAATCTTTGCTGACGTTATCAATCTCGGCAGTGAGTTCATTGCTAATCACGCCTGCCATTTGGCGAGAGCTAAGCAGGCGAGTGATACCCACAAACCATGAAACCAATGACAAAGCAATCAAGATAAAAAATAATGTTTTACTGACAGCGTCAGTATATTGCCAATAATGCGCAAAATCCATAATCATTCCTTATAAAGAATGGGTTAAGTGAATGTTGTATTTAAAATTGTACTGTCGTAGAGAATGTCGCTGTTCCCGACATCGGCTGACCGCTTGATGATTTAAAGGGGTGCAATCTGGCTCGGCGAAGGGCTTGGGAGATTTGTCTATCCAAGCCTTTATCGCCTGTATTCACGCCAGAGACACTGGTAATCTTACCATTAGCATCAATGGTGAGCGTGGCAACAAAATTTGCCGAACCGCTTAATTTTTCGGACGTCAATCCATTCCAGTTAGGTTTGCTTTTCCAACTGGCATTGGAGATGGATAAATTTTGACCTTTTAGCTCACTACCGCCAGCACCACCGCTTTTTGTCGTGTCTTTATTGCCAGTCTTATTGTCGGTTTTGGTGTCTTTACCATCACCACCCCTGCCTTGACCTTGTTCGGCACGGGTCTTGGCATCAGCTTCAGCTTTTTGGCGTGCCAATTTTGCCTGTCTGTCTCGTTCGGCTTGTTGGCGTGCTAACTCGGCTTGTCTGTCTCGTTCGGCTTGACGCTCTCTTTCTTGTTGCTCACGTTCACGCTGTTCTCGCTCTCTTTGCTGTTGCAGTTCAAAGGCTTTTTGAGCTCGCTCCTGAGCGATGATGTCCACCTGTGGTTCTGTGACCTTGGGTGGCTCTTTGGGTTCGAGTTTAACAGGTTCTTGTTTAAGCTCAGGTTTTGGTGGTTTAGGTTTTGGTAACTCTTTTTGGGGTTCAAGTCTAGGCTCAGGCTTGGGAACTTTTGGTGGTGGCGGTGGACTTGCCTTGGGTGAGGCAGGTGCCGCCACAGACTGTGCAGGGATGGGCATTGGCTTAGGTTCGGGCTTGGCTAGTTCAGGCGACTCTTCGTTGTTAAGCTTAATCATCTGAATTTCAAGCGGCGGCGTGATTTTAGGTGGCTCAATATGAAGTATTTGCATGGTTGCCAAACCCACGCCTGCCACGCCATGCAAAATAATCGCCACAGCCGCCGCCAACACCTTGTATTTATTAGAATGCTCAAAGGTCATCATCACAAACCCACAAAAGAAAAACACTGTTTTTGGATTTAAACAGCATTCATCATAACAAAAAGTTATACAAAACGGATAAAAAGTAAGAAACGATAACAATTATCAACTGGTATATTATCTCAAATTTTGTACAAAATTGCAAGGGGTTAAGAATGATTATTTTTAAAATTTTCACATTTAAAACTTCTTGTCTGTATTATTTACATCTTGCTTTAGGGATAACACCACCACTTTCGACTGGCTTTTTGCCTTATAAGCGTCATAATCGGCATAGGGGTCGGTTTTCATGTCGTTTTCGTTTTGGTCAAGCACTTTGATTGAATAGTCTTGTAAGACAAACTTCACATACACCACCTGCACCCACACAATCGCCACTACCATAAGCGGTGTCGCCATGGCAATGCCAAGCACGCCTGTGAGCGTTCCCATGATGATTTGCGAGAGCAGTAGAGCCACAGGGGGCAGGTCGATGAGTCGTTGTTGCACCATTGGGGCGACCACATAGCTTTCTAACTGCTGAACCATGACAATCATAACAAGTGTCCACAGTAGCAAATCAGGTGAGACAATCAGCACAAGGAGCAGAATCGGCACCGCCGACAGCCACGGACCAATCACAGGCACAAAATCCAGCACAAAGGCAATCACGCCCATTGCCAACGCAAACGGAATGCCCATCAGCCACAAAGCTGCCCCTGTCGCCACACCCACAAACGCCATGACCACAAACTGCCCGATGAGCCATTGCTCTATCGCCCCATAACTGCGTTTTAGCAGGTATTCACCCTTGTCTCGATACGGCTTTGGCACAAGGGCAATGGCGCTTTTAGTGTACACGCTTGGCGATAATGCCAAAAACAGCCCTACCACCAAAATCACAAAAAACGTCCCCACACCGCTTAGCATACCCCCAAAAAATGCAGGCAGACCACCGACAATACTGTCTTGAAATTTTTCAAAAAACGCCTTAGGGTCTTGTTGGAATTCTACCGCCCATGCATTTTGGGTCAGCCATTCATAGATGGCAGGATAGCTTTTAAGGTAGTCTTTGATGGCATCAAAGGACTTGGGGGCAAGCTGTTTCATGTCGGCAAACTGAGCGACAAGCTCCGAGCCAAACATCGCCAAAAACCCTGCCACCACCGACAGCACCGCCACCGTTACCGCACCGACTTGCACGCCGTGGGGCAGTTTGGCAAAGTAGTCGCCCACTTTGGGAATTTGGCAGGTGAGCTGTGCCAAACTTAGCAAAAACACCGCCACCAAAATGGACGCAAATACCATAAGCCACACTTGAATGAGATAATAAAAACTCATCAAAAACAGGACAAGGGCGACAAAAAAGACAATGGCGGATTTATAAGATGTGGTCATGGCAAATTTAAAATAATGGATTTGGTTTGGCTAAAATGTAGCCTAAAATCGGCAGTTTGGCAAGCGGTTATTTTTATAATTAAAAGTTTTTAAATTTATAAAAATTATAAATAAAATTTTTCAAATATTATCCTTTAAAAAGTGCTAAAATAACCCTTTTAGCCAACCGCCAATTTAGGAAAAAATATGCCACAATACCGCTCAAAAACTTCCACACAAGGCCGCAACATGGCAGGGGCGAGAGCCTTATGGCGTGCCACAGGCATGACGGACGATGATTTTAATAAGCCTATCATTGCCATCGCCAACTCGTTTACCCAGTTTGTGCCGGGACACGTTCACCTAAAAGACTTAGGACAGCTTGTCGCTCGTGAGATTGAAAAAGCAGGGGGCGTTGCCAAAGAGTTTAACACCATTGCCGTAGATGACGGTATTGCCATGGGGCATGGCGGTATGTTGTACAGCTTGCCAAGCCGTGATTTGATTGCCGATAGCGTGGAATATATGGTAAACGCCCACTGTGCGGACGCTTTGGTGTGTATCTCCAACTGTGATAAAATCACCCCTGGCATGCTTATGGCTGCCTTACGCCTAAATATCCCTGTGGTCTTTGTCTCAGGTGGCCCTATGGAAGCTGGTAAAGTGCTGGCAAGCGAAGTGCATGACGGACACATGACCCATGAGACCATAACCAATGAGAGTGGTAAAAAGGTGCGTAAACTTGACCTAGTGGACGCCATGATTGACGCTGCCGATGACCTAATCAGCGATGAAGACGTGGCAAACGTGGAGCGTTCTGCTTGCCCAACTTGTGGCTCATGCTCTGGTATGTTTACCGCCAACTCCATGAACTGCTTGACCGAAGCGTTGGGGCTGTCCTTACCCGGAAATGGCTCGCTCCTTGCCACGCACGCCAAGCGTAAAGAGCTTTTCTTGGAAGCAGGTCGGCTGATTGTAGAGCTTGCCAAACGTTATTATAAACAAGATGATTATAGTGTTTTGCCAAGAAGTATCGCCACCAAAGACGCATTTTTGAACGCCATGAGCCTTGACATTGCCATGGGCGGTAGCACCAATACCATTTTGCACCTATTGGCAGCGGCATTTGAGGCAGGCGTGGACTTTAAAATGGCGGACATTGACCGTCTATCTCGTGCCGTGCCGTGCCTATCCAAAGTCGCCCCTGCCACACAAAAATACCACATGGAAGACGTACACCGTGCAGGGGGCGTGATGGGGATTTTGGCGGAGCTTAACCGAGCAGGGCTAATTCGCACGGGCGTGCCAACCGTGCATAGCCCAACCCTAGCGGACGCCCTTGCCAAATGGGACGTGATGAACCCCGATAACCAAACCGCCCGAGAGCTGTACATCGCCGCCCCTGCGGGCGTACGCACCACGCAGGCATTTAGCCAAAACAAAGTCTGGGGCAAACTTGATTTGAACCGTGAATCGGGCTGTATCCGTAGTAAAGAATTTGCGTACAGTCAAGACGGTGGCTTGGCAGTGCTGTTTGGCAACATTGCCGAGCGTGGCTGTGTGGTCAAAACCGCAGGCGTGGATGAGAGCATTTTGACCTTTACAGGGCGGGCAAGGGTCTTTGAAAGCCAAGATTCTGCGGTGGAGGCGATTTTGGCGGACAAAATTGTCGCAGGCGACATCGTCATTATCCGCTATGAAGGCCCCAAAGGCGGGCCGGGTATGCAAGAAATGCTCTATCCCACGTCTTATCTAAAATCAAAAGGCTTGGGCAAGGCGTGTGCGTTGCTCACGGACGGACGATTTAGCGGTGGTACATCGGGGCTGTCTATCGGACACGCAAGCCCAGAGGCGGCAGAAGGCGGTGCGATTGGGTTGGTGGAAGAATTTGACACCATTGTCATTGACATTCCAAACCGCTCCATTCATCTTGATGTTACGGACGATGAGCTTGCCCGTCGCCGTGAAGCGATGAACGCAAAAGGCAAACAGGCGTGGAAACCTGCAAATCGTGTTCGCCAAGTCAGCCAAGCCTTACGAGCCTATGCGGTCTTGACAACGAGTGCCGATACAGGGGCGGTGAGAGATGTGAGTCAAGTTGAGTGATTGTCAATTTGGCACAAAAAAACTGGACAAGGTTGATTGTCCAGTTTTTTATTGGGTAAACTTTAATGGTTGGAATTTTCAAATTAGATTAGTTATATCTAAATCCTTTTGACTTCATGCATTGATTTAGTAAAGCAGTTTTTTCGTCTTTACTGACCTTTGCCAATCCAATTTCATATTGACATTTTGCCAACTGGTTTTGGGTGTCGTATAGATTAACACCTGCTTTGTTCCATGTTGGGTCAGAACACGCTGTTAAAAATAATGGCAAAACCGCCAAAACAGTCAAAGAAGATTTTTTCATGGTAAATTTCTCCAAGATTGAATATATTGATGATTTTATCATTTCGTGATATGCTTAACCATTCCAAAAAGTGAAATTTACTGGCGAAAAAGTGGAGAATTTTATGCTGGTTTTTGAAAAAATAAAAGACATAAGAGAAACCAAGGGGTTTACACAGGAAGAGATTGCACATGCATTGAAAATCTCTCCAAGTGGTTATTCTAAGATTGAACGTGGCGAAACTCGGATTAACATCGACCGCTTACAACAGATTGCTGACATTTTGGAAGTCAATATCTTTGATTTAATCCCAAACAAAGAACATAATATTATCTATGAGTTGAATGGTGGCTATAATAACTTTCAAGGCAATTATTATAGCGGAGATAAATCACAAACTGAAATTGAAAAATTACAACTCATTATCGCCCATAAAGATGAATTGCTTGCTCAAAAAGATGATGAATTAAAAACTTTAAAGGGGATTTTGGCATTACTCCAAGAAAAACTTGCTTAGTTTTAGATTATTATGTTAAAAGCCTTTTTATTATTCCTTTATGCCATTATCAAAACCATAGGCTTAATTATCCTATGGTTTGTTTTGGCAGGTGTCATTTCTCATGGTATCAGCGAATTAAATACAGAATATTATCAGCCCAATGATGTGCCTAGTGATAGATTTATGGTTATTAGCACAGATACCGATAATGGCTATTATCGTCAAACTTGGCAAGAACATCAAACCAACCCTAAACCGCCATTAACCACCCCTGACAAGGATTGTATAGAAGATTGTTTAACAATATTAGACAATGGCAATTATTTATATACCAATGATAGCGCCATGTATATGAGCCATTCTGAATATCAGGTTAAGAATGATAAGATTATCCCCATATCTTTTAAAACCTATCATTTAGGGCATATACTTGTCGGTATGATTGGGGCGTTTTTTGTCATAGGATTTTTAAAATACTTGTTTAGAATTTTTCAAATTAGAAAAGACAAGCAGGCGATGATAAATTACCATAAAAAATTAGCCGAAAATTTACTTATCGCCTGTGCTGTCTTGGGTGTATTTTGGGCGGTGGTTTATCTACTTGCCTAAAACTTATTTTTTAATTCACGCAGTGCCGAAAATACCGATAATTTATCGTCATGATTTAAGGGATAAATTTGCTTGATATTATTTATCATCGCCCCATTGTCGGTTTGCAAAAAGACGTTAATCAGCCGTTCTTGCTTTAAAGATGTTGGCAGGGACGGGATATTGTTTTTTAACTCATTTTCCACCGTATTTTTATAACTCAAAATCTCTTTTTTGGTCGTCTCATCACATACCGATAAGCCAAAGTTAAGATTGGAGAGTGTATATTCATGCGTGGGATAAAACAGCGTGTCATCGGGCAAGGTATCAAACTGCTCCATGCTATCAAACAACTCCCCAATCGTCCCCGTAAACACCCGTCCACAACCGCCACTAAATAGCGTATCGCCACAAAACACATGGGTTATATTAGCCATATCACACAGATAGGACAAATGCGTGTCGGTATGCCCTGCCGTTTTCCATACTTTAAACGTCAAGCCGAGCAGTTCAAATTCACTACCTTCATCGCACGCCACATCAGGGGTCATGCCAATGGCGTTAAGGTGCGACTTATGGGCGTAAATCTTGGCGTTGGGATAAGCGGATTTGGCACTTGCCACACCGCCAATATGGTCATCGTGATGATGCGTGATTAAAATGGCAGATAGGGTAAGATTGTGCTCATGTAGATAATCAAGCACAGGCTTATCATCGCCAATATCCACAGCAACGGCGTTATTGTCCTTCACGAGAAGCCAAACATAATTGTCATTTAAAATGGGAATGGGGGTAATGTGCATGAGTTTTTCCAAAATATAAAAAACCGACTGGTCGGTTGCAAAAACAAGGACGAACCAAATCCGCCCTTATGTTAACCTAATAAACCTGATATTTGCCATAGGTTTTGTAGGGGCGTGTTGCACACGACCTTTGATAGAGCTAGGCGTGCTCAGCACAGCCCTACGTCCATATATCATGAATTTGTGATTTGGGGTTGGTCTATGCATTGGTACAAATCAAGCGTACGTTTTTTCAAAATCTTTCATAAAGTCCGCCAACGCCTGTACCTGCTCATAGGTTACGGCATTATAAATGCTCGCTCGCATACCGCCAACCACACGATGACCTTTTAGGTTTAACAGCCCTGCATTTTTAGACTTTTCCAAAAAGACTTTATCAAGCTCGCTGTCGGCAAGCGTAAACGGCACATTCATGATAGAGCGGTGGCGTGGATTGACGGCATTATCATAAAAGCTAGAATTATCAATGACTTGATATAGTAGTTCGGCTTTGGCTCGGTTGGTTTTGGCAATGCCTTCTACTCCGCCATTTGCCAATAACCATTCAAATACCAATCCCGACAAATACCATGCAAACGTGGACGGGGTGTTGAGCATACTGTCGCTATCTGCTTGATTTTTATAATTTAAAATACTAGGACACCACGCACCTGCCCGCTCCATTAGGTCTTTACGGACGATGATAAGGGTCAAGCCAGCAGGCCCAATGTTCTTTTGAGCCCCTGCGTAAATCAGCCCAAAATCATTCACGTTAATCGGCTCGGATAAGATACAAGACGACATATCCGCCACAATGGGGGCGTTTACTTTGGGTGTATCAAAAATCTGCACGCCGTGAATGGTCTCGTTGGGGCAATAATGAAAATAAGACGCACCGTCTGTTAGCTCCCAAGTCTCAGGCGTGGGTACGTCTTTACCATCCCCTTGTGCGACTAGGTTAATCTTGCCTAAGCCTAGCGTTTCATAGCGTTTGGCTTCTTTATAGGCTTTTTGGGACCATGTGCCAGTATTTAGATAATCCGCCGTGCCGCCGTTTAGCAGGTTAAAGGGAATGGCGGAAAACTGCAATGACGCACCGCCTTGCAAAAACAGCACGGCATAGTCGTCCGAGATGCCCATGAGCGTGCGTAAATCCTGCTCGGCTTTAGTAGCAATCTCAATATAATCGGCACTGCGGTGACTAATCTCCATGACGGAGGTGCCCTTGCCACGCCAGTCTAACAGCTCAGCTTGGGCTTTTTGTAGGACTTCGGTAGACATGGTGGCAGGGCCAGCACAAAAATTGGCAAGACGGTTCATAGTTATCCTTTAAAGGTGGGGAATGATAGGGTGTATTGAACTTTGGTAAATACTCAAAATGCCCTAGCATTGTAGCAAATTTTTGGCAAAATTTTAACAGTCATCGGCATATTTAACCATAACTTAACCCACCACCGTTTGCCAAAACTGCTTTTTTAGGGCAGGACTCGTCATCATTTGGCGGATACTCGGCAGGGTTTGGGTGGTCTGAGCAATGACACCTGCGGGCGTATCTGTCAAAAATGCCACTTGCACAGCTTGATGATGACCAGATGACACACAAAGCCCAATGACAAAGCCGTCAAAGGTATATTGGGCGGGGTTTAGCCCTATATCCGAGCGAAATTCATTTTTGACCAATGGATAACCAATCTCACGATAAAAGGCGGTAATGGGCCGATGATTAGCTTGATTGCTTAGGGCATTTTTGAGCGACTGCCACAGCGACTGCTCATCACGGCTCATCAGTAGCATATCCACAATCAGCACCCACTGCCCGAACCGCACGCCTTGCAGGGCAAAGCGAATGTCAAGATGGGCAGGCGGAGCAAAGGGTTGGGCTTGGGCAAGGTTGGTTATGGGGTTTGGTTGGACTGGAGACTGGGCTTGCTCGCCTGTTACAATGCTTCCCAATACTCTTTGTGATTCGGGCGTGGCTGGTGTTAACTCGGCAGATGGCGGATTATCAGCTGATAAACTGGCAGGATCAAGCAACGCTCTGACATCCACAGCAGATGAGATTTGCGATTTATCGGGTGTTGGTGTGGTATTTGGTGCAGTAATTGGCTTGGCATGTTGCTTGGCGGGCAACTCATCAGGTAACAAATGAGTCAAGCGTGGATTGGGTTGCAGGCGGTCATACGCGGGCGGTAGGGTTATAATCCCTGCCCTATTCTGCCCTGTTGTCTCGTGTTTTTTTGCCCACAAAGATATGCCCGCCAATGCTAAGATATGGCGACTTTGGGCAATCTTTGGCGGACAGTCGGACAGGGTGTTCATGTTATATGAGGCGTTTTATCAATATTATTTTACAAATAACTTAATAGACTTCTTTCCAACCCCCGATTTTTATAGATTTTTACAAACTTCAAACCCAGTGTTTATAAGGGTTTATTTTTAGTTTGGAAAGAGATTTAATATACATCACAGACTTGCAAGGGCTGGTTCTGCATGCTCTTTTGATGACTTTGTTGATAAGGCGTGCTCAGCAACCCCTACACCCAAATATCATTGTGTTTGTAGTAATTTTAAAGTTTTGTGGCTATTATTGAAAATCAATACAAAACAAATTCATCATCAGGACACCAATATTGATGTAAGGTTAGTAATATTTCATAATCACGCTCACAAAATATCCCATCGCCCAATAAAGCGGTATGTAGTGTATCAATATATCGCTTAGCCGTCAATGTATTTTTCTGCTGATATTTTAACAGCCATAACGCCATATCCATCACACTAAATGCACTCATGACTTGCATTAATTTTTTCATGTCTGTCTCATCAATCACAATCTCATGATTGATAAGCCGAATCAACCGTTGTATGCTTGCACGGCATTTTATGTCATCGCCATCATCATAATGAGCCATAACCATATATATCATTACTGTTATCATTATCCAATCATTCATGTCCATGTCATATTTATGATACATGAATGTCAGTTTTTGTAACAATGGCTTATCAGCAATATCCATATCATCGGCAAATATCGCCAATAAACGATATAAATGCATGCTCTGCCATAATAGACTCAAATCATCATGATGATTGTCTTGATGATGTAACCCATTGATAAAATCCAACAGATGATGAACGTCATTTTTTAATAAAGCCCGTTTATCATCATGTTCCAAATCCTTGATAATACGCTGATAAATCAGCATTAATAAACCATTATCAATGCGTCTATCCATCTCTGCCACAGTTTTTAATAAAGACTTATCTATTTTTATGGTATCACTATTATCTGATTTTATATAAAAAATATTTGCTAAATTAAGCGAGTCGCATAAATAAAATCCATCATTATCATGGCAAAAGACAATCGCATAAAACAGCGAAAATAATTTACTCATGGGGCGATGTAGGTCATCATTACGTAAATAACGAGCGATGATAAGGGGCAATGTCATGCTTTTGACATGAGTCATATTAACATGATGAATATTTTTTAATTCATAATCGGCTCTGGCTTGTTTGGGGTACATCATCTCACCTTGGGCTTGCCATGATTTATCCACAACCAGCCTGCCATTAACCACTTTATCTTGTGATATTTCAATGTCATTTTTATAAATGGCGATATCAATCACTTTTTGATTATCACCAGAATTCACAAATAAATGAGCATCTTTATCTTTACCCATATCTTTATTATCACATAATACAAACTCCACGGTTTTATAATCACTCACGCCTGATTTTTTATGCCAATCAATAAACATCATCTTATCATGGGTTTGTTGTAATACATCCACATCCAAGTCATCAATCACCATCTTGGCAAAGTCATCATAATAATGTTCATCCAACGCCAGTATTCGCTCATGATTGCTCGGGTGCGTGCTACCCGTATGCCCCATTCGCTCCCGCCAGTTGATAGACATCTGGGTATCTTGGGGATTTAGAAAGAAAAAATAACTCAAATGCGTGGTATAGCGTTTTTGAGCATGTGCCAAATACGGCGTTCGTTGCAGGGTTTGTAATAATTTTGCCACGCCATCGCTACGGGTTAATTGCACCGATGTTGCATCCGCCAAAAACTCACGCTGACGATTAAAATGCTGTTTTATCCATTCGCTACTTGCCATGCCTAAAAAGCCCAATAAGCGAATTACCAAAGAAATAAACTCTATGGACAATCGCCCCGTACCCATCACAATCACATATTCTTGGCGTTCACCTTTATCATCTTGGTATTGATAGCGTTTGGCTTTGGGTTTTTGTCGCCATTTGGACAGCCATTCTAAGCCATCGGCAACATCATAAAGCCATGACAGACCTGACATTAAGACATACATTTGCACATTTAATTTGGCATCGCCATGTAAAATATGCCCATATTCATGCCCAATAAGCCCATAAAGACTTTCATTATCTAATTCTAACGCCCCTTTACTGACAACGAGCATCATATTTGCTTGATTAACCCCTGCCACAAAGGCATTCACCCCCGTCTCATCCATGACGTATAATTTAGGCAAAGTAATGTTTGAGGCAATCGCTAACTGCTCGGCAAATTCATAATACCGCCGATATTTTGGTTTAAAGTCTTTGATGTCTTTGGCATAAATCACCTGCTGTCTTTTTTTCTTTTTATTATCTTCATCATCATTAAAATGATTAATAGGCAAATCCACGCCTGACATATTAATAAATAAGCGTGTGACATCAATGTCTTTTAACAAAAAGTCATTATCATGGCTGATTTTGTTATAATGATACAAAACACTCATGATAAAATAACTGGGCACAAGAATCAGCACCCAAAACCATGCAAAACCACCCAAATCACCAAAAATAACATACCATATTATCATAAAAAATAATAAGGCAAGCAATACATGAACCATCATCGCCATGACAAATAACGCATATAACACCATGCTGTTTCTTTTGTAATGGCGTTGTAATTCAAAAAAGTTTTGATAAATTCGCTGTGGCATACATCACCAATACATCAAAGACTGACCGTTGGTGCAACATCAATGGCGGATTTATCAGCAAACTCTAATTGTGCTATTGGCATAAACCCAAACCAATTTGCCACTAAATTATTGGGAAAACTCTCACGTTGGTTATTATAAAACATCACGCTGTCATTATAAAACTGACGGGCAAATCCAATGCGATTTTCGGTATTTTTAATCTCATCAGAGAGCTCTTTTAGGGCAGAATCGGCTTTTAATTCAGGGTAATTTTCTACCACGGCATAAAAACTGCCCAACGCCCGAGACAGGTTGCTCTCAGCATTTGCCAGTTTGGCAAGCCCATCCGTGCCTGACAGCCCTGCACCTTTAAGAGCATCCAATCCACTTTTGGCGATGTTTCTGGCTTCGGTCACTTGGGTTAGTACCTGCTCTTCGTGGGTCATGTAGCGTTTGGCGACATTGACGAGATTGGGTATTAAGTCGTGGCGACGTTTGAGCTGAACATCAATCTGTGCCAGTCCGTTTACCACTTGGTTTCTTAGACGAACCAGTGCGTTATACACCGCTATCAAAAAGCCGATGATAACTGCCAATATGATGAGTGTTACGATGATGGCCATAATTTTTCCTTATTTTTACGAAATTTTGCCCTAACACAAAATTTTACTGTTAAAAGTCATCAAGATGAATTAAAATAGGACGTGTTGAATATTGGTATTTGCAATGAAAAATGAGAAAAATCGCACGTTTTTCAAGGAAAAACGCAGGCTGATAGTCATTTTATCAGACAAGTTTTTGACTTCGAGCCACAAGATTTAGCCATTTTTCATGCAAAAATTGATTGGAGTCATTAAATTTTATCACATTGTATAAAATGTTATCAATGTTCAACACGCCCTAATATGTTTTGATAAAAATATCAGTCGCCGATACATCAGGTAACTTACACGACCATCTTATAATTTATCATGAAATCCGCCAACTATCAGCAATTTTTTGATAAATTTTATCAAAAGTTCATCCAACCGCACCACGACTTGCCATGAGAGAAGAACAGTACCGATTTTCACGCCAAAGCCATCACTTCGTTGGGCGAGATTTAGAGCCGAGCGTGTGGCAACGCATTCACATCGACCCGTGGCTGACCCTGATTTTGTTCAGTATCTGCTTTGTGGGCTTGACGGTGCTATACAGTGCGTCCACGCAAAACACCGCCATGGTCATCCGACAAATGGTGAGCTATGGCATTGCCTTTGTGGTCATGGCAGTCATGGCACAGATTCCCCCGACTTTTTATCGCACACTAAGCCCTATTTTTTATGTATTGGGGCTGATTTTGTTGGTACTCGTTGAGATTATTGGCGAAGTTCGCATGGGGGCGAGGCGTTGGATTGGCATCCCTGGCTTTGGTAGCGTTCAGCCGTCTGAGTTCATGAAACTTGGCATGCCGATGATGTGTGCGTGGTATCTATCCAGAAAGGAGCTACCACCAAGCATTCCCACGGTCTTTACCACGCTTGCCATCATCGCTGTGCCTGTGATACTCATCGCCAAAGAACCTGATTTGGGGACGTCTATTTTGGTGGCAGCCAGTGGTATGTTTGTGCTGTTTTTGTCGGGGTTGCCTTGGTGGATGATTGGTGGGGCAATTGCGGTATTCATTCCTTTTGTGTGGGGCTTGTGGAATTTTTACATGCACGACTACCAAAAAACCCGTGTCATGACCCTAGTTGACCCCGAAGCGGACGCCTTGGGAGCAGGTTGGAACATCATCCAATCAAAAACCGCCATCGGTTCGGGTGGCTTGACAGGCAAAGGCTATCTAGAAGGCACGCAGTCGCACTTACACTTTTTGCCCGAAGGTCATACCGACTTTGCCATCGCGGCGTTTAGTGAAGAATTTGGTTTGGCAGGCGTGGGTCTGTTGCTGTTCTTTTATCTGTGCTTACTGGCTCGTTCTTTTTATATTGCCGTTGTCAATCCTGACACTTATTGTCGTCTGCTCGCTGGGGCATTGACCATGTCATTTTTTGTCTATATTTTTGTGAATATGGGCATGGTCAGTGGCATACTGCCCGTGGTTGGCGTGCCTTTGCCATTTATCAGTTATGGCGGTACGGCAGTGATTACTCTGATGGCAGGCTTTGGACTGCTAACCTGCGTGCATACTCATACCAAGCAGTAGGACACAATACCTTCTGTCGCTATTTTAAAACCGTATGTCATAAAATGATGTACGGTTTTGTTATAAATCATGTTAAGATAAGAACATGACAGATTTATGACAAAAAATCATAAATAATGGTTGGGAAAGCCCTTTATTTTGTCAAATTTTTTGTCTCTAGCCCA
>NZ_MUXV01000017.1:39562-51977 GCF_002014975.1 Moraxella bovis
TACTTTTTGGATTACTACCTTTAAATTAAGTGGTCGGATAGCCATTTTTCATGCAAAAATTGATTAAAATGTTATCAATGTTTTACACGTCCTAGTAATAATATGATATGATTTGGATAAATTTTGACAACTTGGTGTTTTTATGTTGCCCATCATCTCTCGCCCGACTTTGTGTTTACTGACCTGTCTTGCCCTGCCTGCCTTTGCTCATGCCAATGACACCATAACATCAGACACGGACAGCCCCAACCTAGAACCTGAGAACAACACATGGCTTGATGACACCCGAGACGACACCAAAGGTTGGCTCAATCGCACCGCACGACACATGGACAGCTGGTTTGGCGAGACCGACCCTGATGAACCTGCTCGTGCGTCCATCCGTTTAATGCTTGACACGCATCATAATGAATATGATGTCACGACCGTCAAGCCCCGTATTCGTGGACGTATCAAACTGCCAACACTTGAAAACCGCCTAAGCGTAATGATTGGTGATGACGATTTGGACTTAGAACAAGGGGGCGGTATCTATAATGATGGACGTGCCGTAACTTATGGCGACAGCACCTTTGACCGCCGTCAAAGTCGTGAAGACAACACATCGCTCGCTCTGCGTTGGTCAAAATTCCAAGACGACATCGGCATAGAGACGGATGCCGACATTGGTCTGCGGTCTAGTGATTTATATCTTAAACTGCGAGGTGAGAAAAAATGGGAGCTTGACCACCGCATTAACGCCCGCTTTGAACAGATGTATCGCTACGGCACCAAGAGCGAGCATTATGCCCTATCCACGCTTGAATTTAGCCAGCCCCAGTCCAAGCACCGCACGCTCGTCAATCGCACGCACCTATCCTATGCCCACAAAGACACCGAGGAGACCGCATGGAGTAACAGCTTGTACCAACAGCACTACCTAGACGGCAAGCACGGCACACGAGCGTTTAGCTATGGCATTTATACAGGGGGCGATGTCGCAGACAAGAAGTTTGAACTCGACATTTATGGTCCTTATGTCAGCTATCGCCAACCTGTATGGCGAAAATGGCTGTTTGTGCAGACGGACATCAGTTATTATAATGACAAAAACCAAGACCGAGACCATCATTTGGGCGTATTTAACCGCTTAGAAATGGTGTTTTAGGCGGATTGGCGATACAAAATTTACAACAATCCTACTTGTCCGCCCTTGTCATTTGTGCCATTTTCACGCATAATAAGCGGTGTTTTTTGTTTATAAAATGAGATTTGCCATGTTTTATTTTAAAAAATCCTGTTCTAAAAAACTCACCACATTGGCACTGTCCACACTTGCCATCTGTGGTACGACCGCCTTTGCCCAACTTGATGTTAAAACCACCCAATCGGGGACAAAAAACACCTTTGACCCTACGCTGCTGACCACCGATGACAGCGACACCGCCAGTCAGATTGACACCAAAAAAACCAGTAGCGACACCGCCACCATCAAAAGCCTTGAAAAGTCAGGCAAACGCTACACCAAAGTGGATTTGTCCGAATATGCCAAGACCGTAAACGAGTCCACATGGTCGCCCAACATGAAAGTCAATAGTGCCATGACGGTCAAGATTCAAGCACTGCTAGACCAACACCATGCGTCTGTCGGGGCGATTGACGGCGGTTGGGGCAATAACAGCAAAAACGCCCTTGCCAACTTCCAACGCATGAAAAACCTGCCCGCCACTGGCAAGATGAACCAAGAAACATGGGACGCTCTAAGCGTGGGGGCGGATGACGTACTGGTCAGCTACACCATCACCAAAGATGACATCACCAAGCTTGGCAAATTACCAAGCAGTGTCGAAGCCCGCTCAAAACTTAGCGACCTAGGCTATGAGAGCATTCAAGAAAAACTTGCCGAACGCTTTCACATGCGTATCGACTATCTCACCAAAATCAACCCCAACAAAAAATTCGTGGCAGGCGAGAGCATTACCGTGGTCAATACCAAAGATGCTTTTGAAGGCGGTTTTGACAAAATCATCGCCAACACCGCAACCAACACCGTCACCGCCTACCAAGGCGACACGCTCATGGCAAGCTACCCTGCCACCATCGGCAACAGCAAAAAACCTGCCGAAAAAGGCGTTTATAACCTAAACAGCAAAGTTAAAATGCCCCACTATCGTGCCACCGTCACCAAAGGCGACAGCAAACAAACCTTTATTCTACCCCCCGGTGCTAACAGCCCCGTTGGCGTGGCATGGATGAGCCTAGACAGGGCAGGTTATGGCATTCATGGCGTGAGTAACCCTGAGATTATCGGACAGCCCGCCCCGATTGGCTCTATCGGTCTGTCCAACTGGGACGTGTTAGAGCTGTATGCCAACATCCAAGAAGGCGTGACTGTTGAGATTAAGTAATACCCGTATTTGCCCACAAGTGATTTGTGGGCTTTTGTTGTCAAATCCAAATCCATTTAAACCCGTTTATCGTAAGGAAAATCCCATGTCCGAGCTGTCTTTTTCTGCCCTGAGTGCCCTATCGCCCCTTGACGGTCGCTATGCGTCCAAATGCAACACCTTGCGTCCTTATTTGTCCGAGTTTGGACTCATTCACGCCCGTGTAACCGTTGAGATTCGCTGGCTACAAGCCTTGGCAAACCACCCCGAAATCAGCGAAATCACGCCATTTAGCCAATCCACCAACGACAAGCTAAATGGCATTGTTGCCAATTTTAGCGAACAAAACGCTCTACGAATCAAAGAGATAGAACGCACCACCAACCACGATGTCAAAGCGGTAGAGTATTTTTTAAAAGAGCAAATCGCCGATATTGATGAGCTTGCCAGTGCTGGCGAGTTTATCCATTTTGCCTGTACGTCCGAGGATATTAACAACCTATCGCACGCTCTGATGTTAAAATCAGGTCGTGATGTGCTAGCCCAGTCTATGCAAACCATCATTGATGAGATTACCAAACTTGCTGACAACTATGCCGACACGCCCATGCTCTCTCGCACGCACGGACAGACCGCAAGTCCCACCACGCTTGGCAAGGAAATGGCAAATGTCGCCTACCGTCTGCACCGCCAATTAAAGCAGTTCAAAAATGTAGAACTGCTTGGTAAAATCAACGGAGCGGTCGGCAACTACAACGCCCACCTGTCCGCTTATCCCGACATTGACTGGGCAAAGCATTCCCAGGGTTTTGTGGAAAGTCTGGATTTGACCTTTAACCCTTATACCACGCAGATTGAACCGCACGATTATATGGCGGAATTGTTTGATGCGTTACGCCGTTTTAACACGATTTTGATTGATTTTAACCGTGATGTATGGGGCTATATCTCGCTTGGCTACTTTAAGCAAAAACTAAAAGACGGCGAAGTGGGTAGCTCCACCATGCCCCACAAGGTAAACCCCATTGATTTTGAAAATTCCGAAGGCAACCTTGGCTTGGCAAATGCGGTACTATCTCATCTTGGCGAAAAATTGCCAATCTCACGCTGGCAACGTGATTTGACCGACTCAACGGTTTTAAGAAACATGGGCGTGGGTTTTGCCCAAAGTCTCATCGCCTTTGAAGCGTGCCTAAAAGGCATTGGTAAATTAGAAATCAATACCGACCGCCTAGCCGAAGATTTGGACAACGCCCAAGAAGTACTTGCCGAACCTATCCAAACCGTGATGAGACGCTACAACGTAGAAAAACCTTACGAAAAATTAAAGGCTCTGACTCGTGGGCAAGCGATGACCCGTGAGATGATGGTAGGTTTTGTCAATGGCGATGAGCTGTCCGCCGTTCCGTCCGATGAACGTACACGCCTAGCCGAGCTGACCCCTGCCACCTATATCGGTAATGCTGATAAACAGGCGAAGGCGTTGAGGGATTATTTGAAATAATTTGGTTTTTGGTAAATAGGTGTGGTATGATTTTATCACACCTATTTTTATTGGAAAAGTTATGGCAAACACACAAAGCATTAACGAAAGATTATTAAAAGTCCTAAATAGCGATAAAAACCAAGGCTATGTTATTGGCTTGACTGGCGAATGGGGTATTGGCAAAACACATTTTTGGAAAAATTTTTATAAAGAAAAACGTAGCGAACTGGGCTGTCAAAAATATGCTTATATTTCCTTGTTTGGTATAGATAGTTTGGATAGTTTAAAATATGAAATCGCCATTCAAACACAAGCAACCAGTACAGACAAGAAAGACAGTAAAAAGAATTTAAAAATTAAATCGCTCTTTACCTTTATTACCAATAATGTAAAAATACCTGACATACAAAGCAATGGTTTTGCCTTGTCCATTGGTCAAAATATCATTACAGGTGCATTATTTAGCTTGGTAAAAGATACGATTATTTGCATTGATGATTTGGAAAGAAAATCTGATAACCTTGATATAAAAGACATCATGGGGTTGATTAGTCATCTTAAAACCGAGAAAAACTGTAAAGTGGTTGTGATTTTACACCAAGATAAAACAGATAACCAATTTCAAGAATATAAAGAAAAGGTATTTGATGAAATTGTACATTTGACAGAAAATTTTTCTATTATTAAAACTATTATTGATGACGATGAAATGATTGATATTTATAAAGAATTTTATGAAAAATTAGCGGTTAAAAACATACGCTTTTATGAAAGAGTCAAACGAGATTATCGAGAAATTATAGAATCGGTTGATGATTTAAGCTTGTCAAGCAAAGACAGCATATTGAGAAACCTACTTATTGTCAGACTTGCTGACTTAATAAAACCCGAGATACCTTGTGAGAATAAGGATAATAATTTTGTATTTGATTTGAAATATCTGTTAAATTTTGAACCTTATAATATTTCTGACAATTCTGTGGTAGATATAATAAATTCACTAGAATATTTTTTTTAAGGGTTTTATTGATTTTAGTTGTCTAAGTAATTGGGTTGAAGTGATAACAGAAAATATTTTTAATTACAATATTGATGATAAATTTATAAAAGAACTGATTGCACAAGATGAAATTTCAGAATAAAAAATACAAACCATCAAACACCATGAATCACTAGTATCAAAATTGCATAATCTTGATATAGATGCTAATTTTACCCAAGATTTTTATGATTCATCAGTTAAAGTAATTAAATACGAAGATTTTAACAATCTAAGTTTTTATTATAAAGTGATAGAGCTACATAATGAAACATTAGCAAAATCTTTTAAAGAACAAGTAGAAGACTACATTATAAAAACCATCGAGAATAGCAAAAGAAAAATAGATTTTGATGACTTCTACCCTTTTGGGGTAGAGAATTATGACATCTTTAAAGATTTTGTCAAAGAGCAAATTAAAAACCATGCCTTAAAAATAGATTTTAAAGATTTCTTTTTAAACCCTGACAATCAACGCAATAATGATGATGTCAAGAAAGCTGTAAATGAGACAACAAAAGATGATTTGCGTGATGTAATATGGTCAGATTTAGGAGATTATTTTCGGTCAAGAAGGCGTTTGTTAGAATCCATTGTACAACACAGTCTTTTTTCAAAACAAAAAAGCGAAGAAGTTCGCCAATGGATATTGGAATTGCTAGATGAGAACATCAAAGAAAATCCCGATAATGAAATCGCTGTTACATTACTGTTGCAGGACACCGAGAATTTAACTAAATTTACATGGCAGATTAGATAATTCCAAAATGGCGGTCAAACGGTCGCCTTTTAATTCATCATCCATTTTCATTGGTCTAATTTCCCCAGAACCGATACACATCGCCCACATTCTCCACATCTATCACGCCATGGGCGATAAAATCTATCGTGCGTGGTAGAAGCATGTGTTCTAGGGCATGAACCCTGTTTTGCAGTATGGCAGGCGTGTCATCGGCGTGGATATCTAGCACCGCTTGGCTAAGGATTTGCCCTGCATCAAGCTCTGCTGTTACCAAATGCACGCTGCAGCCGTGATATCGCTCACCTGACTTTAATACTCGCTCGTGCGTGTCTAGCCCCTTATAGGCAGGGAGTAAGGACGGGTGCAGGTTTATCATGGGGGCGTTTAGCTCGTCTTTAACCCCATTGATAAATAATGGGGTTAGGATTTTCATAAAGCCTGCCAATACCACCAAATCCACGCCCAACGGCTTTAATACATGAAGGGCAAGACGTTCAAATTCGGCTCTTTTATAGGTTTTGCCTTGTTCGTTTTTGTCGATGACAAAGGTAGCGATATTGGCGTTTTTGGCACGGGTTAGGGCATAGGCATCCGCTTTGTTGCTGACGACAGCGACAATGTCAATGGGCAGTTTGCCTGATTGCATTTGGTCAATCAAAACTTGTAGGTTTGAGCCATTGCCAGAGACTAGGACGGCGATTTTTAATGTT
Organism: Moraxella bovis; assembly: GCF_002014975.1. GTDB lineage: Bacteria > Pseudomonadota > Gammaproteobacteria > Pseudomonadales > Moraxellaceae > Moraxella > Moraxella bovis. Next base: position 45,906 of record NZ_MUXV01000017.1, read on the forward strand.
TTCATATTAGCTAATACATTCAATGGGATATTTTATAATTTCACTATCTACCGTTAATACCGTTAAATGCTCGCACATGGTTTGGCTGATAATCATACGGTCAAAGGGGTATATGATGAAATTCAAGGGTTTGTAGGTTTAAAATATGGTTTTCGGTAATGGGCAAAATATGATATAGGTTATTTTTAATGACATCATCAATAATTACATTTAACCGCTGATTTAATGGTAATTTACCAAGTTGGTTTTTAATTTGCATCTCACAAATGGTTGCCATGCTAAGATAAATGGTGTGCGTATCATCACTTAAAATCTCGGCACATCTTTTGGGCAATTTATCGGCTTCACACGTTACCCAGATAAAAATATGGGTATCTAATAAATATTTTGCCATTATACATCTTTCCCAAGCCAAAATTCATCACCCAAATCATCATCAAAATCATCACTCATTGTCATGGCTTTCGGAAAACGGTTAAAGCGTTTATGTGTTAAAATCTGTTCATCTTTTTTGTCATTTGTATTTGCTTTTGGGGCGACATTTTTTAAACTTTGGATAATCTCTTCAATCGCCCAAAGTCTTTCATTATAACTGGCTGTATGGGTGATTTCATAGACTGCTTGCTCAATGGTCATTTGAATTTCCTTGATTGATAAACTCAACCTGATTTTTAATTGTTACTCTTTAAAAACCCCAAACGCTTTTTAGCAATTTCTTGACGGCTCAATGGCATTTCTTGCTTATCTATTTTAACGATTTTATTTTGTAAAAATTCTAACAAAAAAGAATAGTCATCTGCTTTTAGATTTTCCAAAGCAGGTAATATCGCTTGCACTTTTGGCGATAATGCTGTGTTAGACATTTGCATAAATTATCCTTTTTAAATTGGGTTTATCTTTAAGCAATAAACCCAATTTACCAATTGTTTAAAAGCCATTCAGCTTTTAAACATAAACCACCGCTTTATCAGCACGCTCTACAATCTGTCCGATTTGCCAAGCGGTTTCGCCTTGTGCAGTCAGAAATGCCAACGTTTCGTCTTTTTTATCGGCAGGGACGACAATCACAAAGCCCACGCCACAGTTAAAGGTACGCACCATCTCACTTTGGGCGATGTTACCTGCCTGTTGTAGCCAGTCAAAGACGGCAGGAAATTCCCAAGTGGCAAGGTCAATCTCGGCAGATAGACTCTCGGGCAACACTCGGGGCAAGTTTTCGGTCAGACCGCCACCTGTAATATGTGCCATGGCATGAATGTTCTTGTTGCCAAGCTGTTTTTGTAGGGCGTTTACCGATTTGACATAAATGCGAGTGGGCTTCATGAATGCGTCCGCTAAGCTCTCGCTATTGCCTAGCGTATGAGCATTGACGTCCACGCCCGACACGTCAATCACTTTTCGCACAAGCGAGTAGCCATTAGAATGCACGCCAGAGCTTGCCAAGGCAATCAGCACATCGCCTTTTTGGACGTTTGCCCCTGTGATGACCTCAGATTCTTCTACCACGCCCACACAAAAGCCTGCCAAGTCATAATCTTCGTCTTGATACATACCAGGCATTTCGGCAGTTTCGCCACCGATTAAGGCACAATTTGACAGCTGACAACCATCCCCAATCCCCTTGATGACTGTCTCGGCAACGTCCACATCAAGTTTGCCTGTGGCGTAATAATCTAAGAAAAATAACGGCTCAGCACCGCACACCAAAAGGTCGTTTACACACATTGCTACCAAGTCTTGACCGATGGTTTCGTGGCGGTTTAGGTCTAGGGCGAGCTTTAATTTGGTACCAACGCCGTCCGTGCCAGAGACCAAAAGGGGCGATTTGTAGCCTTGTGGGATACGGCACAACGCCCCAAACCCGCCAAGTCCGCCTACCACTTCGGGGCGGGTCGTGGCACGGGCGACAGATTTGATACGTTGAACAAGGGCTTCGCCTGCTTCAATATCAACGCCTGCGTCTTTGTAGCTAAGAGAATGAGAAGTCATGAGAGTTCCTATTGGGTTAAATAAATTGTCCTATTATAACAAAAATCAGAGCGGATGATAACTTTTCGGGCGATATTTGTGATTTTTATAAAAATGCAAAAAAACACTTTACTAAACGCACTTTATCAAGTATAATTATCTTTGTTTTTTCGGGCCTATAGCTCAGTTGGTTAGAGCAGAGGACTCATAATCCTTTGGTCGCAGGTTCAAGTCCTGCTGGGCCTACCATATTAAAATAAGTAAAATCAAGGTTTTAAGAGATTAAAACCTTGATTTTTTTGTGTTTAAGAATAACCAAAAATAAAATAATAACCAAATAATAACCAACGTTCAAATAAAAAGCCCAAGCATAAACTTGGGCTAATTTTTTTACTCGCCTAACAATTGCCTGATGTCTTTAACCGCCCAAAAGGGCTTACCGTTAATCATGCGTGTTTGGATAGGTCCATTGCTTTGGCTGTGCCAATTTCTCAAAGTGGCGGGTTTATAACCTAGCATACTGCTTGCCATGATGTGATTAACGTGTGATACACCAGCGTGCATGGCGGTGTGTAGTAGCTTAATGCCGTCATACTGCAATACATCATAAGCATATCTTAATAATTCATGCCCACGCTTGTTTGACTTGTTTAGGTCGCTGATATTGATATCTGTTTCAATGGTTGTCATTCATTCGCTCCTTTGGTGGTTCGGGCTTTGGTTGCCAATGGGTTACAGTTTCGGGGTTTGAACCACCGTCAAAATAAATGTAATAGTCATTATCTGAACAATCAAACATGACAGTATCAGTCCAAACTTCTTTGCCGTCTGTGATTAAGATTTCTTGCCCATCATCAAATCCACCGTCTTTAATATCAATCCAACCACCACTACTAATTAAGATATTATTGTCATCAATAATATCTTGAATACAAGCACCATTATCATTTAATAGTGTACCTAATGAGATATTGTTTTTGTTGCAAATAAAAAACAACAATTCATTGGTTGCTTTTAGATTTTGAATTATTTTGTTCATTTTTTATTACTCCTTTGGTGGCTTAGGTAGGGGTTGCCAATGGGTTACTCGAGTGTCGTGTGGCATAAGCTCGCTAAACTCCCAGCTATCGCCAAGATATTCCGCAGTTAATACATACCGCAGGGGTCTCTGATACACCAATACTACCGTTTCCAACGGGGGTAATCGGTCATCAACACTAATCCAACCGTTATTAGTAACACCATCGTTTTCCCACCCTGCACACACCGCTTTTTGACTGCGAAAAAGCGAGCTTGCTTCGGCAATCACGGCTTTTTGTTCATCATCGGATAGTTTGGACATGTCATAAGTGATTGAGAAATATTTAGGCTTGTTCATAATCCACCCCCAAGACTGCCAAAGCTGTTGCAATTACCCCGACGGGAATTTCTTTAATGACAATATTGCCAATCGCTTCACGATATACGGTACACTCTTTTGGGCAATTCTTGATAATCTCTTTGGCTTTTTCAGTTCCACCAAGATTTTCAATTAGTTTTTGTGCGGTTTCAATGTTCATTTTTTACCCCTTTTTGATTTTGTTCGCTTATTATTTCGTGGATTGTGTCGCATTTTGTTGCCGTTTGGGATTTTAAAATTTCTTTTTTCAAAATCATTAACGAAAAACGATAAAAAGACAACTGCCGAGTATGGATTATTTAATTTAGCCATTTTATTTTTTGCTCCGTGAACAAATTGCAAAGTTTTCAAGATAATCAAGCATGGAAACAACATCGCTATTTTGTGTTCTAATTCGACACTCTCTTATCTCAGCCAATAAAACATCAAAATCGCTTATTGAATTGTTGTGTTGTTCAACAATTTGCAAAGCTGTCTTGATAGTATTGACCGAATATTTTTTCGGGCAGGGAATGCTGTTGCGATATTTTCCAAAATCAAAAAAAATAAACGCATTTGATGGCTCATTTTCAGCAATGTTTTTTGCTTCGTTTAGTCCGATTTTATCAATCAACGCTTTGGCGGTATTTAGGTTCATCTTTTACCCTCAAAAACTGGAAAAAACCCTAGTCTTTGACTATTTGCCAAGTAAATATTTTGTTCTAACCCCATCACTTCTGTGGTTAGCTGTTTATATAATGCAGTTGCAATAAACATAATCAATCCTCCAATACCACTTCGCCATCGACAAAGTCAATGATTGTTTTACCTGTTTGGTAGCAGTAAGGTATAGCAGATGAAAAGGCATCATCCTTGTCAAGGCTATCATATACAAATGGGAAATATGGGTCATCGGACACATTCACGCAAACAAAACGATATTGCTTACAATCAGTTTTGCAAGGTACGCCATCATAGCCCGCTTTTAACATCGCCTCAATAATCTCTCTCGGCTCTTTACGCTTTGGCGGTGGCTCAAATGCCACATTGGGGTAGAGTTTTGAAAGTAACCTGTGGTTTTCGGTGGTGGCGTGGACTATCTTTTGAAAATGCGTTTTCGTACAACACCCATTATCCAATCGGACAATTGCAGCGTTATTTAGATAACTAACAAATCCACAATCATTTCTAGAAATAGAATGCGTAATATCAAAAACCATTACATCAATTGGTAAAACTTTAATATTTAAAATCTCGCTGGATATTGACGGACAATAAACCAAATCGCCAACTTTAAATTTAACTTTACTCACAATAAACTCCTTAAATTAAATGGACGGCTTATTTTAAGTTTGTGCGTTTTCTTAAAATAAGCCTTTTTTACCATTCTTTGATTGGCATTACCAAGCCAACCGCCTTAAATTTGATTTTGCCAAAATCAATTAAGACTGGTTTATTTTTTCCTGTGCTTTTGATTGACGGTGGTGTTAAATTACCCAATATCTTTCCAGCTTTTTGCATTTTTGCCATATAATCCCAATTTAATGTAACCATTTCATTGGTTACATTGTCATCTGACGGGATAACACGGTTCGGGTTGGGAAAATTGCCAACTTTGATATTCTCAAAAGTGATGGCATTTTTATCAAATCGCATTACAACCACACTTTTTTCATCATTTTCTGTAACTTCAATAATGACATCGCCTTTTTTGTCTTTTGCCTTAATGCCAGTACAAAGCAATTTGATTTGATGCGGGTGAATAAACAAATCAAGCTCTTTATCCAAGTCATCAATATCACATTTAAATAAGCAATACCCATTTGTACTTACAACATAGCCCTTTTCTACCTTGACATAAGTCAAATAAGGGCGGACATCACTACTTGGCACAAAAATAACACTAGCCAACAAAACTTGTAAAGGGATTTTGTGAATGGTGGTTTTGCTCATAGCAAATTCCTTAAAAAAATTAAAAAAGACGGCAAGGCGGTCGGATTTTCCGACCTTGCACACGGCAGACACTTCCACCTTGCTTAACCTTGCCGAAAATCATTTAATCGCCATCGCCATAGCCATAGCCATAGCCATAGCCACTGCCATAGCCATCGCCATCGCCACTGCCATCGCCATCGCCATCGCCATAGCCATAGCCACTGCCATAGCCATAGCCACTGCCATGATTGGTTGGTTTATTCAGCTTTGACATTTGGGGCATCCTCCATTGATTTGATGGCAATATCAGTGCATGGGATAATCTCAATGGCTTCAAGCCATACACTTTCCACCGCCTCTACGATTTTTGAGTTGTCATGCTTAACGCCATATAAGGCACAAGCAGATAGGCTGATACCTTCTTTTGCCCACCATTTCCACATTCTGCGAGCGTTTTTTAGGATGACTTCATTGCCCGCCTTTTGTTCTAATTCGCCGAACCATACCCCTGCTGAGTAGGTGCGGATGATGACTTTTTTGCCAAGCATGGCATTTAGCCCGTCTTGCGATTGAGTGTTTGGCGTGCTTGCGTTACCAAGCAGGGCTTGGATTTGTTTGATTTGACCTAAGGTTAGGTTGTCAATGTTCATGGTGTTTACCTTTTGTTGATGGCGATTATCACCGTTTTGTTTAACCACAAACCACATTGGGGGCAGTTTGTGGTATTAACTTATTGATTTTACTGTTATTTTTTTCTTAACCCCTAAAACGGTACATCATCAGCGACACCT
>NZ_MUXV01000018.1 GCF_002014975.1 Moraxella bovis
GGGGTTTGGTGGGTGTATCATCGAAAATACAGATATGCTGTTCAATGGCAAATCTATCAAAAAAATCAACAAAGATGCGGTGGTTTTGGTGGATGGCACCGGCACCCTAGAAAAATTGGGTTATTCCATCTCTGGTGACTCCCTAAGGGTTTCATGAAAATCGTGCAGGAGAGAGTATTGAGGTCAATACAGAACAACATAACGCCAAAAAAGATGTAGCTGAAAGCAACAAAAACAGTTACCTGATATTGGTCATAAGGTTTTTGATAACATACCTGCACCCCGATATTGATGCTACATGAAGAGAATTGTCAGATTGCCTTTCCTAAAGAGCATGCCAATGCGATAAGCTGTATTTATTACATGATATTTAAAGCGGGTATTGATGAGCCAACAAAAGTGCCGATTGACATTATTGATGACTGTATGTACAAAATTATTGACGCCACAAAGTAAGTAAAGATATGCTATTGAATGTCTTAAAGATGACTGGGTTTATATCGATGATTGGGTGACAAGCCTTGATGTTGTTTACAAAACCAAAAAGATAAAGTGCTGATTGTTTTTTAATAAAACTGGTGGGTGAGTTTGCCTCAAAAGTGCAAGCCGTTTGTCACAACCACACCCCAAAAGTTGTGTGTCACTTTTGGGGTGCGCTTACCAGTTGATAATTTAGCTTATGCCCCTGATATGCTGGCATGAGCCAAGACGTCATCAACGTTGGTGTTATTGATGATGATGTACAAATCAGTGGCTCTGATGTGAACATCGTTGCCAATATGATGGGTGGCTTGACTAAGCTCATTTATGTTGGCAAAAACATTGTCAAAGATGACCTTGTCATGGTCGCCAATATAGCTATTAAAGTCACGAATGATGTTCAAGCCAGTACTTTCTTGGTTAAATGCAAAAATGTCATCGCCGATACCACCAAACAGTATGTTGTTGCCTTTGCCACCATACAGATAGTCATTGCCTTCACCGCCATACAGATGGTCGTTGCCATCATTGCCAAATAGGCGGTCGTCGCCTATTCCGCCGTGTAACAGACCATTGACGCCGTTTAGTGCGTACAGAACGTCATTGCCTTCTCTGGCAAAGATGATGTCGCCTGTCAAGACATCATCTGACTGGCTGCCTTCAAGATGGTCTTGATAGTCGATGTTTGTATTGCGACTTTTGATGAGATAGCGGTTGGAGACAAGACCTTCTGAGCTGATGTCATAAGGACGAATCTGGGTATAGGATTCGTTATTAAAGCCAATTTTTTCAACATTTTCAAGGTGTTTGATGCCTGTACCGTCTTTGGCGTGCATAAATACTGTGTCATCAGACAGTCGATAGGCATGCCAATCTTGGCTTTTGCCTTGTAAGATGACAGTATCAACGCCTGCACCGCCATCCACACGGTCTGCACCTTGTGCCAGTACGATGCGGTCATTGCCATCTTTGGCATCGATGTAGTCACCCTGTTTGCTACTTTGTATAAGGTTGTTGTGGTTTGAGCCAATGATGAAACTACCAACTTTGTCCGCTTGATGGCTTTTGTCCTTGACCCACATGCTAAGACGTTCGGCGGCATTTAGCTGATCGATGATGATGCGGCTGTCTCTGTGGGTAAACTCATAAAAAGATGAGTTGGTAATACGTTCTAAAGTATCTTGACCCAATGCACCTGTATGTGCTGCCCAGCCTTGGGCAGTATTGATAAGTGACATGACAAAGGGGTTGTTGACATCCCACAAAGCCGAGGCATACGCGCCTGTCACCAATACCACATTGTCAATACTGCTGTCAAAATCATTGTCTATGTTGGACAATGCAGGACCGCCACCAGCGATGGCATCAGCAACACTGGTGTGAGAGCCTGTGATGCGAAAGACGGCATCATTTTCATAACCCATGTTCAAAATAACATCAGGATTGTCGTAGATGACAGGACTGGCATGACCGATGTATATTGCGTCGTTAAAAAATCCATCAGTCAATGATTCACGGTGTTTTGCCATGATATTGGTGTAGCCCCCACCTAGACTGTAACCTGTAACCAACACGTCTTTGCCCGATAGGTCGTGGGCGGTGGCATAGTCTTTGATGGCTTGCAAAAGTGGCTGCATGTTAGGGGCAATCTTACCTTCGTTGAGATGAAAATAATCCGCCACATCAAGCAAATCATTGGTGCCAGCCCAGCTGATGCCAAGGCGAGTGGGCTTGCCAGTATCATCAAATTCACCAACCAACATAACCTGTGGTCCTGAACCATTAATCGGACGGTCACCGGTGATGGTACTTACAAAAGTGTAGTAACCATAGATGTCCACAGCACTGTTCGGTAAGTTGAGTTCGGCTGGCGTGAGTGAACGCCAGCCATCGGGTAAGGTTAGGGCAGCATTAATGCCTTTTAGGCCATCGGGTATAAGTTTGGCGAAACTGGCGACATTAGCATGCTGAGCCAGCTTACTGGTGGTGTGCATAAGTTCGGTGGATTGGTCGCTGTCAAAATGACGAAAGTCAAACATTGCCATAATAATTCCTTGTGTGGTTAATGATGAATAGAAGTTAATCGTATTCTCAATATAACCAAAAAAATACAAAATAACAAGTAAAAAAAGACGTACTTTTAAATTTTGGCGATAAAGGTGTGTGTTGGGGTATATCTACTGTTGATGAGGTTTTTTATAAGGCGTGGTTAATTTCATGATTTGGTAGTAGTCTAAAAAGTATGCTGAACTAGGTTTTCCGTTCTTCCTGAGCCTGCCTGCGGGTAGGAAAACCGTTATGGTTTGACAAGCTCGCCACGAACGGTTTTCTTTGTAGCATACTTTTTGAACCAGAGCCCATGATTTTAATTACGGTGTGTCTGATGGAGGATTCAAGGCTCTTATTTCTCTTAATAAAGTGAGCAACCCCCCTTGCTCTCAACCTGTTTTTTAGGCAGATATTTTTATTGTAAATGCCGAAATCGATTATGTCCTAGTCATACGTCAACGACTAGCCTTTGGCATATCAAAAAATCACCCCCAAGCCCTTGACATTCAGGCAAAGAGCAGTTATTATGAGCGGCTGATTTATCCTTTCATATTTTTACCGCCCTCGTCAGTCCTTGACTTTTTCTTGGCGGAGTTCATTTTGTTTTCACTTCTACACATCTTATCTAGATCATCTCATGAATTTGACCGAACTAAAACGCAAGCCTGTCAGTGAGTTGCTATACATTGCTGAGCAAATGGGGCTTGAAAACATGGCTCGTAGCCGTAAACAAGACATCATTTTTGCCGTTCTAAAAACCCACGCCAAAAACGGCGAGCCGATTTATGGCGATGGCGTATTGGAGATTTTGCCAGATGGTTTTGGCTTTTTGCGTTCATCAGAAGGTTCATATTTGGCAGGGCCTGACGACATTTATGTCAGCCCAAGCCAAATCCGCCGTTTTAACCTGCAAACAGGTGATTCTATCGCAGGGCAAATCAGACCGCCCAAAGATGGCGAGCGGTATTTTGCTCTATTAAAGGTCAGTGAGATTAACTTTGATACGCCCGACCGTTCACGCCATAAGCTCATCTTTGAGAACCTAACACCGCTTTTCCCCACCCAGCAGTTACGTCTAGAAGTGGGCAACGGCACGACCGAAGACTTGACAGGGCGTGTGATTGACCTCATTGCTCCCATTGGTAAGGGTCAGCGTTCCATCATCGTCGCCCCACCCAAGGCAGGTAAGACGGTACTACTACAAAACATCGCCCAAGCCATCTCAAAAAACCACCCCGAGTGTTATCTTATCGTTCTGCTCATTGACGAACGCCCCGAAGAAGTTACCGAAATGCAGCGTACTGTGCGTGGCGAAGTGGTCGCATCGACCTTTGATGAGCCACCTGCTCGCCATATCCAAGTGGCTGAGATGGTCATCGAAAAAGCCAAACGCCTTGTTGAGCACAAACAAGACGTGGTCATCCTACTAGATAGTGTTACACGCCTAGCCCGTGCTTATAACACAGTCATTCCATCAAGCGGCAAGGTGCTGACAGGGGGTGTGGATGCCAATGCGTTGGAGCGTCCAAAACGCTTTTTTGGAGCGGCTCGTAATGTCGAAGAAGGTGGCAGTTTGACCATTATATCCACCGCCCTGACCGACACAGGCTCGAAGATGGACAGCGTGATTTTTGAAGAATTTAAAGGCACAGGCAACCAAGAGATTACCTTGGAGCGAGAGCTTGCCGAACGCCGTATTTTCCCTGCCATTAACATCAAAAAATCATCAACCCGCCGTGAAGAACGTCTCATCGATGAAGAAATGCTTCGTAAAGTGTGGGTGCTTCGCAAACTGTTACAGCCGATGGATGATTATCAGGCGACCGAATTTTTACTTGACCGCCTAAAAGACGCCAAAACTAACGATGAATTTTTTAATAACATGACCAAATAAAGTCATGAATTATTAAGAAGAATGATAAATCATTTAATATTGGCAAGCTGTCATTATTAAAAAATGACTAAAATATAATCATTCTTAGAGTATTTGCTCAGTATGTTTAAAAATAGGTGTTATTAAAATTTTTGAAAAATAATCAGTTTAAGAAAATTTTACGTCATTTTAATGACAAAAATCAAAAATAGCTTTCTGTAGAAATGTTTTGTTACAGATTGATTGCATTTATTACTAAAAATCATTTGTTATTGCCGAATGATGTTTATATAATAGTACAAGAAATATAGGGGTAAATATTCTGCGATGATAATCTTTGTTAAAAACAGAGATTAAACATGGCAGTTTTTTTGCCTTAATTCTATGTTCATCCTAACATTTGGAGAAAATCATGAAAAAGTTAATCCTAGCTACCTTAATCGGTTCATTGGCTCTTACCGCTTGCTCAAAGCCAGCGGAAGAAGCACCAGAAGCTGCTGCTGCTGCCCAAGAAGCAGCGAACGAAGCACAAGCCGCCGCAAACGCTGCTCCTGCTGATGCTGCTGCACAACAAGCTGCTGACACTGCCCAAGCTGCTGCTGACACTGCTGCTACTGCTGCTGCTGACGCTCAATCTGCTGACAAGACTGTTGCTGAGCAAGCTGAAGCGACTGCTGAAAACGCACAAGACGCTGCCGAAGAAGCTGCCGACGCTGCCAAAGACGCAGCTGACGGTGCTGCCGCTGCCGCAGGTACTGAAACTGTAACCAACGAAAACCCTGCTGTTGCTACTGTTCCTGCAACCGAAACTAAGTAATTCATTAAGTTTTCTTATTGAGTTAAAAGAGCCATATTTTTGTGGCTCTTTTTTTATTTGCCTATTGCTAGGGGCGGGCTTGCAAAAGCAAAAATTTACCTTATAAAGTAGTGAAAGATATCTCGTTTTTACCATGAATCAAGCCTATTCCGACCATCTTACCCAGCTCCTAAAAAACCTGCCCAATCTGCCTGGTGTCTATAAAATGCTCGGTAAGTCGGGCGAGATTTTGTACGTTGGAAAAGCCAAATCCCTAAAAAGCAGGGTGAACAGCTATTTTGCCAAGACCATTGACCACCCGAAAACAGTCGCCCTAGTCGCTCGCATTTGTGATATTGAGATTATCATCACACGGAGCGAGAGCGAGGCTCTGCTTCTTGAGCAAAATCTCATCAAACAGCACCGTCCGCCTTATAATATTATCCTAAGGGACGACAAATCTTATCTGTATCTGTTCATCTCAAAGGACAAATTCCCACGCCTTGCGGTGGGGCGGGGCAAGGGCAATCATGCCGAAGGTCGCTATTTTGGGCCTTATCCGTCCGCCAATAGTGCCAAAGAAGCGGTGCTACTTTTGCAAAAGCTTTTTATGCTACGAAACTGCACCAATAGCGTATTTGCCAATGCCAAACGCCCCTGCCTAGAACACCAAATCAAACGCTGTACCGCTCCGTGTGTGGGGCTGATTAGTCAGACGCATTATGATGACAATGTGGGACAAGCACTTGATTTTTTGAATGGTAAAACAGGCGAATTGCAAGCCATGCTTGCCCAAAAAATGCACGAATCTGCCGAGAATATGTACTTTGAGCAAGCCGTTTTTTACCGAGACCGCCTTGCCATGCTCTCTGACATCACCGCCCGTCAAGCGGTGTATCGGGTGGGCGATGACAGCAGTGCCGATGTGTTTGCCATTGCCGACAGAAACGGGCTGACGGTCGTCCATGTGCTGACCGTGCGTGGTGGTAAGGTGCTGGGCGGTAAGAGTTATTTTCCTGATGATGTGGGGGTGTTTGATACGCTTGCCGAGCGGCTCGAACGGTTTTTGTTGTCGTTTTATTTGGAGGTGAGCGATGATTTGCCCAAAGAGATTATCATCAATGAGATGATAGATGACAAAGACACGGTTGCCGAGCTACTCCATGATGAATTTGGCAAAAAATGCCTGATAAAAGACAGAGTACAAAAGCACCGCCGAGAGTGGCAGGAGCTGGCGATTTTGAATGCTCATAATGCCTTGACCGCCAAGTTGTCTGATTTTAATGAATTAAATGAGCGGTTTGTCGCCATGCAACAGGTGCTAGGGGCGGTGTCAGATAAGGCAATTAACCGCATTGAGTGCTTTGACATCAGTCATACCATGGGCGAGCTGGCGGTGGGGTCGTGCGTGGTGTTTGACAGTCGGGGGGCGAGAAAGCGGGATTATCGCCAGTACGCCATTCATGACGTGGTCGGGGGCGATGATTATGGAGCGATGAGACAGGTGCTGACAAGGCGGTATGCCAAGCACCCCTTGCCTGATTTGCTATTGATAGACGGTGGAAAAGGGCAGTTAAATATCGCCAAAGAAGTCTTAACCGAGCTTGATAAATTGGACGACACGCTACTCATCAGCGTGGCAAAGGGAGAGGGGCGAAAGGCGGGGCTTGAAGTGCTACACTTTTTGGAGCATGAGCCGATAGATTTGCCAATGGATTCTAAGGCATTGCACCTTATCATGCACATACGAGACGAAGCTCACCGCTTTGCCATTACCGCTCACCGCAAAAAACGAGACAAGGCTCGTGGGGCAAGCGTGCTGGAAGTCATTCCCAATCTGGGGGCAAAACGCAGGCGAGACCTATTGGCTCATTTTGGCGGTATTCAACAGCTCCTTGGTGCGTCCGAAAGTGAGATTGCCAGCGTCAAGGGCATTGGCAAGGTGCTGGCAGGGACGATTTATAAAAGTTTGCATGGGTGAATGGTGTGTCTTTTGGGCGGTAAAAATAAAGACAAATCCAATTTGCCCTTATTTTTGGGTGTTGTTTGGTCAAGGGTTAATCAAGTTTTATTAAGATGCCTTACATCGTCATGTTGTAAATCTTAATTCATGATGCCTATCAATAATACCCAAGCACTTTCCACCAAATGAGCCCCACGCCAATCCATGTCACAAGATTGACCACGCTCATAACCGCCCCGACTTTCCACCATTGCCCAAGCGAGACATAGCCCGCCCCAAAGATGACAGGAGCTGTACCTGTGGCGTAGTGCGTGAGCGTCATCATCAGACTGCTTGACGCCGCCAAAATCAAGGCGTAGAGCATGGGCGGAGCCCCAAGAGCCAGCCCCACGCCATAAAACGCCCCAAACATTGCCGTGATGTGAGCGGTTGTACTGGCAAAAAAGTAATGGGTGTACAGATACACAAGTGTCAAAATCGCCATTGCACCGATCCAGCCAAGTCCCATGCCCGCAATGGCAGTCTCAATCTGACCTGAAAACCATGCAATTAGCCCAAGTTTGTTCAGATAAGTCGCCATCATAATCAATACGCCAAACCACACAAGCGTATCCCAAGCCGACTTTTCTTTTAAAATATCATCCCATGTCAGCACGCCTGTCAAAATGACGACCGACAAGCCCAAAAACGCCACCGCTGTCGCATCCACCGCCAACGCATCGCCAAACAGCATGGCAGGCACATTTGCCCATAGTAGGAGCATACCACTAAATACGCCAAGCATGATTTTTTCATCACGGCTTAATTTACCAAGCTCGGCAAGTTTTTGACGAGTAAAGTCTTTGACATCAGGCGTTTGGGTAATCTCAGGCTTGGCAAGAACGTAGATGATAAGGGGCATAAGTAGAATACACGCAAGCCCCGGTAGGAGCATGGCGACTGCCCACGTTGTCCACGACATATGAATCTCGTTGCCTGTGGCTTTGCCAACCAGCTCCACTACCAAAGGGTTTGGGGCGGTGGCAGTGATGAACATGGCGGAGGTGATTGGGTTGGATTGGTAGTTTACCAGTGATAAATACTCGCCCATTTTTTTGGTGGTGCCGTCATCAGGCTTTGAGCCGAAACTCTCGGCGATAGAGCGAGTAATGGGATAGATAATCGCCCCGCCCCGAGCGGTATTTGATGGGGTAATGGGGGCAAGCAAGGTCTCAGCGATTGCCAGTGAATAGCCAATGCCGAGAGTTTTTTTGCCAAAAAAGCCGATAACACTATAAGCAATCCTCGCCCCTAGCCCTGTTTTGACAAGCCCTCGTGAGATGATGACCGCCACAGCGATGAGCCAGATAAGCGGACTTGAAAAGCTAGATAACGCATCTTTCATCGCATCTTTGGGCATGTCGGCGGTTACGCCCGTCAAGGCAACAAGGGTAGTGGCGATGATAGAAATCGCCCCAATGGGCAATGCCTTACCAATAATCGCAACAATCGTCCCAACAAACAACGCAAGGAGGTGCCATGCGTTCGGCTCAACGCCTTGTGGTACAGGAATACCAAACCAAATGATGAGGGTAACAAGCACGGCAATGACCGCAGAAACGGGCTTAAATGGCATATGTTCACCTTTTTATTATCGTAAGATGTTAAAAATAAAACCTTGCCAATTTCCCTATTGGGTAAAATATCCTTATAAATTTTAAGGATTTAAAATGAAATAAAAAATCATCATCCGATTATTGATAAAATGCAACAAATATCAAACTTTTATCAGCATGATTTTTTGATTTGATTATAACAGAATTATTGGCATGAACCCACAAAATATGTGGGGTTATTTAAGGAATGTTTTGATAAATTCATCAGATAAAATGATAAAAATAACCAAAAAGTGGTATAATTGCTCAATTTATGGTTAATTTTTCATAAATATATCAGTAAAATTTATTATTTGGGGTATTTGATTGTAAAACAGAAAAGTTGTGGCATTAGAATGCTGTGTTGTGATAAATGTTTTTTCCAAATTTAAAGACATCTTTTCCAAAAATCATTATTCTTTTGTCAATTTTAAAATTTTATAATAGGGCGTGCCTGCCTTTTGTATTTGCCATGAAAAATGCCTGTTTAAAACAGCAGGGGAATCGCCCGTTTTTCATGCAAAAACGATTGGTTTATTTCTAAAATATTTCTATATTGTAAATAGTGCTATAGATGTGAATGGCGTTATTTTGGTGGTGGGTGTTTTGCGTTATAACACCATGAATTTTGGGCATTTGCCACGCCCAGAACCTGCGGGCAGTTTTGTGGACGGCTCGGTGTCTTTGACCACACTTAACATTCCGTTTGAAGGGGCTGGCTTGTCGGTGGCTGGCGACCCATTGATGCTTGACAAATTTTCGGTGTCTTTACCCAACAGCTTTAAAGAAGGTGTTAAATATTTAAAAGACAATGACGACGAATTTGTTACCCCCAAAGATGCCCTTGATTTTTATAATGAGACCAACTCGGTGGATAAAAGTTTGATTTTGTATCCAAACTTTGGGCATTTGCTCATGCTGGAAAATGGCGGACAAAAAATCAATGACGATGTGGCACAATGGATTGGCGAGCGAGTGAAATAAATTAGATAAAAGAAAACACCGTTTGCATGTTCACTTTGGTTGGTTTTGTTTTTTGAGTAGTCTCAAAATCTCCTTTCATGCCCACTTAGACTTATCCCAAACATTTGTTTGTATCATGGCTAAACTGGATCAGACTTTTGCAACTGATTGCTTGGAGATGCTTTTGTGTGAGTTGTTCAGTGGCTTTTGAGCATGGTCTAAACGGTATATTTTTGGGATTGCAGGGGGCTGTAGACTGAGGTTTGGCAAAATAGCATGCTAAGGGGCGGATTGTATTCCGTTGTGTTTTGAGTTAAGCAAAATACCGCTTTAACCCCTCAAGCAATAGCTCTTTCTCCACATTCAGGGCGTTCTCAAATTGAACGTTTATCATATCCGCACCGCCCCCTGTGAGTGTAATCTCAAAATCAGGATAATCGGCACGCACCGCACGCACCGCTCCAACCACACCAAACAGCACGCCATGATTGACCGCATCAAAGGTCGTCCGCCCAAGCTCGGTGCGGTCAAACCGCCCAGCCTTGACCGCAATCTGCTGAGTGCCTGCATACAGGGCGTGGCGTTGCATATAGACGTTGGGCAGGATATATCCGCCCAAATGTGTGCCGTGTTCTATCAAATCAATCGTCAATGCCGTGCCACAGCCGACCACGCATTGTTTTTTGGTGTTATCCACCACACCAAGCATTTGTAGCCATCTGTCCACGCCAAGCTGATTGGGGTCATAATGGCTTGTCAAAAGGGGGTGATTGGCATTGACTTTGGCAAATTCAAACGGCACGGCAAAGCCTTGCAAGGTCTTGTCAATGGCGGTGTTAATTTTATTGCCAAGTACGCTAGAAATCCCCACAAATTCAGGCTCAAAGCTCGCCAATGTGCCAAGCAGTCCAAATAGTAACTCATTGGGGGCTTTTAGGTGTTCTTTTGCGTCATGGGCGATAATGGTGTCGTTATCGACTATCCAATATTTTAGGCGGGTATTGCCCAAATCTAGCCAAAGTTTTTTCATAATTTTCCTTAATAAAATGGGTTTTGGTATTTATATAAATTTTAAAAATTCTCATATTGTGGGGATAATTTTTTTAAAAATCTCAATTTAAATGCTAATTTTTAATACCGATTTTAATACCGATTTTTAATAAAGGGCAAATTGCAATTTTCCCCTACAATTTATTTAAAAACCTAATTCACAATTTTTGCCATACCTGCAAATATCGGCTTAATATCGCCATTGTCATTTAATAACAATTCGCCTTGATTACCAATGCCGATACATCTGCCTTTGGCATAAATATCCGTCATATTATTTTGCATAAAAATATGAATAAGTTTATCGGTCAAAAGATGATTGGCGTTAAATTTATCAATAAAATTTTTTAGATACATGGGTTCTTTACAATCATTGCAAATTTCTATTGCTTGAAAGATTGAATTTGCTATTGGGATATATAAATCTTGGGCGGTTGTTTTTATGTCGGATAATTCTTTTAAACACGTCGCTTGATAAAGACCGTCTTTTATCACAGGCGAATTATTGACATTTAACCCCACGCCAGTTACCACACCCACAAGCGTATTTTTATCCAATTTTTTAAAAACAGGTTCAATTAAAATGCCAGAGAGTTTTTTAAAAAATCCTGCCTTATCATCATAAAAGCCCACGTCATTTGCCCATTTTACGCCAATGGGAGGTAGGTTATTTTCGGTGCGAATTTGATTAATGGTTTGAATGATTTTTAATTGAGCAAGTTGATAGCCTACCGCCAATGACAATAAGCCCGATAATTGATGTAACTCAAATTGCCCCTGACCAATCGGAACATATAAAGACAAAAAAACATTGTCCGCACCGCTGACCCACGTCCGCCCATGCTGTCCACGCCCTGCCGTTTGGTGGTTTGCCGTGTATAGGTGGGGGGCGGTGTGTGTGTGTGTGTCGTCTGTAATGGCGTGGATAAGCTGGGTGTTGGTGCTGCCTGTCGTGTCAAAATGGGTGTGGGGCGTGGCGGTCAAAAAATTTGGCATGGGGCGGTTTTTGGTTGTTTCAAATGAATAAAAATAAGCTATAATACCATAAATTTGGTAAATGTGAGAGTATGTAACATGATGTATCTGTGGTTTGTGGTCGCAGGAGCGTTTGCGGGCGTGTGTGCAGGGCTGTTTGGCGTGGGCGGTGGTCTTATCATCGTGCCTGCACTTGTGTGGATTTTGGGGGCGTATGGCTTTCCGAGCGAGTTTATCCCCCATGTGTCGGTGGGGACGGCTTTGGCGACTATCATCATTACGTCTATCAGCTCTTTGACGGCTCACAACAAAAAAGGCGGGGTACGTTGGGACGTGTTTAAGAATCTAACCTATGGCTTGGTGGTCGGTTCGCTGTTTGGGGCGTGGGTGGCAACGCTTATCAAGGGGGATTATTTGCAAGGTCTGATTGGTGTGTTTGCCATTGCCATGTCCATACAGATGTTCATGAAAAAGGCAGACGAGAATATCAAGCCCCTGCCCAAGCCGATGAGTCAGAGCGTGGCGGGCGGTGTGATTGGTATGGCTTCGGCGATTTTTGGGATTGGCGGTGGTAGTCTAAATGTGCCGTATCTTACCCACGCAGGTCTACCCATGAAACAAGCGGTCGGGACTTCGGCAGCGTGCGGTCTGCCCATTGCCATTGCAGGGGCGCTTGGATTTATGATATTTGGGCGAAGTCATGTGGCAAACATGAGTGAGCCTGTGGCAGGACTGCTTGGCTTTGTACATTTGCCTGCCTTTGTTGCCATTAGTGTGGCGAGCTTTATTACCGCCAAACTTGGAGCAAAAATCGCCCACAAACTGCCAGCAGGCACACTCAAAAAAGCCTTTGCCTGTTTGCTGATTGTGGTGGGTTGTCAATTGGTGTGGAGTGGGGTGGTGGGGTAGGTGGCTACCCCCCCATTTTTGTCTTTATAGGTATTTTGCTAATATTGCCTCTTTCTTTCTTTGGCTTTCATTTATAACTTTTGTATGAATTTCAATTTTTTGTTCGTAGAGTTCGGCTTTTGCGATTATTTTTTGCATTTCATCATATGACTGTAAGACTGGTATTTTAAATGATAATAAGGTTTTTTGAGTTAATTGGTTAATAGAAACAGTTGATGATATTTTTTCTATTTGTTCTGCATAGTGTTTGCTTTGCGTCCATAGGTAAATCCATTTGCTAAATTTATTACTACGACAAATTGCCATAAATGCCCCAAATGTCATCGGTTCATTTAGGGTATCTAAATAAGCAGATTTACCTAATAATTTTTTGCTTCCATTTCTAACGCAAATTAAAACATCTTTATTTTTAACAAAATACTTGTCGTTAATATTTAGCTTTACTCGTACTTGGTCATTAAAATCTAATTTTCCATTTTTAATATTTGATGAACGTAGCACGAGAATGCCATTATCATTTATATGTTCAGGTTTATAATTTAGTCCGATATATGATTGACAAATGTCTCCCAAATTAACCAGATTTAACCCCCCCCCCCCTGCGTTTTGTAAACAATCTCTAATTCATTAAAAATATCCGCAATTTTTTGGCGATAAGTTTCTATTGCCATACGGCTATTTTCATATTCATCATCAATCTTTTGGCATTCATCAATAATTTGTTGTTGAATACTTGGGGGCGGTAAGGGAATTTTAAAGTTTTTAATATCATCAGGATAGACATGGGGTTGTGCCGAGCCACGAGCCAAATCAAATAATGCCTGTTGCATACTTTGTAAATAAACAAATATATATTTGGTTGCCAATTCAGTTTTGCCACGAATGGTTGTACAATCTGATGCAAATATCTTTTCTTTCCAAAAATTAACAAAACCTGCATTTGCACCAGAAGCACTAATGGTTATGGTGTTTTCATCACGATTATATTCATTATGCGTATAGGCAAAATCTTTACCGCCAGCAACAACTTTGTAATTGCCCGATATGGCATTTTTTGCAGTAATCGATTTGCCTTTTCTGATTTCGCTTGGAAAATCAACTAATTTTATAAGCGGATATTTACTATTAATCTCAATTCTCTTTTGAATGATGGTACGAATGGATTTATTAAAACCAATCAATCCAAAATCAAGCATATCTACAGTATTAACCATATACGCATATTCGCCATAAGTGTCAGCAATCGCAATATCTTTTCGTTCAAACATTTGACGGATATAATGAGCCAATGTGTTTTCGGCAAAACGATTATCGTGGTTGTATAGCTTCCCCCCCTGCTTTGATGATTTGAATGCCTTCTGCCCCTTTACGATTGCTCCAATCATAGCCCAAAAATTCTTTTTGTTTGGCATTTTCGCTTGGGGCATTGATAATAAGGGTTTTCTGATTGTCCGTTAGGGCAAAAAAGGTAATTTTTTCTTTTTCTAATAATTCAAATTCTATTAAGAATTTTTTGGTAATGATTGCATTTTTTTCATCATTAGATAGGTTTTTTTGGGTTTTATCCAAACCAATTTTTGGTAATAAAGATTGGCGATGTAGGACGATATATTCGTTGTCAATGGTTGTTAATTCGTCCCATGTCAATGTTTTTAGGCGAAATTTATCATAAATATCAACAGGCACATCTATCTTATTTAAATAGCGTTGATAAACATTTTTATCATTCCAATATTTAATTCTGCTTTATTAAATATGGCTCGGGCATGATATTTGGCAAAATTTATTTGTTTTGGTGGATACTTCATTTTTTCCAAAAATAAAATTACCGTATTAGTGCCTGTTGCTCCAAATGTTTTACTGCCTAAATTGACAATAGCATGAATAAAAAACTCTTGCAATAATAATTCTCTTGCACCTGTATAGCTTGTGCTATCATTGCTCAAAATACTAGACGGCAGAATAACTGCACCAATACCGCCTGATTTTAATAATTGGGCAATGCGTTCGCAGAATAAAACTTCTATTTCTCCGCCATTATTGGTAATTAAATTTAATAAAGATAATTGGTTGTTTTTTAGTTTTAGATGAGATTTAAAAGCCGAAACAGAATAGGGTGGATTGGCAACCAAAATGTCAAATTGTTCATTTTGTATGCCTTTGCCAATATCATTATCTAAGCCGTCCCCAAAAATAATATTACTGTCGCCAGCACCATTCATAAACATGGATACTTGCGAAACACGAGCCAAACGATAGTCTTTTTCTATGCCAAAATACTATCACGAACCCAATCATTATTTGAATTGGGTTTGGCGTTATTAATGGCTTCTATGGCTTCTGTTAGAAAATGCCCAGAGCCACACGCATAGTCAATCACTTTTGGGTATTTATCATCACTTTTGTTAATGATATTTTGTAGTGGTAAGCTATCCCAAATAAAACGAGTGATTGGACTTGGGGTAAAAAACTGTCCTTCGTTTTGCTTAAAACCTTTATTTAATAATTGTTCAAATAAATCGCCCAAAAATTGATGTTTTGATAGATAAACAATGCGGTATTTCTCAAAAAGCTGTACCATTTCTACCAATATTTTGCCGTTTTGTAAAAATAGAGCTTCGTTATGTACGTCTTTAAAAGAAAAATCGTTATTGGTATAAAACTTTAATTTGCGAATGGTGTGTTTTAATTCATCAATGGCGTGAATTCTATCGCCACCTTGATAGCGTGAAAAAATGTCTTGGGCATATTCATTGGGAATATAAAAGATTTCTTCTTTCATAAACCTATCCATGCCTTCCGTATAAAGTCGTTGCAATCTGTCTTGTAGGGTTTCAAACGTGTCTTGACCAACTTTATATTGAAATTCTACTTCGCTGTTTTCGTCTTTTTGAATTTCATCAACCAATTTACAAATAAATAAAGCAATTAAGCGATTAAAGGCATTTTCTTTATCGGATACAGCATTATGACGTAATATTTCTTCAAATTGATTGATGATTTTGTCATCGGGATTAAAATCTTGCAAATCTTTTTTGCGAAGTGGTTTAATGCCAATATGATAAGCGTTGGTTTCATCGCCAAAAAATAGTTCTTGGTGTAATTGTCCAAGATAGGTTTCTTGCCAAATCTCGTGCAATTTTTGTTTGTTATGGGCATTGTTATAAAGTCCAATGCTTTCATCTGTTTGGAAAAGAAGTTTTAGGTTTTCGTCATCGCTACATTTGATGATGTCATTTTTATAAATCAATTCATCATCAATAATATCAGATGCGTATAAACCAAGCCATTTTACAGAGCGGTCTTGTTGCCAATAACTAAATAATTGACCGCCGTCATCTTTGAGTATTTTTAGGGCTTTATTGTATTCTGTGCCATAAGTTTTGCATTCAATAATCATCAATAAGTCATCATTATGATAAACGCAAATATCAGCCCGTCCGCTTTTTTGGCTATGACCTAATGACCAGCGTTTTTCTAATTCTATATCACAGGCTTGATAACCTTTTTCTAATAAGCGATGAACACATTCAAAAACCACGAAATTCTCATTACTGCTAAAATTACACGTTTGTTTTTCATTGATTTTTAAGTTTTTGGGATAAATCAATGTTTTGTTGTCAAAATCCACTTGTAAAAGAGTGGTTTCGTTAAATGTTTTTGTCCAAATATTTCCATGCTGGTTAAAGTTTAAAAGAACAAGTAGGTCTGGCAGGGTTTGTGCGGTAATCATGTCAGTGTCAAAAGTTTAAAAATGGCTATTTTACAATAAAAATAGGGCAAATGGTATGGATTTTGGTTTAATAAAAAGGTACTTTTTGCTAAAATACACCCCTTTTCCATACCCAATCCCAATCATCATGCGTCTAAAATCCCTAAAACTATCAGGCTTTAAATCCTTTGCCAATCCCACGACTTTTACCTTTAAGCACGACATTACCGCCATTGTTGGGCCAAACGGCTGTGGCAAGTCCAACGTGATTGATGCCATACGCTGGGTGCTGGGCGAGACGAGTGCCAAACAGCTTCGTGGCGGGGCGATGAGCGATGTCATCTTTGCAGGGGTAGAAGGGCGAGCGGGTAAATCTCTGGCGAGCGTGGAGCTGACCTTTGAGCATACCCAAGATGAGAGTACAGGCATTCGCCATGCTCTAAACCTATACCATGAGCTGACCCTACGCCGTCAAGTGACCAAAGAGGGCAAGTCTGATTATTACATCAATGGGCAAAAGGTACGTCGCCGTGATGTGGTGGACGTGTTTTTGGGGACGGGGCTTGGGGCGAGAAGTTATGCGGTGATTGAGCAGGGCATGATAGGGCGGATTGTTGATTCTAGCCCCATGCAACTGCGTGAGTTCATCGAAGAGGCGGCGGGTGTGTCACGCTATCAGGCACGCCGAGCCGAGACCGAAAAACAGTTAAATGAAACCAAGGATAATCTGGCACGACTTAATGACTTGCAAGGCGAACTTAAAAAACAGCACAAAACACTTATCCGTCAAGCCGAGTCCGCCAAAAAATACCAAGCCCTAAATGATGAGTTGTTTGAGCTGAACAAAAACGACTTATTAAAACGCATTTTTGAGGCGTGGCAATACCTAGAAACTAAAAAACAAGACAAAGACAAATCCGCCCAAATCCTGCACGAGCTAGAACAAGCGGTGGGTAAAGCCAAAAAAGAGCTGGACGTCTATTCAGCCAAACTTGCCGAAGCAAACTGGCTCAAAGATGACGCACGGGACAACTACCATAACGCCCGCATGAAAGAGCAGACGGCAGAGCATAACTATTATAGCCTAAACCAAGAGATTGCCAGTTGTGAAGACAAAATCGCCCGCCTAACCGAGCTCAAAGCCCAGTCAGAGGCGAGCATTGTGGAGAACCAACAAAGCATTGATGAGATTGACAAGGAGCTTGGGCAAATCAGCCCTGATGTAACCGAGGGGGCGTTAAAACTGACCGCCTTACAAGATGAGCTGACCCAAGCCCAAGGGGCGTTTAACACTGCCAAACAGCAAGTGAGCAAGCTTACCCAAAAAAAGAACGACCTAGAAAACACGCACAAACTGGCGACATCGCAAAAAAACCGCCTACTCACAAGCCACGAGCGAGTCACCAAAAAATACCAAGAACTCATCAATAAGCACGAGAACAAAGAGCAAAACCACGACAAAGAGCAGGATGAGATAAAGTCGCTGACGAGCCACATCGTCACGCTAAATCTTGCCATAGATAAGCTGTCCGATGACGACGGCAGGCAGGTGTTTGATGAAAAAAGTCGGCAGGTCAAAGCATTGCAAGATGAGCTGTCTGCACTAGAAAAACGCCATGCGTCCATGATGGGCGAGTATGACACCCTACACAAACTGGTGCATAAGCCCAAACATGCCCCGTCCGCCGATGATGACGGCACGGATGATGATACAGACAACAGTGGGACTGACACCAAAAGCTGTGTGGATGGTATCGCTCTGCCCCAACTAGACTCATTAAAAGACAGCATTAAGCTAACCTGTGATGGCGAAAAATATGCCGATGTTCTGGATAAATTTTTGGGCTTTTGGCTGGATGCTCGGGTGCTAGATGGTAAGCGTGATTTTTCTTTGTTGCCACTCATCAATCATCTGCCCACAGCCATGGACGGTGGTAAGCACAGCCATGATGATAAAAAGGATAAGAAAAAAGACGGCAAAAAAGCCAAGCACAAAGGCGAGACTTCGGGGCTGTCTGCCCATGAACGCTTGCCGAGCATGGTGCTTTATACCGCACCTAATTTTAGGCAAAGTAGTGATAAACTCATTCCGCTCACTGCCTTGATAAAATCGCCCACGCTGGCACTGTGGCAGGGCGTGTATCTGCTGGATGTCGATACCCAAACGCTTGATGAAAAGGGGTTTGATAAACTGGTCACGGCATGGGCGGATGAGCTTGCCCAAGGCGTGCTGATTTTGACAAAGACAGGATGGATTATTGGCTCTTTTGGGGTCGTGCATCTCTCTGCTTTGGGGCAGGGCGGACAGGGGCAGGGCGTGCTTAGCGAGCGAGCCGAACACGCCAAACGCTTAGATGAGCTAGAAGAGAAACTGGGACAGATAGAGAGTGAGTTAGATGATAAACAGCGGTCGTTAAAGGCGATGATGAGCGAGCTGGATGTCCTAAGAGTGGCACAAGAAGAACGCCATGCCAAGCACAGCGAGCTGACCCACAGCCTACACGAGAGCAAGGCAAAACTGGTCAAACTAGAACATCAGATAAGTCAAGATAAGCTGATATGGGAGAATTTTAACAGCCAAAAGATAAGCCTTAGCGATGAACTCTCCGAGCTAGATGGCGAGCTTAGGCTCATGGATGATGAGATTGGGCGTAGCATGACGGCACTAGATGAGCATTTGCCCGTATTGCAGGTCACCCAAAACACCCTAAATGTGCTGTCGGTAAGCGTGGATGAGCTGTCAGGCAAGCTCAAGCAGATGACCCAAGACAGACAGGAGCTGACACTCAAACAGACCACACTCACCCAAAACAAAGCCCACGCCACAAGGCTATTAGAGTTATCGCATGAGAACGTAGCAAAGGCGGATGCTGAGACCAAGGAGCTTATCGCTCAGAGCGTGGCGATGAGTGAGCGACTGCCTGTGTTAGAAGATGCCTTTAAGCAGGCAAAAGCTGAGACCGCCGAGCTAAAAGTGCAAAGCGAAGAGCATGAAGCGGTGGCAAAAACGCTGGTCATCATGCAGGGCAGGCTACAAGAGAATCTGACCGATGCCCATGCTAAGTTCGCTGCTGCACAGGCGAGCATTGCCAATGCTCATGCTGATGTGGCGGTGGGGGAGAGCCGTTTGGCGGATTTGGGCGAGCAGATGCTTGGCATGAATGAGCAGTTTAACCTGCCGTCCACGTTGGCGGATTTTCGAGCGAGTACGCCTGTATTTGCCGATAACAGCTCTCGCATTGAGCAGATTAAGGCGGACATTGAGAAGCTAGGGGCGGTCAATCTGGCGGCGGCGGCGGAGCTTGCCGAGTTAGAAGAGCGAGTCTCGCCCCTAGATGAGCAGGTGGCAGACATCACAGACAGCATGAAAAAACTCCAAGACGCCATTCGTGCCATTGATGACAAGACCAAACAGCTGTTTTTGGGCATGTTAAAAGCGGTCAATGATGAGATGAATGCGTTGTTTGCCAAAGTGTTTGGCGGTGGGCAGGCAAGCCTAACACTCATCGATGATGAGAGCTTGCCCAAGGCGGACAAATGGCGAGCAGGACTCGTGCTAATGGCACAGCCCAAAGGCAAAAAAAACTCACGCCTTGCCGTGCTGTCAGGGGGCGAGAAAACACTGACCGCCCTAAGTCTGATTTTTGCGATTTTCAAACAGCACCCTGCTCCGTTTTGTGTGCTTGATGAAGTCGATGCCCCTTTAGATGATGCGAACGTGGGGCGGTTTACGAGTCTGATTCATGAGTTGTCAGACAGCGTGCAGTTTGTCTTTATCAGTCATAACAAGCTTGCCATGCAAGCGGCACATGAGTTAAAGGGCATTACCATGCCTACGGCGGGTATTTCTAGTTTGGTAACGGTCAATTTAGAAGAAGCGGAGAAATATCTAGAACCCCGTGAATGATAAAAGAGTGTTTGGATGAGTGCGGGGGTGCTTGTTATTTCGGTGTGTATTTTGGGGATTTTTAAAATAAAAATGGTTGGCATTGTTTGTCCGTGTTTTTTATTTTCATGGTTGATTATTTATAGCCAAGAAACTTTAAAATTACTACAAATTCAATGATGTAGCGGCGTGCTGAGTACGACTTGTAAAAATAATGCCCTATAAACGTATTCAAAGCCAGTCCCCACAAAACTGTGGTAAATATCAGGTGTGTTGGGTGTGCCATTAAAAATATCCGCCAAATTTACAACTTTTATACAACCGCTAAATGAGTTGCAAAATTAGTTTGATAAGCTAACCCATCTTTTTACCGCCCAAATCATGGAACCCATCATGCACACCAAACACCGCTCATCTGGACGCTTTTTATCTTTATCTACCCTTGCCCTATCTGTCATGGGCGTATCGCTTGTGGCATGTGCCAATGCCAAAGATTATAGCCAAGACGGCAGTGTCTATCAGTTCATGGAAGCCGAACGCCAAAAGTCCAACACCAACGCCATGTATCAGTATGAGCAGAGCATGCAAGGCTCGCTGTTTGCCATGTACCCGACCTATTGGCGACTTAACAACGACATCACCTATCATCACCCTAGCACCATTAACAGCTTTGTTCAGCAGTACCCCAACCACGTCATCAGTGAAAAACTCGTGGCAGACTATGCCGAAGAAAAGGCACGCCAAGGTGACTATCACAGCGTGCGTGCGGTCATTCCTAATATCCGCAATGCCGATGCGTCTGAAGCATGTGCCATTGCCCTAGGTCATAACGGAGCAAATGATGCCCGTGCCTTAGAGCAAAAAGAGAATGTCTGGCTAAACACCCAAATCAAGCAGTCTTTGTGCGACAAGCTCGCCCTAGAAATGGGCAATAACCGCCACATCAGTCGCACCGACCGCCACGAACAGCTGATTCGCATGATGAGAATCGACGCCCGTCAGCTGTCATCACGCAACCCACCCCTTGATAAGAGTGCGGACATCATCAGCCTTGCCCGTCAGCTTAACCTAACCATCGACTATGGCACGCTTGCGACTATCCGCTCAAATCCCAACGGCTTTTTTAGTCAGTTTCATGCCATGCCGTTTAGCGAGACGAACCAATACCTATATGTCTATGCCATCAGCCAACTGGCTCATCGTTCATATTGGGAGGCCAGCACTCAGCTCAATTATGATATTAATCAAGACAACGCCCGCCCTCAAAAACTGCTCTCGGACATGGCACGTCGCTATGCATGGCGGAGCATTGCCGTTAAGCGTATGAACATGAATACCGATGACGGCTTTAATATGGAAGCCGTACATTGGTTTAGAAACAGCCTGGGCGAGCCGTTTAACTTTGAAGAAGCCGAAGACTATGCCCAAGCAGGTATCTATTTTGGGCAATGGACGGACGTGATTAACGCCATCGGGGCGATGAACAAGACCAAGGCAGGCGAGAATGTTTGGCAGTATTGGTTGGCTCGTGCTTATGAGCAGACGGGCAAGGGCGGACAAGCTCGTCAGATTTACCAAAATCTCACCAAAAACTTAGATTATTATGGTCTGCTTGCCCGTGATAGGCTAAACATGCCCCTAACTGCCAATGACATCGGCGGTATCGGCATGCCAAACATCAGTGCCAGAGATACCGCTCGTATCATGCAAAACCCTGATTTTGCTCGTGCCTTTAAACTCATGGAGAGTGGGGCGAGTATGGAGTATATTCAGCGTGAGTGGAACTGGGCGGTGCGTACCACCACAAACGCAGGCGACCATCAGCTCGTGCTTGCCGCTGCCAAAAAAGCCCACGACATGGGGATTTATAGCCGTAGCATTCACGCCATGGAAAATTCACCCCTAAGAGCATCAGCGATTAGCCACCCCATGCCTTATCAGCACAGTTTTATGACTCATGCAGGCAGTGCAGGCATTGATCCTGCGTGGGCGTATGGCATCACTCGCCAAGAGAGCCGTTTTGCTGCCAATGCTCGCTCGGGTGTGGGGGCAGGTGGGCTGATGCAAATCATGCCAAACACCGCCAAGATGATTGCCGGCAAAATCGGCGGTAGTGGTAATTCAAGCGACCCTGACACCAACATCCGCTATGGCACATGGTATCTGTCGGATAAGACCCGTGATTTTAACGGACAAATCGCCCCTGCCACCGCCGCCTACAATGCTGGCACAACCCCTGCTCGCAAATGGCTACCCAAGCATGGTACCATCAGTGCTGACCAATATGTCGAAGCCATCCCGTATTCAGAGACTCGTGAGTATGTCAAGCACGTCATGGAAAATGCCACCATCTATGGCGTGATACTCGGCAGATACACCCCAATTAGCCAACGCATGGGAACAGTATCGCCGTCTTGGTAAGTCTAGGGCTTGCCTGTCTTTTGTATTTGCAATGAAAAATGCCTGTTTAAAAAAGCAGGGGAATCGCCCGTTTTTCAAGGAAAAAGTGAAGTTTGTGAGTCTTCTATCAAACGAGCTTTTGACTTCGAGCCACAATCCGACCACTTAACTGGGTAAATTTTAAGAGTTTTAACTTAATTTTTTAAATTAAGTGGTCGGATAGCCATTTTTCATGCAAAAACATCATTCTATATACTGGTTTAGCAAAGCCTGTGAAAAGGGTTATGACTTAGCCTGCCAATACCGCTAATCCACACAAGCCTGTCAATGTACGAGCTTTTTATGGTAAATTAACAAAAGCCGATTGGTGGTAATTTGCCCCAAAAAACCTTTGCCAATACCCCAAAAAATATGCTACACTAGGGCGATTTTGCAGTTTTTGAAATGGGTTTCAAAAGGCAAAATTGAGCAAAATTTTTTCCATTTTCAAATTTTATTTTAAGGATAAGTCATGAGCAAACAGCCTGTTCGTGTTGCGGTAACTGGTGCCGCAGGTCAGATTGGTTATAGCCTATTGTTCCGTATTGCCAGCGGTGAGATGCTTGGCAAAGACCAGCCTGTGATTTTGCAACTTCTAGAAATCCCCAACGAAAAAGCCCAACAAGCCCTACAGGGTGTTATCATGGAACTTGATGACTGTGCTTTCCCATTGCTGCATGACGTGATTGGCACAGATGACCCAAATGTGGCGTTCAAAGACGCAGATTATGCCCTGCTTGTCGGTGCTCGTCCCCGTGGACCGGGCATGGAGCGTGCTGACCTACTCCAAGAAAACGCCAAAATCTTTACCGTACAAGGCAAAGCCCTAAATGACGTGGCAAGCCGTGATGTGAAAATTTTGGTAGTCGGCAACCCTGCCAACACCAACGCTTACATCGCCATGAAGTCTGCCCCAGACCTACCTGCTAAAAACTTCACCGCCATGCTACGCCTAGACCACAACCGTGCCTTGACCCAAGTCGCCAAAAAGACTGGTAAAGCCGTCAAAGACATCAAGAACCTAACCGTATGGGGCAACCACAGCCCAACCATGTACGCTGACTACCGTTTTGCGACGATTAACGGCGAGAGCGTCAAAGAGATGATTAACGACCAAGAGTGGAACGCTAACACCTTCTTGCCAACAGTTGGTAAACGTGGTGCGGCAATCATCGAAGCTCGTGGCTTGTCATCAGCGGCCTCCGCTGCCAACGCTGCCATTGACCACATGAGAGATTGGGCGTTGGGCTCAAATGGCGAATGGGTAACCATGGGCGTTCCGTCTGACGGCTCTTATGATATCCCAGAAGGCGTGATGTTCGGTTTCCCTGTAACCTGCGAAAATGGCGAATACAAAATCGTTCAAGGCTTAGAGATTGATGAGTTTAGCCAAGAGCGTATCAATATTACGCTAAACGAGCTAACCGAAGAGCGTGATGCGATTGCACATTTGCTATAATTAGCAGTTAGACAAATACCCCTTATCGTACGATAGGGGGTATTTTTTTATCATTTTAAAGGGATTTGTAGGGGCTTTACAAGTCCTAGGCATGACGTGTCATTTTCACACTCATCCCATGCACCAATACCGCCAGTAACATCACGCCTGCCCCGACATAGCCTATCATGGTCAGTCCTAGGGCTTGATGAGCGATGACCATACCACCAAGTAACGCCCCACCACCGATACCGATGTTATAAATCCTCTTGTTACCGCCTTTGCCAGTCAAACTAAACTCATTCTTGCTCAAGT
>NZ_MUXV01000019.1 GCF_002014975.1 Moraxella bovis
TTAAGTTGAGAGTGGGGTAAGGTATATTAAATGATGCAAATATGCTAAAATAAAGCATTTTTTACTTTTAGGATGTAGCCATGCCAACTTTTGAACAACACCGCCAAGCCCTACTTTGCAATGATGGCCAGTCAATCGCTGATTATGAACGTGCGATGACGGACGCTGTCAAAGCGGTAACGGCATGGCTTAAAAACGACAAAATGTACACAGGCGGTAGCATTAAAGAGCTACGCTCACAAATCGCCTTTAACCCTGCCAAAGACGGCTTGGGCGTGGATAAGGCGTTGGAGCGGTTGGTGGAGCTGTTTTTAAACAAAAGTTTGAAAGTTCATCACCCACATTCGCTCGCTCATTTGCATTGTCCCACGATGGTAACTTCACAAATTGCCGAAGTGCTGATTAACGCCACCAATCAGTCCATGGACTCGTGGGACCAGTCGCCAGCAGGCTCGCTGATGGAAGTACAGCTCATTGACTGGCTACGCCAAAAGGTCGGCTATGGGGCAGGGCAGGCAGGCGTGTTCACATCAGGCGGTACGCAGTCCAATTTGATGGGCGTGCTATTAGCAAGAGACTGGGCAATTGCGAAGCACTGGAAAAATGCAGACGGCAAAGAATGGTCGGTACAAAAAGACGGCATTCCAGCAGACGCCATGCAAGCAGTCAAAGTGATTTGCTCAGAGAATGCTCATTTTAGCGTGCAAAAAAACATGGCAATGATGGGCATGGGTTTTCAATCTGTTGTTACCGTGCCTGTGGACGATAATGCCAAGATGGATACAGATGCCCTTGCCAAAACCATGGCGGATTTAAAAGCAGATGGCAAAATCGTGGCGTGCGTGGTGGCAACCGCTGGCACGACCGATGCAGGAGCCATTGACGACATCAAGGCCATTCGCAAGCTGTGTGATGACTTTGGGGCGTGGCTGCATATTGATGCGGCATGGGGCGGAGCATTGATTTTATCCAATGAATACCGTGATATGCTTGACGGCATTGAGTTATCCGACTCGATCACGCTTGATTTTCATAAGCATTTTTTCCAAAGCATCTCATGCGGTGCGTTTTTATTAAAAGACGAACAAAACTACCGCTTTATGCACTATGAAGCAGAATATCTAAACTCAGCTTATGATGAAGAACACGGCGTGCCAAATTTGGTGTCAAAGTCTTTGCAAACCACTCGCCGATTTGATGCGTTAAAGCTGTGGATGACCATTGAAGCTCTGGGTGAAGAGTTGTATGGCTCAATGATTGACCATGGCGTGAAATTAACTCGTCAAGTGGCGGATTATATTAAAGCAACGGACGGTTTGGAGTTGCTTATTGAACCGCAATTTGCCAGCGTGCTGTTTCGTGTTGTGCCAGATGGCTATCCTGATGAGTTTATTGATAGTCTAAATCAAAACGTGGCGGACGAGCTGTTTGCCCGAGGGGAAGCCAACATCGGCGTTACTCGGGTGATTAATAGTCGTCAAAATGTACAGTCATTAAAGATGACGACATTAAGCCCAATCGCCACACTTGAAAACGTGCAAGCCTTATTATCACAGGTATTGGCGGAAGCCGAGCGTATCAAAGATGATATTAAAAATGGCACTTATACACCGCCGATTGATTGATTTGGCGTAAAATAAAAAACCGTCCAAAGTGATGTTGGGCGGTTTTTTGATATGATGATTGAAATAGTTAATTGTCAAACTGATTTAAGATACTTTCTAATTCATTGACATCACACCTGTTTTTGTTTTCTGCATAATACTGGCGAAGTTGTGGTATGGTATCGGCATTGACGGGCTGTTTTTTATGAAAAATATCTATCGGCACGAAGATTTTTACAGGTTTGGGGTCATCTGGGTTGATGTGTTTGCTAAAATCACGCTGATTTAAGACATGGATAATTAATTTGGTTTCATTAGGGGTTAGGGTGTATGGAGAAGCAACATCAGTTTCTTCACGGATAATTTTCCCTGTTTCATCAAGCCAAAGATGGCTCATTAAATGTATTTTTGCACGCATTAAAATATTTCATCTCAATGTCATAGCACCGTTCATTAGATGAACTAAGATGTAGCGTGAGTTGGTTGGGGTGTGAGTAATTAGAAGGATTTGCCAATGCTGTGCTTGTCATCATTAGACAAAGTAATAGTAATCGTTTCATAATTTGCACCGAGATTTTTTTTGTAAGTATATACGACTTGAAAAACCATTGCAATAAAATAAACCAATCCGTTTTTATCTTTAAGAAGAGGAAATCATTATGCCAGCCATTTATATTGGCACAGGTGGGTATAGCGATACCGATTTGATTGGTTCGTTGTACCCACACGGTGCAAAGGCAAGCGAGTTTTTGCACCACTATGCCAATCATTATGATTGTGTGGAAATTAACGCAAGTTTTCACGCCTCCATTGGGCAAAAGACCTTATTGGGTATGCTAAACAAAGCGGATGGACGACTTAAATTTAGCCTAAAACTGCACCAAGATTTTAGCCACAATTTTACCGCCACCGCCAAAACCGCCCAAGCGTTTTTAAACATTCTTACACCTTTGCAAGGTTATCTTGCCCCCTTATTATTGCAATTTCCCCACAGCTTTGAGCGAAATTTTGCCAATCGTCAATATTTGGGCGAAGTGGTAAAATGGTTTGACGGTTATCCGCTTGCCATAGAGTTTCGCCACCCCAGCTGGCACATCAATCCTGTGTTTGATTATTTTGCCAAATTATCCCATATTATTTGGGTAAATGCCGATTATCCAAAAAACATCGGACTACCCAATACGCCATTTTGGGTGAACACTCGCACCGCCTATTATCGCCTGCACGGTCATAATAAAAACTGGTGGGACGAAAATTCTGCCAAAGACCGCCATAATTATCGTTATAGCGATGATGAGCTTGACAAAATCGCTGATGAGATTTTTGGTTATCGTGCCAATTTTGATGAGCTTTTTATTTATTTTCAAAATACGACCAACGCCCATTCTTTTTATAATATTATGATGTTAAAAGAAAAATTGTCCGCTTATGGTTTTGTGGTAAAAACGCCAACATCGAGTGGGCAAGGGGCGTTGTTTTAGGAAATGGATTGTAGGGTTCTATATAGAATTAACAAAAAACCGATTAAGATAAGGTTCTTAATCGGTTTGTTTATATTTACTACTCACTTGGCTTCCAGTGTTTATGACCGCAGTTACTGCATTTGTAATTTTTGTTACAAATCCATTCTGTGATTTCATTTTGAAAAGCCAATAAGGCAACACCGCCAGTCATAATGGCAATCACACAATAGGCATTGCAAAACCTGTCCCAGCGAAAAATAGGTAACCCAAGCCCAGTAACCACCAAGAGGCATAGCCCCACCGATGATTTTGATAAACAATTTTGTGTTAACGGTTTCTTTTTTTCCGCACGAAGTACATTGAATTTTTATTTGTGATGACCTATACAAATTTTGTAGACAGATATATACTACGATATTCGTAGTAAAAAATCAAGAAAAATATACGAAATTCGTAACTTTTAATTTAGAGCATAAGTTATGAATTTACAAGAAACTTTTACCAAACGCTTTAAGCAAGCAAGAAAAGCCAAAAATCTAACCCAAGAGAAATTGGGTGTTATGATTGGTTTAGATGAATTTGTGGCAAGCTCACGCATCAATCGTTATGAAAAAGGTGTGCATTTGCCTGACTTGACCACATTAAACAACATTGCCACTGTCTTAGAAGTAACGCCTGCTTATTTTTTTTGCTGATGATGAGTTAGCACAGATGATTTTGGCATACAAAAAAGCTGATAATTAAGTCTAAATTATCAGCTTTTGGCTTGGCTTATTTTACATCTTCATCTAATACCGTCTCTTCGGTAGATTTCCAGTTATAGGCACCGTAGAGAATCATTTGCATTTGGCGAGTGCAATGCAACAGCATGGCTTCTTTGGCTTGTTCTAAATCGCTATCAACAGGCTTGGCCTCTTCATCGTCTTCAAGCTCGGGGGTGTAGGTCAAATCTAGCCAGTCGATAATCCATGAAAAACTTAGGTTTACCCCAATCTCGGCAAGCAAATAACGATCACTTTGGCTGACGTGTTCAAAGGCAGGTTGTAGGGCTAGGTCTTCGCTCATGACCTTGGCGAAAGTTTTGATTTGTTCGCTGATGGCACGGCGAACCGCTTCTGAACCACCAAAACGCTCGGCGGCGATGAATTGCCAGTAGCGTGGCTGAGCGTCCACCGCTTTAAAAAACAGTTGTACGCTTTTGGCGATTTGGCGTTCAAAGGTGCGTTTTTTGCCAAACTGCATATGTTCACGCAAGGTTGATAGAGCATCACCCAGCTCGTCTTCTACCAATGATTTGCCCAGCTCTTCCATGTCATCAAAATGACGATAAAAAGCGGTCGGCACCACGCCCACTTCACGGGTTACCTGACGTAGGCTGATAGAGCTAAACGCTTGCCCCATCATGCATAGGTCAAGCACGGCATTATAGAAGGCTTGACGGGTTTGGCGTTTTTTCTCTTCACGGGTTAGGGCTTTGGCTTCTTTGGTTTTGTCGGTCGTGGTCATAAGACACCTTTTGGGTATTGATTGATAAATGATGGTAAAAGACAAATAAAAACGACCAAAATCCCAAAGTTTGTAGATTTTGGTGAATTACTGTTTATTATGTAGAAAAATCTCAAAAATTGCAAGGCTTTTGGTGTGAATGGATATTTAAATGAATATCAATCAAATCTACCAAACAATTTTTGATGTTGGCGTACATTATAACACATTTTTTTGATTAAAAAAGTGCATAAGTACACTAACGGCAACATCATGGTGACTGTCGGCACGAAGCTTAGTGGTGGTGCGAGTAAGTTTGGCGATTTGTTCGCTAGGATTTGCCAGTGCGTCCAAAGCATGACGGGCGATGTTGTCGGCATTTGCGTCATCTTGAATGAGCTCTGGTAAGATCGCTTGCCCTGTTTGATTATAGGCTAGGATGTTGGGCAAGGAGACATAAGGGATTTTGACCAGTCGCTTGGCGATGGTGTAGGTTAGGACATTGACTTTATATACCACGACCATCGGGCGGTGCAGTAGCAGAGCTTCTAGGGTTGCCGTGCCTGATGCTAAGATGGTCAGCTCACAGGCATTCATCACATTTTGAGACAGTGAGAGCGTGGTTGGCAGTCGCCCTGCTTGGTCATCTTTGGCGTGATGAATGTTATCGGCGACATTTTTGGCGGTTTGAGTAAAGATGATGTGGCATTTGTCCAATAAATGTCCTGCTTGCTCTTTGATGAGCGATTTGACCAGATGGGCGTGTTCATGACTCACCACAGGCAGGATAAAGGCGTGGTCGCCTGCCTTGTCCAGCTTATCCATTGCCCCAATCAGCAAGGGCAAAATAGCGTTAATCTCACTGGTACGAGAACCTGCCATCACACAAATGGGGCGAGCAGGGCTATGTTGCAGGCGAGCAAGCTCAGGAAATAGCGGGCTATAATCGCTCAAAAATTCATCATAAATCTCACGCCCTGACCGCTCATCAGCCTGTATCTTGTCAAGCAAGGGATGTCCCACGCACACCGCAGAGTGTCCATGTTTGTCATAGACTGCCGTTTCAAAAGGGAATAAACACAGCACCAAATCGGTGGCGGATTTGATGCCAAAAATCCGCCCTTCACGCCACGCCCACACACTTGGGCTGACGTATTGCACACAAAAAATGGGCTTGATGACCGATTTTTGTTTGAGGCTTTTGGCAAGGCGTAAATTAAAATCAGGAGCGTCAATGCCTACAAAAATATCAATGCCAATGGATAAAAACTCATCTAAAATCTCTTTTTTGGCGAGCAATAAATCCGGCAAATGCTTGACGACTTCACCGATGCCCATGACCGATAGGTGAGTCATGTCGATGAGCGAGTCAAGTCCCACCTTGGTCATCAGCTCACCGCCCACACCAACCCAGCGAATGCTCGGATAAATGGCGTTCATCTTTGCCATAAAATCCGCCCCCAATGCATCGCCCGACACTTCCCCTGCGACAATGCCAATGGTTAGGGGCTTGTCGGTGGGCAAGGTGGACAAATCAAAGGGGGGTATGGCGTGTGTCATGATGTCTCGTGGGTTTGTGAGTGATTTTAAAAAATTAGCGTTCTAGATACTGGATTTTGCCTGCCACGCCGTCCCATTTTTCATGGTCGGGTAGGGCGTCTTTTTTCTCGGTGATGTTCGCCCATTCGGCAGAGAGCTCTTCATTGATTTTGATAAATTCTTCTTGACCTGATGGCACTTCATCTTCGGAGAAAATGGCGTTGGCAGGGCATTCAGGTTCGCACAAAGCACAGTCAATGCACTCATCAGGATTGATGACCAAAAAGTTTGGACCTTCATAAAAACAGTCCACAGGGCAAACCTCAACGCAGTCGGTGTATTTGCAAAGAATGCAGTTATCGGTTACTACAAATGTCATGGCGGTACCTTATTATTGGGATTGCAGATGTTGGATTGGCTTGACAAAATGACAAAATTTGTCTTGATTCTGAATAAGGCATGAAAAATCACGCCCAAAAAACAGGGTATATTTTATCCTTTTTAACAAATTTTCTCAAACCAAAGCTGATGATTTATTATGCCAAAATAGAAAATATTTGTTAAAAAACAGCAAAAAGTTGTAAACAGTAAAAGTGATTATTATTACAATGGGTAAAATAGGCAGGGTTGATAAATAATAAGAATGATTGATGATTGTTAAGTTTTATTAGGGCGTGCCTGCCTTTTGTATTTGCAATGAAAAACAAGATTTAGCCATTTTTCATGCAAAAGCGATTAGTTTTTTCTAAAATATCTCTATATTGTAAATAGTGTTATAAAGGGCAGGCAGGTCCTATAAATCTTCATCATAAAAAAGCAAGGCGAAAACCTTGCTTTTATTTTTAGTTTTTAAATTAAACCGCTTTGCCTTGTTGGGCGGATTTTGCCACACGGTAGCATTCTTCGATGTGGTCAAAGGTTATTTTTTTAAAAATCATATAACCAATTGTCCCTGCGACAATCTGACCGCCTAGGGGTACATATTTGGCGACTTGTTTGCCGATGATACGCCCGCCGAAGCCTTGCACGGTTTTATTGACGATACCACGTGTGGCGACCAGTCCGCCCACGGTAAGCACTTTGTCTTTGATGTTTTTCTCACGAGCTTCGGCGGTGTCTTTGTCTTCTAGGCCAAAACGCTCAGTGATTTGGGGGAGTAGTTTAGTGAGCATACCAACATCCACCGCCACGTCCAAAAATGGCACAGGAACGATGGCAACGCCTGCTGAGATTTTGGCACGAGATTTGGCAAGCTCTTGACATTCACGGCGGATTTGTTCTAGGTTAAGTCCGTTTACGTTTTTGGCGATTAGGGTGCTTTTACCAAGGTCGCTAAGGTTCATGAATTACTCCAAATTGATTTGTAAAATGTAAAGTATGGACAAATCATACCACAGTATGCAGATGGCATTGTAATAAAGTTGCTAATAAAATGTATCATCGTGTAAATTTTGGGCAATGATTTAGGGTAAGTTAGGGTAAGTTTTTCGGTAAAACTGTGCTAAAATAACCACAAAGATAAATGCAAAAGAAAAAGAGAGTAAGTAATGAGTACACAAAATCACCAAGACGATGACAGTCCTTTTGATAACCACCCATCGCCAAACCTGCCCAAACCCGCCCAAGTGACAAGCACGCAAAAATTTGCCAATGCCAATTTGTCGCACCTAACCAACACGAGTGTGCAGGACTTTGAGCGTGCCTTTGATAAAGTCGGGCGGTTTACCCCTAAGCACCTGACACTTACTCCACGTCATCAAGGCGATGTGCCTGATGAGCTAACGGCGATGTTTGGTGAGACACTCGGGCGATTGCTTGTGTCACGGCAGATAGGCAGTATTGATGAGATGGACATGTCTGTGGCAAAGCTTTTGCCTGCGAGTGATTTATTGGGGCTGGATGTGGGGGCGGACATCATCAGTCGTGCCATTGATGAGAACAAACGCATACTTATCGTGGGCGATTTTGACTGTGATGGAGCGACATCGACCACGCTCATGGTGCGATGTTTGCGTGAGATGGGGGCGGATGTGCAGTTTTTGGTGCCTGACCGCTTTAAATTTGGTTATGGGCTGACCCCCCAAATCGTGGAGCATGGAGCAGAAGAATTTGACCCCAAACTCATCATCACGGTGGATAATGGGATATCGAGCCATGATGGCGTTGCCAAAGCGGACGAGCTGGGCATTGATGTCGTCATTACCGACCATCATTTGACGACCAGTAGCTCGCCCAAGGCAAGTGCGGTCATCAACCCCAACCAAGTTGGCTGTGAGTTCGGCAGTAAGTGGCTCGTGGGCGTGGGCGTGGCGTTCTATGTCATGGGACGTGTCGCCAAAATCCGTCGTGAGATGGGTAAATCGACTACGCAAGTCGCCAAATATCTTGACCTTGTGGCATTAGGGACGATTGCGGATGTCGGTCATCTTGACCAAAATAACCGCATTTTGGTAACCCATGGGCTTAACGCCATTCGAGAGGGGCGGTGCTGTGTGGGGATTTTGGCACTCTTGGAGCAGGCGGGGCGAGACGTGCGTAAGATTACGGCAGATGATTTTGGTTTTGCCATTGCCCCACGCATTAACGCCGCAGGGCGTATGGATAATATGCGAACAGGGGTGGAGTGCCTGCTGACCGATGATTTTGGAGAAGCACACCGTTTGGCGATAGAGCTGAACCGTCTTAATCACTCACGCCGTGCCATAGAAATACAAATGCGTGATGAAGCCAGCAGTATCATTGATGGGCTACATTTATCTGATGAATCCGATGATAAGCCCAAATGTGTCGCCAAAGCCATTTGTCTGTATCAAGACAACTGGCACCAAGGCGTGATTGGTATCGTGGCAGGGCGTATCAAAGAGCAGTTGTACCGTCCAACCATTGTCTTTGCCCCTGCCGATGCTGACAAAGTGTGCGATGATGACCTAATCAAAGGCTCGGGGCGGTCTATTGCAGGTGTGCATATCCGTGATGCCATTGAGACGGTGGCGATGGCAAATCCTGAGCTGATTTTGCATTTTGGTGGTCATGCGATGGCGGCAGGCTTGACCATTCATAAGCGAGATTTTGAGCGGTTTAAGGCAGAATTTTTAAAAGTGGTGGACGGCTTTGATGTTGAGCTGTTTAGTAAATTAAAGTACACCGATGGCGTGCTGACCCCGCCTGATTTTAGTCTAGCCTTTGTCCATGCCCTAAAAAATGTCAGCGTGTGGGGCAACGGCTTTTTGCCCCCTGCCTTTGATGGGGTCTTTGAAGTGGTTAATTTTCGCATTTTAAAAGACAAGCATTTAAAGCTGACGTTGCGAGCCGATGGCGTGCAGTATCCGATAGATGCCATTTGGTTTAATTATGACGTGGACGAATGGGATTATCGGGCAAGTGCGGTGCATATTTTGTTTACCTTGGACATTAACGAGTGGCAGGGTAATCAGAGTTTGCAGCTGATTATCAAGGATTTGGCGGTGTGTGCGATTGATTAGATAACATAAAAGCCGATATTGATTATCGGCTTTTGCTTTATTTGCCCTTAGCGTCCGCCCAGATGATTTTGTGCAGTTGTAATTGAAAACGCACGGGCAAACCGTCCGCCAAAATCCACTCGGCAAGCTCTACCGCCAGATTTGGCACGTCTGATTTACGCTCGTCTATATTAAACATGGGCGAAAACCACACCACACCACATTTTTTGTCAAGCTCGTATTTTTGCAAAACGCCTTTTGCCCAATCATAATCGGCACGGTCAGCGATGACGATTTTGATTTGGTCATGGGGAGTTAGATAATCTAAATTTTCCCACAGATTTTTACCCACTTCGCCCGATGATGGACTTTTTAAATCCATGACTTTTGACACCGCTATTGGCACGTCCTTGACCGACAATGCCCCTGCTGTTTCTAATGAAATCTCATAGCCGTTATCAAGGAGCAATTTCATCAAGGCAATGGCATTGGGCTGGGCAAGCGGTTCTCCCCCTGTTAGGCAAATGCGTTTGCAGGGGTACTCTTTGATATGCTCCAAAATCGTATCAAGTCCCCAACGCTCGCCCCCTGCAAATGAATAAGTTGTATCGCAATAGACACAGCGAAGCGGACAACCTGTTAGACGAATAAAAATGGTCGGCAAACCCATTGCCAAGGCCTCGCCCTGCAAGGAATAAAAAATTTCAGTAAGTTTTAGCCCTGCGGACGGGTCGGTGGTGGGGATTTGGGTGTTTCTAAGTTGAATGGATTTGGGGGTGGATTGGGATTGGCTGTTGGCTGACATAGGGATAATAATGATTGAAAAACTCACTATTTTAGCAGATTTTTGGCAAAATTTTGGGAAAATTATAATATTGAAAATATCAACATTAAGAATACACCAATTTAAATTCATCAGGCAAATAAAAAGGCGGGTGCGTGCCATAGGTTAGGTTAAGTGTAATAAAACCCAATATTTTAAGCCTAAATCTTAATTTTGTGGTAATTTTAAAGTTATTTTGGCATACAATTAAAGTTATTGGTTTTTCCTTGTTAAAATTTAAACCATTTTAACAGATTTTAAGGATATTTAAAAATCAAAAATGAGAATTTATATGTAGAAAATTGGTATTGTATTTCGATCTACTAGCTTAATAAATACAATAGGATTGATAATTTTAAAAGAAAATTGTTGGCTTTACCTTTAGTTTTAATCAGAAAAATGATAAACAAAAATCTACTAATAATAGTAAACAAAATTCTATCATTAAAATGTCTGATAAACAGCGTCTAATGTTTGCCAAAAAAACTGGCAAATTTACCAGAGTTAGGCAATTATGCCCCTGTCGGGGCAAGTGCCGATGATTATGCAAACAAAATCGCTGATGAACTGTTAGACCCCACTAAATCCGAGTTTTATAAACCTTTTTTGGATTTGGTGGGGTTTAAACATTAATTTTTTGACTAATAATATAAATTAGCAAGATTAAGCCTATAATGATAAGAAAACAATCTAGTAGACCTAATTTTTTGTACCATAAATATGATTTAATAATATTTATTAGAATACCCAATAGTAATGCAAAAGCTATTATCATGGTGTACCTACAAAACAATTGTACCATCCAAGAGTAACCCCTGACGCTCCTGCAATGCCAAGAACTTTTTCTATTATATAACCTATGAGTTTGTCCGATAAACTTTTTGGAAGGGGTAATTGTGTTATCATAGCAGCCACTCCTCCAATAAAACAGTTCTTCTCAAAATCTGTCTTATTAATCATAACATCTAACATTGTCAATGTGGCTGATAATGTGCTTAATAGAATTGGAAATAAAGATAACCAAGCTAAAGCACCTATTTCTGGGGCAAGAACTGTTACAGAAACAAAACTTAATACCATTATAGATATGACTAAATAAGTGAATAACATTCCTTGAGCAAAAGCAATCCCCCCATTCGCCCCACCGTCAATAAGATAAGCCCCTGAGCCAGTGTGTGGGTCAATGATAATATAACCAGACCCTTTCCAACCCTTATAGTTAATCGTCTTCTCAATTGCCATAGTACGACCCACCGACGCATTAACGGTATCCGTCATCACACCGCTAAAGAGAGATTGATCAGCTTTCATAGTACATTCAAATAAAAAATATTTATTCCCAATTGCAATCTTTTCAAGAAAAGACCATTTGCAACACACGAAAAAGGTGATTGTATTGGACTGTAAACAATCACCCATTAAATGATACAATAGTTTTTGGTGTTCGTCAGTCCGCTCTTAGAAAGTCATTAATCGAAGTTTTCGCTCTGGTTTGTGCGTCCACTTTTTTGACAATGACCGCACAGTAGAGTGAATGCGTGCCGTCTTTGCTTGGCAATGAACCTGATACCACCACCGAGCCTGCTGGCACACGTCCGTAGTGAATTTCACCTGTTTCACGGTCGTAGATTTTGGTGGATTGACCGATATACACACCCATTGAGATGACCGAGCCTTCTTCAACAATCACGCCTTCCACGATTTCACTTCTAGCACCGATAAAGCAGTTATCTTCAATGATGGTCGGGTTTGCTTGTAGGGGTTCTAGTACACCACCGATACCCACACCGCCTGATAGGTGGACGTTTTTGCCGATTTGGGCACATGAGCCAACGGTCGCCCAAGTATCCACCATGGTGCCTTCGTCCACAAACGCTCCGATATTCACATAGCTTGGCATCAAAATCACATTTTTGCCAATAAATGAGCCTTTACGAGCCACCGCAGGGGGAACGACACGCACACCTGCATTTTTGTAGTCTTCTTCTGTCCAGCCATTGAATTTGGTATCTACTTTGTCATAAAAACCAAGCTCGCCTGTGTTCATGGGTTTGTTGTCATTGATTTTGAATGACAATAGTACGGCTTTTTTGACCCATTGATGAACCACCCATTCGCCGTCAATTTTTTCGGCAACACGAAGTGAGCCATTATCAAGACCTGCAAGCGCTTCTTCAACGGCAGAACGCACGTCTGACGGGCAATCGGTCGCGCCGAAGTTAGCACGGTTGTCAAAGGCGGTTTCGATGATGTTTTGTAAAGACATAACAATTTCCTAAATGAAGTAAAAAACACTTTATTCTAGCACAATTTAAACTGATTTTATTGAGATTTTTGATTGGTTTTATCA
This sequence comes from Moraxella bovis, assembly GCF_002014975.1. Taxonomy (GTDB): domain Bacteria; phylum Pseudomonadota; class Gammaproteobacteria; order Pseudomonadales; family Moraxellaceae; genus Moraxella; species Moraxella bovis. The sequence continues at coordinate 12,726 of NZ_MUXV01000019.1, forward strand.
ATGGTGTGATTTTTTAGCCACCCCAAAATATCCCCATATACCCTATCTTTATCCGTCTCATGCAGTGGTTCGTGTCGCATATTGGGATATAGGTGCGTGCGGACGTTTTGCCCTGCACGGATAAGCTCGTTTTGGAGTTCATCAATGTCCTGCCCCATGCGTCCGACTGGGTCGTCTTTGCCACTCACGAGCAAAATGCGAAAATCTTTGGGCGTGTGGGCGTACCATGTGGGCGATGTGGCTTTTTTGATAAGGGCTTGCAAGGCGACAAAGCCATTATTACTAAACGCAAAACCGCATAAGGGGTCATTTTCAAAGGCTTTGATACTGTCGGTGTTTTCGGCCAGCCACGCAAAGGGCGATGCCGATATGGGCGAGCGAATTTGGGAGAGTAGGTAATGATTTAGGAGCGTGGCAAAGCGGGTGTTGGGGCGTTTTGGGTTGATATAATTCATCGCCCCAAGGGCGGTTAGGGCAAAGCGGTTGATGACCCCAAAGCTGTTGCCCGTCCCCATGATAATTGCCCCGTCAAAGCTCGTGGCGTGGTGGGTCAGCACCGTCCGCACGATAAATGACCCCATAGAATGCCCCATGATGTAGTGGGGGGTGGGGCGGTCGGTCAGCGTGCGTGCCTTGTCTTTTAGTTTATCCGCCATGATAACCACGTCTTTGCACAGGGCTTGGATGGGGTGTTTTTCGTCAATAAAACCAAGCTCGTATTTGTCCTTAACTGTCTGCCCATGCCCAAGCTGGTCGTAAGTCGCCACCAGCACGCCATTATCCGCCAAAAAGCTGGCAAAATCGGCATAGCGACCACTATGCTCGCTCATACCGTGAACAATGAGCAGGCTGGCAATGGGCGTGCTTTTGGGGATAAAAAAGTGGTGGTGTAGGCGATGAATGCCGTTTGATGAGAGAATGGGTTTAGAAGTCATAATGCTATACAGTTGTTATTTTTTTGCTATTATATAAAATTTTTTGTGCTTTACCAAATCAAAATTGGTTGATAAGCTTACGAATTTGCCAAAGTTAGGCAGTTATGCCCCTGTTGGAGCTAGTACCGATGATTATGCAAACAAAATCGCTGATGAGCTACTAGACCCCACCAAATCCGAGTTTTATAAGCCTTTTTTGGAAGTGGTGGGGTTTAATAGTAGAATTTAGGATAGGTTTTCTCTAGCTGTTGTTATTTTAACTCTAGCATATTAGAGTCAATGGCATAATATTAAGACTTTACTATTTCACTCTTTATGTAAAACTACTTTAATATTTCCACTATAATATATATCAAAGTAACTATTATCATAAACATCAAACTTACTTTTGGTTTTACAACTATAGGTCATCAAATAGTTTTATATTGAATAAATCCATAATTTTTTCACTATTCTTTATTTTTCCTTTCCATGCTAAAGCTGAAATAACAAATAAACTAAAAAATAAAATACCAGATAATACGAGAATAATAAAATAAAAATTAAGCATACATCACTTCCTCTCTTTTTAGTAAATACTTTTTAGTAAATAAAAGTAATAAAAATTATTTAAGGATAGCCATTCTAGTAGATTTCTACCAAAAATAATTATGAGCGTAGCCTATCTGCATTTGTTCTCTTTTAATCAAAAATAAATTTTTATGATTAATTATTTTGATTTTTTTTATAAAAAATTAAATATCCTATAACAGGTAGACTTAATAAAATATAAGTTACGAGTTTAATATTTCTAGCAATATCTATACTATACCCCATTTTTTGAACTAGAAAAAACATTAGTATAGATATGGGATGTATAATAATTAAGGAGTATAAAGATATATAAACTAATAATCTTAAGTCTTTCATCTTAACCTCTTCCACTTATACATCCTACGGTTCCGACTGTAGCGGCAACAAATCCTGTAATGGTTGAAAGTCCTACACTTCCAGCTAATTTTGCAGTAGGAAAGAACACCAGACCTATTCCAATAGTTATTAAAGCTATTGCATAATTACATAAAATGAACTTACCGATGATAAGATTAAACAAAGTTCTATCATTAAAATGACTGAAAAACAGCGTCTAATGTTTGCCAAAAAACTGGCAAATCTACCAGAATTGGGCAGTTATGCCCCTGTCGGAGCTAGTACTGATGAGTTTGCAAACAAAATCGCTGATGAACTGCTAGACCCTACCAAATCTGAGTTTTATAAGACTTTTTTGAGTAGGGTGGGGTTTAATATACAAGATTATTGGTGAAGTTTTTATATCATAGTAAGCTATTACTCAAGATTATAAATATAAAACTAGATACTATAAAGACAGTTAGTGGAATTAGTTTATTCCATTTTAGGGGGTAAATAGCTGATATACTTGGCTGATATGGAAAATAGTAAACAGTTACTAATTCTTTCTTGGCTAAACTTTCAACATCACTAAGGTTTCTACGCATTACATCATTAAATAAATTGGCAGTGGTTCAAAAAGTATGCTGTAACAAAAACTAAAAAGACAACT
>NZ_MUXV01000020.1 GCF_002014975.1 Moraxella bovis
GTTTTTACTCTATGGTAAAGTATTGAGTTATTTTAACTTATGTATTTGTTTTTAACAATACCCGATTTTCAAAAGGGCGGATTTGATGAAAATGACAGCCTTGCTGTGGTCGCCAAATTATCAGAATTGGGCATTGATTTTATTAAAATTTCTGGCGGAAACTACGAAAGCCCTGTAATGCTGGCTGAAAAATCCAGCACACGCCAAAGAGAAGCCTTTTTCCTAGATTATGCCGAAAAGGGACGCAAAATCAGCCAAGTACCGCTCATTATCACAGGCGGGTTTAGAAGCGAGGTGGTGATGAATGACGTATTGTCAAGCGGGCATTTGGACATGGTGGGCGTGGCTCGTCCTTTTGCCCTTGTGCCTGATTTACCCAATCAAATCAAAAATGGCACTTATGAAACGGTGCAGACCAATCGCATAAAAACAGGCATTAAACCGCTTGATGACAAAATCGGCTCGGTGCTAGAAATGGACTGGCATATGAGCCAAATGACACTCATCGGACAAGGCAAATCGCCCAATCCTAAGCTATCGGCGTGGCGTGTGCTTGCCAAGATCATTTGGGAAAATGGCAAGGCGGGGCTTAGTACGGGGAGAAGTTAAGAAATAAGTTGGCTTTGGATTTTGGTGTTATTGGATGTTAAGATGATACCTATCATCATCAATCTTCACCACCAGTTTATCGCCACGTTCTATCTTGCCCACCCCTTTTGGTGAGCCTGTCATGATGATGTCGCCTGCTTGTATGCCGTAGAGATTATCCAAATAATCCACCAAATAGTCAAATGAATACATCATCTTTTCGGTGCTGTCGTCTTGACGAATCTCGCCATTGACGGCTAAGGATAAATGATAATGGCGTTCGCTAAATGGCTTAAATCCCCCAAGCCAACACGCTCCCTTAAAACCTTTGGCTTTAAGCCACGGCAAGCCCTTAGCTTTGCACACGTCTTGCACGTCTCTGGCAGTCAAGTCAAGCCCTACCGTGTAGGCGATGATTTGCTTGTTCTCGCCGATGAGTAGCACAAGCTCGGTCTCGTGATGGATATTCTCCGAAAAGTCGGGCAAGGTGAGCGTATCGCCTGTTGTGATACTGCTGTTGGGTTTTAAAAAAACCAACGGTTCGGCAGGGATTTCGTTGTTAAGCTCGTGGATATGCTCCACATAGCTACGCCCGACGCAGTAGATGGTGTTGATGGGGTGGGCTTGCTTGTTGATAAAGACAGTAGTCATGGCAAAATTCCAAAAATTGGGGCAAAAACTAGTAAAGCGTAGCCAATGGGCTTAGGAACTCAGGCTTGTGATGATAAATGCCCCATTATCAAACTTGCCAAATACGGCTGATAATACACCGGCAGGTCATGTGCCATGCCGTCTACCGCTACGAATCGGCTGTTTGGGATGATTTTGGCAATGTGTTTACCGTGGCTTTGGTGTAGTAGCCCGTCTTTGTTGCCGTGAATGACGAGTGTGGGGGCGGTCACTTGACGAGTATACTGGAAAATCGAGCCTGTGGCAAGGATGGCGTTCATCTGCTGTGCCATGCCAAGCGGATGATGACAGCGATGATAGCGGATTGAGGCGATGTGGCGAGTGCCTTTGATGTCTAGATGACCGGGGGAGCCGACCGCTGTCATAAACCATACCGCATGACGGAGCATGTCCCGTTTGCTGTTGCTTTGGGCTTTTTTAAAAAAGGTAGAGAACTCTTTGGGTTTGGGTGGCACCAAAAAGGGGTGGTTGGTGCTACTAAACAGCAGGGCAAGCCTTTCGATATGATGGGGGTATTTGGCACAGACGATTTGGGCGATCATACCGCCCATGCTCGCCCCGACCAGATGTGTTTTGCCCAAATTCATCGCCCCAATCAGCCCTGCGACATCGTCCGCCATGTCGGGCAGGGTGTAGGCGACTTTTTCACGGGCGTTGGATAAGCCAATTTGGTTTTTGGCAATCATTTTTAGGATGTTGGTGTGTGGCAGTTTGGTTAGGTGCTTGATTTTGGTGGAGAGACCCGTATCACGGTTGTCAAATCTGATGACAAAAAACCCTGCGTCCATAAACTTTTTTAAAAAAGTATCCGACCAAAACAGCATTTGCGAGCCAAAGCCTGTGATGAACAGTAAAGGCGGATGGTCAGGGTTGCCCCCTGCTTCGACACACAGTGTAATACCACGTCCAACATCAACCATGCTTTGATAAAAATGGGGCGATAGGTCGGATGCTCGCCAGTCTTGGTTAAATCTATCCCAGCTTGGCGGTGGCGTGTGGGCGATGGGCGGTGGCAAATAGACCATGAATGATTAAATCTCAACCATCTCAAAGTCTTCTTTGCTCACGCCACAGTCGGGGCATGTCCAGTCGTTTGGGATGTCTTCCCAACGTGTGCCAGCAGGCAAACCCTCTTCGGGACAGCCTAAGGCTTCATCATAAATCCAACCGCAGACGATACATTGGTATTTTTTCATGGCAAAACTTCATTGATAAATGGGTATATAGTTTACACTCATACGCCCATTTTGTAAAGTCTTTTTTGATTGAAAAAATCAATCGTATTGTTTTTTTCAATCATTTTTCAAGTAACTGCTTTTGTAAATCCGCCCGAGCCTTGACAAAGCCGTCAATGCCTTTTAAAAGCAGTTCATTGACAGGAGTGTGGTCTTGTAAGTTTTTAAAGCCTTGTTCGTCAAGGGGTGTAGGACGTTCTAGCACTGTTTGGCTTGGGTTTAATTGGCGGGCAACGTCCGTCTCCATGCTGGCAAGCTCATCAAGCAAGGCAGGCGAGATGGTGAGTAAGTCGCACCCTGCTAGGGCAAGGAGTTGGGCGGTGGAGCGAAAACTTGCCCCCATGATTTCGGTGGCATAGCCGTGCGATTTATAAAATTCATAAATATTTTTGACTGAGTTTACGCCCAAATCATCATTTATGTCAATGCTTTGGTGGTTTTCATGTGCCTTTTGCCAGTCGGTCAGTCGCCCCACAAACGGCGAGATGAGCTTAACCCCAGCGTCAGCACACGCACGAGCTTGGGTGTCGGTAAAGAGCAGGGTTAGGTTGCAGTGAATGCCTTGTTTTTCTAGGATTTCGGCGGATTTGATGCCTTGCCAAGTGGCGGCGATTTTGATGAGAATGCGACTGGTGTCTACGCCCAGTTTGTCATAGAGTTCGATGAATGCTAGGGCATTTTGCAGGGTCTTGTCGGTGTCAAATGAGTGGCGTGCGTCCACTTCGGTGGAGACCCGTCCGTCGATGTGCGAGAGTATCCGCTTGCCCAGTTCGGCAGTGAGACGGTCGATGGTGTCATCATCAGACAGTCCTAAGCCTTTGATTTGGCGGATAAGCTCGTCATGCTCGCCTGAGAGTAGGGCGGAGGTTACTAGGCTTGGGTTGGTGGTGGCGTCTCGTGGACGCAAGCGAGCGATGGCGGTTAGGTCACCTGTATCAGCAACGATGGTGGTGTGCTTAGCGAGAGCGGTTAGGGCGTTCATGGTCATGGGTATCCTTGATGATAAAAGTGCTTTAACATACCACAAATACGGACGTTTGGCAAAATATTTGTTGGGAAAAGTTGGAGCATGTCTGCTGCGGATAATACTTTGGCGGAATCTGATAAAGATTAAAACCAATCTTCCAACAAAAAGAACGGCTTTTCATAACGCTTGGCTTCTTTGGGGGTGCATGGCTTGGAGGCTAGGCGATTTTTGATGGCAGGATTTTTGGCAAAGCTAATGTCATCGCACATCGCTCTGCCATGATAGGGGTGGATGGGCAGGTGCTTTTGTCGTAGGTTGGGCGTGTATTCGGGGGTGTTGGGGTTAAGGTTTGAGTTTAGGGTGACGGGCAGGGGGCTATTCACCCACTGGATGTGTTGGCAGGCACTGAGCATGCCACAAAGTAGCACTAAGCCAAAACGCACGAGCAGATGAGTCGTGCGTTTTTTTAGGATGATTGATAAGGGCGTGTTGAACATTGATAACATTCTTATAAAATATGGTAAAATTTGACAATTTCAATCAATTTTTGCATGAAAAATGGCTAAATCTTGTTTTTCATCGTCAAAAACTTGTCTGATAGAATAACTATCAGCCTGCATTTTTTCCTTGAAAAACGTGCGATTTTTCTCATTTTTCATTGCAAATACCAATATTCAACACGCCCAAGTCCAAATCAGTTGATACCACCACGTGACCATGTTGGTTCACGCACCGTCCCTTGGGTGTCAATGGTAAAGGCTTGCCCTGTTTTTAGAGAGCGAATGGTCATCTGACCACGTCCGCCTTTGTGAGATGAATAAACGATGCGATTACCATTGGGTGAGAAACTTGCTGATTCATCAATGCCTGTCGTGTCAATCGTGCCAGCCCCTGTTACCACTAGGCTACGCCCTGAGACATAGGCGATTTTGCTACCATCTGGGCTGACTCGGGGGTTTGCCCCTGCACCGCCAATGGCTGATGCTTGCCCCGTGTTCATGTTGTAGCGGTAGAGGCGTGGCGTGCGTGAGCCATTGTCAGCGGTAAAGACAAAAGAGCGACCGTCTGGGGTGTACTGCGGTGAGTTTTCTGCCCCTTTCATGTTGGTTAGGCGTTTTAGATGACCTGAGGCGATGTGTAGCTCATAGATGGACGGGTCATTATTTTCATGACTGCCTGAGAAAAGAATACTGGTGCCGTCAGGCGAGAACGATGCCCCTAGGTTGTTACCCTTAAATGGGGTAATGACTTGACCGCCACCACTGCTACTGGCACTTTGCAGATGAATGACTGGCAAGCCGTTAGGTTTTTGTACAGAGTAGGCGATACGCTGACCGTCAGGCGACCATGTGGGACTAAAAATAGAGCCTTGCGTGCTAAATAGCACACGGACGTTTTGCCCGTCAGCGTCCATCACTTTTAGGGTGGAAGTTTTATTGCGTGGGTCGCCTGTCTCTTCGACATAAGCGATACGCCCTGTAAAGTCGCCTGGTTCGCCTGTGATGATTTCATAAATCTTATCGCTCACAACATGAGCGGTGTGGCGAAGTTTGCTTTGGTTGTTCTCGCTGTATTTGGTTTGTCTGCCTTGCATGACACGTCCTGTGGCGACTTCGATGACTTCAAAGACGATGGCGATTTTGCCCCCTGTGACGTTTTGGGTTTGTCCAACCACGACATAATTAAAACCAGCATTTTGCCAATGTGATAGGTTTTGGCTAATCTCGGCAGAGGAGTGGGCACGTTGGGGTAGGTTTTGACTGGTGGTTTTTAGTTCGGTGTGGCTTAGGTTGTTGATGACGGTGTTGCTGACCACACTGTCGCCAGCAAAGGGAATGAGAGCGACTTGGTAGGGGTTTTGCACACCATCGACGTCAATGTCAAAGTTAAGCTCGCTGTCATTGGTGTTGCCCAGTGAGCCATAACCCACGGCAAAAGCAGGGCTTGCCACGACTAGGGCGACAGCTAGGGTTAGGTGGGATAGGGGGGTTTTGATGTTCATGAGGTATCCTTAAAAATGTTTAAATATGATATTTGGGGATGCAGGGCGTGCTAAACTTTTGTATTTGCAATGAAAATCACGAAAAATCGCACGTTTTTCAAGGAAAAAACTTGAGGCTGTGAGTTTTCTATCAGACAAGTTTTCGCCTTCGAGCCACAAGATTTAGCCATTTTTCATGCAAAAACGATTAGTTTTTTCTAAAATATTTCTATATTGTAAATAGTGTTATAAAAGACAGGCACGCCCTATATATTCTAATTGATTTTAAAATTAAAATTCAAGTCACGATAATTCGTGCCAACAATGGGCGTGAGTGGACTGGCTCGACGCACGGTATCTTCTAGCTGTTCACGCAAATAATCATCACCGCCTGAGACTTGCACGCTCAGCACGTTACCACCGCCATCCACTTTGAGCTTGACTTGTAAAGTTTGGTTTTTGCCAGTGGCTCGCCAATGTGAGCGAATGTGGCGTTGCAAGGCAGAGATGACTTCGTTGCGGTTGCTACTTTGTCCGCTACTGCCACTGCTATTACCGCCACTGACCGCTCCGCCACGTCCTACGGTGGGGGTGGTGGGCGTATCTTTGATGGTGCTTTGTCCATCGTCCAAACTTCGGCTGTCGGTACGATTGGCACGCTCTTTTTCGGCAATGGCGTTATCACGGCGTTCTCGGGCTTCATCAAGCCCTTGGCTGTTCTCACGGGCGATGTCATCATTACTGCGTTCTCGAGCTTCTAGCTCTGCCACGGCACGAGCCCGTTCACGCTCTTCGTCCGCCATGGCTTGCCTTTGCATTTCTATCTCGGAGAGTATCTCTTCGTCTAGGCTTTTGGCGTACTCTGCCATTTGAGATTGGTAGGCACGTTCACGCCTGGCAAGGTCGTCATAATAGGCTTCTAGCTGAGCACTGCGACTGCTGTCAGGGGTGGTGGTGTTTTGGATGCTATCGGCTTGGGCTTGGGACCGGGCTTGATGCTCAGCAAAGGCGTCAGCAATGGCGGCTTCTGCCCCTGCTAGGTCGTCCCCTGTGACTAGGCTCGCTTCTAAGGAGATGGTTTCGGGTAGAGGTTTTTGTTGGGTGTAGGCAAACAGCACTCCTGCCACAATCAGCCCATGCACCACGACACTACCCACGAGCGAGAGCAAGGGTTTAGGCTCTTTGGTGCCGATGTTGTCTAAGTCTAGGCGTGCGGTTTGATGGTTCATGATGAGCTGTTATTTTTTATTTTTTGCTGGATTGCTTTTTAGTGCTACTTTGACCGCTTAACAGTCCGACTTTGGTAACACCTGCCCCTTGCACCAGTGCCATGACGTGCATGACCGCTTCATAGGCGTTATCTTTATCGGCATTAATCAGTACTTGGAGCTGGCTACCGCTCTCGCCCATGTTCGCCTGTGCCATGTCGGTAAGCAAGGCAGACAGCTCGCTCTCGCTGATGGCTTGATCAATGGCCCTCTCATGACTGACAAACAGCTCACCATCTTTGGTAAGAGAGACGATGACAGGGGTCAGCTCACTTTTGGTGATGTTACTGGTTTTCTCACTTGGCAAATTGACTTCTACCCCTGTCGTGAGCATGGGAGCGGTTACCATAAAGATGATGAGTAGCACGAGCATGACGTCAATGTAAGGGACGACATTCATCTCGCTATTTAGGGATTTTTTGGCACGTGTGTAGCTGTTTTTCATGATGTCGCCTAACTCCGACCAGTACGCTGTGCCATGGTGTACTCATGAGCAAATACACCCGTTAGCTCCTCACAAAACAGCGCCCGAGACTCGTACAACGCTCCTGCCTTGGCGCTAAAATGGTTAAAGGCAAGACTGGCAGGAATGGCGGCAAATAACCCCATGGCGGTGGCAATCAAGGCTTCGGCAATACCAGGGGCGACGGTAGCAAGACTCACGCTCTCAGCACTAGATAACCCAATAAAAGCGGTCATAATCCCCCACACTGTGCCAAACAGTCCGATATAAGGCGAGACTGATGCGATACTGGCTAAGGTTGCCAAGCCTTGCTCTAATACGGCTTGTTGTTTGCCAATGGCGACTTTAAATTTACGCTCAACACTGTCTAGCGTGTCGGCTTGCATTGCCCCTGATTTTTGGGCTTTTAAAAACTCGCCATAACCGACAAAAAACACCTGCTCTAAGCCGGTGCGTTCAAGCTCATTGGCAACTGAGCTGTACTGTTTGGCAAGGGTGTTGCCTGACCATAGCCACGCTTCAAAATCATTATCAAAGCGTTTAGCACTGCCAAGTTTGGCGGACAGGTGAAAAATCAACCCCCAACCAATTAATGATAGGAGCAGTAGCAATCCCATGACCAGTTGCACCAGCAAACTGGCTTCTAAAATCAAATCTAAAACGTTAAGTTCGCTCATCGTATAAAATTTTGCCAAAAATGGCTTATTATAGCTGGTTTTTTAAAAAACCACACCAAAAAGTGTGCCTAAGTTTACAAACGGTATGAAAATTATCCTTAATGCCAGTGGCACGGCTTGTAAATCCTTGCATAAGCCCCATTTATCTGATTTTTAGAATGATTAATGATAACACAACAATGCCAAATGCAACCCAAAATCCCAACACTCTTCTACTCGCCAAAGACCGCCACATCGCTCATCGCTTAGAGCGTGAGTTGCGTGGCAATTTTCCTGCCGACATCAAGGCCAAAAAACAAGCCCAGCTTGATAGTATCATTGAGCGTTCTAGTCAGGCGGTACAAGCTCGTATGGACAGCGTGCCGTCTGATTTAAAGGATAAGCTCAATGCCGATTTGCCCGTTACCGCCCGAGCCGATGAGATTATCCGTGCGATACAGAACAATCAAGTCATCATCGTGGCAGGCGAGACAGGCTCGGGCAAAACCACTCAGCTCCCCAAACTTGTCATGCTCGCAGGACGGGGCATCACAGGGCAAATCGGACACACTCAGCCCAGACGGCTTGCCGCTCGCAGTGTTGCCATGCGAATTGCAGACGAGCTTGGCGAGAGTTTGGGGCAGACGGTGAGTTTTAAGGTGCGATTTACCGAGCAGGGCAGTCGTGATAGCCTTATCAAACTCATGACGGACGGTATTTTGCTTGCCGAGCTGGGGTCGGACAAGTTTTTGACACGCTATGACACCATTATCATTGACGAAGCGCACGAGCGTAGCTTAAATATTGACTTTATTTTGGGTTATTTAAAACGCCTACTGCCAAAACGCCCTGATTTAAAGGTCATCATCACGTCAGCCACCCTAGACACCGCCCGTTTTGCCGAGTATTTTAAGGCGTCCGTAAAAGGCGATGTGCCGATTATCAACGTAGAAGGGCGAAGCTATCCTGTGGAGACCCGCTATCGCCCCTTGATAGATGAGATTGTCAAAAGCCATGACGATGACGCTTTTGATGACATGGAAGACAAGCTCCCCAGAGCCTTGACGTCTGCCGTTGCCGAGTGTTTTGATGACGCACGCACCGAAGGACACCCAAGCTCATCGGACATTTTGATTTTTGCCAGTACCGAAGCCGAGATTCGTGAGATACAGGACATTTTAACCGCTCACGCACCGCCCCACACCGAGATTTTGCCCTTGTTTGCCCGCCAAAGTTTTGCCGAACAACAGTGTATTTTTAAGCCCACAGGGGGTAGGCGGATTATCATTTCAACCAACGTTGCCGAGACCGCCTTGACCGTGCCAAACATCCGCTATGTCATTGATTTGGGTTTTGCACGGATTAGCCGTTATAATTACCGCTCACGCATTCAGCGTTTGCCTATTGAAGCCATTAGCCAAGCGGCGGCGAACCAGCGAGCGGGACGTTGTGGACGGATTGGGGACGGTGTGTGCATACGTTTGTACTCTAAAGAAGATTTTGACAGCCGTCCGCCTTTTACCGAGCCTGAGATTTTGCGTACCAATTTGGCAAGCGTGATTTTGCAAATGGAGCATTTGGGGCTGGGCGATGTGGCAGAATTTGATTTTATCACACCGCCTGATTTACGCCTTGTCAATGACGGACGAAAACTCCTACACGAGCTTGGGGCGTTATCCGACACGCCAACCAAAACCGCCTTTAAAAAAGCCCTAAAAGGAAAAACGAGCAAACAAAAACACTCCGCTTTGACCGACATTGGCAAAAAAATGGCTCGTATGCCGATAGACCCATGCCTTGCCCGTATGCTCATCGCAGGGCATGAATTTGCCTGCCTTGACAAAATGCTCATCATCGTCTCCGCCCTTGCCGTGCAAGACGTGCGTGAACGCCCTGCCGATAAACAGTCGCAAGCTGACCAAAAGCACGCCCTGTTTCGCCGTGAAAATTCGGACTTTTTGTTTTATGTAGAATTGTTTAACGTACTGTTTAGCGCCCATGAAATGCACGGTGGCGATAAGCTGACTGGCAACGGACGCAAGAATTTTGCCAAAAAGCATTATTTGTCATTTCCACGCATCAAAGAATGGCAAAAAACGCATGAACAGCTTAGTCAAATGGTGGCAGATTTGGGTTATCAGATTGCTGATAATGACAATAAAATTGACGATAATAATACCAAAAAAGCTGATGATAAAAAAGATGCCCCAAAAGGTCGCATTGGCTTAAAAGGCGGTAAAAAAGCTAAGGTAGGAAACAGTGCGATTTTAGCCAGTTTAAAAGAACAAGGCAAAACCAAACTGCAATTTAGCGAAGATTATACCAGCATTCATCGGGCGTTATTGACGGCACTGCTATCTTTTGTTGCTCACAAAACCGACACGGTGGGCGAGTATCTCATGACCAAAAACCAAAAGGCACGTATTTTTCCTGCCAGCACCTTGCATAAAAAAGGAGCAGAATGGGTGCTCGCCTTTGAAGTGGTGGAAACTTCACAAGTGTATATGCGTACACTTTCCAAGATTGAACCTGAGTGGATTTTGTCGGCAGGCAAAAATCTTTTAAAATACCATTATTTTGAGCCACATTGGTCAAAAAAAGCCGGAAGAGTGCAAGCCTATGCTCAGATTAGCCTGTTTGGGCTGATTATTGTTCATAAACAATTGGTCAATTATGAAACCATTGACCTGACCGCAAGCCGTGAGATATTTATCCGTGATGCTTTGGTGGGGGACGTACAGGACAGCCAAGCGGACGAGCGATACCCTAAAGCCCTGCCGTTTTTGACCCACAACCGCCAAAAAATCAAAGACGTGGGCGACACCGAAGACAAGCTAAGACGGCGAGATTTACTCGTGGACGAAGAGCGACTTTATGAATTTTATGATGATAAAATTCCGCCCCACATTGCGTCCGCCAAAGCCTTTGAAGATTGGCTTGGCAAGGTAGGCGATGATGAGTTTTTAAAATTTAAAGACGAAGATGTCGTAAACAGTGTCGTCAATGTCGGACAAGAATTTCCCAAATTTTGGCAAGTGGGGGCAGTCAAATTCCCCTTGTCCTATGTCTTTGACCCAAGCTCGGACGATGACGGCGTAAGCGTCAAAGTGGGGGCAGGGGCATTGTCTCAGCTTGATGGTGTGGATTTATTGTGGGGTGTGGCAGGGTGGCGGTTTGAGCTTGTGTCAGGGCTATTAAAAACCTTGCCAAAAGACATTCGCCGAAAAATCGTCCCCATTCCTGACACCGCCCACGCCCTGATGGACAAACTTACGCAGGGCAATGGCGTGGGACTTTTAGACCAACTTTGTCATAATCTGCTTAGAATGGGCGTAAAAGTGGGGGCGGACGATTTTAAGATTCATGAGATTGATAAATATTTACAGCCCTTGATTTGCGTGCTTGATGACAAGGGGCGAGTGATTGAAAAAGGGCGAGATTTGGAAAAATTGCAAGCCAAGTACCGCACGCACGCCCAAGTACAGACCGTGTCCGAAGGCATTCACGACAGCTTCCCTGAGCATTTTGACTTTATCAAAACTCGTCATCATAAGGGCATGGTAACACAAGCCTTTTTTGCCCTAAGTCCTGATGAGACGGGCAAAGTAGCGGTGATGGAATTTGGCGACTTGACAGGGGCATTAGCCATGCATAAAAAAGGCGTGTTGTCGCTTGTCAGGCTGACACTCGGAGCAAAACAAAAACAGCTGACTTCTCAAATTGATAAAGTCTTTAAAATGGCGTTCGCTCCTTTGGGTGATTTGGAAAAATTAAAAAGCGTGCTGGTGGATGCGACTTTGCAAGCGACTTTTGAAAAATACGCCAAGCCCTTTGTTGATACGAGCGTGCGTAAAAAGGTGGCGGGCTTTGTGCGTGATGATAAGATGGGCGATTTGCTTGACAAAGTGCCCCTAAATGCAGGCGAGTTTGGGGCGGTTAGGGAGTTGATAAGCGGTCAGTTTTTGAGCGTGGGACAAGAGATGTTAAAGGTCTTAAAGGACATTTACACCACTTGGCAAACGGTGCGGGGACAGCTTTTGATGCTTGACCGTGATATTTTTGGCGAGAGCATTGATGACATTGAAGACCAGCTTGATGATTTGTGTTTGGGCGATTTTGTTTATCGTGTGCCTTATGAGGCTTGGCGACAGTATCCCCGTTATTTGGGGGCATTAAAGGTGCGTCTTGACCGTTTGCCGAACAATCTGGACAATGATTTGGACGGGGTGTATGCCCTTGATGAGCATATGGAAAGGCTGGCAAACCGCATTCACGACCCAAAAATCAGCGAGTATCGCTGGCTTGTGGAAGAATACCGCATACAACTGTTTTCCCAACCCATGAAAACGGCGGTGCCTGTCTCGGCAAAACGACTCGACAAGGTGTGGGCGAGTGTGATGACTAGGTAGGGTATGAAAAATTTGTTATTATTATCAGGCATGGACGGCACAGGGATTTTATTTCGTCCATTGCTTGATGAATTAAATCAATCAGATGTCAATTATCGCATTGCCATTTATGATTTTAATGCTTGTCATATTAAAGATAATAACAATCAAGCATTAGAATATCAAGCTGATAAAATTGTCAAGTTTATTCATGGTAATTTTGGATATGAGTCTTTTGTGGTGGTGTTTGAATCTTATTCATCGCTGTTTGTGCCTTATTTATTAAAATGCCAATTAGCTATTGAAAAGATTTATATTATCGGTGGGTTTTTGGCATGTCCGTCTGTATTGGCAAAATTTGGACTTTTCATCAATCCTGCATGGGCGAGATTATTGCCAAATCAATTATTGGGATTTCTATTATTTCGTCATTGGGCAAATGAGGAATTGATTGGCTTATTTCGTGAAGTGTTGGCAGTCATTAGTAGTCCTGCCATTTTACCCTTGTTTAAAAAGCGTCTATCCAATATCGCTCATGCCAAAATCCCAAGCCATTTACCAAAATCATCAGTCCCTTGCGTATATGTATCGGCAAGGTGTGATGATTTGGTTGATAAAAAGCAGGATTGGCATTTGGGACGATGTTTGAGAATATTGACTTTTTAGTCATTGATGGCACGCACTTTTTATTACAAACCAATCCCAAATTTTTGGCAGAGAGATTAAACTTAAAAATAAAACGGATTTAATTCGTCATTATTATCATCATTGGGTTTGATATTTACTTTTTCAAACTCCTCCAATACAGGCAAAAGACTGTTTGCCTCATGTGGTGGCAATACATCAAAGGCATTAAGATGATATTTGCCGAGTAGCTCTTTTAATTTGTCTTTGGCAAGGCGAACCGTCAGCATTTCATGTCCAGTTTCATCAAATTCACTATGAGTAATGACCCCAAGCTCATGCAAGGCGTTTTTTAATTGTCCTGCGTGATAGGGTAGGGTTAAGTAAAAATACGACAAGCTCCCCACCAAAAGTTCCTGCACCGCTTGGGTTAGTTCATTGATACCCAAATTTGCATGAGCCGACACATAAACACGGTGGGGTGTGGTAGCATCCTTATAATGAATGGTGGGCTTTTCTTTGGTTTTGTCGATTTTGTTATGGACAAGCAAGACAGGGGCGGTTGCACCAATTTCATGAAGGACGCTATTAACTGCGTCAATCTGCTCGTGCATGTTGGGACTGCTATTGTCAATAATATGCAATAACAAATCCGCCTCCAAAGTCTCTTCTAGCGTGGCGTGAAAGCTCTCCACAAGTTCGTGTGGCAGATTTTGCACAAAGCCGACCGTATCCGCCAGCACCACTTTGCCCACGCCTTGCCAGTCAATTTGACGCAAAGTGGGGTCAAGCGTGGCAAACAACTGGTCAGCACTGTAAATGTTCTCGCCCGTCAAGGCGTTGAACAGCGTGGATTTGCCCGCATTGGTGTAGCCGACCAGCGAGACGGTGGGCGTGGACGATTTGGTGCGTTTGGCTCGTCCGATTTGGCGAGTTTGCTTGACTTTGGCGAGCTTGGCTTTGAGCTGACCTACCCGCACTTGGAGTAGCCGTCTGTCGGTTTCAAGCTGGGTTTCGCCGGGGCCCCGTAGCCCAATACCGCCTTTTTGTTGTCCAAGATGGGCATAGCCACGCACCAGCCTTGACGATAAATGGGTCAGCTGTGCCAATTCCACTTGCAGTTTGCCTTCATAAGTCCTTGCTCGTTTGGCAAAAATGTCTAAAATCAGCCCCATACGGTCAATGACCTTGCATTGCAAGATTTTTTCCAAATTGCGTTCTTGACTGGGTGTAAGTGTATGATTAAAAAGAACTATTTCTGCCCCTGTTTCGGCAACTTTTTGGGCGATTTCGTCCGCCTTGCCCGTCCCTACAAAATATTTGGCAGAAGGTTTGTTCATTGTGCCTGTGATTTCGCCCAAAATTTCGGCATCGGCAGAAATGGCAAGTAGGCGAAATTCGTCCAAATCGTTTTGATTGTCGGCAAAATCCAAACTTTTAAAGGTGCAATGCACCAAAATCGCCTTTTCTGTGTCTTTGTGTTGTTCAAAATAGTGCAAAGTTTTTCCTTAACAAGGATTTTAAAATAAAGTATAATGGCATAATTAAAAATTTTTTTCAAGGTTTATTGTGCAATAAAAATTATTTTTTAAAGTTGATTAGATTGTGGTTTTTTAAATGAAAAAAATAATAAGTTATCAATTTTGCTATTTTTTAAAATTAAGTTTGGTAAGGTGCGTATCAAGAACTATTAAAAGTTAATAACTAAAAATGGTAATTTAATTATTTTATTTTTTAATTTGGATTTTAAGGTGTGTATCACACACGATTAAAAATCATCATTATAAGATTATATCTTAATGGTTTTTATATTAAAAAATAATCGATAAGTTAAATAAGGTGTTGTGTAATACGCACCTTATGATTATCAAAATAAACCAATTTTTAAATCATTGTTATTTTAAAAAAATACAATGATTTTAATAAAATTATCTGTTATAATAATTGCCATATTCAACTATAAGATATGTACCATACACCACTTTTGGACTAATTCTTTTTAATGGTGCGTAATACGCACCTTACGCCAAAAATGAAATTTTTGTCATTTGGCATCACTTAAATCAGCAACAAACCGAACTTTATTTGGAAAATTTAAAATGACCGACTTTAACGAAACCCCAAACCCCTTATTCGCCCCTTTGCCCAATTTTGCCTTATCCGCCAATGGCAAAATTTTAAATTTATCCAAACCCAGAATAATGGGCATTTTAAATGTTACGCCCGATTCTTTTTCGGACGGTGGGCAATTTACCGCCACCCACACCGCCCTTGCCCGAGTGGACGAAATGCTACGGCAAGGGGCAGACATTATTGACATTGGAGCGGAATCCACTCGCCCCAATGCCACGCCTGTTACAGACGATTTGGAGCTGGCTCGTCTAACGCCCATTGTCCGTGAAATCAAAAAAACCTACCCCAATCTTTGGCTGTCCATTGACACGAGTAACCCGGCCGTTATGGCACAAATGGCGGATTTGGGGGCGGACATTTGGAACGATGTGCGGGGGCTGTCAAGGGCGGGGGCGGTAGAGACGGCAAGTCGTTTGGCTTTGCCTGTCGTCTTAATGCACAGTCGGGGCGAGCCTCTCACAATGGACAAAATGGCGGTGTATGACGATGTGCTAGCCGAAGTGTCGGCGGAGCTTGGGGGCTTGGTGGATAAGGCGGTGCAAGCGGGCGTTCGGCGAGAAAACATCGTCCTTGATGTGGGTATGGGCTTTGCCAAAGAATACGGGCATCATATTGATATTGCTAAGAATTTGGGTGAATTTGGCAAATTGGGTTATCCGATGTTGTTTGGCGTATCTCGTAAACGCTTTGTTGGCGAAATTTTGGCGGAGAGCGGTATTGAAACCCTAGCAAACACCAATCCTGCCGAGCGAGATACCGCCAGCACCGCCCTTGCTCTCTTTGCGGTGGCACAGGGGGTAGGCATTGTGCGGACGCATAATGTGGCACAGGTGGCACAAAGTTTGGCGGTGTGGTATTCGCTTTCGGATAGGGTTGATGACGATTGATAAAGGGCTTGCGTATTTGCAATTTTTGGCGTTTTTGACATTTTTGGTGGGGATAATAAAATATATGATTAGAAATCAGATATTTTTTATTTGCATTGGAATGAAATACCCAAAAGCCACAAAAATAGAAATGGTATTGGCGATGGTTGGTATTGCTTTTTAATATAATGATGCTTGTGAGAAATATCTGATTTTTGGGATTTTAAATTAAATATTTTCAAAAAAAATCAATCCGAAAGTAAGATGTATAGTCTGTAGGTTGGGTTGAGATAACGAAACCCAACATTTTAAATCCGAAACTTAAATTGTTGGGTTTGCTATCGCTTAACCCAACCTACCGAGCTATGGCGACTTGCAGTGGGGTTAAAATATTTTCGGCGTTAAAAAATGTTTCAAAAGCCTTTTTTTGTTTGAGTGAAAAATCGTTAAAATATTCATTTTCAGTATAAACCCAAATCGGCATCGCTTTTTGAAGGCTTGGAATGAACATCTTTTCTTAGATAGAAGCAATGCCATCTTCTTTAAAAAATAGATATTTTGTCATTTTTTTGCTTAAAAGTTGAATTGATAAAAAAATAATTTTTAACAATCATAACCATAATCTTTAATAGGCAGTTTTTGCCCAATCACTTTTTCTATCTTTTCTTTTAAATGGTTTTTATCAAAAGCATAACAAGGCAAAATTAAAAGGCGAGTGGTGTATTCTTTGCCCTTTTCTAAAATGCAAAAATCGTCCCAGCCGCAGCCTTTGGCGGGTAAGGCACGCGTCATTTCAAAGCGTTCTATTTGGTCAAGCGGTACAAATTGAGCTGATATTTCATCGGCAATTCCCAAAATTCCATTGGTTGTATCCACCCATAGAACAGGCTTTTTGCCGAAACGCTCTGTTAAAATAGGTGGTCGGCGTTTCACCGATTGATATTCTTTATAATTTCTGGTCAAAGAAATTTCTTCTTCAAAAAGCACAAAATCAGAAATTTGCATCTTGCTTTCATATTTTTCATTCAAAAGTAAATGCGGATATTCTCTTTGGTTAATGACTTCAAAATGAAGCTGTTGAGTATCTTTCCAAAAATACAATGATTATTGGTGTCAAAATCAAAACCGATGTCGTAATAAGGAATATGATTTTTGCGTTCTTTTAAATGCCTGTGCAAAGTGTTTTTTATCGCTAAAACTTCTTCTAAATTAATGGTATAAGGATTAAAAACCACAAAAGAATACGACTGAACAGCAATATCCTTTCTGTGGTGGGAAACATAATAAAATCCCCAATTTTTAAAGAGCAGATTTCCCACTCGCACAGGATATTTAAAGGCGTAGTGGTTGGAAAGTTCCAGCTCCATATCGAGCGTGTTGTTAGGCTCCACGCAGGGCAAGGCGATTATTTCGGCATAAGTGCTATCCCACGAAACGAATTCTTTTTCAGGCGATTGGACTTCAAAGCCTAAGTTATAATCGTTGTAATTTTTGTCTAAAATTTCATATAGTTTTTTCATTTCAATTTGAAAGTATCAAAAATTTGGGCTTTTTCATCGGTATCACGATAAAAAGAGCTGTTATCAGGTTTGAAATTGCCCATTTTTTCTATGGAAGTTCGTAGGTTGGGTTGAGATAACGAAATCCAATATTTTAAATCCAAAATTTAGACCGTTGGGTTTTGCTATCGCTTAACTCAAATACGGGCTGACCTTGGAATTTTAATGGTTGCAGATGGTCTTTGTCAATAGGCGTACCATTTAAAGACGCTCTTTATAAAAAAGTTATATCTATCACCCCACGCCCACTGATAATAACACCACACCACCAATGTCATCATTTGTAAGTTTTTGGGGTGCAGGGTAGAAAAAAAGTTGGGTTTCGTATTGTAACCCAACTTACAAGCTGAACAAAATTCCCAATCGGCATTAGAACACATTCGCCCCTTTGACTATACAATGGTCTACACATAAAAATACTTGCACTCCCCGAAAAAATAGCGTATAATGAGGCGTTTTATCCTAGTCTCGTCCGTTTTCAAGTGTTGGCAGGTCGCCAATCACGGCAGACAGGTTTCTTGGAGAGTACAAATGTACGCAGTTATCAAAAGTGGCGGTAAGCAACACCGTGTCAGCGTTGGCGAGACTTTGAAAGTTGAGCTTCTAAAAGCAGAAGTTGGTGCAACCTTGAATATTGAGGAAGTGCTGATGGTAGTAAATGGTGCTGATGTAAAAATCGGTCAGCCTGTGGTTGCTGGTGCCAGCGTGGTTGCAGAAGTAGTTTCTCACGGTCGTGGCAAAAAGGTGCGTATCGTTAAGCACCGTCGCCGTAAGCACTATCACAAAGAGCAAGGTCATCGTCAATGGTACACCGAGCTTAAAATCAACGCAATCAATGGTTAATTTATATACTTTATAAAAAGTATTCACAGGAGATATTCTCATGGCAACTAAAAAAGCTGGTGGTTCCACCAAAAACGGTCGCGATTCTAACCCAAAAATGCTCGGCGTAAAAGTATTTGGCGGTCAAGATGTCATCGCAGGTAACATTATCGTGCGTCAGCGTGGCACCGAATTTTACGCAGGTGAAGGCGTAGGCATGGGTCGTGACCACACGCTATTTGCCTTGACTGATGGCGTGGTAAAATTTGAAAAGAAAGGCGAGTTTGGTCGCCGTTATGTGTCTGTTGTTGGCGAATAATTGGCCAAAGGCTTGACACAAAATCCCACGAGTATACACTAGTGGGATTTTTGTTTCGGTGATTAAAATTTATTTAACATAATACTTTTTGATGTTTGCGTGGTGTTTTGGATAGGGGGGTATAAAGCCTGCGTAAGGTGCGTATCATGCACCATTAAATAGATTTCATTAAAAACGGTGTGTGGTACGCACCTTACGCCTAAGGTTGATTTTGCGGTACTTTTAAAATTTTTGACCGTATTATTTTGACATGATGACCAACGTTTCCAACACCAAGGCGAAATTGTGTAAAAAATGCAAAAATATGGCAAAGGCAAGTGTTCCCCCTGTGGTTCTGGCAGAAACAAAAATAAAACTGCTGATAAAATAGAACATTACAGCGGTTGGGTCAAAGTTGTAGTGTGCAAAAGCAAAAACAGCACTGCTAAGAATTAAAGCAATGCGTTCGCTTTGAAAGGCATCTAAGGTCGCCCGCCATAAAAATCCACGCATCAGAATTTCTTCATAAATAGGGGCAATAATCACGGTGCTGATTAAGGTTGCCCAAAGTCCATAAGTTAAAATATCTTCGCTTAACCTAATATGAATAGCTCGGGTGTGATTCGCCCATTGAAATGAATGTAAGCTAATAAAAATAATCGTCCATAATAATAAAAAATTCCAATTTGGTTTGTTAAATCCCAAATATGAAGACAAACCTTCATAAGAATAATGATAAAGACGATAATGGACAAGCCAAATCACAACAAAGGTAAGTAAACATAAACCGCTTTTAAATAAAATCAAAAACCATAATTTCTCATTGTAAGCCAAAAGGATAAATGACTTTAATAATTTCTTCATTAAAAAAATGAAAGATAAACGTTGAAAAAATGCCCAATGTGAGAGTTGCAATAGAAAAAATGAGAATTTCTATTTTTGAAAATAAGGGCTCTTCATATTCCCAGTTCTCATCAAAATTACCATCAAAATCATTGTCATGTGGTTCTAGGGGCATGGAGTTTCCTACTGATGAGTATGAGAAATAGGTGTGGTGGGGTATACATAGTAATGATTGCAATATTTCATATAACGCACAGGAATGCAAGCGGTAGTATAAAATTCATATAACGCTTCGTGTGAAGTGCTAAAGGAGTGGTCAAATTTAGCAGAACGTTTGATGAGTTCATTGATGAAAGAATCTGTGATGTTATTTGTGCGATTGTCAATTGCCATAAGGTGATTTTCTTCAATGTGTGTGTTATTAAACTTGATAACTGCTTGAAATTCTTTTGAGATAAGTGAGGGCATGGTGGTTAGCTCCATTTGATAGGGTCGCTCATCTTTATCCCAGAAATATGTGTGTGAAAAACAAACGTGCCTGTAGTGAATACGTTTGTTGCCTGTGTCATTAATGAGTGTTTGAGTCATGCTTTTAAAAAATAAGCTTTGGTGCAGGTCATAATAGCGAAAAATCGGCTGAAAATAAAATCTGGTTGCTAAAATTACTGCCATACAGCCAATACCAAGCCAATATTGTGTAAATTCATAAATATACGCCCAGTGTGATGAATGTATTATAATCGTTCGGATATAATTTTTTAACCAACAGATATTTTTTATAAACCGTGCTTTTATGATAAAGATTTTATAAAAAATGTGATATAATTACCAGTTAGATTAAAATATTTTGAGAAATTATGCGTTTTATTGATGAAGCTGTAATCAGCGTAAAGGCAGGCGATGGCGGTAACGGCATTGTTAGTTTTCGCCGTGAAAAATTTGTCCCCAAAGGCGGGCCTGATGGCGGTGATGGCGGTAAGGGTGGCGATGTTTATGTGATTGCTGATGACAACACCAACACACTCGTGGATTTTCGTTATACTCGTAAATTTGAAGCCAAAAGGGGTGAAAACGGTCGCTCCAAAAACTGCTCGGGCAAAGGGGCGGACGACATCTATCTAAAAGTGCCTGTAGGGACAACGATTATTGATACCGACCTTGATGTGGTGATTGGCGATTTGACCGAAGTGGGGCAAGTCGTGCTTGTTGCTAAAGGCGGAGACGGTGGGTTTGGTAATACCCGTTTTAAAACTTCTACCAACCAAGCCCCCCGTAAAGCAATCCCTGGTTTTGCTGGCGAAGCCAAAAATCTGAAGTTAGAGCTAAAAGTCGTGGCGGACGTGGGGCTAATTGGTTTGCCAAACGCAGGTAAATCCACCTTTATCCGTCAAGTGTCGTCCGCTCGCCCAAAAGTGGCGGATTATCCTTTTACCACCCTTGTGCCGAACCTAGGCGTGGTGGACGTGGGAACGCATCAGTCCTTTGTGATGGCGGATATCCCGGGCTTGATTGAAGGGGCGTCAGATGGGGCAGGGCTTGGCATTCGCTTTTTAAAGCACGTTGCCCGTACCAGACGGCTACTTCATATCGTGGACGTAAAACCCATTGATGAGTCAAATCCTGTGGAGAACGCACGCATTATTCTAAATGAGCTTGAAAAATTCTCTGCTGAATTGTCCAAATTGCCCCAAATTTTGGTATTAAACAAAATTGACCAATTAGAAGATGATGAGATTGATGAAGTTTGTAATAATATCGTCAAAGAGCTAGACTGGCAGGGCGAAGTGTTTCGCACGTCTACCATTAGCGGACAAGGTGTGGACGAGATTAAATATCATCTGATGAGTGAGATTGAGGCGGAGCAAGAGCGAGAGGCGGAGGACGCTGATTTTGCCAAAGAAAGAGCTGAACGATTTGCCAGACTTGAAGAAGAAGTTCGCCACAACACCGAAATCCAAAAAGAAGCCTACCGTGCCCGCCGTAAAGCCGAGCGTGAGGGCGTATCGGACGATGACGATGATGATTGGAATGATGACGACTATGATGTGGCAGTGGAATACGCTCCGTACTGATGATGGGCTGATATAAGGAAATAGCATGGATAATTTGCCAAAGCGTATCGTGGTAAAAATCGGCTCATCGCTACTGACCAACAACGGTCGTGGACTGGACCGTACCGCCATTTATGAATGGGCAAGACAAATCGCCACCTTGCACGCTCGTGGGATTGAAGTTGTGCTGGTGTCTAGTGGGGCGGTTGCCGAAGGCGTGGTTCGCATGAATCTGCCCGAACGCCCCAAAAAATTGACTGCCTTGCAAGCCTGTGCGTCCATTGGACAGATGGGGCTGATTGAGACATGGTGGCAAGCGTTAATCCAAAAAGGCGTGCAGTCATCACAGATTCTCTTGACTCATGACGACTTAGCTCACCGCTCCCGTTATCTTAACATTAGCCAGACCATGAGCCAGCTTTTGGCGTGGCGTGTCGTGCCTGTCATCAATGAAAATGATACGGTCAGCTATGGCGAGATAAAATTTGGCGATAATGACACGCTTGGGGCGATGAGTGCGACCATGATAGGGGCGGATTTGTACATTATCCTAACCGATCAAGACGGTGTATTTACCGACAATCCACGCACCAATCCCAACGCCAAGCTTATCACAAGCGAGCGAGCGATGGCGGATTATCTGTTTGATGTGGCAGGGGACGGTGGTAAATGGGGGTCTGGCGGTATGCTAACCAAAATCCGTGCGGGGCGATTGACCGCCATGGCAAACTGCCCGACCATCATCGCCAATGGTAAGGTGGAAAATGTCATCGTGCGACTGGTGGATGGCGAGGCTATCGGCACACGACTCACGACCGACCATGCCGACCGCCTGATTGCCAAAAAGCAATGGCTTGCCACGCACCTACGTATGGCGGGCACGCTCATCATCGATGATGGGGCAGTCAAGGCGATTACCGAACAGCACAAATCGCTACTGTCTGTGGGCGTGCTAGACGTGCAAGGTGATTTTGACATGGGCGATGTGGTGGAGATTGTTAACACCCAAAAAGTGCGGTTGGCGGTGGGTCAAGTTGGTTTTGATAGCAGTCAAGCCAAACAAATCACCCAAAAACACACCGATGAAGTCCTACAAATCCTAAACCTAAGCGACAACGACAAAGCCATTATGGTGCACCGTGATGACATGGCGGTTTTGTGATAGATATTTAAAATTTTGATATTGTTTAATAAAGATGCATTTTACAATTTGGGTGTGTAGGGGCGAATTGCAATTTGCCCAAAAATGAGCACGTTATTAAAGGGCAAGTGTCATTTGCCCCTACAAATTTACCCAAAGGTATAGTCAATTAACAATGAAAAAATTTTAAAAATTGATTTAACTAAAAGATAATAGTCCAAAAAGTATGCTGAACTAGGTTTTCCGTTCGCCCTGAGCTATGCCTACGGGTAGGAAAACCGTTATGGTTCGACAAGCTCACCACGAACGGTTTTCTTTGTAGCATACTTTTTGAACCAGAGCCAACTAAAAATTAACTTAACCAGTGGAATGACAATGACCCAACAATTTGCCCCCCTAAAAAATGACCGCCTACTGCGTGCTTTGCGTTTTGAGCCTATTGATGTCACCCCTGTATGGATGATGAGGCAGGCAGGGCGTTATTTACCAGAATACAAAGAAACCCGTGCCAAAGCAGGTGATTTTTTAAGCCTGTGCAAGGACACCGACATGGCGACTGAAGTTACCTTGCAGCCGTTACGCCGTTTTGAGCTGGATGCGGCGATTTTGTTCAGTGATATTTTGACAATCCCTGATGCGTTTGGGCTTGGACTTTATTTTGAAGAAGGCGAAGGCCCTAAACTTAAATACACCGTACGCACACCGACCGACCTTGAACGTTTGCCAAAAATTGATGTAAACAGTCAGCTTGACTATGTGCTAAAAGCGGTAACCAATATCCGAAAAGAGCTAAACGGACAAGTGCCACTGTTTGGATTTAGTGGCAGTCCTTGGACTTTGGCGACCTATATGGTGGAAGGCGGTTCTAGCCGTGAGTTTCGCCATACCAAAGAGATGATGTACGCCCGACCACAGTTTTTGCACGCCTTACTTGCCAAAATCTCGGACGCTGTCGTGGATTATCTGGGCGCTCAGATACATGCAGGGGCTCAGATTGTGCAGATTTTTGACAGTTGGGGTGGGGCGTTGGGTCATCGTCAATTTGTGGAATTTAGCCATAATTATAATCGTGAAATCATCGCCCGCTTAAAAGCCAATCACCCCGATGTGCCTGTGGTCATGTTTACCAAAGGCGGTGGCTTATGGCTTGATGCTCAAGCGGACAGTCAAGCCGACTGCTTGGGGCTGGACTGGACAATGCCCCTAGACAAGGCAAGACATGAACTTAATGATGCTCAAAAGGCTTTGACGGTCAAGCACAAAAAGCTACAACGTCAAAAAGCCATTCAAGGTAACCTTGATCCTGCCACGCTTTACGGCTCGCCTGCCGACATCAAAAAGGCGGTACATGATATGCTATCAGATGCCTATGTGAATGACAAAACGGGCTATGTGGCAAATTTTGGGCATGGCATTACCCAGTGGGTCAAACCCGAACACGCTAAGGTATTTGTGGATAGTGTGCATGAGTTTAAACTGTAAGCTACTGTCAAAAGTAAAAAAAGGGAGAAAATACTTCCTGTTTTTTTGTGGTTAAGCCAAACTGTTTGCCATGATTTCGCCATTTTGACAAATTATCAGCGAAACGCCATAGGTAGACGACAGGGGCGAATGCCGTGTTCGCTGTTCATGACGCAAGCAAGGGTAATCACACCAATGGTGGCGACCTTTCCCTGATTAAAATCATCATCACTGCGGTAGATGCACTGAGTCATGATGAGACTGGCGGGCTTTTTGGCGACATCAGTAATGGCAACGACAAGGTTGTCATCAACCAAAAGTGGTAATTTATAGGTTAAATCAGCGCGACTGACCACAAAATGCACCTTGCCTTGCTGTCCGTCTGTGCCATCTGCCGTCCCGTTCGTGTCAAAAAAATAACCATTAAAGCCGAGCGATGTCAGCCAATCCCGACGGCAGTTCTCAAAAAAAGTCAAATGATTGGCATGATAGACGATACCGCCTGCGTCTGTGTGGTTGATATAGACTTTGTGGTGGTTGCTAAAAATGGGTTTTGCTTGAGCAATCATGGGTTATTCCTTAAATTTTTAACCATTGTACATCTAAATGTAAAAAATATCATCTTTATGTGGAAAGTGTTTTTGTTAAAAATTGAAAAATCAGGGTGTTTTTAACATGGTTTGTGTTAGAATGTAAGTATTCATTTTGTAAAAAGGAGTAGCCCATGACTTACGACAACACCAACATTTTTGCCAAAATCCTGCGTGGCGAGATTCCTTGCCATAAGGTTTATGAAGATGACAAAACCCTTGCCTTTATGGACGTCATGCCACAGGCAACAGGTCATGTGCTGGTCATTCCAAAATGTGAAGCGGTGGAGCTGTCTGATTTGCCGTGCGAGTATGCCTGTGCAGTGTTCAAAACCGCCCAAAAAGTCATCACTGCCCAACGCACTGCCCTAGGTGTGGACGGCATTGTGCAGATGCAACTTAACCACGCGGGTGCAGGACAAAGCGTATTTCACTACCACATGCACCTAATCCCAACCCACGTCCACGAGCTGGGCAAGCACGAGAGTGTCATGGCAGACCAAGACGAGCTGGCGGAGCTGGCAAGTAAAATCCGTGAAGTCATTGACGGTAAGTAGGGCGTTTTGAACATTTTCTACCTTGACCCTGACCCGATACGCTGTGCCATTTTTCATGGTAATAAGCATGTGGTCAAGATGATATTAGAATACGCCCAGTTACTGTGTACCGCTCATCATCTAGGTGATAGCGTCCTTTGCGATGATGAGCGGGCGGTTCTGTATAAATGCACGCACCAAAACCACCCATGTGCGGTGTGGGTGCGTGGCTCAAAGTCGCATTATGACTGGCTTTATCAGCTGTTTGTCGCCCTGTGTGATGAATATACGCACCGCTATGGCAAGGTTCATCTGACCGACCAAAAGCTCCGCCACATTCTGATAAACTGCCCCATCTCTGCCGACACGCCATTTGTAGCACCGCCACAGGTCATGCCCGATGAGTATCAAGGCGATGATACAGTCACCGCTTATCGCGCCTATTATCGCTGTGGCAAGGCGGATATTTTGGCGTATACGGGTCGCCCAAGCCCTGATTGGTTATAGTTTTAATTTAACCCTTAAACATACAAT
>NZ_MUXV01000021.1 GCF_002014975.1 Moraxella bovis
TGCGTTGCGTTGCGTTGCGTCATGGTAGCGACTTTTTTGAGTATGTCAAGCATTTTTACTCCCGTTGTGAAAAATACTAGATACGAATATCTAGTGATTAGATTAACATAATTTACAAAAAATACAAGCATTTTTCACAAATTTTACAATTTTTTGTTATCGGAACTTTCTAGCGTATGACTGCTGTAAGTTTCTTCTAGCTCTGTGATGTATTTTCTAAGACATTCACGAATGTAGAATGTTTTTGGTCTACCTGTTAAGCTAGACAAGCTGTCTAGTCTCTCATTGAGTTCTACTGCAATGTTTACTGAGATGTTTTTGTACTTAACTTTGGTTCTACCGCTCACTGTTACCAGCCCCATGTTTTATCTGTTTCTTAGATTTTACTAGATTTTAAGATTTTTAAAAAGACAAAAGAGAAAATTTTTCTCAAAAAAATAAAAAATCAATCAACAACAAGGCGAAGCGGTAGCGAAGCCCTTTTTATTATTTTTAATAATTTTCTTATTTTATAATTTAGGGAAAATTTTTTACTTATAAAACAATGAGTTAAATGGTATTAGGTCTTGAAAAAGGTTGCTTAGGTCTTGAAAAAGGTTGCTTAGGTCTTGAAAAAGGTTGCTTAGGTCTTGAAAAAGGTTGCTTAGGTCTTGAAAAAGGTTGCTTAGGTCTTGAAAAAGGTTGCTGCTTAGGTCTTGAAAAAGGTTGCTAAAAGCAAGAAATGTTTTATTTTCTTTCTTTTTGTGATATAATAACTCCAAAATCTTTGCTTTTAAATAATAAGGTATTGATATGAATAGAAAATTTTCAGAATTGACACCGTCTGAACAAGTCCAATTTCAGGGATTGGTGGATTTTATGAAAGAAACTTGGAACGAAGACATACAAGTGAAATTAAATATTGTTAAAAAATTTCGTTTGGACATCAGCGACCCAGTTGTTTATAATTTTCTGACTGATGTTTATGTGCCTACTTCACAAGCTCAGCCCTCCTTTACTGACACAGTACCAAAACCAGCCACAACAGAATTGGTTGAGCCACCACAAACACCGTTTGTGGCTGATGAGCCGTTATTGCCAACAACCACCGTAGCCACAAAGCCAGTTGAAAAGACAAAAAAAAGAGAGATGACTTATGCCAATAGCGAAGATTTGATTATTATTCAAAATCGCCTATTGCACGCTATTAGTTATTTAACCTTAAATGAGCGTAGATTGATTTTGTTTTTGTCCCCTATCGTCAGAAAATCAAGAGAAGTAGACCCATATATTAACAGATTTGTGATAAGGTCGGTTGATTTTGCTGATGAATATAATTTAAAAAAAGATAAGGTGTATCAAGTATTGGAGAATACAGCAGATACGATACTTGAAAAGGCTTTTTGGTTTTGGAACTTTAAAGATAATAATCCGTTTGGTAAAAGAACGCATAAAACTGGATTATCTTGGGTAACAAGATGTGATTATATAAAAACAAAGGGGGAGATAGTTGTAGAATTACACAATAGTGTAATTGAAATGCTAACAATTTTTGATGGAAATGGAGATAAGTGGACTAAATATCAAAAAGACTGGATAACCAAATTGGGTAGTTATGGTATTGTTATGCTTGAAATAGTTTTAAGCTCAAAATATTTGTCATCTCCTGATGATAACAAGATTAAGGGTTATATTACTATTGAACATTTGCGTGAAAAGTTTGATTGTGTTGGAAGTTATGAAAAGTTTTCTAATTTTAGAATTTGGGTTATTGACAAGGCAATTCAAGAAATTCATAAAAATACACCAATTCAAATTAAGTATAACATACATAAAACTGGAAGAAGTGTAACTGCATTGTCTTTTTCCTACATTGATACTAGTGAACCAGTTAAAGAATTAAAAGACAAAACAAAAAATAGTGATGATAAGCCCAAAGAAAATAACCCATTCGCTAATTTTAAAATGACACCAAAGCAATTAGCAGTTTTTGGGGCAAAAATTGCTAAAAAAATAGACAAAGATATTGAAGTTGTTATTGATGAAATTAGTAATGTGCATTTGCAGGGGCAATATGTTGAATATTTGAAATTGTTGGATTTTGTGCCGTCTGATTGGTATAGTGATGATGAAATCAAAGACCACCTTACACCCCAGCAAATTGATGAGCAGAAAAAACAAGCCAAACAAGCCAAAGCCAATCAAGAGAAACTAGACCAAGCACAGTTAGAGCAGGATTTTGAAAAACTACTTGCTAATGCAGAAGAATTTGTATTGGCAAACCAAAAAAGACTTGGTTTTGGTATTGAAAAAATGTATCTTGAACAGGGTAATTATCAAGCCATTGTTAGGATTTGGCAGTCATATCTTTTGGATAAAGACCACAGAAAACATTTTGCAATGGTTAATGAGATTTTGGAGTGTTACCTATGAAATATTATGAATTAATTCCAAGTATAGATTATCCAAAAGCCATTGTTATTGGTAGGTATTTAATGTTTAATGGTTGTATCGGTACATTAAAAAGTATTAAGCAAGAAATTTATATGGGACAGCCATATTCTCATCATTATTGGTGTGATGCCTTTTATTTGAAAGATAGGGAAACTGAATTTTTTGATATTGATTGGAAATTGGCAAGACATAATGTTAATTTATTTAAGAATGATTTAAAAGACAAGGATAAATGGAATGCTATTATTGATTACTTTGAATATAGTGGTGATTTTGACTTATCCATTATAGAATGTTTGGTTGCTCAAAAAATGTATATTAAAAAGTTTTCTGAAAGTAGACATAGTTTAATTCGTCAGTTGGTTGCTCATTATGGGTTTTCTTTGCATAAGTTGATGTATGATAAACATAGTGCTGTTCGTTGTGCGGTAGCAAATCGTGGCTATGGCTTGGATAAACTTGTTTTTGATGAAAATATGTATGTAAGAATTGAAGTAGCAAAACACAATTACGGTCTTGATATATTGATAAAAGATAAGTATACCGATGTGCGTTGCCAAGTTGCTAAACAAGGTTATGGCTTAGATATTTTGTTATACGATAAATCCCCCTATGTAAGAGCCGAAGTTGCAAGGCTTGGCTATGGTTTGGATTTACTTAAATATGATAAAAGTAAGATTGTGCAAAAAGTGTTTAGTGAGAGTAACATTTCATCAAAATAATCAATATATTGTGTTAAAAAAGCACCTGCCGATAACTATATATTGATTTAAACACCGCTTAAGCGGTGTTTATTTTTGCTAAAAAGACAAAAGAAAAAATATTTTGTCAATAATTACATTTGTTGCTTAAAATATTTATATTGAAATGCTTGACAATATAACCTAAGTTATATATAATGGTACTCATCAAAGGCATTGGGCTTTTGTACAATCATTT
The DNA here is from genome assembly GCF_002014975.1 of Moraxella bovis. Taxonomy (GTDB): domain Bacteria; phylum Pseudomonadota; class Gammaproteobacteria; order Pseudomonadales; family Moraxellaceae; genus Moraxella; species Moraxella bovis. Next base: position 3,373 of record NZ_MUXV01000021.1, read on the forward strand.
ACTTGATTGTGTGCTTTTTGAAAGGTTGATTGTTATGTTTGATAACCAACTAGATAAGGATTTGAAAATGGCTCAAATCAAACACCTAGAACAAATGGTTGCCGAAAGTCAGGCGACTGTTGAAAAAATGCGTGAAGATTTTCGCATTGCCGAAATAGACCGTCAGGCTCGCCAAGCCGAAGCCGAAGAAGAACGTCAAGCAAGGGCAATTGAGCGAGAAGCCTACATTGAAAAAATGCGTTCAGAAATACGAAAGAATGAACGAGATAGTAAATATGCAATGTGGATACCGATTGTTGTAAGTTTAATCTCTTCAATGACTGCAATTTTTGTGGCAGTTGCTGTATCATCAAAGTAAGTAAAAATCAGCCCAATTTGGGCTGATTTTCCTATAATGGAGTGGCTTATGGCTCAAAAACGCTCAATAGGTTATCGTTTGTCAAAAAGATTAACCAGAGAAACCAAGTTAAAAATTGTTGATGAATGGACTTATGATAAACAAAAATCCATTCAGATAACCATTGATAAATTAAAAAAATCCGTAGCGGAAAATGATAAAGATGCTTTTCAATCTGCTATTGATGATTTGATAGATTTTAAATTAAAATCATTGCCAGCAGTAAATAATATGGCAAAAAACTTAATTTATGGAGATTATGATGAGTGAAGCCCAAAAAGAAGCGGTTGCTAGATATTCTGCTAAAAGACAAACAAAAAAAGTTGCCCTTGATTTGTATTTGGACGACAAGCAAGAAAAGTGGATTTTTGACAACTTAGAACAGTTGAAAAAAGATAAGAAATTTAAGTCTGTTTTTGTAGAAGTTTTTTCTGAATATTTTACAAAAAATGGAAAATAATCGCTTGACAATATAACCTAAGTTAGATATGATAAACACATCAAAAGCATTAAAGTTTTTGATGATTTCTTCAATCATTTACTTGATTGTGTGTTTATTAACTCATTTACTTGGAGTTTGTTATGTCTCATATCCTATCTTATAATCTTACTATTGGCGTGCCAAGTCATTTTTCTGACTTATTTGATTTGGCGGAAGATTTGGAGCGTGGCTGTCTTAATGATATTGATGAGAGAGTTTGGGAAATTGCTCGTGGTTATCAAGAAATGCCCCTATTTTGCAATATCTACATTGGCGAGATTTGCTTGGTGCTAGAAAGCGTTATTCAAAGCAAGTATGAGCATTTGGGATTGAATATTGATTGGTATATCAATTCTTTGGACAGTCATTTTTATATCAATGGTACAGAAATTCAAGATTGGGCGGATTTCTACGAATTGATTGATGAAATGGAACGAGAATATCAAGAAATTGCATAAATCGCACAAATCAAGGTAATCAATGGGTTGCCTTGATTTTTTTGTACTAATACAATATATTTTGTTAAAACAATTCCTGCCGACAACTATATATTGATTTAAACACCGCTTAGGCGGTGTTTATTTTTGCTAAAAAGACAAAAGAAAAATCAGGCTGGGCGTGGGTATCAAATCATCGCCTGTTGCATTTGCATTGCTTGGCGGAGCATTTCGTTGATATGGCGTTTGGTCTCTACATTTTGACGAGTAAGCCAGCTCAAAACATCATCATCTAGCAATGAGTTTGTGGGTTGGGTGTTTTGTGCGAGGGCTTTGGCTCGGTTTCTGTCAAAATTTTGTAGGGATTTTGGGTAAAGGTGTGGATTGCGACTTACTCGGATAGCTTGCATTTCTTGCTCGCTATATCGTTTGTCATCATAATCAAATTTGTCTGTACGCATAGTAATCTTCCGCTTGGTTGTGTCCAGCTTTAAAAGCCGTGATGATTGTGATATTGTATTCGTCTATTTCAACCCACGCAACAGTAAGCAGTCTGCCTTTATTGCTCAATCCAACTGTTGCCATACGCATTTCATCATAATCAAATCGGCTATCAATGTCAGTTAGACGGTATGGGTCTTCAAAAACGGATACGGCTTCTTCAATCTCAATTTTGCGTTTATCATAAGTGGCGTGCCATTTGTCATCTCGCCAATGAAAGGTTATTCCGTAAATTTGAAAAATCGGCATATTCCACCCTATCTTACCACCAAAAACACCAGTAAGCAAGCAATTACACCCGCCACCAAACCTCCTACACCAAACAGTACTTCTCTTTGGCTAAATGCCTTATCTTTGGCTTGGATTGCCATCATCTGCTGGTATTTATCATCAATCTTGGCAAGGTGCTTGGCGAAGTTGTCGCTGGTGTCTTGTTCGTGATTGACTTGGAGCTTGGTTAAAATCATATTTAAATCTTTGGCTTTTTCGTCAAAGCTAGCCAAAATGGTGTTGGTAACTTCGGCAATATTTTGGCGAATTTCGCTCACATCGTGGTCTAGGATTGCAAGCTGGGTGTTGCTTTTTAGGGCAATGTCTGTCATTTCATCTTGAAATTGAGCGTTAAAAATACCAGCCCATTCCCTAAAATCTTCTTTGGTGTCTTCGAGAACTTGTTGAAAACCAATAATGACTTCCACAAGGGGGTCATCTTCGGTTATTTTGGTGTTGGTCTTTTTAAAAATTTCTTGAATTATCAACTCTTTTTCGTTGGTTTTAGTCATTTGATTGCTCCAAGTCAAAAAGGCGATAGCATTACTACTGTCGCCCTACCCTGATTTATGCTTGATTGAAAACTGCGTCAATTTGGGCATTAATATCCTGCTCTATGCGGTGTAAGCGAGTTTTGCCAAAAAATTCAAATACTTTTTCATCTTCCTTAACATCAGCAAAAGTCATACCGTGCTTAATCATTGTTTTGAAGTCTTTCTCAAAAGTATCAGCGTTTAGCTTTTTGAGTTTGATTGACCCAATGATATTGTCAAAAGTTTTATAGGCTTTTGTTTGGGTAAATTCAGTTGTTGGTTTACCAAAATATTCATTTTCCCAAACAATGATACCAACATTGCTGTAAGTTTCTGTTAATTTGAGCAAGCATTTCTTTGTGTCATCTTCTGCTTGTCCGTAATTGATTGGGATATGAAGATACATTGTTTTATCAAAATCTTTGATAATATCAGGAATACCCATAATGGTTAAATAGTTGTTAAGTGGCAAATATTCTCCTGAACCAGTATCAACCAAAAATGTTGAGTTTTCACTTTGTAAAAAATCTTGTAAAAACACATCAAATTTTGATTGGTCTACAATATTTTCATCGTCCTTAATAATGTCAATCTGTTTAACATTTAGACTTTTATAACTTGCCAATGTTTTGTTATTTGGGTCAATGTCAATAATTGACAAATTACCAACTTTGTTTGAAAGGTATTGAGCCATTAAAGAGCTAACAACACTTTTGCCAACTCCGCCTTTGGATTGCATTACAAAATGAATGCTGTTTTCTAGTGGGTAGGTCATAATAATTTCCTTTAATTAAAGTAGTCTTTTAAATCAGTTTCTTCATCTTTTTCAAATAAAGGTTCTGATAAAGTAGCTACTTGTGGTTTTGGTTTAAATAAGGTTTTTTTTGTTTCTGTATTCTCATTGTTTGTTTCCGATTTCTCTGAACTAACAATTACTTGATTTGAGAAACTATCTTTATTTTTTCTATAAAGATACCCTATTGCCTGTGGTGTTACTTCAATGCCGAACTCGCTTTTAAGGTGTTCAGCAATGGCACGATAACTGTAATTATGGTACTCATCGGAACGCATTTTAACGATTTGGCGTATCGCAACAACAGGCACTTTGTCTTTTTCAGCCATAATTAGCCCTTATTGTAACGGTTTAAAACATTGTAAAACACTTTAAAACATTTGTCAAGGTCTAATCTATGATTAGAAAACATTTTAAAACATTGAAAAACGATTGTCAAGCATTTTTGAAAATAATTGAAAACAAAAACAAACATTTTAAAATAAAATCATAAAAATCAATCATTTGTAGAAAGCATTTGAAAACAAATAGCAACCACGCTCACAATCCCAACCCATAAAACTGACATTTTTTCTTTGTTTTTTCTAGTGCAGGATAGGCTAACGCCGTCAAATATGGTACAATATTGGTTGTTATTATTGTTGCTGGTTGGATTGTTTTATGGCTAACACACCTTTCAAGCTCTTGGGGCTGACCCAAGACCATAAAGATTTTTTGCATCGCTACGCTCAAAATGAGCTTGGCACATCATCACGCACCAAAGCAATTTTGGCAATCATTGACAAGGCAATGGACATTGAACGGCTAACAAGCCAAGATGATTTTGGCAATCAAAACTCAAAAGATGAGTTGAGAAAACAAGCCATAGAAAACAAGAAAAATCAAATCTCACAGCACCAAGAAAAAATAGAAAATCATACCAAAGAGATAAACCAAGCAAAATTGCAAAATAACCAAGAACTTCTTAAAATACTATCAAGAAAAAAACTTGCTATAAAAAAGAAAAGACTGCAATTATCCATACCCATATATGATTATGAGTATTTGGAAAAATTGGCAAAAAATAGCAATAGCTCTATTCAATACTATATCACAGTTGTAATAATTCATCATTTGTACAATGAAAAAAGATTGTTGGGAAATGAAATAGAGATTTTAAAAAAATCTAATTATGAATTATATAAGATTGGTGTAAATGTCAATCAAATTGCAAAAGCAAATAATGCTGGCAATATGATAGAATTACCAATAAATCAACTTTATAAAAAAATCCAAGAACATATTGGTATTGTGCAAAGTTTATTAAAAACAAGCACAGGGATTTATTAAAGTTATCACATGAAAGATATTTTAGATAAAATTGAGTAGGTTGTGTCAAACATATATGATAATCCTGATTATTGGTTTAGTGGAACGCCAAAAAAAACCAAAAAATCTGCTAGTAGTGGCGGTGTTCCTTCTATTAGCTCTACAAGACGCAATCATAAGGCTAATGCCAAAAAAACAGCTTTAAATGCGGTAAAAGGGATTAATAAAAAACTACCACAGGTTGTTGTTAAAATAAGCGGTTCGTCCAAAGGGGTTAATAAAGCTCAATCGCACGCTGACTACATTGGACGCAATGGCAAGGTTGAGATAGAAGACCAAGACGGCAATAAGTATAATGGCAAGAATGAACAAAAAGACTTGCTGGGTTCGTGGAGTGCTATGGGTATGCACGACAAACACGAGACAGGTTCACGCAAGGAAGCGTTTCACTTTGTCTTTTCAATGCCAAAAGGTACGAACCCTGACGCTATGAAGACGGCGGTAAGAAACTTGGTTAAAGAAGAATTTGACGGTCATAAATTCTTCATGGCACAGCATTTGGATACAGATAGCCCACATTGTCATGTATTGCTAAATGCAACAAATGACAAGGGCGAACGGTTAAATCCTAGAAAGCAGGATTTGCATAATTATAGAGTGGCTTTTGTGGCAAAGCTCAAAGAGCAGGGCATAGAAGCGACCGCTACACGGCGAATACATCAATTTAAGTATCAAGACAATAAAAGTCAAGGTTCACTACATAAGAATGCACGCACAGGGGTAGGGCAGGGCGGTAAGAAGCCGACCGCCAGCCAACTAAAAGCCATACAAGCAACCCACAGCGAAGTCGCCAAACAATATAAGGCGTATGCGGACAACTTACCAAGCGACCAAGCGGAATTAAAGGCAGAAATCAAAAAAATGGTTGAGAGTAAGGCGACAAAAGATAAGGGCAGGGGGCGTTAGATTGTATCTATCTAATAAAGGTAAAAGTAATGCTTTCTACATTTTCTTTATCTATAAAAATCTGCTCTTGGATACAGTTTTTATTAGGTTTTGGACAGTTTAAAATGGGGTAAAGTGGCACAGTTAAAACAGATAATTCACGCATAAAAGGGCGATAAGTAACTATGCCAGTATACTCACAGTTGCCCCCAGCCTTGCAGGTGTGTAAGGTTATTTTGGCAATATTGCCACCATTATAGACATAATTTTGATGATAAGTAACCCAAACAAGGATAGCAACCAGCATAAGGGCAAATAGCTTATATAGAGATTGAATAAATTTAAGGGCATTATAGTATTTTTCTAAATGACTTTCTCGCTGGACTGGCAAGAGTGCAAGATAACAAGCGTATGCGGTAACTATTATAAGCCACCAAGATAAATTAAGCTGGTCTAAATTCATATTTTATCTTATTCTCTTAATAATCAAAGATACTCACTTTTTATAGTAATATCTTTGGGATTAAAATTTTATCAATAGGGTACACCCTATTGGGAATATTATACACCCCATAAAATCGGTGTCAATAGGGTTGCATTTGATTTTTTGGGAAATAAGTCGCATAATAACCAATATTTTCTATTGAGACAAAGAAAAAATGAAAGACTCATTAGACCAAGACCGAACGATTGACATAGACGAACTAAATACTCAAAAAGTACAGACTGTTGGATATATCCGAGTATCCACCGCCGAGCAAAATACAGACCGCCAGCTTGACGGTATCATGCTAGATAGGGTATTTGTTGATAAAATGACTGGTAGCACCAAAGACCGCCCCCAGCTCAATGAGCTTTTAAATTATGTGCGGTATGGCGATACAGTCATTGTACACAGTCTTGATAGACTGGCAAGAAGCCTTGAAGACCTAATTTCAATCATCAACCAACTTAACAAAAAAGGTGTCATTTTCAAATCTATCAAAGATAATCTAACCTTTGACGGCTCAAACAATAGTCCTATGGATAAGTTTTTTTTGCATATCTTGGGGGCGGTGTCTGAATTGGAACGTGCTTTAATCCGAGAAAGACAAAAAGAAGGCATAGAAAAAGCCAAGAAAAAGGGGGTCTATAAAGGGCGAAAATCAGTATTAACCACCGATATAATCGCCCAAATAGAAAGCCTGCTGGTAGAGCGTAACTCATCTGTTGAGAACTACAAAACTATGAGTAATACCGACATTGCAAAACAAGTCGGTATTAGTAAGTCTAGCCTTTATCGCTATTTGGACAAAAGAGAAAAGGGGTAGTCAATCTTACAGCTTCCACCCACCTTGTTGATTATCTATTTGTTGGGCTTGTGGTGTTGGCTGGCTCATGGTGTTTTCAGGCGGTTTCTGCTCCACAGTTTGCGACTTTGGGGCTGTCAATACTTCCCCCTGTGCATATTGGGGTAATTTATTTTCCAAACGACTTAAAGCAAGTTCGGCTCGGATAGGTTCGTTAGCATATCTTAGGGGTATTTCTTTTCTCCACATCTGAATGGTATTGATATTCTCTTCACTCATTGTAGGATAGTTTTGGCGGATAATATCAGGGTCTAATGGGTGCTTTTGTATTGTCTCCTGAACTGGTTGCCTTGATTGGGCTTGGTTCTGTGCCTTATCAATATTTTGTGGGTTGATAACCGCCAGTTGTTCTTTAATTTGGCGTTTGAGTTCATCAATGCCTTTATCTACAAGTACATCGTTCCAATCTTTGCCTGTGTCGCTTTTTTCAAATTGGGGTACTAGGATATACACATTCTGTACAGCTTGCTGTACGGCGACTGCGTCAATTAAACCTGCATTGACTTCTTTGCTGTGGTCGTTGTCCGCCCCAATATAGATTTTGCTATTTGGGTATTGGCTTCTTAATTCTTTGGCAATATCCATCAGCCCATTTTTGCCAAAAGCAACCACTACACTTTGTCCTGTGTTTTCATGCAAAGTAGCCCCTGTTGCGTATCCTTCCGCCATGATGATAGGCTTGCCGTCTTCAAGGCTTCCCAAAGCGGTCATCATGCTTTTCTTTTCTGCGTCTTTTAAAGCATACTTCTTGCTATTGTAAGCTATCGTTTCAAATGCTCTAATCTCGCCCTGTGCATTTGTTTGGGGGATAACAAGATTGCCACGTTGCAATACCAGCTTGTTATCAGGGTTGTTGGCAAGTAGATAAAAATACTGCTTTGGCGTATTGCCAATAGCGATATGAGCCTGTAAATGCTCTGGAATGGAACTACTATCAGGCACAATGCGAGCTACGTTATTGGCGGTTACTTGTTTTTTAGCAAGGTAATTTTGCTTGGTGTCAGCAACTGGGGCAAAACTCATCAGCATTTTTGCACGTTCCGCCATTTTGTTTTCAAGGGCGATTTTTTCAGGGTCTTTTTGTGGTGCTTGCTGGGTTCTTGGTGTTGTTTGCGGTGCGGTAGCTGTTTTTGGGGTGTATGAGCTTTGAATAGGGGCGTGTCCGCCGTTGGCTCTTTCAACTGCTTCAATGGCTCTTAAAGCCAATAAATGCTCTGTTGGATAAGTCCATTCACTAACCCCATTTCTACTAAAATTGGTAATGCGTGCATACGGCACGCCATTGGGGTTAGGGTAGGCATGATACATCACATTCTTGTCGGTTGAGCCTTCATTGGCTAGGCGGTGTGGTCGCTCGTCAAAAATAGGGTGTCCTGTCGCCACAGCAATACCCATACTGCGTAAATGCTCTGTTAATGCCTGTTCAGGGGTCGGCACATAAGGGCGTGTCGTCCATTGTCGTACAGCGTCCTGATTGTCTTTGTGAGCAAACCAAAGTTTGTGTTGTAAATCAAATTTAACAATACCCTGTGCCTTCAATTCTTGGATAGTTGGGTTATCAGACGGCTGGGTGTATAAATAAATTCGGTTGCTGGTATCATTGCTTGGGGTTTTTCCTGTGGAGTTCTCGGCTTGGCGTTCTTGGGGCAACCATTTTTTAAACTGGTTTAAATCAAGCCCTGCTGGGGCGTACCAAGTCTTATTGACATTATCCCACTTCGCCCCTAATGCTTTGGCTTGGTCTTTCTCGGCATAGGGTGTATTTAGCTTGGTTTTATATTGGGATATGTTGGGTGCTAGGGCGGTTTCCTGCGGTGCTTTGGCTGTTGGTGTGGGCTGTTGTTCCACTTGGGCTGTTGGCGGTGTGGATTGTGCCAGTTGATTTTGCCACAACCTTGAACTTGTAAACGCTTGTTCTATTTCTTTCGTATCCAATTCTTGTGCAAGACTAGACAACAGTACTTCTCGCCCCTTCGCTTCGCCATTTTCTATTCTTTGAATAGAAACATCATTGGCAACATTAACAACCAATAGACTGTTGCTATCTACTTGCTTTCTGTAACTGCCAACATTGATACCTTTTTCAAATCCGTTATTTTCCAAGAAACCGTTGATAAACGCTTTATTTTCGGCGGAAGGCAACTGGCGAACTTGATTATCCTGTTCTTGGGTCGGCGGTGTCTGTTGTGGCTCACTTGGTGCATTTTCTTGTTTTTGTATTTCTAGTTCAGAAACCACCGTTTCGGCTGGTGTTGTCTCTTCAATAGCCAAAGTGTCGGCATGGATAATTGTTTCAGGCTCATATTGAACTGGAACAAATTCTTTATCCAAGTCTTTTAGAGTATCAAAAACGGCGGTGTATGCTTTGCTAAACTGTTCCAGTTCATCTGTTTTGGGGTATGGGTATGCTTCAAGGTTCTTTTTCCAGTTCTGTTCGCTTCTGATATTAACCAAGAAATCATTTTTAATACCGTCCTTTGATAGCTCATGTTGGATATAGCCTTCAAAAGCCCTTGCGGTCATCTCAACCATTGTACCAAAATAGGGCTTGCCCCTAAGTCCGTCAGCATTGTTTGAACGTTGCTGGAAATCAGACTTGTTAATGGTTTCAATGAGTGATTTTAGACTTTCGTTCATTGGCTCGGTGCGTAAATTTGCACGCAACTTATTGCCTTCTGCACTCGCCCAAGTTTTGAAATCTTGTGTTGCCAGTCTTGTTGTTGAACTCATGTAGTCATCTAGGGCGTGCCACCACTCATGAGCAAGACTACCAGCTCCCCTTGTTTTTGTCAGGTTAATAACTTTTTCGTTCGGCTCATAGTGAGCAGACGCACTACCGCTACCCCTAGCTCCAAAAGCAATACCTAACCTACCATTTAAACCTATGGCTTTGGGTTCAATGTTCAGGGCTTTGGATAAGTCCATAAAGCCGTCATAAGTTGCATTAAGCATTTGCTGGCGTTCATCGCCAGTTACCCAGTTGCCAAATTGTCCGCCACGAATGCCAAAAGTCGCCATAAACTCATCAGGGGTTATGTCGTGGTCTCGGTAAGATTGCCCTGTACGCTCTTCATTGACTGCGTTTCTCATGTCGGCTTTGGCAATAGAATTAAACTCTCTGTGTTCAGTCCAAAGCTGGCTAAGTTTGTCTATATTTTCAGGGTCTTTTAGGTATTCACGAGCTTCTGATACGTCCTTGAAGTTAATAAGTGCTGTTTTTTGGCGGTCAGTTTTGGCAGAAATAAAGGCTGTGTCATCCGCTCTGCGTTGGTATATGTCAAAACTTTTTGCCGTCATTATTTTGGGGGATTTTTGATTGTCATTTTTAGATTGTTCTTTTTGCTTGACTAATATATCCTTGATATTGTCGGTCAAATCATCAATAATAGGCTTGCTGTCAAAATTTCTAAAATCCTGTGATTGTTTTGAAGCCAGCCTATGTGTTATTCCGTCAATTTTAATTGAAAGGTGTACAAGGTCGTTAATAGTGGTTTGTTTATAAAAACCAATATCGCCAATTCTTTTCCAGTCGGAACGGTCAAGTTCTGATAATAAACGAGCTTTACCGCCAACATTATTACCGGCAAATTCTTTTAAAAACAACTCTGTTGCATTTGGGTTGTTTGCTTCCAAAAGTTGTACTACTGCACTTTGATAGCTTTGTAATTGATTTAACCAGCGATTTAATTTATATTCCTGTCTTGGTTTATTTGGCATACTATCTTTAAAAGCAGAAGCGAGAGCTGATATTTGCTTATCTTCAATCGCCATAATATCTTTGTCAGACCAAAGTTTTGATAGCGGTAATTTTTTAGTCTCTGAATTAGAAACGTCTATCACTCTAAAATAGGTTTCTTTTTTTGCCCCTGCGATATGTTCGCCAAAGTCTTCTAGCTTTTTCTCTTGCTCTTTCATAGTAAACTCCGTTGGTTAGTTGTCTTGGACTAGTTCAATGTCATCAGGGTTTCTTAGCAAGGCTTCCAGTCTTTCTATTTGCAAGTCTAGCTCTTTTTGTGCCTGATTATATTCATCTTGTCCGTTCATTATCCAGCGTTGCTGTGTCGCTTCATCTTGATTTTCATAATCAGGATAATTTACTGGGTTGTGTTCGCTATTTTCCCAAATATGCTTTTGGTTTTTAATATGAAGATTTTCTAATTCAGTCATTCTTAAAATCCAAGTTTCATAATTTTCCACAAAAGTCATGTTTTCACGCTGACGAGCAAGCACATACTCATCATAGGCTTCTTTTGAAGTAGTATTATTAAAGTCATCTAAATTCATAAAATTGCACCTTTTTAAAAAACGATTATGTTAATTAAAAGACAAAAAGAAAAAGGCTAGAAGTCTTATATCATATCAGATTTTTTTGTCCGATTTTTTTATTCTTTTTGTCTTGAATTTATGAAATCAAACCAAATTTTGCCATTTGTTTGATTGCCATCAAAAGGTTGGCAACAATCTTCATTGGTTTCATTAACAATATTTTGGTCTAGTTGCACAGGAATAGCCATTTGTAACATATTGAAAAAATGCAAAGCGTCCACCATATCGTACACATAACATTCAAGAGTAGCTCCGTTGTGGCAATCTTGTTTAGGAAATTCAAGTACAGTTTTATCCACCGCCATTAGTGTTATATCTACTGTTTCATTAAAATCATACCTTTGCTCCGCTTCTTTTGATAAGGTGTATAAAAGATTTAAACACTGAAATTCTTCTTTTATGTTTTTGTTGCTTCTACTATCTACACGATAATTAAAAAAATATAAGACAACATTATCAAGCCCAAATGGTTCAAATGTTTTCTTGATAACCTTTGCTACATCAGTAACCCAATCATAAAACTCGGTTGGTGTATAGGTAAAACCGATTGGGTTGATGTCTGTTTTTTCGTTTACTGTAATGTTAGTCATACTTGGGTGCTCCATTCATTGAATGATGAAAGTATAATTTTTTGGCAATTATATCCAAAAATACAGCTTCAAAATCATATTTAAAATCTATGATTTTTCCTTCATTTTCATCAATTTCAAACAAAATTTTTTCAATATTTAAAATATCTTTTATATTATCAGTAAATATACCTTTATTTAAACTATGACTGTCTTTGTCATACATAAGGAAAACCTGAATATCTTGATACAAAAATTCAGCGTGTATATTTTGGTTGGTTTGTTATGTCTAAATCTCATTAACTAACCCACAATCAATACTATTTAAAGATAAATTTTCTAGTAAAATTTTTTCTATAAGAAGTATTAATGACCTTGAAAAACATACGGTATCTTGTCTATTTTCTCAAAATCACTCATTGACATCAGTTTCAATGTTGACTTTTGTTTGATATGTCTGACAAAGTCGCCCCTAAGTCCAAGTTCACTATCCCAACACCAAAAATCCGCACGAGTATCTACGCTTTTTAGTCTTTGTTTAAGACCTTGTCTTTCTAATTCTTGTCTTGTGAAAACCATGATGTTGCTATCATACATGTCGTCAGTTGTTATGACAGTATCAACAGGTAGAGGTTGATTTTGCTTAAAATCTTCAATTGTGAATTCAATCTCTTGTATTGCTGTGTTTGCATAATTGCGATATTTCCAGCCCCATAAGACAGTAACTTTTATGTTGTCTGCTTTAGGATGGGGTATTAAAAATAGCAGACCGTTTTCATTGCGACCTCGATAACTCGGCTTTTGCTGTACAACATAAAAATATTTGTTTGGGTAAGGTCTGCATAATCTCAGATTATCGGCACTAATACATGCACAATCATCAACAGAGAAACTCACAGGAAAAATCTCAATGTCCTGATAAGGCATAAATATATTAATGGCAATGTGCAAATGGTAGTTTGCAAATTCAATTATTACTGTATCATCATTCATATTTTGGTACTCCACCCACTTCATCATAATTGGTTTTACATTTTGGGAAACCTGAACAGCCAAAAAAGCTATATGGTTTGCCAGCTTTGCTTGTGCCTTGTCGTAATATCAATTTTTTACCACATTTTTTGCAATCAAATTCTGATAGATTTTGAGCTGGTTTAGGCTCTTTCTCTACTGGCACACCGTCTTTGTCGTTCATTGTGTGATTGCAGGGGTTTTGTTTGTCATTCCAGCCAGTACAGCCCCAATAATATTTGCCTTTCTTAAACTTGCTTTCGGCTCGTTTGAGCGGTCTTTGGCATTTAGGACAAGGCGGATTGTTTGACAAGTCTTCTTTGGGTTTTGGGCTTGGCGGTACATAGCCTTGCTTTAAGCGTTCAATGACAGGATAAATAGTGCTTCTGGCGACTTCATCAGCAAACGCTTTAACATCAGCTCCTGTTTTAATCTGTTTTTGCTGTTCGTGCCAAATGGCAGTTAAATCAGGGTATTTTACCAAGTCGTCTGCCAAGTCATATAGGGCTTTGCCCCTGTCGGTTGATATAATGGATTTGCCTTTTTCGGTCAAATAGCCACGATTAAACAGATTATCCATAATCGTTGCCCTTGTCGCTGGCGTTCCAATACCGCCATGTTCGCCCTGCTTGTCTTTGTCTTTGTCTTTTAGGACTTTGGCAAGGCGTGGGTCTTTGACATATTTAGCAACTTGGGTTAAATCTTTTAAGAGCGTTTGCTCGGTGTACAAAGGCTTTGGCTTGGTTTCGCACTCGGTAGCGGTAATATCGCCTGATTGCCCTGCCATACCACTTACAAGACTTCTAAGGTCAGCTAATTGGGTGTCTTCGTCAGTTGCTACTTCTTCGTTGGTAGGGTCTTTGCGGTACAGAGTTTTCCAGCCCAATGATTTATCAAATCTTGCAGTAGCAGAAAACTGATAGGGTATACCGTTCACGATGACATCAAGCATTATTGCCGTCTCGTCATACTCATAAGGCGGATAGAATTGGGCGATATAAGAGCGTGCAATCAGCGTATAAATCTTTTGCTCATCACTGGTTAAATTGCCCCAGTTGCCTTGCGTTTGGGTTGGGATAATGGCGTGGTGTGCTGATATCTTTGATGAATTAAAGGCTCGCCCTTTTTGATTGGGGTTGGCGGTTGCACAAAAGACACCTGAATTAGGCAAAGTGCCAGTAATGCCAGCAAACACCGCCCCCACATCAGCAAACTGTTCATCACTCAAATACTGGCAATCAGAGCGGTTATAAGTGATTAAGTGGTGCTTTTCACGCAGGGCTTGGGTAATTTGGTCTGTCTGTTTGGCGGATATGCCATAAAGACGGCTTGCGTCCCCTTGCAATTTAATCAGGTTATAGGGTAGGGGAGCAGGGTCAGCACAGGCTTTTGTGGTAGCCACAAGGATTTTGGCGTGCTTATTACTTAATAAACTGGCAAGGTTGCCAGCAAAAGCCTTATCAATCAATCGCCCCTTATCGTCTATGGGGTCGGTGTCTTTGGGCTGGTACTTAGCAGTAAAAGCAACGCCATTCACAACAAAATCGCCTGTAATGGTGTAATAAAAACTCTTTTTATGGCTGGCATTCTCACGGTCTCTGCGTACCACCAAGCCCAAAACAACCGTCTGTACTCGTCCAATATGCCAAGTGTCCCTACTTCCTGTTTTGGCTTGCTCACTTAGGCTATATGCACGAGTGAGATTGTAGCCAACGGACTGGTCGGCAATCGCCCTACTTTCAGCAATCCAGCCTAAATGCTCAAATTCGCTATTGGGGCGTAAATTGGCAAGGGATTTTTTAACAACGGCAGGGGTGTTGTCGTTAATCAACACTCTAAGCACAGTCTTTTTATTGCCAAAAAACCTAAGTAATTCATCAATGAGTAGCTGTCCTTCTTCGTCAGGGTCGCCAGCGTTCACAATCGTGGTTGCTTTGCCAGCCAGTTCTTTGATGATTTTTACTTGTTTGGCTTTGTCTTTGGGGACTTTTCTAGGAGCAGGGAATATAGGCGGTATTGGCAAATGTTCCATTAGCCAAGTTTCATACTTAGGGTCTATGTCGTCAGGGTCTTTTAAAGCGAGCATATGTCCAAAACACCAAGTAACCACATCTTGACTGATTGGGTGCTGATAGTAGCCTTCAAAATTTTTAAAACCACCACCAAGCCCTGTGCAAATAGCCTTCGCCAATTCAGGTTTTTCTGCGATAAATAGTCTCATTATTTAATCCAAATTCAATTCCTACACCATTAAGGCTATTAAGACAAAAGAAACATCATATTTGACGGCTCTTATCGTGGTTGTCAGTTGTACGAACTTCAATATCAGGCTTAATTTCATTAACTGGCAGATTTGGCAAATTCAATTCTTTACCCTTTGCCAATGATTTAACGCCATCTTCTAATTGAACCAATGAAACCTGCAATACTTTGATATTTGGCGTATTTCTGTTTTCATCAAATATTTTATTTTTATAGGCAGTAATATGAACAATATCGCTATCTTTTAGTGTAGGATAGGTTTGTTTAAGTGTTTCAGGCTCTAAACGCTCTTTTAATGATTTTACAGCGTCATAACCTTTTGTAAACATTTCGCCTTTTAAATTCACAGACTGGTTGCTATTAGGTAGAGATACGCTGATAGATTTTTCATTTTCTTTAATCTCAAAACCACGCTCTTTTAATACTCCCACAAGGTCATCACGACTTTTTATTGAGCCGTCTCTGTACCCATTTTGAACAATTTGGCGAATATCGTTTTTTAGTTCCGTTGCACTTTTTTTAGGCTCTAATGCGACTTCGCTATTTGCTCTTGACAGTAACCAAGATTTTTGATGAGCTACCACCTGTTTTGAATAATCAACCATTAAACCATCAAATGATTTTATAACTAAATCCCTGTTTGGTTCATTGAATTTATTTAATGATTGCTCCAAATCAGAACGAGCCAAAACAGCATAGTTTCTTAGGGAAAAATTCTCGTGTGGCATATCATAGCTATCATTTGCATAAAACTGCTCTGTCATACGGTTATTAAATTTTAATTCAAAATCACGCTTTACATCATCTGAAATATTCAATTCATTAACCATTTGCTTAATAAAGTAAGTATCAGAAGTTCTATCTATTGCATAATGATGATTTTTAAATTCAGAAACATCTTTGTTTAACTGATTGGCAATATAGAAATCATTTTTTGGGTCAATCGCAAAATAATTATCGCTCAATACTTCTTTTTCGCTTGTATAGCCACGCTCATAGTGATTTTCTTTCATCGCAAGAGCGTTGTCTAGAATATCTTGATTTATAGAAATGTTGTAATTATGTAAATTTTCAACATTTTTTTGATTTTCCCTATTGTATTCTTGGGCGTTTTGAACTATGATATCTATCAAAGCCCCATTGTGCCGGTCAGTTTTCGCCTTATAATCTAAGTCGTTGGCTACCATTTCTGGAATGGGGCTTTTTTCATTTTCCAATTCAACCGCTTCAATAGAATAAACTCTATTTCCGTCATAGGCAAATTCTTTTATAGTCAATTTCGCCAAATAGACTTCATTATCAATTTTTAAAGGTGCTATTGCTCTATGCACCGCTCCAATATCAGAATTCTTGTCAGCACCCTTATGTTCGTGTTGCCAACCAAAAATAGAGTTCTCAAACAACTTATCTGCATTTGATACCGCTATCAAGTGCGTTTTTAAATCAACAGATTTCTCATAAGCCTTACCACTCAACATTTTACTCAAAGAATTATTAGAAATAACTGCTTTTATGCCACTATGAAAATTTGTTAATTCCTGCCCAGTAAAATTCTTAGCATTCTCTTTGGCTTCATTAAAATTTAATGCTTTCCGTTCCATTTTTACACCAGCAAAATCAGCCCCCAATCTATCCAAATAAGCCTTATCTTGTTGCTCACTATTAAAGGTATGATAGGCTGGAATATCCAGTACGATAGGCTCTTTAATCGATTCCTGCTTCTGTGTTTCAACTTTGGATTGTTCAATATCTTGTTTGATTTCAGGTGCTTTTTGAGCGGTCATTTCCACTTGATTTGTGGTGCGTTCAGCTTGCCTAGCCTTTAATTCCGCCAAATCTTTTTCGTTCGGCTCATAGCCTTCAACTTCAATACCACGCAAAAACGCTTCTAGCCACGCTTTTTGTTTAAATTCATCTGTGCCTTTTAGCTTAATAGCCGTCCAGTTCTTAGCCTGTGCCATATCCAGCATGGCGTAAATCGTCTTCTCATCTTGGCGAGAAGTGTGTAGGCTCTTATTACGGTCTTCAAAAGCAATATTTACTTGGTTTTTATCGTCTTTGTCATAGTAATTGGTCTTTTGGTCTAGCAAATATCTGTTTTTGACAATGCCAAAGTAATTATTTTTGATATTGCTTGGCAATTCAAACTCAAAGTCAGATAGGTTTGACGTTTTTTTGGGTGTTGCTGGTGCTTCCTGCTCATTTTCTTTTGTCTTATCAGCAGATACAGCAAGAGCTGATTTTTGTAATTCTCGCTCTGTGTCGTGTTCTATGGCGTTTGGCAGGTCTAATACTGGTTCATATCTTTGCAAATCCCAAATGGTTTTATGAAAGGTTTTATCGCCTACCACGACAGGCTCTTTGCCAAGTTCTGCCAAAACGACTGTATCGCCCACTTGGACACCGCTATCTTTGATAACACTTTCCAAATCCTTTCCCCAACGCTCGGAAATTGTACCGTCATCTTTTTTAATTTGTGCGTAGTAATTCATTGATTTGGCTGGGTCGTGCAAATAATTGTCTGCACCGTGTGCTAATAATTCGCCTTTTAGGATGTCTTTTTTATTGTCGCTCATTGTTAAGCTCCTTTAATCATTGAATTTGATTTTTTAAAATAAACCAGCAAATTCATCATGGACTTCTTGGATAAAATCAGGGTCAAACTCGTTTGGGTCGTCCAAATCAAAATCCACTTCATTAGGATTTTCATCAGGTTCTATACTGTTATTATTTACCCTTTCTTTTTCCACCATCTCTTTTACAGCTTCATTACTAAGACTATCAAGATATTTTAGAAAGTCTTCATTAAACCCGAAACTCTCCCCAACTTTGGCAAGATATTCAGGATTGGTTTCTTGTAGTTTGTCAGTTGTCGGTAACTTGCTATAATGGTCTGCTGGGTCTTTAATCAAACCACGCATTACTTTCAAGGTTTCTTTAATATCCAGTATCGGCGGTTGGTGTTTGGCTGGAATATCAAGCCCTTGTGCTGGCTTTTCCACTCTTTTCATGCGTTTGCCAAAGACATCAGGACTTGTATAGTAAAAAGCCTTATCGCAAAAAATGGGGAGCGTGCGTCTAGTAAAAAAGATGATTTCTTTTTCAGCGTCCATTTCCTTCAATTCTTGCGGTAACATCAATGCACGGCTTTGGTCTGACGTTGAGACACTACCGCCACCGCCTTTGCCACGATTACGACTTATGGATTTACTCTTAACAGTTTGTGTGCCTAGTTTACGGCTTAGTTCTTCGGCTTGGTCTTGTTCTGTTGGCGTATATTCCACCTGACACGCCATATTAGCAAAAATATCCTTTGCCCCATCTTCGCCATAAACCCCCTCAACCTGTGATTTTGATTGAAAAATCAGCATAAGACGCATATTATAACCAGCCATAAAAGCTACGGATTTTTGCACAATCTCAATCTTTCCAAGTGCGGTAAATTCATCAAGCAACACCAAACATTGATGTTTTAAACTAGGGTCTTGTTCAGGCAGAACTTGTGTGTTAATCCCTAAAAGCTGGCTAAACATGATATTTAACAGCTTTGAAAATCTTGGCAAGGCGTTTGGCTGGATACCAACGTAAATTGTCATTTTCTTTTTGCGTACTTCATCAAGGCGGAAATCCGAGTATGAAGTTGCACTTGCCACAACTGGGTCAGTAAAGATAATTAGGGGTGCTTTCATTGTACTGTCAATGCCTCCACGAGTATTATCTGCTGGATTTCCAGCATAGCTCATCAATGCTTGGACGCACTCGGCAGATAATTCTTTACCGTCTTTTTTACGCTGTTCTATGGTTGATACAATCCATTCATTCAAAGGGATTGGACTTTCGGCTATTCTCATCAATTCAGCCAGCGTACAAGGGCGGTCAGGCGTTTCAAGCATATAAAGCACAAGCCCAGTAAAAAGCCGTTGAGCTTGGGAATTAAAATAATCTGATGTATCATTACCGCTATTGGCTGGAAAAAAGATGTTGGCAATGTCGCCAATATCTTTCATTCGTTCAAATTCATCACGACTAATATAATCTAAGGGGTTATAGCGGTGTGAGCGGTAGATTTTTTCGCCATTGACAATTTGTGGTCTTGGGTTGGGCGAAAATAAATACACATCTTGATATTTGCTTCTAAACCCTGCGGTCAAATCCCAGTTTTCATTTTTTACATCAAGCACCATTATGCTATCAGGATAATGCAATAAATTCGGAATAACGATTGCTACGCCCTTACCACTGCGAGTTGGGGCAGCCACAAACATAAATTCATTACCAAAAAATTCTAGGAATTTATCTTTGTGCTTTCCAATCAAGATACTTGGGTTGCTTGGTTTCTTTTTTTGTAACTTGGTTCGTTCTTTGTCGTTTGGCAAAAATCCAGCTCGTCTAATTTCTGCGTCATTAGCAAATCGTGCCGAGCCGTGCAATTCTCTTTTTGGTTTGGCGAATAAAGCCACCGCTACCGCCACATTAAGAATAACCCAAGTTGCAAATCCAGCACCGACCGAACCCATAATTGCATTTTTTACTTTTGGTATATTTCCATATTGTTCATGATACAAATAAATTGTATTATATGATAAATATTCACTTGGTATTTTTTGCCACTCAATAAAAACATAATTGGCAACCAATACCGCAATACCAATAAAAAATATATTAAGTATGCACAATAAGGCAATATTTTTACCAGTAGATTGTTTTTGAGCCATTATAATTTTTTCCCTTGCATTAAACAATATTTGCGAACTGGGTCATAGCTGACTTCGGTTACATAGGTTTTTTCTAGGAACATCATCACATCAATGGTGGTGTAGGTATCACGCATGATTTGGTCAAAATCAATTTTTGAGCCAATTTCTGATTGCTTGATGAGCGTTCCGATACGATAATAGGCACTTTGGCAGTCGTTGGCGTGAACTGTCGTAACCGAACCACCGTGTCCAGTATTTAGGGCATTTAAGTAGTCGTAGGCTTCATCTCCACGAAGCTCAGTAAGAAAAATTCGGTCAGGCTTCATACGCATACAAGACGCTAATAGCTGTTTTGGTGTTACTTCCTTGTAGAACAAATGTACTCTATTTGGGTGATTGGGTAAATCAAGCTCAGGCGTATCTTCAATCGTGATAATGCGAGTGTCGGCAGGGACTAAGTCGCAAACCGCCTTTGTGAAAGTCGTCTTACCTGAGCCAGTCGCCCCCACCAAACAAAAATTTGTATAATGTTGTACACCCAGTTGTATGAACGCTTCCAAATCCCTTTCCGCTTTGGCTTTGAGCATTTGAAGCTCAAAAAGCTGTAAATGCACATCGTTAGGAATATCAAGCCATTTATTAAGATATGCCATTTCCTTACTTTCGGCTTCCAGCTTATCCTTTAAGTGGCTCGGCAGGGTTGTGTTTTTTGCGGTAAACGTTGATTTATCAATCCAGCGATTTAATCGCCCACTTTTACCATAATCGCCCAAAGTAAAACGGTCTTGGCTTGGTTGTCGTATCGTAATAGATACGGTGTTGCGTTCACACGCTGTGGGAATTACCACCTGTCCACGCTGTTCATCAGGGAAAACCCCTGAGCAAATCGGATTTTTTGCATTGGTTTCCAGCTTATTCAAAATCGCAAATGTGTTGGCAATTTTAAGTAAAACTGGATAATCAAGATTGGGTAACTCGTGGCATTGCCAGCCTTGACTGCTTTCTGTCCAAATCTCATAAGGGCGGTTAATAGCAATTTCAGTATTTGCTTTATCGTCCAAAAACGGCTGAATGCCAGTTTCCGCCAAAAGTCCACGCAGGGACGCTGTTCTGTCAAGTGAGTTCATACAAAACCTTTATATTGTAAAGACAAAATGAATTTATCGTCTTTGCAACCCATAAATGCTATTAAAGTCCACATCACGAGCGACCATAATATTAACTACTGTGCCTTGATTGATGTAGGCGGTAGGTGGTATGTTAATGGTGTTCTTCAAAATCTCTTCTGACATACTTTCGGCAGTTGCTGTGGTATTGTTGATTGTCGTATCTGAGTTTTCACTTTGCTTTTCTAGGTGTGAACGACCGACCGCCAAAGCGTCCTGAATGACAGAAAGCATGATTGCACCGCCAAAGCGTTTCCAAAAATGATTATTGACCCTTGCGTCCACGCCCATTTCCCCTAATTGCCCTGTGGCTGGGCTGTCTAGGTTGATTGATACATTTTTGGGCGTTTCAATTCTGCTCCACAAAATAGATACCCTTGCCTTACCTTGCGACATCTGAATGTTTTGCTCACCAAACACGCTTGAACCACGCTCAATTAACAAGACCTTACCATTGGCGGAATACACATCTTTTGAGACTTGGCAGATTGTGAAGCCTTGATAGGTGCTATCTACTTTTGTCTTTAAAACACAAGGAATGGTTGTGCCTTTTAACAACATCATCGTTGTATCGCCACGCTTATTCACCGTGCCATTTGCCAAATTTGATGAACGCATACTACCTGCAAGCCCTGTTTCTTGGGTCTGTGCGGTGGTAGTCGCAGTTTTTGCACCATAGACATCAACAAGCACCGAAGACGGCTCAATTTTCTCTACCACAGGGGCAACCGCAGTAGGTGTTGGTTCTTCTTCGTCTTCATCGTCATATACTGGCATGATTGGCGTGGGTGCTGGTGCTGGTAGCGGTGCTGGTGCAACATAATCACGCCCTGCAACCATATCACTATCGTTGTAGCTGTTGTATCTTGGCTGTGGTTTTGGCGTTTCTACTGGCGTTGGAATTGGCTCAACTACTGGCGTTTCGGTGGCGGTTGCGTCTGTCGCTTCCGTGTCATCGCCCACATCATTAAAATCCATTGGTGGCGGTAGCATGGCTTGCTTATCCGCTTCAATGTCCACGCTCTTTGTACCAGTCGCCATATTTTTTTGGGCTTGTGCCTGAGCTTCGGTTTCTTTGGCTTTTGCTTCCGCTTTTGACTGCTGATAACGCCCTATCGTCATCGCAATACCAACCAAAATTACAATAAACCCAATCAGCACCACCGCCAGCATTTTGAAGCTCTTGGCGTTGCCAGCGTCTCTACCGCCCTGATTTACCGTTGGTACATCGTCTTTGATTTGAGCGTCTTCGGCATTGACTTGTTCAATGGCGTTGCTCTCGTCAGCTTGCTGTTCTTCGGGCTTTTTCGGTTCTTTTTTCTTAAAAATTGACATACAACCCCCTTATTTGTTGATACGCTCAAACTCACTCATGGAAGTACCATGATGATTAAATCCATTATCTCTTAGCTTTTGATTGCCAAGCTCCGCCACCGCCTTACCTAATCGCAAACGGTACAAATGGTTTACTTCATGAATAATCATGGTGTCCGCTTCAATGTGAGTGTTCACAATCGCTTCTGAGCCGTCAGGCATGACTTTGTACACCGTTGGCAATTCTTTGGCGTTGTCATACTGCAAATAAGTAAATAAACCGTTGTCCCACATCGCTGTTGGCGTAATTTCAAGATTGCCACGCTTGACATAAGCCGTGTTAATTTTTGCGTCAATCAAGTAACTTTCTTCACCCTGTTTCACACGCTGAAAACTTGCTGGCATTGGCTTGGCTGGTGCTTTTTGCTCTGCTTTGTCCTGTGGGTAGTTGAAGCGTGCTACATAGGTCATATCGTCCATTACCGTTGAATATAGGGCAAACGCATAGGTGCGTTTGTTGGTTACAATAATCATATTCGTGGGTGCGGACGGCTGTAATGGCTTAAAAAATACATTATTGCCCTTGACTGCAATAGACCAATCACGAGCCTCCCCAATGCCAAGACCGCCCTCATCGTGAATAGTTTCGCCCTCTTCAAACTGAATTAGGCTTGAATGTCCGATTTTAGTTTTGATAACAAAAACATCATCAGTACGATAATCAAACACTTGCATACGAGTATCAGCCGTGAACGCTGGCAACTGTTCAGCATGAGCTGATAATGTTGTAATTAAAAAGACAAAAGAAAAAATTAGCTTTTTCATTGACCCACTCCGTCATCGTTTACTTGATATGATTTGACTGTGAAGCCAAATGGGTTCACTAAGCGGATTTCATCAACGGTTGGCACATTGACATAGTCGTACGCCAGCACCGCAATATGACGGCTTTCTACTGGCTCTGGCGATAGTCTGCCACTCATTACATCGTAAGTACCGCCATTCATGGGGCTAATTTTTTTGGTAAAGCGAATTTGCATAAGATTGTCGCCAATCTTGGATACGCTGTTGATTTTGACATCTACACGCTGACTACTGCCGTAAGTTTTGTGTGGAGCAGTTGGCATGGCAAATTTATTTCTAATTTCGTTTTGGACATTGTTATCAGCAAACAACATCAAATCATCAAATTGCTTTTGAATGGTGTACCAATCATAGCTTTCTGACAACTTCACAAAGTTGGACGCATAGTAGCGAGCAGTCTGTTCAAGGCTAGTAATTTGCTCATCTTTTAGCGTGGTTACAATATCCACTTCACCTGTGTTGTCATTGACACGCAGAACAAACGGCTCTTTTTCTTTGAGCGGTGTTAGTCCCACGATTGCCACGCTGTTAGCGATAGCAACGGCAACCGCCCCCAACGCTACATACTGCCAAAAAGTCTTGGACTTCTCTACAAACTCAATGCGTGATTTTTCAAACCCACGAGCTTCTTTTAGATAGTCATTGACCGCTTGATTGTCGCTTATCTTTTTGTCTTTTTTAACCTGTTGGGGTTTGGCTTTTTTAGACTTGAACATTATTGCGTTTCTCCTACTTGCTGTTGCTCAGCTTCATTTAAATCCTGATTTAATGTACTGACATCATCACGATATTTAACGGTATTTGGCGGTATAAAATCAGGCGTATTAACTGCCGTCCATTTGCCCTTTGGCATTGGTAATTTATGAGTAGATTGGCAAGCCGTTAAAGCCACCATACAAAATACCATGAGGATAAATTTATTCATTGCATAACCTTAATTTCTATGATAAAATTAAAAAGCATTTATGTTTAACTTTTCTTTAAAAAGACAAAAGGAAAAATCATGAAACACATCACACTTTTCACATTGTCTGTGATTGTCATTACTGCTTTAACTGGCTGTAAACAAGAAACCTACACAGTAGATTTTCTTAAAGAAAATGAAGCAAAACGCACCGAAGTATTAGAAGCCTGTAAGCAAAACAAACAATCTGATGAGAATTGCAAGAATGCAAATGAAGCACAGAAGTTTATTGACGAAAAAAAGTCTTTTAATACATTATTAGGAAAATAATTAAGCCTTACCAATATAGCCACCACTTTTGCCACCGCTTTTAAAACCTTTAACAGCTTTGGATGCATTTAATAACGACCTTGTTGCTTGTGTAAAGCCATTGGCGGATAATCCACCAGCTAGACTACTTGAAAGCTCAGGTAGTCTTAATAGTACAACAAAGAAAATACCTGCACCAATCGCAATATTTAATCCACGAGTTAAATCAATATATCCAGTACCAAATGCACCAACCATAAATTCAATAAAAATCGCCATCAAGACATTCAGAAAAAAAGTAAGTAAGGCATAATTCACTACTTGATTTACCCAAGCAGAAAAATATTGCCTAGTTGCTGGAAATAAAGCCATAGCAATAAAGATTGGACCGACTACAACCAAAATTCCTGCAAAGACTTTTGCTAATAAAATATATCCTGCTGATATAATTAGAAAAATAATAGAGAAAATAGCTATCAGCAAAATAATGATAATAGCTAAAACAGTAGCAGATATACCATTTGCTTCCTTTAAAGTTTCTTGTATACCATTAAGAACAATGGTTGCCATGTCATCTAGACTTCCATCTATGGTTGTATTGCTTCCTGAAAATTTTTGACTTAAAAAATCACCAAAGTTCATTACCATTGGCACAATATATTCATTGTAATAACCAATATTCAAAGAAAATGATAGTATCAATATCCACGCAATACATCTTTTTACAAAATCAACTATACTTTCTTCAATACTGCTATTCCAATAAGACAAAAATAAAAACAACAGATAGACGGAAAAAGAACTCAGTAATAACGGCTCTAACACAGATATTAGAGTTCCAGCTTTACCGATAACAACATTGATAATACTGTCGTCAATCAATGTAAAAATATTAGTAAATACACCGCTATCTGCCATTTTGTTATTTTCCCAGCAAACGATTAAATGATGACGCTTCTGCAATCTCTCTTGCTTGTCTTTCCAACATTTCCATTTGCTTCATCTTGATATTGATTTGAGCAATCGCAAGGTCAATTTGTGTTTTTTGAGCCATTAGGGTATTGGCAAGGTCAGCCTTACTGCTTGCGTCTGTGGTAAGGTTGATTTGGTCGGCAATTTTTTGGGCTGAGCGTGAAAATGTTGCCAAGTCTGTAAGCGACTGCTCAACCTGAGCGTAATTTAATAGCGTGGCTTGGGCGAGCTGTGCTTTTGGGTCTGTCGCTTCCCTTTGGCGTTGCATATCTGCTTCAATGCGTTTGGCAACCTGAGCAAGCACCTTGTCATAGTTACCGCTTGTCAAATCAGACAAACTAACACCGCTTGGCACATACTTACCAAGAGCTTTTTGAACATTTGGGTCATTGAGTAGCACACCTAAGCGAGCGTTGCCAGTTACCGCTTTAAGCTGGCTTCTTAGGTTCTCAATTTGCTTAATTTGGTTCTGCACTTGGCTAATCGCTTGGGCGACATTCGCACCATCAAAAACTGGCACACCTGCCGAGTAAGCCAAATTGTTTGAACCAATCATGGTTAGTAAGGCAAAAGCAGAAATTGCTTTTTTGGCTTTATCACTAAAACGCACATTTACTTTCATAGGAAAGCTCCTTTACTGAATTTTGTGGCTGATAGCCACGTTGGGGTGAAAATCTTTGACTTGTGAAACCAGCAAATCTAAATCCAGCGTACCCTGCTTTCTATCTTTTCTCGCCTGATAGAACAGGGGCAACCAAATTTCTGACTTTGGTTTTTCGTCAAATTTACTTAATAAATTATCAAGTAATTCTACATTTTCTTTGGTTGATGATAGGACGCTGATTTCATCGCTAAACCCATACAAATCCATTTTTGCAAAACTGGACTGCTGACCCTGTTTGATTAGGAAAATACGGCTCTGCGTGGACAGCGATTTTAAAATCGCAAATTCTTTCTCAGTCAAACCAACACGGATATAACCACCGCCTTGTTCGTTTTTGTACTCTGCGTCAGGGTTTGGCAATAAAATCTTTGTTGGCGTTTGCTGAATGATTGCTGGAAAGATTTCAGACTGCACCGCTTCTTCTGGCGACTGTGTTACCAACATCATAAATTCGCCACGCTTACGCCCTGTTTTAAGCACGTCCAACATCATCTCTCTTGGCGTTTTGTATTTGAGTGGTAGCCAAAACTCTTCCACCACCGTTAAAAGTAATGGGTGATTTTTTGTCATTTCCGATTTCAAATACAAAAGACAAGCAAGCAATGGCTCGGTTGGCTGGTAATTCTCTTTCAAGATTGAACCCACATCAAAGCCCACGATTTTGAAATCGTCAGGGTTAAACTGATTGACTGGATTATCCAGCACCCACGCATACGCACCTTGTCCATAGTCATCTGTGGTACACCATTTGACAAGGCGAGCGTATAGGCTATTACCGCCTTTGTCAGGCAACGACTGCAAAATTGCGGACATACAGCGACTTTCAAACGGCAAACTCATCACCGTATCCACCGCCATCTTGATTTGGTTTTGCTCTTCGCTGGTGCATTCGTGGTTTTTGTCAGTTGCACACGCCATTACCAGCGTATTCAAGAAGTCCATCAATTTAGGCGTTTTTTCAAACTGAAAAGGGTTAATGCCAGTTGGAATATTTTCTTCAATCGCAAAATAATCACCGTCCAACGCACGAATAAAAATATCCATACCCCTATCTTTATCCAAACAGAACATAGCTGGATTAAAACGCTGAACAAACACCGTCATTGCTGATTGTAATGTGGTCTTACCTGTACCAGTCGCCCCTAAAATCAGCGTATGCCCTGCGACTGCTTCACCAATATTATTTTCGCCAATGTTGGTGAAATGAAAATTGAAGTTGTACAGGGTCTTTGCTACCGTCTCTAATGGCACAACGGCTGAGCCGTCCCCTAATGGGTTGCCATGAGCCTTGCCAGTTGAATAATTATGCAAGGAAAATGTACTTGCCAAGTTACGGCTGGTTTTCAGCATTGGGCGTGGCTTGTAGCGATAAGTCGGAAACTGGCTAAAAAATGTTGCTGGTGCTGATACACTCGCTTTTTTAAACACCGCCCCAGCCTTATTAGAAAAGCTGGCATTGGCTTCATTCACATTATTGACAGCTTGGTCTATCGTGTCGCCAAACACCATTAAACTGCAATGGTATTCCCCCAAAATCTGCTCGCCTGATGTGATAAACCCCTGAGCTTCCAACAATTCTTCACGCTGATGTACCGCCTTATCATCTGCTGAACGCATTTGGTTGGCTTGTCTTTCAATGCGTGTTAATGCCTTAGCTGGTGCTAATGCCACAAACGACTGCACCAAATTATATTCAAATGGCAAAGCCAAGCTCGCACTATCAAACAGCCCCAAATGGGTTCTGTTTGGAAAGTCTTTTAAATCTTGCAAGCAAGCAAAGCGGTTTCTTACTTCACCCTTAATCTGCAAAATTTCATGCCCAAAGTGCAATGTGGAAGACGGCAAAATTTCATAAGCAGGGCTAGGCGTGAGCGGAACAATGCCCCCTACTGGCGGTTCACCATTCAACAGCTCATAAAAAAATTCAAGCGGTTCTGACGATAAAATACCATGCTGATTTTGATAAGAAATTAGCACTCTTGGCTGATATTGTGATAACATACTCAGTATTCTTTTATTTAAATTCTGAATGTCGTCAATGCCAGCTTCAAAATCATTTTCATATTTCATTACCAAACACATATAATATGTATTTTGGTAATAATCTTTATCATTAAACCGTTTTAAATATTTGTCGGAAAAATCACGACAAAATTTATTATCAAATTGATAATCAGATGTGATTTCAATTTTTCTACGAAGTTGATAAGTATAAAACGACAAGCGACTAGCTTTATCTTTCGCAAGCTCAGTATATACTAGGTTTAAAGCGTCAAAATCGCTTTCCAAGTGATTTGTACTAATCGCTTCAAAGTTAATACCGTCAAACTCAATCACGCTACAAAGATAGTTGTTTTCAAAATCCAAAACATCTTCGGCAACATGATAATAAAGTTTAGGTAATTCTTCTGTTGAAGCGGTTAGCCTGTTTAAAAACTTGCTGAATATATTCGCCATTTCTAAGATACTTCATTGGTACATAAGTTAAAGTATTGCCAAATTCTTGATAATACTTGCGTTTCAATCTAAATAACATTTCAAGGGCGAGTATATTTATCGCCCTATCATCTGTCTCAGAAATACTTCTGAGAAATAAAAATATTGGCAATCCCAAAGCTACAAAGGCAAAACCAATAAGCCCCAGTATTTTTTGTGCGATTAGCGAACCAAACATCAAAATCATTAAAACAATGACGGCTGGCACAAGTGGCACGCCAAACACCATAACCACACGGTCTAAACCGTTGTAGCTTGAAAATGTGCGGTACTCTTCGCTCATTATTTAAATGCACCGAAAATGTACGCTGCGATTGTTGCTACACCGCCAGCACAGGCATAGAAAAACGCAAATTTCAAGAAGTCCATCCAGTCACTATGACCGTTCCATGCCTGAACAAACTTGATGAGCAAATAAACCGCACCAGCGGAACCAGCTAAGATAGTCGCCCATTTCAAAATGTCTTTGAATAAGTTGTCTGCCTTTTGGGCACTATCTTCAAAGCCAGCTGCGAAAGCTAGCGTGGTACACGCTACACCCAAAAGCAAAATCAATGCTTGCTTGGCAATTACTTTGCCAATGGCTTTTTGATGTGCGGACAAAAAAGTTGTGTTATTCATAAAAATTCCTTATGATGAGTTAAAAATCCCTAAAAATATCCCAACTGTTGTAAACCTTAGCAGGTTTTTCAGCAGTCAAATCACTTTCAGGGGTGGGGCTTGGTTGAGATGTGTCGCTAGAACGCACAGGGACGCTCATAGTTGCATTTTGAACGCCATTTGGTACTTGACTAGCGGAATTGATTTGAACAGCGTCTATGGCGTTTTTAGAGCCATTTACGGTGTCGTAGGTCTGATATTGGATTTTTGGTTGGAATTGAATTTGGGGTATGGGCGTGGGTGCGACTGGCTGAGCCACTCTTGCGGTCAGCTCATTGTAATTTTTGGTTGTCTTGGCGACATAGCCATTACTAAATCCGCCAGTCATATTGCCTGTGTTGTAGCAAGAAAACGCTCTTTGCATTCTCGTACCCTTGCCAGTATTGCCAGCACGGTCATAGCAATGCAAGTACACGGTTTGAAGTGCTTTAAGATTGGCACATGGTTGAAGCACCTGCTCCACCGTCAAGCCGAGCCATTTTAAATTGGCTGAGTTGATTTGACCCAATCCCAAATCAATATTTGCTCCACTAGCAAGCAGACGCTTGGCGGTGTCTATTGCTTCGCCAAGATTGGTTGGCTGTTTTGCCAACCGCCCTGCTCCCCTGTTCACTCCGATAGCAAACGGATTGTAATTACTTTCTGTCTTTACAATCGCATTCACAATTACAGGGTGTACATTAGGACTGCAACTACTTGTGATGATAGCTTCCAACATCGCATAGACCCCTTACAAGCGACCTTTTTTTCTGATGTTGGCAACTTGACGGACCGTGCCGTCAGGGTCTTGAATGTACACATAAACACGCTTTCTAGTGTTTTGCGTCCATAGCTTTTGAGAGCCATTTTGACCGCCAATAGAACCGTCAGCGTTGGAAATCATGGGGCAAACTGGAAAACTTTTACCACGAGCCAAATCACGAGTAACTTTTCGGATTGTGGATTGACATTCAGGGGTGTGCATACCGCCAGCAAAGCACAAAAAGGCTTGACAGCCAAATATATCTTTGTTGGACAGTTGGGGGATTTGTACTTGTTGTGGGTCTGCCGAAGTGGTATTGGCAAGGGCAGACGCTGAGAATAGCGGTATAACCGCCAAAGAAAGGATTTTTAGAAGACGAAAATTAGGCGTTGCGTTGCGTTGCGTT
>NZ_MUXV01000022.1:0-129856 GCF_002014975.1 Moraxella bovis
CACAAACCAATGGCAAAGCTGAACAGGAGATACGAACATTGATGGAGCTTTGGCATCATCAACATGAGTTTGTCAGCAGTGAACATAGAAAGCAAGAATTAACCAGATTTCTTAATTTCTATAACACTGTTAGACCACATTCATCTTTAACCAAAAAAGATGAGATTACAGGAAAAACTTTGACTTTTACGCCTTATGAATGGTTAGAGTTTTATTTTAAACAAAGTGTAAATAACGGGTGAGGTTTTTACAGATAATCCTATTGTATGCCATTTGTTTTACAAAATCAACCAAGTTTCTCGCCAAATTCATGGCTTAAATGAATCGCCACGCCACGCCCATGCCACTTAGACAACTGCGACAGCGTGCGATAAAACGCAGGAACATCGTGCATACTCAAATGGCTGATTTTGGCAGGGGGCGACCCCAAAAAATTCTGTGCTGACCACGCCGAATCGGACCCAATCAGCTCCCAGCCCGTATCGGTCAAAACAAACGCCCCAATCTGCCCAATGGCGTGTCCATCAAGTGGCACAAGCAAAATCTCGCCATTGCTGTGGGGTAATTCCCAAGCCGTTTTGGGGGCGTGTGGCATATCAAGACATAGGTTTTGTGGTAGGGCTTTGGGTAAAAATTGCTCCACCGCCACAAATCGGCTCTCTGTATCGGTTGGCATTAAATCGGGTAAAAAGCCTTGTTTTAGGGCTTTAATGCCTTTTAAGGGTCTTAAAAAATCCAAGGCAAGCCGTCTGCCAATCAAGGCAATGTTGGCAAAATCCTTTAAGCCTGCAATGTGGTCGGCATGAAAATGGGAAATAATCACGCCTTCCAACTCCCTAATGTTCAAGCCAAATTCTTGTAATTGATGGCAAATGTGTTGGGACGGATTAAAAAACACAGGCGTGATTTTGGCGTACAAGGCATACACGCCCCGACTGGCAAAAAATGCTCGGCATAGCCTGTGTCCCACAGCCAAAAGCGTCCATTGGCTTCCAATAAAAACACCCGAGCAGGAAATTCACACGCCCCAAATCCTGCCCCACGCACCGCCACGCAAGCAGGGTGGGTGCAGTAGCCTGCCTGAAAAAAGTGGATTTTGCCATTGTTTGCCTTTGTGATAAATTGTTTTAAATCTGCAAGTTAGTATAGCATAATTGCCAAAATTTTTATCATTATGCAAATTTCAGCCCAACCCCTCTCATTTATAACCCCAACTAATACCTACCTATCAAAATTATCCATTATCGCCAATAATCCAAATCCCTTATAATACCCCCCATTTATTAACCAGTTAGGAACACAAAATGACCCACCCTGTCAAATCCTACGCCGCTTTTTCGGCAACCACCCCACTTGCCCCTTATGCTTTTGAACGCCGGAGAGTGATTTTTGGGGTTTTTGTGATAATTGAAGATATGGTAGTAGCCAAAAAACCATGCTGCACCCACCCATGGTTAATATAATGAAACACCCAGTTTGCGTCTTCAAACCGTAAAATATTAACTTTTGTTTAAGCTGTCTTTTTGGTTTTTGTTACAGTGTGTTTTTTGGATGAGTGCTTAATTTTTTGTTGTTAATATCACAACTTTTTTGTCGTTTACACCGCACGTTTGAAAGGTTATAATGCGTCATTGTATGATATTAATACATTTCAAATTTTAATGAGACATAGAGAGCCATCATGACCCACACCACGTTTTTGGATGAGGTTCGTCATATACTTGACGACAGCCAAATCAAAACCGACCCTGACAGCCTAGACAACTGGGGCAAGGACTGGACAAAGCATTTTGCTCCTGCCCCAAATGCCGTTGTTTTTCCCAAGACAACCGAACAAGTCGCCCACATCGTCCGCCTTGCCAACACCCATAGCATCTGCCTTGTAGCAAGCGGTGGACGGACAGGCTTATCGGCAGGGGCGGTGGCAAGCAATGGTGAAGTGGTGGTAAGTTTTGATAAAATGAATGCCATTGGCACGTTTTATGAAGCCGACCGCATGGTGGAGGTCGAAGCTGGCGTGGTCACCAAAGCCTTGCAAGAGTTTGCCGAATCCAAAAATCTATACTATGCGGTGGATTTTGCCTCATCGGGGTCAAGCCAAATCGGGGGTAATATCGGCACCAACGCAGGTGGCATTAAGGTAATCCGCTATGGTATGACTCGTAACCAAATCCTAGGCTTGACGGTGGTAACAGGCAAGGGCGACATTTTGGAGCTAAATGGCGGTATGCTAAAAAACGCCACAGGGTACGATTTTCGTCATCTGTTTATCGGAGCAGAAGGCACGCTTGGCTTTGTAACTCGTGCATTGATAAAACTTGAAAAACAGCCTGTGAATCTAACGGCAATGGTTTTGGGTGTGCCTGATTTTGGTTCGGTGGTCAAACTGCTTGATAAGTTTGGCAAGGCGTTACATTTGACCGCTTTTGAATTTTTTGACAGCGTGGCAATCGATAAGGTATTGACCGCAGGACACGCCAAAGAACCCTTTGAGAGCCGTACGTCTTTTTATGTTTTGCTAGAATTTGAAGCCGTCTCCGATGACGTGCTAGACACCGCCATGAGTGTATTTGAAAGTTGCACCGAAGACGGTCTTATTGAAGACGGTGTGATGAGCCAAAGCGTGGGGCAACTGCATGAACTTTGGAAATTGCGTGAGAGCATTTCTGAGACGATTTCGGCGTTTACCCCTTACAAAAATGACGTGTCGGTGCTGATTACGCATTTGGGCGATTTTATCAATGACATTGAGCAGATTGTCAAGGACAATTATCCGGATTTTGAGATTTGCTGGTTTGGGCATATTGGCGATGGTAATTTGCACCTAAATATCCTAAAACCTGACAATCTCACCAAAGACGACTTTTTTGCCAAATGCCAAACGGTCAATAAATACGTCTTTGAAACGGTCAAAAAATACAAAGGCTCAATCAGTGCCGAGCATGGCGTGGGCATGACCAAAAAGCCATATCTAGACTACACTCGCTCGCCTGCCGAGATTGAATACATGAAAGCGGTGAAGGCGGTGTTTGACCCTAATGGGATTATGAACCGTGGTAAGATTTTTGATAGTTAAGGATTGTTAAATTTAAAAACCCATCTTAATAAATTCATCAAAGAGTTTTAAATTACCACAAATTTATGATATATAAATGTAGGGACGTGCTGAGCACGTCCTTTAATATGCCGTTATTTTCATAGGTGTGTACAGCACACCCTTACAAAGCCTGTGGTAAATATCAAGTTCGTTAGCTATAAGACAGTTTTTATTTGTAAAATGATAAAAAAACTTCGCAAAACTTTATTTTCCGCCTTGACTTACCTTGTGATGTTTGTCGTCATCTACACAGCGGTCAATCTGTGGCGGTCGCCTGTCATGCCTGACAGTCCCAAACTTGTCTATCAAAACAGCACAGGGCAGGTGGTCGATGTCGTCTCACAAAGTTATGATACGCCTGTGCTTATCTACTTTTGGGGGTCGTGGTGTGGGGTGTGTCGCACAACCAGCCCTAACGTCCAAGCCCTGCACGCTGATGGTCGTGATGTGCTAAGCGTGGCAGTGTCATCGGGCGATGACAATGAATTACTTGCTTATATGAACAAACACGGCTATGATTTTTATACCATCAATGACCAACATGGGGCGGTATTTGGCGAGTGGGGTGGACAGGTAACACCATCCTTTGTGATATTAGATGATGGCAAAGTCGCTCAAAGTTTTACAGGCATTGCACCGCTTTGGCTGTTAAAATTACGGCTGTGGTGGGTAGGACTGTATTAGGGCTTGCCCCCAATTCTTTTAGTATGAATACCAAAAACTTACCATGCCCACTTTGTCCCATCGTGCATCAGTTCTGGTCAGTTCTATGTAGCTCTACATAATCCCATCTTTATCCTTACCCATCCCCAGCACCCAATTTAACAAAATCGCCATAAAGGTTGCCGTGCCGATACCACCCAAATCAAACGAACCAATCATCAAACCAAAATTACCCGTGCCCAAAATCACGGTAATCGCCCCGACCATCAGGTTTTTGTTATCACTAAAATCCACCTTATTGTCAATCCAAATTTTCGCTCCTGCAATGGTAATCAGACCAAACACGACAATGGACGCACCTGTCAGCACAGGCGTGGGAATGGTTTGGATTAACGCCCCGAATTTTGGTGACAAGCCTAGACAAATCGCAAACACCCCCGCCACAACAAACACGAGCGTAGAGTACACCCGAGTAATCGCCATGACCCCAATGTTCTCGCCATAAGTCGTCATGCCAGTACCGCCTACCCCTGCCGAGAGTGCTGTTGCCACACCGTCCGCCACGAATGCTTTGCCAAGCTGTGGGGTAAGATTCTCGCCTGTCATCGCCCCCACCGCCTTGATATGCCCCAAGTTCTCCGCCACAAGGATAAACGCCACAGGGGCGATGATAAGCATGGCGTTCATGTCAAACACAGGAGCGGAGAAGTTTGGCACGCCAAACCAGCTTGCCTGCCCAATCACACCAAAATCAATCGGCTTACCAAACCCCATGCCATTGGCGACAACGGCATAAATAGCATAAGCAAGCACCAGACCTAATAGAAGCAGGAGTCTTTTTACAAAGCCCTTGGCAAACACCGCAATACCACTCATGCAAAGCACTGTAACTAGTGTCATAGCAAGCTCAAAGGGCTTACCTGCCACGCTTGACACCGTAACGGGGGCAAGGTTTAGTCCGATAATCATGACGACCGCACCTGTTACCACAGGGGGCATGAGCTTTTCAATCCAGCGAGTGCCTGTTCCCATGACGATAAAACCAATCAAGGCATAGACCACACCGCAAGCGATGATGCCACCGAGTGCCACGCCAAGATTGGGGTTCGCCCCAGAGCCTGTCGCATGAGCGGTCGCCGCCGCCACAACGCCAATAAAGGCAAAGGACGACCCCAAATAGCTCGGCACTCGTCCGCCTGTCATGACAAAAAACAAAATCGTACAAATCCCACTCATCATAATGGCAAGATTGGCATCAAAGCCCATTAAAATGGGGGCAAGCACGGTCGCCCCAAACATGGCAAGGACGTGCTGAATGCCAAGCATGACCGTCTGAGCAGGGGGCAAGTATTCATAGGTGGCAACAGGACTTGTGGCAATGTCGCCTTTGTAGGGGGTGAATTTGGGAAAGAATGACATATTTTTACCTTATCGTTTTAAATTTAGATTTTCATTTTTATAAAAAAGCGACAATTAAAAATCATCGCCTTAGAGTATGCTTGTCTTTTCTGTTTCTACAAATTTTAAAATGCAATTGTATTACAAAGGGCAGGCATGCCTTAACTATTGTGGCTTTATCAGTTTATTTTGGCTTAGCAAATCGGTCTCAGACAGTCGCCAACGCCCTTTTTTCTTACTTGCCGAGCGACCTTTTAGGGCAGTGTTGCCCAAAAGTTTGTGCATGGAATGGCTAGAATGAGCATGACAAATCGCACACGCCAGCCCGTCCGCCGCATCCGCTTGTGGCACAACATCAAGGGCGAGCAGACGACACACCATTGCCGTTACTTGCTCTTTGTCCGCCGCCCCATAGCCACACACCGCCTGCTTGATTTGCCGAGCGGTGTATTCTGACACCGTCAAACCCTGTGCCGTCAAAGACGCAATCGCCGCCCCCCGAGCCTGCCCGAGCTTTAGGGCACTATCAGGGTTGGTCGCCATAAACACCTGCTCAATGGCAGAATGTATGGGCTCATCGTGGTATTTTTGATAATGACCGACAATGCGTGCAATGCCATTAAAAATCTGACTGATGCGCACCGGCATATCCGTGCTGTCAGTGCGTATCGTCCCTGCATCTATAAAGGTCAAGCGGTCGCCCACCGCACGCACAATGCCATAACCTGTCATGCGAGAGCCAGGGTCTATGCCGATGATGAGTGTCATATTAATGAAATCTACCCAAAAAATATTAAAAGATAAATGTTAAAAATTGTTACCCTTGCCTTTAAAAAGTTGGCGTTAGCACAAACATTTGGTATTATAAACTATTTTGTGTTAAATTTCTAAACTAATAAGGAAAACGTATGGGCGTTGTTGTGGGTATTGCTTTGGTGTGGTTCATCATTGAAATGCTGATTTGGTATCTGTTGGCTCAATTTATGAGCGGTTGGCTTGTGTTTTTGTGGTTTGTTGTGGCGTTTTTTATTGGCTTGGCACTCATCAAAAAAGCTGCCAGCACTCTAAACCCCATGGCCCAGCAGATGAAAAATGGCGTTATCCCCAACCCTGCCAATCAGCCCCCCGAGTCCACCATTACCAAATCAGTAGCGATCGGCATTGCAGGGATTTTGTTTGTCCTACCGGGCATCTTGACCGACATCGGAGCGTTTTTGCTACTCCTACCTGCCATTCAAAAGGTGCTGACCACCAAAGCCAAAAACTACGCCATGAACAACCAAGAAAAAATGATGGCAATGATGGCAAAACAAATGGGTGGACAAAGCCCCTTTGGTGACATGGGCGGTGTGAACCCCAATAACCCTTTTGGACAAGGCAATCCCTTTGGTAATGGCGGTTTTGGCGGTAATTATGGTAATTCTCGCACCACCATTGACGGACAGGCCAAAACAGTTAAAAAATCAGCAAATGATGATTAAATTAACCTTAAATCATTATTTAAATTAATCTTAATATTAATAAAAAATCGCTTAATATCAAATTAGGCGATTTTTAAATTTAACAATTTTTATAAATATCAATCGGCACTTTATATGGTTTACCCGCCACTTCTTGCACCAGTTTCGGCACAAGATAGCCCGATAATTTTTCCAAAAGTTGCCAATAAATCTGTATCGCTCTGTCTGTCGGCAAATCAAAATGAGCCGACCCTGCCACTTTATCCAAAATATGCAAATAATACGGCAACACCCCAATATCAAATAACGCATGGCTTAATTGGCACAATATCTCTACATTATCATTAACCCCTTTTAATAACACGCTTTGATTTAATAATACCACGCCATGTTTTTTTAGGGTTTGGCATTTTTGGGCAAGGGCGTTGTCTATTTCATTGGCGTGATTGATATGTAGCACCATGACGATATTTTTTGGGCAATGTGCCAATATATCAATAAACTCATCATCAATACGGTTTGGCAATATCGCAGGCAGTCGGGTATGAATGCGAATGGTCTTAATATTATCAATATCAGACAACGCCCTAATCCATTCATTAAAACGGCGATTGTTAATATTTAATGGGTCGCCCCCGCTTAATAGCACTTCATTGATGTTTTTGTCATTGGCGATATAGTGGCAGATTTGGCGAATGTCTTGGCTGTTTGGCAAATTTGCCCCATAGTCAAAATGCTGACGAAAACAATAACGACAATGCACCGCACACGCCCCCGTTACCGTGATTAAGGCTCGGCTTTGGTATTTGTGCAATAATCCCTTGATAGGGTTATGAGTATTTTCGTCCAATGGGTCGGCAGTATAGCCCGCCACAGGCAAACTCTCGGCAATGTCGGGTAGGATTTGACGTAATAAAGGGTCGTTGGGGTCGCCCTTTTTCATCTTTTGGATAAAGGCGTGTGGCACTCTTAAGGGGAACTTGGTAGGGGCATGAAATTCGTTTGGTAAGGGCAATTCTAACAACTCGTAAAGGCTTGCCACGTCGCTTATGGCATTCGATAACTCTTTTTGCCAGTTGGGCTGATTAAAAAAAATGTCGTTCATTTTTGACAAAACTTAGTAATTTTCAGTATAATAGACGGTTAAAATGCGTCATTATAACGCATTTTACTTTTTATTTTTATTTTTTAAGGTAATTTTCATGGCAAGTTTTTCTACCAATGATTTTAAAGCAGGCTTAAAAGTCATGCTTGACGGCAACCCCTGCTCTATCCTAGAGAACGAATACGTCAAACCCGGTAAAGGTCAAGCCTTTAACCGTGTCAAACTGCGTAACCTAAAAACCGGTAAAGTCCTAGAACAAACCTTCAAATCAGGCGACAGCCTAGAAGGGGCGGACGTGGTGGATACCGAGATGGAATACTTGTACAATGACGGCGAGTTTTGGCATTTCATGCACCCTGAGACCTTTGAGCAAATGCAAGCCGACAAAAACGCCATGGGCGACTCAGCACAATGGCTAAAAGAAAACTCAAACGCTCGTTGCACCATTACCCTATTTAACGGCTCGCCACTGTCGGTTACTCCGCCAAACTTCGTGGAGCTTGAAATCGTTGAGACCGACCCTGGTGTGCGTGGCGACACCTCAGGCGGTGGCGGTAAGCCTGCCAAACTAGAAACAGGGGCGGTGGTGCGTGTGCCACTATTTGTCCAACAAAATGAAGTGGTTAAAGTAGATACCCGTACGGGAGAATATCTGTCTCGTGTGTGATATTTGACACGAAAAAAACAGTCCAAATGGGCTGTTTTTTGTTTTTAGTACAGTACATACCTTGCTTTTTTATGGCAATAAAAAACCCAAAAGCATAACACTTTTGGGTTTTTGTATGATGAGCTGATTATTTTTTCAAATCATCGCTATTAAACGTTGATGATACTTCTGTTTTGGTGGTTTCATCGGTTGGTAAAATGATTTTGTTGTCGCTTTCGGCTTCTAGCTTGTCTTGCATACGAGCCAGATAGCGAGCTGCTGCTTCACGACCGCCCAGACCAAAGGCAAGGGCAAACGCCACCGCCACAGAGCCTAGCGTTAGACCAAAGGCGAGGTTCACGATACTATCAGCGATACCCATCGCTTTTAGACCCATGGCAAGCACAAGCCCGATGATCAGCGTACGCACGATGTTGGCTAGACATTTTGAGCCTTGCTGTGAACGCTCAATCACGCCAGCAACAATGCCAGAGAGCCAAAAACCGATAACCAAGATAACCGCACCTAGGATAATCTGACCGCCAAAGTGGATAAAGCTTGTGACGATGTCACTGATTTGGACAAAGCCTAGCACATCAGCGGCTGCCACAGACGCGAACAGCATGGCAAAGAAGATGATACCACAACGCACCAGGCCTGATACTTTTTGCTCGCCTAGGGCTTCTTGTACACCAAGCTTGGCAGGTAGTGCGTCCACTTGGGTGTTTTGAAGTAGCCCTTTGATGATGTCGGCAACCATACGCACCACAAAATAGGTAACCACCAAAATCGCCGCCGCCGTAAAGACGTTTGGCAAGGCGGACATGATTTTATTAAGCATGTTGGTGGCAGGACGACTGATGGCTTCTACTTTTAGGGCATCAAGGGCAGCAATGGTAAACGGCACAATGATAAATAAGAACACCAGCGAACCTGCGATATTTGGCAAGCTGTTTTTCTCGCTGATGCCTGCACGAGTGGCTAGGGCTTGGATGTTTAGCGAACCGACCAAGTTAGAGACAATGCCCTTAACAATCTTGGCAACAACAAAGCCGATAAAGAAAATCACGCCTGCGATAAAGATATTTGGCACAAAGGCAAACATCTTATCAATCATGTTGGTCAGTGGTGTGAATAGTCCGTTTAGACCCAAACGACCCAGTACCATGGTGAGCACCACAAGCAAAATCAGCCAATACACCATATCAGCAATCGTGCCACTCATGGGTTTAACTGATGCTTCTTGAGCTAATTTCTCATCTAGCGTAGTTTTGGATAGACCTGCCAATGTGGCGTTTTTGGTAACGATGGCAACCACCCAGCCAATCACACCCACGGCAGCAGCGGCAAGCAGGTTTGGCACGAATAGCAGTACTTGATTGACCATGTTGGCAAACGGTGCTGAGATGGTGGCAAGATTAAGCTGATTTAGAGCTGCCGAGATGGCTATCACAAACACAAACCAAAAGACGATTTTGCTAAGTAGGCTATGCAAATCGTAGGTTTTGCCTGTTTGAGTGTTCATTTTTTGATTAAGATTGATTTTGGTTAAGACTTTTTTGGTCAAAGAGCCAAAAATTAAGGCGGCAAAATAGCCCACCAAGAAAATCAAAATCGCCCCAATAACCGAGCCTATTGGACTGGTCATGTAATGGTTAAATACCATAAAAGAATTTGGATGCATATACGCCCCTTAAATTAAAACCAATATTACAGATAAATTTTTACAATGGAAAATAAATCCAGCTAACAGCCTTGCAAAAATCATGCCTTGCTTATAATACAATAGCATGATAACCGCTTTTAGTGACACAAAGTTTACAAAAGCCAAGACAAATTAACAAAACAACACACTACCACCATCAGTTTATCGCAAACACCCGCTACAATGCTAGCGATATAACCAATTTTTCACAAAACTTTTTATTTATCCTTTGTTTTAATGATTAAAAACCCAACCTTCAAACATGAAAGTTGGGTGGTGGAGAAAAGGACAATATTCAGGGTAGGATTGGTAAAAGATTAGTAAGTGAAGTTTACACCGACACGGTATTCACGACCAGCACCAGGCAAACCCTTGATAGCAGAGTGTGAATAGTAGAACTCATCACCGACGTTGTTAACGGCAAAGTTTACATTTAATTTGTCGTTATTGAATGGTTTCCAGTTGGCATAAATGTCAGTTACGTCATAACCATACTTGATTAGATTTAAGTTGTTACCACGAGAGCCTGAGATTGGGGTCATGTAGGCACTTTGACCTTTTACATCATCAACTTTGCGGTGATTGACACCAATTTCTAAATTTGGATTGGCAAAGCGATAGGCAAGACCTGCTGTCCAAGTACGACCAATGTTACTACCAAATTCACGGTTATCAAAGCGGATTGGTTTGCCCTCTGCATTGTTACCACTGTAATATTCAGGATCGCTCTCAGCCACACCTAAGCGAGCAGTAAAGCCATTCCATCTATAACGAGTATTGATTTCATACCCTTTATTTTTGGCAAATCCCACATTAAAGATTGTATTATGTTCATCACCTGGGCGATGACGTGCACCACTGGTTAGCAGATTATCAATCTCTTGCCAAAAATAGGTACCATCAACTGATAGATTGCCGTTGTTGTAGTTAAAACCAATCTCGGTGTTTTTGGCTTGTTCTGCTTTTGTACCATCAGCAATATCAGCAGCACGACTTCCTGATGATAGCAGAGCATCTACAAGACGTGGACTGCGAGTGGCGTAGTTGTGCACAGCATTGAAGCTAAGATCGGGCGTGGCTTGCCAAATAATGCCTACGCTTGGATTGAATGCACCATCAGAAACTTTCTTGTTGCTGATAGAAGTATAATTGAAGTGATCATAACGCATACCTCCCGTTAAGGTAAAATTGCCAATATCAGCAATAATCTCACCATACACACCAATATCATCTTTTTCTGTGGTTTGTAGTTTGTCGTTGTGAGCACGGTTAGGGGTGGTTTCTTGATGGCGATAGTTTGCACCATATTTAAATAGTGTGTCATCATTGATGTATTTATCAAAACCTAAATTTGCTCCTGTGGTTTTAACCGAAGTGTCGTTTGGAGCATCTACATTGCCTGCATAACCACTGAATTTATCATTGCCAGATTTGCGTTCATTTTTCATAAAATAAACATTGGCTTCTGCCTCACCCAACAATCCTGCTTTGCCTTTGTATTCAAGGTTGGTGTTTTGCATGGATAATTTACGATGTCCACCATAGTTGATGGCACCAGCCTTTGGCTTACCTTCTTTGTCAAGTTTAACCTTGGTTGAAGTATCTAGCTCTCCTGGAATAACAACCCAATCAAATTCTTCACGTACGTTACGCATACCTTTATTGGTTGTGTTAAAATGGCTAAGTACAAAACGATGTTCACCCAGATTGTAACCTGCTTTAATTAAGTAGCTTTCTTTATCCATTGCTTGGAATGCCACTTCATCACTGGGGTGATTTGGGTCTTTACAAAACGTATCTGTAATAGTGCCATCTTTTTTAGTACGATAGGCACATTCTGAGGCAGGAGCTGGGTTTGTGCTGGCAGTGTAGGAGCTACGATATTTGCCAGGTGGTGTTGCACTGTCTTTTTGACCTGTTTTTTTACCAGGTTTGTAATTATTTTGACTGGTTTCGTTATAATCAACCAAAAAGTCAAAGTTACCTGCCTTGCCAAAGCCTGTTACGCCATAGCTATGTTCATCATTACTGCTATAACCCGCATTAACTTTCACACCCCAGTCTTTATCAGTGTGTTTTAGCAAATCTTGAGCATCTACTGTTTTGGCAACAATCGCACCATTGGTCGCCCCGATACCAGCAGACGCCGAACCTGCACCTTTTTGTACAGAGACGATTTTGACAAGGCTAGGGTCTAGCATATGACGACCTTGATGATATAAGATTTGGCTGTCAGAGTAGGCGTTATCCACTTTAACATCAATGGAGTTTTGACCCATACCACGCATGGTTAGATAAGATGATGTGCCATTACCGCCACTAAAATCAATGGCAGGTTCAGACTTTAAAAGTTCACGCAGTCCTGTGGCGGTAGACTCATCTTTTTCTTGCAAAGTTACCACGTTCGTCTTAACTTTGGTGCCTTGACGGTCAATGGTAATCACTTCATGCCCCAAATCAACCGTCGGCCCGCTCTCGGCAGTGTTTGCCATGGCAACGGTCGCTGTCATCGTGCCAATGACTGCAAAGGTCAGATGACGTAGTGCAAAGGTTTTTTGTTTCATAAAATCACCTAAATAGCAAAATATAACTATCAAAACAAAGGAACAAACCCTACATCATGTAAGGATTGGTAATAAACTGGCAATAATATTAACATTTTTATTTTTAAAAGTAAATAATATTTTTTATTATTTGATAATTTTATTTCTTTGTAAAATAATGTCCATTGCTAAGTTTTTATAAACAAAAAAAGGCTTACATATAGTAAGTCTTTTTATTTGATAGGTAATTTAAATAGTAAATGATTTTTTAATTTATACAATCAATCAAAAAATACTTTTTCTACTTTACCTACCAATGTTTGGTTAGTAAACGGCGTATTTTTGCCCATTGACAACATCGTCTCATCGCTGATCGTCCACTCGCAGTTTGGGTCAATCAGCACCGCCCCGCCTTTTTCGTGATAAATCGTTTCAATGCCTGCGATTTTGGCAGGATTGGTGCAAATCTTTTCCACCAGTTGTTCGGCGGTCAAAATGCCGTCCGCCACCAGCTGACACCCCAAACTGACAAAAGTATCAAAATTGCTAATCCCAGCGGTGGTTTCGGGGAATGGGGCAAGTTTGGCGGTCATAGAAACCGCCTGATGATGAGAACAAATCGCATCAATCGTGCCGTCCTGCAAGCCCTTAATCAATGCCCGCTTGTCAGTCTCGGAGCGAAGAGGCGGATAGACAAACGCCAAAGTATTGTAGCCGTCAATCGCATCGTCCGTCAGATGAAGCTGGTGCATCGCCACATCACAGGTAACGGGCAAGCCCTTTGCCTTAGCGGTGCGAATGAGTTCCACAGACGATTTACAGCTAATCTGGCTAAAATGAGCCGACACGCCCGTTTCTTCGACGATAAGAAGCTGTTTGGCAAGGGCGACCGTCTCGGCAATCCACGGAATGCCCGAAAGACCATGATAGCTTGCCACATAGCCATCGTGAGCCACGCCATCTTTGGTAAGGCTCGGCTCGTCTGGGTAAAAAAACACTTTAACATCAAAGGTTTTGGCGTATTCCAACGCTCGCAAAAGTACATCATCACTCGCA
Source organism: Moraxella bovis (assembly GCF_002014975.1). Taxonomy (GTDB): domain Bacteria; phylum Pseudomonadota; class Gammaproteobacteria; order Pseudomonadales; family Moraxellaceae; genus Moraxella; species Moraxella bovis. Next base: position 13,674 of record NZ_MUXV01000022.1, read on the forward strand.
AACCCAGATCGCCCATTGGACACCGCTATCGTTTTGGGTTTTAGCCCTGCAATGTTGGCAAGTTTTTCACCGCCAAGCGATGCGGTCAAAGCCCCAATGGCATAGAGCTTTACGCCTGATTTACTTGCCTTGTGGCGAATGTCGTCAATCAAAGATGGGTTGTCCAGTGGGCGAGAGCTGGCAGGCGGTGTACAAATGTGCAAAATACCATTGTGATATGCCGAAATGCTCTCGCTCTCTATCGTGGCGTGTTCGTCATTTGCAATCACACCGCACAAATCCACAATGGGCGGAATAAGCCATTTGTCGTCTGTGTCGCTTTTGGTTAGGGTTGGCGATTGCCAAGTGGGGGGGAGTAGGTTTTTCATAAAATTCTCATCTTTTTAAGTTTATTGATTTTCGCAAGCAGGTACATAACCAAGTTCACAAGATTTTTTATGCAATTCATCGGCTTTTTTAATATTTTTTGGTACGCCATAACCATGATGATAAAGCAATGACAATCCATAATAAGCCCTAGATGAATGATAATCAGCCACATCAATGGCATTTTCAAAGTTTAATTTAGCTTTTTGATAATCTTTTAATTGATAATAAATTTCACCCAAATCAGTATAAGACCAAACCAAATGCAATTTATGACTACTGTAAGTTGGCTGTTTTTCTAGCTCTACTTTTATTTGTTTAATTGCCAAATTATAATATTCTATTGCCTTTTGATAATTTGGGTTGTTTTCATCACGATTAAGATAAATTTCAGCAATCTTTCGGTTCGCTTCACTAGAACCTAGTTTACTGGCTTTTTCTGCCCATTCTAAGGCTTTTTGATAATCTATATTGCCACAATTACAAAAGCCACCTTCCACCACCCTTCTACCAAGATAATAATCTATAAGCCATAATTGTGAATGCAATTCTCCTAAATTGGCTACTTTTAAATAATATTCAAATGCTTTTTCGGTATTTCTTTCAAACCCATAATAGCCATTTTCATAAGCATCGGCTAATATCGTCAAAGCATCTGGATAGCCATTTTCCACCATTTTATCAACCCAATAAAGGGTTTTTTGTTTATTGCCAGAATATAAATAAAATTGAGTAAGTTCAGAAATTGCTTCTATATTTCCCGTGTTGGCTTGAAGTTCTAATTCCTTAACTTGCCTTTCCATTTCTTGCTGTTGCTCTTTTGGAATTGGATTTCCATAAAAACCTGTTAGAGTTTCAGCCATTGCATAAGGTGCCAAACTTAATGATAATAAGGTAATCAAAAGTTTTTTAAACATCATTATTCTATTATTAAATGGTTAAAATACGGTGCATCATACACACCTTACGCCCAATGTTAAAACCAACATCAATTGACCAAAATTCCTTGATAAATTTCATCAATATTTACAATCAAATCAATGCTTTTAAAATAAATCTCGCCCGTTTCAAAAATTTCGGCTTGCCAATCGTTTTCACGGCGATATAAAGTGATTTGTTTAAAAGATTGTTCAACGGTGGCGTATTCTTGTACGGTTTCTAATTGGGCACATTCCCAAAGTTTTTTGGTTTTGTCCAAAAAGGCGGTAGATTTGGATAAGATTTCAATAATCAAAATCGGTTTATCGGCAATACACTCATCATCGCCACAATTTACCACCACATCAGGATAAAAATAGTTATTTTCTACCTTTACCTTTAAATCGCTGATATAAGGCTGGCAAGGATTGTTTTTTAAATGCGTTTGCAATTTTGTGCCAACATTAACCGCCAATTTATTATGCGTACGGCTTGCCCCTGCTTGGGCATAAATATGACCGTCAACCAATTCATATTTTTGCCCCTGCAATTTATCATAATAAGATAAATACTCTTGTTCAGAGAGGTGGGCGATTTTTTCTAGGGCGGACATTATTAATTTCCTTTAAAAAACTGATAAGCCGAATTTAATTTAACATCAGCCGTAACCAATCGTTTGTTTTTAACCAAAGCAGTTGCCAAAATAATACTGTCTGGCAGTTTTATTTTTCGCTGTTCTCTGATTTCAATGGTTTTTTGTTGAATAACAAAATCCAACTCAAAACAACGAAAGTTACCAATTAGTTTTTCCATATCCACTTTTTCATCAGCAATTTGACCGTGAAATCCCAAAACTTCTAGTTTTGTAATCACACTAACAAAACATTCATCAAATTTTACCTGATTATCCAATAAAAATTGCAATTCGTCAGACTTACGCTTTTGTAAATTGATAACAAAATTAGTGTCCAATAAACACATTACCATTCATCTCGCAATTTTTGTTGAATGGTTAATCCGTCATCGGCATAATTGGCTTTCGGCAAACTCATTATAAAATCATAAACTTCGGATTTTGATTTTTGTTTGTTGCTTAATTGTGTTTTTAAAAATTCATTTAAAGTTTGCGTCAAAAGCACTTCATTATAAATGCCTGCTTGTTTAGCCTCATAAACCAAATTATCTGATAAATTAAGGGTAATTGCTGTCATTTTTTATCCTTAGTTTCTCAAACTTCTTTGCCCTTCCATTGCCATTGCCATTACCGCCATTCTAACGGCAATGCCATTATTGACCTGTTTTAAAATCACCGATTGCACGCCATCCGCCACATCGGACGCAATTTCCACACCACGATTCATCGGGCCAGGGTGCATTACGATTGCGTCTTTGTCGGCGAGTTTAAGCCGTTTGTCGGTAATGCCATACATTTTAAAATACTCAGCAGTGGACGGCAAAAGGGGCGAACCAATGCGTTCATTTTGAATGCGAAGTCCAATCAGCACATCCACGCCTGCAATGCCCTTGTCCATATCGTCAAACACCGACACACCATAGCGTTCAATGCCTTTGGGGAGTAAGGTTTTGGGGGCGACCACCCGAATGTCTTTCACGCCCAAAGTCTGCAAAGCACAAATGTCCGAGCGAGCGACACGACTGTGCTTAACATCGCCAATAATGGCAACGGACAGCTCGTCAAAGGGCTTTTTGGCTTCACGATGAATGGTCAGCATATCCAGCATCGCCTGCGTGGGGTGGGCGTGCTGACCGTCCCCTGCGTTAATAACGGCAACGCTTGGGCAGACCTTCTCTGCCATAAAGTGCATCGCCCCAGACGAATAATGACGCACCACAAACATATCCGCCGTCATCGCCTGCAAATTCCACAGCGTGTCGGCAAGGCTCTCGCCCTTACTCGTGGACGATTTGGCAATGTCAAGGTTTAGGACATTTGCCCCCAAGCGTTTTTCGGCGACTTCAAAAGTGGTGCGGGTGCGGGTGGAATTTTCAAAAAATAGGTTCATCACCGTACAGCCGTCAAGCTCGGTGGAGTTTTGGATTTGACCGTTTGGGAGCAAATAACTGCCCGCTTTATGGATAATTTGGGTCAAAATGTCTTTGTTTAACCCTTCCACGCTTAAAAAATGGCAGAGTTTGCCGTCAGGCGTAAGCTGGGGGGCGGATTGGGAGCGGTGCAGTTTGGCGGTTAGGTCATTTGGACTAAGGTTTAGACTGGGGGTGGAGTGCATTTTTTATCCTTTTTTACTTACCAAAAAAACAAATTAAGTCATTTTAGCAAAGTTTGGAGGATTTGGGAATATTTCTTGATGGTATTTTCAGAGCAATCGCGCTATATTTAATTTTTAGCAGATAAAATTATGTTTTTAAAAAATTGGTAATTTTTAGACACAAAATTAGGGCGTGCCCGCCTTTTGTATTTGCAATGAAAATGGGCGATTTTTCTCATTTTTGATTGCAAATATACAAAAGCTAGACCTGCACTAAGGTAATAGAAAAATCCGCCCATATTGGACGGATTTTCTTTATTAACAATTCACGCAAGTCAGCGATTTATAGATAACCGTACGCCACCAGTGCATTGGCAACTTGGGTAAAGCCTGCCACGTTCGCACCTGTCATATAGTCAATCGTACCTTCGGTTGTGCCGTATTTTTTGCCAGCTTCCAACGCACTTTCATGAATGTTTTTCATGATTTTTTGTAGTTCTAAGTCCAAATCTTCAAACGACTTATATTTACGCACTGAGTTTTGACTCATCTCTAAGCCAGACACCGCCACACCGCCAGCGTTGGCAGCTTTACCAGGGGCATAGGCAACACCATGCTCACGCACCACATCGATGGCTTCGGCAGTCAGTGGCATGTTTGCACCTTCGGCAACGTATTTTACGCCATGTTTGACTAGGGCGTGAGCATCTGCCTCACTGACTTCGTTTTGGGTGGCACAAGGCAGAGCCACATCAGCATCAAACTGCCAAGGACGCTCTCCTGCCAGCCACTCGCCACCAAATTCTGCGACATAATCCGCCAATGCCTTGCCGTTGGCTTTGTGATTTTTGACCCAGTCGATTTTCTCTGCCGTAAAGCCGTCTTTATCCACAAGCGTGCCTTTTGAGTCAGAGAAGGTGATGACTTTACCGCCCAAATGTAGGCATTTTTCGGCAGCATATTGAGCCACGTTGCCTGCACCTGATACCAGCACCGTTTTGCCTTCTAGGCTGTCGTTATTGACTTTTAGCATGTTGTCAAGGAAGTACACGAGACCATAACCAGTCGCTTCGGTACGAATGAGCGAGCCACCGTGACCCACGCCTTTGCCAGTGAGTACGCCTTCAAATTCACGGGTTAGGTTTTTATACATCGCAAACATATAGTTCACTTCACGACCGCCCACACCGATGTCGCCTGCTGGTACATCCATGTCTTTGCCGACATTTTTGTGAAGTTCACGCATGAACGCATAGCAAAAACGGCGGATTTCAGCCTCACTTTTGCCTTTGGGGTCAAAGTCAGAGCCACCTTTAGCACCGCCCATAGGCAAGCCTGTTAAGGCGTTTTTGAAAATCTGCTCAAAGCCCAAGAATTTTAAGGTACCCTCGGTTACGGTTGGGTGAAAGCGGATACCGCCTTTATATGGACCAATGGCGTTGCTAAATTGGACACGCCAGCCACGGTTTACCTGAATCTCGCCTTTGTCGTTTTCCCAATTGACACGAAAAGAGATGATACGGTCAGGCTCGCATAGGCGTTCAAAGACTTGTAGGGTCTCAAATTTTGGGTTGTCGGCATAGACCTTCTCAATAGTCATGGCGACTTCTTTGACGGCTTGGATGAATTCTGGCTGATGAGCGTAGTTTTGCTCGACTTTGGCGATGGCGGACTGGATAGTCATGGCATATTCCTTAGGTTGGTCAAGTATGGATTGAGTGAAAGGTACATTCATTGATTTAATTAATGGCTATCGCCACAATGATTTATATCATAAAAATTAATGAATATATCAGTGAAGTTAATAATACCTACTTTTTGCCAAAAAGACAAGGATTTTATGTCATTGATTATTGGATAATTATCATAAAAAATGAATATTTAATTAATTTTTATTATAAATTAAAATCTCTTAGAAAATAGTCTCACAGACCATAGACAATCACACAAAATAATGGTAAGTTAAGAAAATTTTACCCCATAAATAAGTCGTTAAAATGAAAAACTTAGCCGTCAAATTCTGCGGATTTACTCGCACGGACAATTTACAGACCGCCATTGCTCTTGGCGTGAATGCGGTGGGACTGGTGTTTTATCCGCTAAGCCCCCGTGCTGTCAGCATTGCCACCGCCCAGACGCTTGTGTCAGCCGTGCCAGCGTTTACCACGATTGTTGCTTTGGTCGTCAATATGGGGCAGGATGAACTTGTCAATTTGGCAAAAGAAGTCGCCTTTGATATTATCCAATTTCACGGCGATGAAACGCCTGCTAAGTGCCAAACGCTTGCCCGTGCGGTTAATAAACGCTGGATAAAAGCCATTCGGGTAAAAAATGACGACACCAGCGACACGCTGTTAAATCAAATCAACGCATTAAAAGCGTACGGAGCAAGTGGCGTGATTTTGGATGCTTTTAGCGATACGGCGTATGGCGGAACAGGGCTTGTCTTTGATTGGACAAAAATCCCTGACAATTCGCCTTTGCCGATTTATTTGGCAGGGGGATTAACGCCTGATGCGATTGGCGAAATTGTGAACAATCAAGCATTAATGGCAAAAATAAAAGGCGTTGATGTCAGTGGGGGAATTGAAAAGGAAAAGGGGGTGAAGTGTGAAATTAAAATGAGTGAGTTTATAAAAAATATGGTAAAATAAAATGAGTCAAATTGGCAAACCAATCATTCGAGACAATCACGATAAAAGTCTAAAAATCATCATTTGGTGTGCTGGTATTTTGGGAATGATAGTATTTGGCACGATGATTTTTATTGCCTTAACTGAACAGGCAATTAGCATTGGCGGTGTTAGGGGTGCTAGAACCACTTATCATGAAGGCGTTGAAGCTATTAAACAAACTTATTTTTTATCTGCGTGTTTTATGCTAAGTTTGGGTTCTGGATTTTGGTATTTTAGATATAGAAGGTTAATTTGGTTAATATTGTTTTTATGTTGGATTATTTTTTGGTTTTTGTGCATATGCATTATGTGCGTTAAGTATGGTATAATCACCAAAATTTTAACCAAAGATAGTCACGCAATTATTAATCAGATAAGATAAGAAGAGTAAATATGATTGTAGAAATTAGTTTATTACTCATAATGGTGCAACAAGCCATCATACAAGGCGAACAAATTAACTTTGTTAATCAAGGAAAAATTGTTGCGAGCACCATAGGTAATCAAATGGATAATAACCAAACCTTATACGAATGGGCAATTGCTTATGATGGGGCTGATGTATCGGATATTGAGTTTGATGAAGTCGACCCTATTTCCAGCCAAAATCGCTTTTTGGAGCTTGATTGATGTATTTGTTGGATAATAATATTATTTCAGAATTACGCAAAATCAAATCAGGCAAAGCCAATCTAGGTGTTGTAGATTGGATAAAAGACAAACCAAAAAGTCAAATTTTTACTTTTGATGTCGTGATAATGGAATTATATTGTGGCGTTTTATGAAAAGAGCGAAAAGACCCAATGCAAGGCAAGCATTTAAAAGAATGGTTTGATAATTTTGTAATGCCTTATTTTGGTGGTAGAATTTTATCCATTAATTTTGATATTAGTTTGATTTGTGCCGAATTTCATACACCAAATCCACGAGCAGAGAATGACGCTTGGATTGCCAGCATTGCTAAATATCATAATCTTATCTTGGTAACTCGCAATGAAAAAGATTTTGCAAATTTACCCATAAAAATCATCAATCCATTTATTTAAGGAAAAATCTATGAACATTCTAATCACAGGCGTAACATCAGGTTTTGGCAAACAAATTGCCATTGATTGTATTAAAAACGGCTTTGCCGTTATTGGCACAGGTCGCCGTCAAAATAAACTTGATGAATTAAAAAACGACCTTGGTGATAATTTTATTCCGCTGTGCTTTGATATTGGCGACATATCCGCCACAAAAATGGCTTTGCAAACTTTGCCTAATGACATTTTGGCAAATATTGATGTGCTTATCAATAATGCAGGGTTGGCACTTGGTTTGGAATCTGCCGATAAAGCGGATATTAACGATTGGCAAACGATGATAAATACCAATAATTTGGGGCTTGTTAATATCACGCACGAGATTTTACCATTTATGGTTGCCAAAAATGACGGCTATGTCATCAATATCTCATCAACGGCAGGCAATTATCCGTATTTTGGAGCGAATGTCTATGGGGCGACTAAGGCATTTGTTACGCAGTTTAGTCTCAATTTACGAGCCGATTTGATTGGCAAAAAAGTGCGAGTTACAAACGTAGAACCTGGTTTGTGCGGTGGCACGGAGTTTAGTAACGTACGTTTTTATGGCGATGATGACCGTGCGGGCAAGGTTTATGAAAATGTGGAATTTATTCGCCCTGAAGACATTAGTAATATGGTATTATGGCTTATCAATCAGCCCAAACATATTAATATTAACCGACTAGAAGTCATGCCTGCCGCCCAAACTTTTGCGGGATTGACGGTCGTGAAGGATATATAGGAAAAATTATGCATTATACAATTAGCGGCATTTATCAAGGTGGTAAAATTTCATTAAATGAATTACCGCCATTTGATAAACCCAGTCAAGTTATGGTTGTATTTTTGGACGAGCCATTTTCAATCCATGAACAACCAAAAGCAAAAATCAGCAAACGCCAACAACAATTAGGCAGATTGTCTGATTATAAAGCTGACCCTGCTTTTTATGAGCCTTTGGATAAGGATGAATTGGAAAAATGGTAAAGCGATATTTGTTAGATACCCATACTTTATTGTGGTATTATACCGAACCTGAGAAATTATCCAGAACAGCCATTGATATTTTAACCAATGATGATAATCAAATTTATGTCAGTTCGGCAAGTGTTTGGAAAATGGCAACCAAACACCGAAAAGGCAAATTAGGCAAAGCTCAAAAAATATTAGAAAATTTTGAAGAGCTAATGATTGATGCTGATTTTAAACCTTTGTCGGTAAATTGGCGACACGCCAAATTATCAGGCGAATACGCCTTAAAACATTCAGACCCATTTGATAGAATGTTGTCCGCTCAAGCTCAAATTGAAAATTTAACATTAATCAGTTGTGATAATGAAATAATGGCATTTCCAATTGATGTTATTTGGTGAAAAATTAAAGGAAAATCCCTATGACAGACTACACCCAATTCCCCAATACATCAGGGCATTTTGGTATCCACGGTGGACGCTTTGTGTCCGAAACTTTGATGAGTGCGTTGGAAGAATTAGAACGCATTTATTTATCGGTCAAAAATAACCCAGAATTTTGGGCAGAGTATAATGACGATTTGGTGAATTATGTCGGTCGTCCCACGCCTTTGTATTTTGCCAAACGCTTAACAGCGGAAACAGGCGGGGCAAAAATCTATCTTAAACGAGAAGATTTAAACCACACAGGTGCACACAAGGTCAATAACACCATCGGTCAGGCACTTTTGGCAAAATTGGTCGGTAAAAAGCGTATCATTGCCGAGACAGGGGCGGGTCAGCATGGGGTGGCGACAGCCACCATCGCAGCACGACTGGGGTTGGAATGCGTGGTTTATATGGGGGCGGACGATGTAGAACGCCAAAAAATGAATGTCTATCGTATGAAACTTTTGGGGGCGACAGTCGTGCCTGTAACGAGTGGCTCTCGCACGCTTAAAGACGCAATGAACGAAGCGATGCGAGACTGGGTAACCAATGTGGACGATACTTATTATGTGATTGGTACGGTGGCAGGTCCGCACCCTTACCCGCTTTTGGTGCGAGATTTTCAGGCAATTATTGGACGAGAGGCTCGTTTACAACACCTTGAAAAAGAAAACAAATTACCTGACGCTTTGGTCGCTTGCGTGGGTGGTGGCTCTAATGCCATGGGGCTGTTTTATGAGTTTTTGAATGACGATGATGTGGCGATTTATGGCGTGGAAGCAGGCGGACACGGCATTGACACAGGCGAGCATTCTGCCCCCCTAAATGCAGGGCGTGTGGGCGTGTTGCACGGCAATCGTACCTACCTTATGGCGGACGATGATGGTCAAATTTTGCACACGCACAGCATATCGGCAGGGCTTGACTACCCTGGTGTAGGGCCTGAGCATAGCTTTTTAAAGGACGCTGGGCGTGTCAATTACCCTGTCATCAATGACGATGAAGCTCTAGAAGCCTTTCGTATTTTGACCAAAACCGAAGGCATTATCCCTGCCCTAGAAAGCTCGCACGCGGTCGCTTATGCGTTAAAACTTGCCAAAACCATGGATAAAGATAAGTCTATAATTATCAATCTGTCAGGGCGTGGCGATAAAGATTTGCATACCGTGATGAGTATTGACGGGATTGAGATTTAATGTCCGTGACTCCGTCAAGGGCAAAAAACGCCATTGGGCGAAGCTTGTCGCAAATTATTTTTGGCTATCCCACAACCAGCGACAAACGGCAAATTTGGCAATATTTTAATCATCGCTGTGCGTATTGCGATTGTCAAATCACTGAACGAAGCGGACATTTAGACCACTTAATCCCAATCAGCGATGGCGGTACAAATCACAAGCATAATTTTGTGTTGGCGTGCCGTCATTGCAATGGCGATGAAAAGCGTGAGCAGGATTGGGTATTATTTTTAACATTAAAATGCCAAAATTTGCCAAAATCAGTTTTTCAAAAACGTTATGAAAAAATCCAATCTTGGTACAATCAAAAAGATTGTCAAATCATGGATTTACGCATACAGCAAGAAATGAATAACATCATCAATCAAGCAAAACAAGATTTTGATAATGCTGTGGCAAAAATGCGTGAATTAAAGAAAGGTATTAAATAGGTTAAAATCAATATGCCATTTTAACTTTCGCAAATTAATCATGTAAATTTAATTGTAATAGGATAATAAAAATTATCGTTTATTAAATTTACCATTAGAAATTTCTAAATAGGAATAAATGATGACTCGAATTCAAGAAACCTTTGCTACCCTAAAACAGCAAAACAAAAAAGCCCTAATCCCTTATATTATGGCAGGCGACCCAAATCCGTCCGTTACGGTGGATTTAATGCACGAGCTGGTATCGGCAGGGGCGGACATCATTGAGATTGGCTTGCCATTTTCCGACCCAATGGCGGACGGACAGGTGATTAGCCTAGCTGGTGAGCGAGCTTTAAACGCTGGCACCAGTACCAAAAAAGCCGTGCAAATGGTGGGCGAATTTCGCAAGACCAATACCACAACACCTGTTTTGTTAATGGGCTATTTAAACCCTGTGGAAATTATCGGTTATGATGATTTTCTAACTTTGTGTGCACAAAATGGTGTGGATGGCTTATTGCTTGTCGATTTACCGCCCAATGAAACAGACGACACGCTGTCCAAAAGACTTGCCGACAAACGCATCAATCAGATTTTTTTACTTGCCCCAACCACACAAGCCGACCGCCGTCAAGCGGTATTAAAGCACGGCACAGGCTTTATTTATTATGTCTCGGTCAAGGGCGTAACGGGTTCAAAGGCATTGGATACCGATGAAGTGGCTCGCCAAGTCCAATCCATTAAAGCCGATACCGATTTGCCTGTTTGTGTGGGTTTTGGGATAAAAGACGGTGAAAGTGCCAAAGCGGTTGCCAAGTTTGCGGACGGTGTGATTGTCGGTAGTGAATTGGTGCGTCATTTTGCTGATGTGGGCGATGACAAGGACAAGCTGGAGCTTGCCATTGATAAGGTGCTTTCAAAAATGGACGAGTTACGCCAAGCCATTGATGGCCTTTAACAAAAACCATTTGCCAAATCATCAAAACAACTGTAAACTATGCCTATTTGGATATTGAATTAGGAATACCATGACTGACACCCAAGCCCAAACGCCAACCACATGGCTAAACCGCCCTGTACCGTCTATCAAGCAAGACCGTATCGTTCAGCCGTCTGCGGTGGAGACCGAGCCGTCCACAGAATGCCCAAATTGCCACACGCTGACGACCAACACCAGCTTGATTTTTAATCAATACGTCTGCCCCGACTGCGACCACCATTTGACAATGTCGGCTCGCAAGCGGTTGGCGTGGTTTTTTGACAGCATTACAGGCGAGCTTGGGCAAAACTACCAAGCAGGCGACCCCCTAAAATTTACGGATTCCAAGCCTTATCCCTTGCGTATGAGCGAAGCCCAAAAGACCACGGGCGAGAGCGAAGCCTTGATTGCCATGAATGGCAAAATCAAGAATTTGGAGCTGATTGCTTGTGCGTTTGATTTTAAATTTATGGGCGGTTCTATGGGTTCGGTGGTGGGCGATAGGTTTGTCATGGCGGGCGAAAAAGCCCTTGCCGAGCGTAAACCGCTTGTTTGCTTTGCGTCTAGCGGTGGGGCAAGAATGCAAGAAGGCTTGCTATCACTCATGCAAATGGCTCGCACGTCTGCGGTCATCGAACGCTTGCGTTTGGCGGGCGTGCCGTATATCGTGGTGCTGACCAACCCTGTCTATGGCGGGGTTACGGCAAGTCTTGCCATGCTGGGTGATGTGCATATTGCCGAGCCACGTGCGATGATTGGCTTTGCAGGTAAGCGAGTGATTGAGCAGACCGTGCGTGAAGTACTTGATGAACCGTTCCAACGTGCCGAATTTTTGCTGGATAAAGGCACGGTGGATATGGTGGTACACCGCCATGAGCTTGTGGATACGGTGTATAGACTGCTGACCAAGATGATGAAATTGCCGAATGTGAGCTAAATCATCACGCATAACACCCCATTTGGCTTGCTAAATGGGGTTTTTCTTTTAACGCCCTTAAATTTTATTGAAAAAACCCCAAAAATCATGCACAATACCCTAAATTTTTAACACCAAAAACACCCATGAACACCCTCCAAACCCTCTCCGATTGGCTTAATTATCTGGGTCAAATCCATGTCTCCGCCATTGACATGGGGCTTGACCGTGTGCTACCTGTCGCCCAAGCGTTGGGCGTATTAAAAGACGACTTGCCACACCGCCCCTATGTCCTTACAGTCGCAGGCACCAATGGCAAAGGCTCGACCACCGCTCTCATCAGCGAGATTTGCACCCAAGCTGGCTACAAAACCGCCTTGTATCAATCCCCTCATTTGATAAGTTTTAACGAACGCATTAAAATCAATGGGGTAGATGTTGATGATGAGTTATTGATAAAAGCCTTTAATGCCTGTGAAAAAGCTCGCACGGACTGCGATGTCTCTTTATCATTTTTTGAAATGACGACGTTATCGGCATTTTGGATTTTTAAAGAATTAAAATGCGATGTTTGGGTATTAGAGATTGGTTTGGGCGGACGGCTTGATGTGGTGAATATCATTGCCCCTGATATTGGCGTGATTAGCAATATCGGCATTGACCATATTAATTGGCTGGGCGATGATAGAGAAAAAATCGGTTTTGAAAAAGCAGGGATTATCCGTGATGATATGCCTGTGATATATGGCGAGCGTGATATGCCTAATAGCGTATCCCAAATGATTCATGACAAAAACGCCAAATACTATCAATATGGTAAGGACTTTATTTATCAAGCACATGATAAAAATTGGATATATGCCAATGGAGCGATGGCATTAGATTTGCCCAAACCAAATATCGCCCTGATTAATGCCAGTAATGCCATCAGTGCGATATTGGCAAGTGAATTAACCGTCAGCATAGACGATATTAAAAACGGCTTAAACAATATCAAATTATCAGGGCGATTTGATAAAAGAATGATAAATGGCAAACAATGGATTTTTGATGTTGGGCATAATACGCATGGCATTAGTTTTTTGATGACATCATTTATCCCTTTTTGGCAAAATGTTAAAAACAGTAATCCAAATACCAAATTGCATTTTTTATTTAGCATGCTTGCTGATAAAGACATTGATGAAGTATTAACCTTGATTGGCAGTTTTGAGTTGCCCATCACCGCTTGGCATATTGGTAAGATTGACAATGTGCGAGCGGTGGCAGTGGATGAGCTACACACCAAAATCGCCACGCATTTGCCAAACAGTACCGTTTATGCCCATGACAACATTGCTAAAGCGGTAGAGAGTGTGGAGACGCAGGCGAATCATGATGACGTGATTTTGTGTTTTGGCTCGTTTCATACGATAGGCGAGAGTTTGATTGCGCTGGGGCTAGCGGATGACCCACGTTCTGTCTAAGAAAATTGTAAAATCAGGATAAATCCGATTGGCTTTATTGTCTTTTATGGTAAAATAAAAACATTACTAACAGACGTGATAAGACGATGATTTCAAAACAGTTATTATTAGGATTAAGTTTGGTTTTGGGTGGTGGTGTGATTTTATATGCCGTCAATCAAGGACAAAGCGACACCGCCCAAAACGTACAAACTGCTAAGACCATCCCCCAAACAGACAACGTGGCGACCACTGCCGATGACGGCGTGGTTCGCCCAACCGTTGAGCCTTTGACCGTGGACATGGCGACCGAGAGCAAACTTTTGAGCGCCAAACAAGAAGCCCGAGAAGCTCGCACGCTTGCCCAAGAAAAAGAAGCCATGGCACTCATCGAAGCCCAAGAAAAAGCCCAGCAGCTGGCTCTTGATAAGGCGACCGCTGAGCAAAAAGCCACAGCCACGCCTGCCGACACGTTGACGGTGGAAACACGCCCCGAAGCCATTGCTGTCGCCAAGGCACAGGCAAAGCGTGAACTCTTGGAAAAACTTGCCAAAGAAAAAGAGCTAAAAGCCAAAAAAGAGCAAGAACAGCGTGAAAAAGACGACAAAGAAAAAGCCAAAAAAGAACAGGACGAGAAAGCCAAAGCCGATAAGCTAAAAGCCCAAAAATCACAGGATAAGAAAGACAAAGCTGAGAAAGAGAAAAAAGAACAAGCCAAAAAAGCCCGTGATGAAGCCCCACAAAATGCCAATAATGGTCAGCACAAAGTGGTGCGTGGCGACGGTTTGATTAAGTTGTCTCGTCAGTATGGCGTGCCTGTCTCCGCCCTTGCCGAAGCCAACAACATGGGGCGACACGACCCCCTACCGCTTGGCAAAACCATCAAAATCCCATCAAAAGCACAAGTGGCACGCTTAGAGCGAGAAGCCAAAGAGCGAGAAGCCCAAAAAGCTGCCGCCGCCAGTGCTGATAAACGCCTAAAAGAAGCCCGCCAAAAGGGCAGTGACGGCGATAGTAATGCCCGCTATGGCGTGCAGGTGTCGCTGGCTGACAACCAAGCCAAAGCTGATGAGCTTGCCAAAAGATACCGAAACGCTGGCTATAAGGTCAGTACCAGTCAGACCAGTCGTGGCGTACGAGTACTGGTCGGTTCAGAGAAAAACCAAGACGCCGCCACCGCTTTGCGTGACAAAATCAAAAACGACAGTCGTGTGGACGGCAGTGGTGCATGGGTAAAACGTGTGCAGTAGCTCTAAGAGGGTTTGGATAAATTGATTATTGTGATTGATTAACCGTGATAAAATATAGTCTCATGACCGATGAAGTTGTGCGATTTTTTGGTGGGATGAATGGGCTATAAAATTTTACAAAAATAAGTAATGAGCGATAAGGATTGATGGTTTTATCACAAAACAAGTTTGGTGGGATTGATTGGTATTTTTATCAATAAATCTGTGTAGGGCGTGTTAAATTTTGGTATTTGCAATAAAAAAAGAGAAAAATTGCACATTTGTCAAGAAAAAATCGTAGGCTGTGAGTTTTTATCAGACAAGTTTTTGACGCAGAAAAACAATCCGACCACTTAATTTAAAGAAATTAAGTTAAAATCTTGAAAATTCACACGATTAAGTGGTCGAATGGCCATTTTTCGTGAAAAAATTGATTAAATCATCAAATTTCAATAATTTTAATCAAATTTCAATAAAATGTTATCAATGGTAGGCACGCCCTAATGATTTATGTCTGGAAATTGACGATTTCTTTATGAGGGTAATTTGCCTTGCTGAAAATTAAATATAAGTGCAATTGCCCTGATAAATTAATAATTTTTTGATGATAATTGTGCTGGTTGTGTTATAATGTTAGGTATATGCCCAAATTTTGAAATAAATCTGTAACACTTGTAACAACCTGTTGCGATGGCTGATGGGGTCATTCCATGATGGTTTTGAGTGTGATGATATGATTTGGGCGGACTTTAATAAGATGCCTTGTTGCTTGGTTCGGGTATTTTTATGATGTAATAAAAATATTAAAGGAATGTATAGCGCCACAATAAGGTTATCAGTCACTTCTCGTTAGGAGTATTTATGTCTCAAAATGCCACACCAGCCACAGGGCGTTATCAGGGTTTGATTCTCTCGATGTCGCTTTTTATGGCATTGATTTTTGTCTTGCTTGCATTTACGTTTTATGCATCAAACGTGTTAGAACGCAACTCTACCTTGGCGAACGCCACACATTGGGTTGCTAACGACACGCAGTCACTCATTAAAGATATTTTTGACATGCAATTAAGCTATGGTGAGGACATCACGTCCCCCCACATGAAAACGGTATTGACTCGTCTAGATGCCACCAGTAAATCTATTGATGCAACTTTGACTGCCATTGAAAATGCTGGTATCTACCATGACTTGCATGGTGATGCTCATCAGCTGCCAAAGGTGACAGATGAAAGTGCAATCGCCCAGTTAAAGGCGGCACAAGAACAATGGAATGCTCTAAAACCTAGGGTAGATGTGTATCTGGCGGTGGCAAGCGACATTACTGCAGATTCTAGTACGCCACTGCGTTTGGTAGGTGAGCAAGCCAAAATTTCATCTTTGGCGATGAATGACGCTTTGCATGATCTAACTTCTGACGTAACGAACATTGCCGAAACTCAGGCTCGCAATATTCGTATTATTCAGCTTGTTGGGGTGGGTGCGATTTTGGCGTATTTTGCCGTGTTTATTCTCATCGTGCTAAGACGTCTGCGTGAGTCGGATGCTAAGACCGAAGCGGCACGTCAAGAAACCGCTGAGATCATGCAGACGGTAAACACCGGTTTGTTCCTGCTTGACAGAGACCTAAACATCGGTCAGCAACACTCAAAAGCCCTGAGTGACATCATCGGTACTAATCGCTTAGGTGGCGAGAACTTGACCACTGTGCTTCGTAATCGTATCTCAGATAAAGACCTTGACACCACACAAAAATTCATCGACCAGCTATACAACCCACGTGTTAAAGAAAAACTGGTGGACAGCTTAAACCCTTTAAATAAGGTAATGATTCAGCGTGAGAGTGAAGATGGTACCAGTGAGAATCGCTATCTTGACTTTAAATTCTCTCGGGTATATGAAGGCAAAGACATTGCTCGTATCTTGGTGAACGTTAATGACATCTCAGATGCGGTACGTCTAGAGCAACGTCTAGAACAAGAACGTGTCCAAAATGACATGCAGATTGAGATGCTTACCACCATCTTGAACGTAAGCCCTGGTGTGATTAGTGAGTTTATTGACAATACGCACAAGCATATTGAGAAGATGAATAATACGCTCAAAAATCCAGGTAATTCACAATTTGAACTGCAAAACAAAACTAAGTCACTGTATCGTGAAATGCACAGCTTAAAAGGTGAAGCGTCAGCCCTTAAGCTACACAGTTTTACCAGGATTGCTTCTGAGGCAGAAAATAAACTGCATGCATTACAAAACCAAGCAACACTCTCAGGTAATGATTTCTTGCCATTAACGGTGCATCTAGATGAGTTGTTAAGTCTGTCTAATACCATTGCTGGTTTGGGCGAACGTATCAATGCAGCAGCACGTAATATGATGAGTCATGGTTGTCAAGAGGTTAGTGCCAGAGTCCAAGAAGACTACCTAAGAAGTGAAATGACTCAGGTGGCAAAAGAAGAAGCTGTGGATGCCAAAGAAGAGCTGGTTGAGTATTTAGAGCAGTTTGCCCAAGACATTGCCGAACGTCAAGGTAAACTTGTACAACTAGACACTCAAGGGTTGGAGGGTCAACAGATTCCTGCACGCCTAAAAACCGTCACTAAAGAGTTGTGTGTTCAGCTACTTCGTAATGCCATTGTTCATGGTATTGGCTCGCCCACCGCTCGTGTCCAAAATGGCAAAAACGAGATGGGTACCGTAAAAGTAATGGTGCAGTCTTACGCAGGAGATAATAAGAGCGACTTTATTTTTAGTATGGAAGATGACGGCAGGGGCATTGACTATGAAGCGATTCGTCAGCGTATTATTGCCAAAGGCACTTATACTGAAGATGAGGTGTATGCCTTTGAAAAGAGTCGCTTATTGAACACCTTGTTCTCATCAGGATTTAGCACCAAAGACCAAACCGATGAAGATGCAGGTCGTGGCGTGGGACTAGACATTGTCAAAGATCGTGTGAAGGAATTTGGTGGTAAAATTAATGTTCAAAGTGAAGATGGTCAATTCTGTCGCTTTGTAATTAAACTACCCATGTGATTAATTTTAATAGGGCATGCCTATCTTTGATATTTGCAATGAAAGAATCAATCAAAACTTTAAGTTTCTACCGAATTTGATAAAACATCATCAATGGTAGGTACGTCCTAAATGAAAGTGTTGAATTTTAATCATATTTCATAAAAATGTATCAAGGGTAGGCACACCCTACAAAAACCTGCAAGTGCTGTATTATTTAGAAGGCTTGCGGGTATTATAATGGAGTTTATATGTATAAATTAATGGTTGTTGATGATTCAAACATCATCAGAAATCGCATTCAACGTGCTTACAATAACGAAAAATTCATGTTGGTTGCCACAGCATCCAATGGGGCGGACGCAGTTGAAAAATTTCAACTGCACAAACCTGATGTTGTGACCATGGATTTGACCATGCCTCAGATGGATGGTTTGGAGTGCATTGAAAAGCTGGTTGCTTTAGATGAAGAGGTGCGTATTTTGGTGGTTTCAGCACTTTCTGACAAAGCCACAGGCATTCAAGCATTATCACTAGGTGCTAGCGGTTTTCTATGCAAGCCATTTTCTGACGAAGAACTCATTGCAGCACTCGATGAGTTAATGCATGACTGATTGTTGTTTGATGAGTGTTAAGTGTACGCTTGTTGAGAATTTGTAACCAATGGAAGTCCTTGGGTGGCTTCCTGCCTGCTTTACTTGAAAAATTATTTTGACATAGGGCATGGCACAGAAATTAAGAGAAGTATTATGAAAGCAGAAAAATTAAATGTTTTTATCAGCTCAGTGATGGCGTTTTTTGACCAAGTTGGTGAAAAATTAACCGAGGTGGACACCCCTTATTTAAACAGTAATGCCACGCCATTGGCTTATGATTATAGTGGTATTATTACCATTACAGGTCCTTTGACGGGCTGTGTATATGTGAGTGCAGAGACCCCACTACTGCGTGACCTGCTCATCACTTTAGGTGAGCCTGAGAATTCTTTGGCACTATTAAAAGACCTTATTGGTGAAGTGGCAAATACGGTATCGGGTAACGCACGCACAGAGTTTGGTTCAGATTTTATCATCTCGCCACCTAAGATTGTTGATGGGGCGCCAAGTGTAAATTTCTTGCCCAAAGACAAGCGTACCTATGTCATTCCTTTTCATTGGCGTGAGCATGATGGCGTGATTGGCATTTGTGTGGGCTATAGCAGTTAATTCTAACCTTTGTCATACATCCCTCCACAAAGCAAATAACTTTAAAAGTTTATTGGTGAGTGGACGGATTTTGTTGTCAAGAAGATCAATCTATGCTATAATAAATGGCTTTTTAAGCATTTACTTTTAACTTTAATGACACACACGAATTAAAGTCCTAAATGTACGCTTTTATTTTCATAGGACTTGCTTTTGGCTTATCGGGGTGTTTGTCTTGCTATGCTTTTGTGGCTTTATTAAGATAAATTCGTTAAGACTCGTTCGTGGAGGCATAACCCAAACTTTAAGGACACATCATGTCAAATCCTACTCAAATCGCCATGCGTGACTTGTTAGAAGCTGGTGCTCACTTCGGTCACCAAACCCGCTATTGGAATCCAAAGATGAATCAATACATCTTTGGTGCTCGTAACGGCATTCATATCATCAACCTTGAACACACTGTTAAGCAGTTCAATGAAGCTCTAACCTTTGCTAACGGTCAAGCAGCCAACCGTAACAAAATCCTATTTGTCGGCACCAAACGTGCTGCAGGTCAAGCCATCCGTGAGCAAGCACAACGTGCAGGCATGCCATATATCGACCATCGCTGGTTGGGTGGTACATTGACCAACTGGAAAACCATTCGCCAATCCATCACTCGCCTAAAAGAGTTAGAAAAGCAAGCTGAAGACGGCACCTTTGCCAAGCTAACCAAGCGTGAAGCCTTAGAGCGTACCCGTGACATGGAAAAGCTAGAGCGTGCTTTGGGTGGTATCAAAGAGATGAATGGTCTGCCTGATGCGATTTTTGTGATTGACGTTAACCATGAAGCCATCGCCATTAAAGAAGCCAAAAACCTAGGCATTCCTGTGATTGGCGTGGTCGATACCAACTCAAATCCTGACAACGTAGATTATGTCATCGCAGCCAATGACGATGCCATCCGTGCTGTAACTTTATATGCCACTGCCATGGCTGATGCCATCATCGCAGGTAAAGAGTATGCCAAAACTCAAAGCAAAGGTGGCGAGCAAGAGCAAGAAGCAAACGCTGAGAAAGCTGAATAATTATCAAATTACTGTTTGATAAAGCAAAAGGCGTGAATGTCTGCATAAACGTTCATGCCTTTTTTGATAAATTTGTCGTCAAGCATTCATGATGGTATGATATGCTAATATTTAAAATAAGTTTAAAAGGTAAAATCCATGTCTCAAGTATCTGCAAAAACCGTAAAAGAACTCCGTGACCGCACTGGTCTTGGTATGATGGAATGTAAAAAAGCCCTAGAAGAAGCAAATGGCGACATCGAGCTTGCCATTGACAACTTGCGTAAATCAGGTCAAGCCAAAGCTGCCAAAAAAGCAGGTAACATCGCCGCTGACGGTGCCATCATCATCGCCCAAACGGCTGGCAAGGCACTCCTATTGGAAGTAAACTGCCAAACTGACTTCGTTGCCAAAGACGAAAACTTTACCGCATTTGCCAACAAAGTGGCTGAGCTTGCCCTAGCAAATAACACCACTGACGTGGCTGCTATCTCTGCATTGTCTTATGAAGATGGCGTGAGTGTAGAAGAAGCTCGTGTTGCCCTAGTACAAAAAATCGGTGAGAACGTACAAGTTCGCCGTGCCGAAGTCATCGAAGGTGCTAACCTAGCCGCTTACCGTCACGGTCTGCGTATTGGTGTTGTGGTGTCTTATGAAGGTGGTTCAGAAGAGCTTGGTAAAGCTGTCGCCATGCAAGTTGCTGCCTTTAACCCACTGGCGGTAAACGAAGAGAGCGTGCCTGCCGACATCCTAGCTCGTGAAAAAGACATCATCGAAGCCAAAGCCAAAGAGTCAGGCAAGCCAGAAGCGGTTGTCGAGAAGATGATTACTGGTGGTGTTCGAAAGTACCTAAACGAAGTGACTTTGGTAAATCAGCCTTATGTCATTGACAACGACAAAAAAGTTGGCGATGTGCTAAAAGCTGAAAACGCAACTGTCATTAGCTTCAAACGCCTAGAAGTTGGCGAAGGCATTGAGAAAAAGCAAGAAGACTTCGCTGCCGAAGTTGCTGCCGCCCAAGCTGCCGCCCAAGGTTAATATGCCACTACCTAAAAAACCCAATCTTGTGATTGGGTTTTTTTATTGTCTGCACTAACGGTTTGTATGGCAATTTAACTTCAAAAAACACCAAAACCGTTCGCCCTGAGCTATGCCTTCGGGTGAAGGGTTTTCCGTTATGGTTCGACAAGCTCACCACGAACGGAAAACCTAATGTGGTGTATTTTGAGCTTAATTAATTGTATGTCATGATATACCCAAACAACTCCAAAAGTGCTACAAGCTTGTTTTTGGGCTAAGGTGTACAATACGTGCTATTAAAAGCCTAAGTCCAAAATGGTGCATTGCCCGCATTATAATTTGTGTTAATTTTTAGGTTCCATTGGTATGTAAGCTTGAAATTTGTGTAAAGATACTTGTTGTTTTTGCGTAATTGTTATGTAATAATATACTTTTTTTGAGGTAATTATGCATTTACGTACATTAAATTTGATGATGTTGGCGATATTGGCTCAGACGGCAATGGCAGAAGAGTTGCCCAATGTTCAATTACCTGCAATGACCATCTATCTTGATGAAAAAGCACCAAACGCCACCTATATTTATAATAAATTATCAGATAATAAAACACTTGGCGATGCAGTTAAAGGCATCTCAGGCGTGCAGAGTAGTAGTTTTGGTCCGCATGCAGGTTCGCCCGTTGTGCGTAGCTTATCTGGCAATCGAGTTAATATTACAGAAAACGGCATGGTGGTCAATGGGCTAAATGCCATGAGTGCAGGGACAAATGTCGCTTTTGACCCAGTATTTCATCGTTTGGTTGGTGTGCAAAAGTTTAATAATGTCGTAAAAGAAGGTGGTCATGCCATCGGTGGTAGCGTAGAGATTGATGGCGGTCTTGTGCCGAAGCATCTTGATGATGAGCCTGTGGGGCTTGAAGTACATTTGCAAAAAGGTTTTAATGACATTGACTCGCATGGCATCAAGGCGAATTTTAACAACCAAAAAAACATCAGTGTCAATGTCTTGTATTCCACTCAGCAGTTAGATGGCTATGACATTGTGGGGGCGAGCAAGGCGAAGGTGTGTGACAGTCAATTAATTTCGAGTAACCAATACGGGCTTGGTTATAACATGAATTTGGTTAATTCATGCCAACGCCAGCCCGTCATCAAAAGCGAATTTAACATCGCGTCCAAAAAATACTATATGCCCGATTATTATGACATGACAACGGGCAAGATTCATGATAAATACAGCGATTGGGGGCTTGAATTGGCAGATGTGTTCACCAATACGCCAAATCCCAGATATAAAGACAATCCTCACTATGTCGCAGGCACCCCTGACAAGATAGAGAAAGTGGATAAAATTTTGGACATTACCGAAAATTATCATAAAAAATTAGGTAATAGCGATCTTGAAAATCATCGCTTGGGCGTGGCAGGTAGTTATTTTTGGCAAGGACATGGCAAAAGCAATTACATCGCTTTATCTGCTGATACAAAGCACAGTCGCTATGGACTGCCGGGTTTTTCCATGTCAAATCTAGGAGCAGGGCTTGATTATAAAAGCGGTCAGCCCGTGCGTATTGATGGCACGCAAAATAAACTGGCCGTCGAAGCACAGACACATCATGCTTCGCCTTGGCTAAATCGCATGACCGTTCATGCTGGTTGGGTTGATGAGCGGAGTAAAGAGAATGTGGGGGAGCAGTTGGCTAATGACTACCGTTTTCACACCAGTCAATTTGCCACATCGGCTTATCATCAGCCCCAATCATTTATGTCGGGTGTGGTAGGGGTAAACGGCTCTAAAAGACAGGTTCAAGGAGCGGGCGAATCGGTGTATCTGCCTAATGTGAATACAACAACTTATGGGGTGTTTTTACAAGAAACGCTATCATTTAAGCCTGTGGATTTGACATTGGGTTACCGCCATGAACGTGTTGAACACGATATTGTGGGTGACTTTGCCACACATCGTAACGCCAAGAATACAAAGCTAGAAGGCAGAAAATATGGGCTAGATAGCTATGATATCCAAGCATCTTTTCGTCCGTTTGACCGAGTGGGCATTAAGGCTCGCTATGCCGATAGCCAAAGAGCACCTGACATTAATGAGCTTTATGCATCCAATTTACATTATAGCATCATGGCACACGAAGAAGGCAATCAAAACCTAAAACCAGAGCGGGTAAAAAGCAAAGAATTGTCTGTATCATTTGATGGTTCGGATTTTGATGTAAATGCATCAGTGTATGCAAATAAGTTCACCGACTACATTCATATGGCGTCAAGTGGGGCGATTACAGGTGGAGCGAGGATGCCATTAAAATACTGGCAACAAAATGACGTTCAGGTAATGGGTTTTGAAGTAGATGTGAGTCGAGATTTTGATTTGGGGCGTTATGGCAGTATGACGATATCGTCATTTGCTGATTTGGTTAAAAACAAACATCTAAATGCTGGTGAAGTGGCTTTACATAACGACGGTATCTATATGCCAAATATGCCAACCAATCGCTACGGACTTGGGGTGAAGTGGCAGTATCAGGATTGGCAAGTGGGTATTAATGGTGTGTATTATGATGAGCCGCGTTATCAAAACGCCAAAAGCGAGACAGCACTACCTGCCTACACACTTATCAGTGCAGATGTGAAAAAAGACGTGTATTGGTTGGGCAGTCCGATGACGTTGCGTTTTGGTGGTACAAATTTGCTTAATGAGGATGCTCGCCCGCATAACTCACCCTTGCGTTATATCGCCCCGCTACCTGCCAGAGCTTTTACCGTTGGTGTCACAGCACGATTTTAATGACAAAAAACGCACTATCTCGGTGCGTTTTTTATTGTAAAAAATTTGGGAAATTTGTCAAAACAGAGTACAATAGAGATTATTTTACGATTTATTGTAATCATTTATTTTATCGGAGATTTTTATGTTTAACAAAAACGAATTTATTGGGCTACTGCTTGATTATGGCGTTTTAAAATTTGGCGAATTTACCCTAAAATCAGGACGTGTTAGTCCCTATTTTTTTAATGCAGGGCTATTGTCAAGCGGTAAGGCATTGGATATGCTCTCAAACGGCTATGCCGATATTTTGGCAGGGCAGTTGGGCGATAATCCCACAATTTTTGGGGCGGCGTACAAGGGCATTCCTTTTGTGGCGACCACCGCTCAGACCCTATGGCGTTCGCATGGCATTGACACCGCTTGGGGCTATAACCGCAAAGAAGCCAAAACGCATGGCGAAGGGGGCAACCTTGTCGGAGCGGATTTGTCAGGCAAATCGGTGTGGGTGATTGACGATGTCATGACCGCAGGGACGGCTGTGCGTGAAGTGGTTGAGATTTTAAGGAATGCAGGGGCGAGCCTTGCGGGGATTGTCATCGCCCTTGACCGTAAAGAGCGTGGGCAGGACGAGCGTTCGGCAGTAGAGCAAATCAAAGATGATTTTGGCGTGCCTGTGTTTGCCTTGGTGGATATTGATGATATTATCACCTTTTTGCAAGACAAAGGCGAGACCGAGCATTTGGCAAAAATGCAAGCCTACCGTGAGCAGTATGGCGTATAGGGGGCGTTATGGCGGTGGTTGAAAGAACGTTTGTGATTGATGAAAGTATTGCCAAGCAGTTGGACGAGCTTGTGCTTTTTGATGAGCAGTCAGAGTTTGTCAGCGAAGTGCTTGCCAAACAAATTTATCAAATCAACAAGGAAAAACTGCTTAAAAAAATGCAAACGCTACGCCAGTCTGACAAAGTACCTGACGGCATTTCTACCACGGATATGATTTATCAGTTGCGACAAGGCGGACAGGTGTGAAATCTTATTTTGCTGATAGTGTGGTGATTGATGCCAATGTTTTTGTCAAACTGCTACACGCCGAACATGACAGCCCGCTAGCCTTTAAGTTTTTGGATTATTGCATTGCTCACGATATTTTAATCGTTGCTCCGACACTTTTTGATTATGAAGTTATCTCGGTTTGCGTGCGATTGCACATTGAGTTAAATGAGATATTGACGTTACTCGCAGCTTATCGGGCGACCAATTTGGTGTTACAAGTGCCTGACTTTGACGACTGGCAACTGGCGACCAAAATCTGCCAAGACGGCAATGCCAAAAGTGGCTATCCGTCCATGTATGACGGCATTTATCAGGCAATGGCAATCAATCGCAACATCACGTTTGTCAGTGCCGACACTCGCCATATCGCCAAAGCCAAAAAGCATGGCAATGTCTGTGCGTTGGCAGATTGGCGTGGTATTTTTAAAAATTTTTAACCATTTTTAACTGGAAAATCTGATGAAAAAACTTAACTTTCTTATCGTCATGGACGATATTGCCACCATTAACTACAAAAAAGACACCTCCCTTGCCATGATGTGGGCGATAGCCGAGCGTGGGCATGGCTTGGCGTATTGTGGCATTCATGATTTGTGGCTTGATAAGGGTGAGCTGTGCGTGGATAAACAGGACGTGGAAGTCTTTAAAAATCCTGATAATTTTTATAAATTGGGCGAAAAATCAACCGTCAAAGCCATCGAATTTGACGTGATTTTGATGCGTAAAGACCCGCCTTTTGACATGAATTTTTTGTACGCCTTGCACCTATTAGAATACGCCAAACGGGCAGGCGTGCTGGTGGCAAACGACCCAAACTCGGTGCGTGCGTGTAACGAAAAGCTCTTTGCCACGCAGTTTGGCGAGCTCATGAGTCCGACCATTGTTACCGCCAAACAGTCGCACATTCGCTCGTTTATTGATGAATATCAAGACGTGATTGTCAAGCCGCTTGACGGCATGGGTGGTATGGGGATTTTCCGTTTGACGGCAGATAGCCCCAATATCGGCTCAACTTTGGAGATGTTGACCCAATTAGGAACTTTGCCTATCATGGCTCAAAAATACCTGCCCGAGATTAAAGACGGTGATAAGCGAGTGTTGATTGTTGGTGGTAAGGTTGTGCCGTTTTGTTTGGCTCGTATCCCGCAAGGGGGCGAGACTCGGGGCAATCTGGCGGCGGGCGGTCATGGTGTTGCCATGCCACTTACGGACGCTGAGCGAGCCGTTGCCGAAAAAGTCGCCCCCACTTTGGTGGAAAAAGGCCTGTATTTTGTGGGGCTTGACCTCATCGGGGCAAAAATTACCGAGATTAACGTAACCAGTCCAACGTGCGTGCGTGAGATTGACGAGCAATGTGGCACAACCATTGCGGTGGATTTTATTGAGTTTATTGAAAATTTGGTAAAATAAGTTGTGGTTGATTTATTATGATTGTGGGGTAAATTGCAGTTTACTCTAAGGAAATGCCACGTGGACGTGTTCATCACGCCCTTACCAGATGCGGTAATTTTCATCAAATCATCATAAACCATTCACAAAACCGTCATAAAAAGCTCGTATCCTATGCGTACTTTGATAACTTTTGGAGTACGCCATGCCATTGCACAGCAACACCGACCTAGACCACGATGACGAAATCATCGAAGACTCAAACCCGACCGACAACCCCGAATTTGCCAATATGCTCATCAAAAGACGCTCCATTTTAAAGGGTGGGGCAGGGCTTATCACTGCAAGTTTCTTTAGCTCATTGCTCCTTATGGGCTGTGCCACAGGAGAAGGCACGGCAACAATAGCAACCAATGGGGCAGGCAAACGCCCAACCGCCCTAAAATTTACCGCCGTTCCCCATTACACAGGGGGCGACATGATTGTGGCGGACGGCTACCGTGCCGAGCTGATTTTGCCTATGGGAATGCCCATTGTCAGCGGACTTGGCGAGTGGACGGACGACCGTATGGTAGTGGGCAAATCTTTTAAATACCGCATGGGCGACAACCATGACGGAATGTGGTTTTTTGGCTTAAAAAACGGCAGTGACGCCCCCGATGTGTCCGAACGGGGACTGCTTGCCATGAACCACGAATACACCAACTCAAACCTAAATCCCATTGAAAACTACTCCGACCAAGACGACACCGCTCCCAAGATTTCTCAAAAAAGACGACTTGCCAATGACGTTCGCCGTGAGATTCACGCTCATGGTGTGTCGGTGGTGGAAGTCAAACGCACGCCCACAGGTTATGAGCTCATCAAGGATTCACCCTTTAACAAACGCTACACCAGTGGCACGCCAGCCCAATTGTCAGGCGTGGCAAAGGGCAGTGAATTTGTCAAAACACGCCTTGACCCACAAGGCTTGTCGAGCGTGGGTATTAACAACCAATGCGGGGCAGGGCTGTCGCCTTGGGGGACGTATTTGACGACCGAAGAGAATTTTTTGAACGTGTTCGCTCGTGGGGCGGATAAGGACATCATCGGCGACAAAAACGACAAACGCCTTGCCCGATATGGCTTAAAAGAAGACACGATAGACGATCCTGCGTACAGTTGGCACACGCCAAAGGACGGACAGGCAGGCGAGTTTGACCATTGGGACATCACCGCCAAGGCAGGCAAAACCGCCACGGACGATTATCGCCATACCTTTAACACCTTTGGCTATATCACCGAGATTGACCCTTTTAATCCAAAAGCAAAAGCGGTCAAACGCACAAGTTTGGGGCGGTTTGCTCATGAAAACTGCGCCTTTGCCCCACCAAACGAAGGCGAACCGCTTGTGTTTTATATGGGCGATGACGCTCGGGGCGAGTACATTTATAAATTTGTCTCCTATGCCAAATGGACGAATGCCGATGTGGGCGGTGGGCTTGCGGTGGGCGATAAATATCTGGATAAAGGCACGCTGTTTGTGGCGGTGTTCCACGATGATGGCACGGGGCAGTGGCGTGAGCCGTCCAAGAAAAATCCCATGCTTGCCGACTTTGAGAACGATGCCGAGATTGCCGTGTTTGCCCGTATGGCAGGCGATAAGGTGGGAGCGACCAAAATGGACAGACCTGAATGGGTGTCGGTAAGCCCTTTGACTCGTGAGATTTATGTAACTTTGACCAACAATTCTAAGCGTAAAGAAGAAGACGTGAACGGAGCCAACCCTAGAAGTTATGACGGCAAGGGCAATCAGCACGGGCATATCATTCGCTTTGCCGAGACGGCAGGGGGCGTAGGTGGTACGTTTGTTTGGGATATTTATCTGTTTGCATCTCCCCATGACAAGCACGAGCAAAACCTATCAGGCTTGACCGCCGAGAATGACTTATCGTCCCCTGATGGGCTGTTTTTTGACCCCCGTGGCGTGCTGTGGATTCAGACCGATGACGGGGCGTACACCAAAACGACCAACTGTATGCTACTGGCAAGTCTGCCAAACCACATCGGAGACGGGGCGAGCCTGACCACAAGCACAGGCAAAACCACCCACATGGGGGCAAAAGCCACGCCCGACACGCTAAAACGCTTTTTTGTCGGACCAAAAGGGTGTGAAGTAACAGGCATTACCATAACCCCTGATTGTAAGGCGTTGTTTATCAATATTCAACACCCTGAGGGTACATTTGGGGCGGTGGCAGGGGGCAAAACCCCACGCTCTGGCACGGTGGTGATTACCAAAAAAGACGGTGGCGTGATTTTGGCGGAGTTGCTGGAGGGGTAGGGATTCCTGCCTTTTAAACGGATATTTTCATTGTACACGCTACTTCAGAC
Source organism: Moraxella bovis (assembly GCF_002014975.1). GTDB lineage: Bacteria > Pseudomonadota > Gammaproteobacteria > Pseudomonadales > Moraxellaceae > Moraxella > Moraxella bovis. Next base: position 42,409 of record NZ_MUXV01000022.1, read on the forward strand.
TCAACTTTTGTATTTGCAATGAAAAATAATCCGACCAATGAATTGTATAAGTTCTTAAATTAAGTGGTTGAATGACAGTTTTTCATACAGAAACATCGCTTTGTTTCTAAAATATTTCTATAATAGAATTATCTCTTACAATTGAACCAGAGAGAATCATTATTTAAGAAGAGTGCTAAATCCTGCCTTTAATTTTTGTAACTTTGGCGGGATGGCAAAGTTGCAATAACCTTGGGTGGGGTTTTTGGCAAAAAAGTTCTGATGATAATCTTCTGCTTGATAAAAGGCTGGGGCTTTTTCCACGCGTGTGACCACGTTAATGCCGTCTGCTTTTAGCATGGCGATTTTGTCGTTGATGATGGGTAAATCCGCTTCATCAGTATAAAAAATCACAGACGCATACTGCGTGCCAATGTCATTGCCCTGACGGTTTAGGGTGGTGGGGTCGTGCATGGCAAAGAAAATACCCAAAATGTTTGATAAATCAATGACCTGCTCATCATAAACAACCTTAACAACTTCCACATGCCCTGTTTGTCCACTGCACACCGATTCATAATCTGCCGTCTCTGCTTGTCCGCCTGCATAACCACTGGTCACAGAATCAACACCTTTGACCGCCAAAAATACTGACTCGGTACACCAAAAGCAACCGCCCCCTAGGATAATCTCTTGCATAATCACACCTTTAATTTATGAAAAAATAGATTAATAGTGGTAGAATAGCACATATTTTATAAAAGTCCAACGACCCATGCCACACAGCGATCATACCCCCAGTCCGACCATTAACTCAGTCATTAATACTGGTGCGGACACACTGTTTACCACGCCCCTTGACAAACACGCCCGTTTTAGCTTTGATGAGCAGGTGGTGGCGTGCTTTCCTGACATGATACGCCGAAGTGTCCCTGGTTATGGGCAGGTGCTTGCTATGTTGCCGATTTTTGCCCGTCGTCATCTGGGACATCGCCAACACAAAAACGGCAAAAAAATCAGCCGTGTCTATGACTTAGGCACATCGCTTGGGGCGGTGCTGTTTGCATTGGCAGGCGAGTTTGGGGCGGATGAAGTGGAGCTTATCGGCATTGATAACTCGCACCCCATGACCGAGCGTGCCACTGCCTTGTTGGGTGAGCATTATCCTAATCATGACATCAGTATCATCTGCGATGACGTCAATGAGATGGCACTTTTAGAATGCGACATGATTGTGCTGAATTTGACTTTGCAATTTTTACCGCCTGCCAAACGGGCGGAACTTTTACAAAAATGCCATGACGCATTGGCGGATGGGGGGATTTTGATATTGACCGAAAAAGTGCATTTGCTTGATGAGCAAAATGACGCATGGCAAGTTGAGCGGTACTATGACTTTAAGCGTGCCAATGGGTACAGTGAGCTTGAAATCAGTGGTAAGCGAAATGCCTTAGAAAATGTACTTATCACGGACAGCGAATATCAGCACAGCGAGCGACTGACGGCGGTGGGTTTTGCCAGACAGATGACGTGGTTTCGCTTTTTAAATTTTATCTCTATCATTGCTTTTAAATAAAGCCTGTATTTATTTTATCTTACAAATCATTGATGGTTTTAAAACCCATTTACAAGATAAATTGTAATCGCCCTTATTGCTAAAAATACACCAAATTTTAACTTTTACATGAATAACTGATGACTACCATTGCCGATTTTGAAAAAGATTTGTATCTGTTTTTATTAAACATTGCCAAAAACAACCCAGTCGCTCATGAGTGGCTTGCTCATCTGCCGACATGGCTTGGCGATGTCAAGGACAAATCCCGCTACGCCCACGCTCCTTATTATGCGTCCGCCATTAATAAACTGCCTGACGTTCATCCTGTGGCGACAGATTTGACCGATAAAGTCGCCATCACGCTGGGCGGTGATTGGCAAATGGGCGAGTATAAAAAAACTACAGCACTGCTAAAAACACTCATGCCGTGGCGAAAAGGCCCTTTTTTTATCGGTTCGGATAACAAACTCATCCATATAGACACCGAATGGCGGTCGGATTGGAAGTGGCAGAGAGTTGCTCCGCATTTGGATTTGTCAGGTAAGCGAGTGTTAGATGTCGGTGGTGGTTCGGGCTATCATGGCTTTCGCATGCTCGGGGCGGGGGCGACGTCGGTGGTGGTCATTGACCCGTCGTGCTTGTTTTATCATCAGTTTATGGCAATCAAGCACTTTGTGGGGGCGTGTGACGTGCATTATGTGCCTGTGGGACTAGAAGTGTTGCCATCTGGGGGGTGGTTTGATGTTGTGTTTAGCATGGGGGTGCTGTATCATCGCTCATCGCCCTTTGAGCATTTGGAGCAGTTAAAGGCTCAGCTACGTCACGGTGGCACGCTCGTCCTAGAAACGCTCATCGTTGATGGCGATGAACATACCACGTTGGTGCCGTTTGAGCGTTATGCGATGATGAATAACGTGTATTTTTTGCCGAGCGTGCCTGCGTTGACAAAATGGCTTGGCAAGGTGGGTTTTGTTGATGTGCGTTGTGTGGATATTGATGTAACCAGCACTGATGAACAGCGTGCGACCGAGTGGATGAATTATCAGTCATTGGTGGACTTTTTGGATAAAGATGATAAGACCAAAACCGCCGAAGGTTATCCTGCCCCCAAACGGGCGGTGATGATTGCCAAAAAGCCCTAATGCAATTCCAAAAATTTAATAGGCTTCTTTCCAACCCCCGATTTTTATAGATTTTTAAAAACTTTAACCCCAGTGTTTATAAGGGGTTGTTTTTAGTTTGGAAAGAGGTTTAATGTTTTCATAAAGATACCCTTAATTTTGAAATGGATTACAAGTGTTGCACCTAGAAGTTTAAAAAAATCGTTAGACTTCCAACCAATACGAGAAAATTTGTGATATCTACAAACAGTAGAAATTTAAAAGGTCGTTAGACGCGTCGGCTGGATTATGGACGAAGGTAATCTACAAACAGTAGAAATTTAAAAGGTCGTTAGACCCACAAACCATACAATCCCAGTTATCAATCTACAAACAGTAGAAATTTAAAAGGTCGTTAGACAATAGCGGTACAAGGGCTATTTAATGGCATCTACAAACAGTAGAAATTTAAAAGGTCGTTAGACGTCTGGATAGCGGTCATCTGTCATAATATCTACAAACAGTAGAAATTTAAAAGGTCGTTAGACATTTGAGCGTTAATCCATTTTCTAGCCATCTACAAACAGTAGAAATTTAAAAGGTCGTTAGACTTTACTTGGTATGAGATACGCCAATTATATCTACAAACAGTAGAAATTTAAAAGGTCGTTAGACACACAGTCAAAGGCTTTGCCATAGTCAAATCTACAAACAGTAGAAATTTAAAAGGTCGTTAGACAACCCTTTAAAAAGTTTTGACTATATAATCTACAAACAGTAGAAATTTAAAAGGTCGTTAGACCAAGCCTTAACCGAAATCGCCAAAAAAAATCTACAAACAGTAGAAATTTAAAAGGTCGTTAGACAGGCTATAACATCTTAGGCGATTACTATCTACAAACAGTAGAAATTTAAAAGGTCGTTAGACCTGCCTAAGACTAAGACGGCGTATACTATCTACAAACAGTAGAAATTTAAAAGGTCGTTAGACTTATCTAAACCAACTTAATGAAGTCGTATCTACAAACAGTAGAAATTTAAAAGGTCGTTAGACAGGTACATCAAGCGGTGGAGTATGTGCAATCTACAAACAGTAGAAATTTAAAAGGTCGTTAGACCATTGAATGTGAAACGCCATATTTTAGGATCTACAAACAGTAGAAATTTAAAAGGTCGTTAGACAACGATATTTATGACAAAAGATATTATTTATCTACAAACAGTAGAAATTTAAAAGGTCGTTAGACCTTGATGGGGGTATTATAACCAAAGTAAATCTACAAACAGTAGAAATTTAAAAGGTCGTTAGACGCACACGTCTGCCTTTTTTATAATCTCATCTACAAACAGTAGAAATTTAAAAGGTCGTTAGACTCCACGCAAATGAGTATGAATGTATTGGGATCTACAAACAGTAGAAATTTAAAAGGTCGTTAGACTTTTTAGAGAGCCTTGTAATACCAAATCATCTACAAACAGTAGAAATTTAAAAGGTCGTTAGACTTCAAAAGCTCGCTTGTGAGATGATAGATCTACAAACAGTAGAAATTTAAAAGGTCGTTAGACTCCAAATTGGTTAAGGTGCGTTTTCGGCATCTACAAACAGTAGAAATTTAAAAGGTCGTTAGACTTAATTTTTATTGGCTTAACACAGCTGATCTACAAACAGTAGAAATTTAAAAGGTCGTTAGACTTGATTACACCAAAAATGGTGTATAACCATCTACAAACAGTAGAAATTTAAAAGGTCGTTAGACAAAATACAGGTGCAATCATGCAAAAACATCTACAAACAGTAGAAATTTAAAAGGTCGTTAGACTTTTCTTGCTTATCAGCAAGGTTTGGTGTATCTACAAACAGTAGAAATTTAAAAGGTCGTTAGACGATGGGGGTATTATAGTCATAACTATATCTACAAACAGTAGAAATTTAAAAGGTCGTTAGACTAATCAAAGGTAAAGCAACTATAAGTTATCTACAAACAGTAGAAATTTAAAAGGTCGTTAGACATGAGATACGACAAAATGGCGTTCTCTCTATCTACAAACAGTAGAAATTTAAAAGGTCGTTAGACGTGGTCTCACTCTCGGCTTTACTAGATCTACAAACAGTAGAAATTTAAAAGGTCGTTAGACGCGTAACGTTCCATCGGACGATTGGGGGATCTACAAACAGTAGAAATTTAAAAGGTCGTTAGACGCATAAATCAAGATGGGGCAACACCGCTATCTACAAACAGTAGAAATTTAAAAGGTCGTTAGACTAAGGCGGGAACACAACAAGCATTATCATCTACAAACAGTAGAAATTTAAAAGGTCGTTAGACTGTAATCTATGCCAATAGAATTATAAATCTACAAACAGTAGAAATTTAAAAGGTCGTTAGACAATACAAGTATTGTTAATTAGTGTTTTAATCTACAAACAGTAGAAATTTAAAAGGTCGTTAGACATTTGTCACATCGGACATTCATGATAGATCTACAAACAGTAGAAATTTAAAAGGTCGTTAGACGACATAGGACATTTCCTTTCTAGGTTAAATCTACAAACAGTAGAAATTTAAAAGGTCGTTAGACTGACATCGTGCCAATCAAGGTTTTGGCGAATCTACAAACAGTAGAAATTTAAAAGGTCGTTAGACTCCTGTGGCGAGCCAATGGGGGTTTACGCCATCTACAAACAGTAGAAATTTAAAAGGTCGTTAGACATAAAAAAAGCGATGATGACACTTTGTATCTACAAACAGTAGAAATTTAAAAGGTCGTTAGACCCATGCAAGGGGGTATTTGCACAGTAATCTACAAACAGTAGAAATTTAAAAGGTCGTTAGACAAGAGCGTCCGCAGCGAAAGCGGACGATATCTACAAACAGTAGAAATTTAAAAGGTCGTTAGACATATGGGTATAATGAGTATGTTTTTAACTATCTACAAACAGTAGAAATTTAAAAGGTCGTTAGACCTTCAATCCCTGACGCATTCCATAATAAATCTACAAACAGTAGAAATTTAAAAGGTCGTTAGACTAGGGCGGTTAGCGGCTCAAAACCTGCAATCTACAAACAGTAGAAATTTAAAAGGTCGTTAGACCTGATGTTGCGGAGATTTTGGAAATTATCTACAAACAGTAGAAATTTAAAAGGTCGTTAGACTTTTGTGATAAAAGCAATGGAGTTTAATCTACAAACAGTAGAAATTTAAAAGGTCGTTAGACTAACTGCCGTATGCACGACAGCGATGAATCTACAAACAGTAGAAATTTAAAAGGTCGTTAGACATCCCAAAATTGGGATATAATTAGCCTATATCTACAAACAGTAGAAATTTAAAAGGTCGTTAGACCTCCACATTCTCAACATTTTTTTATAGTGATCTACAAACAGTAGAAATTTAAAAGGTCGTTAGACCCTAATGGTGGCTAATTCTGCGGTTACTCATCTACAAACAGTAGAAATTTAAAAGGTCGTTAGACAAAATAACGCTTGCATAGAATTTTATATCTACAAACAGTAGAAATTTAAAAGGTCGTTAGACCACAAATACACCGTTGGGGTATTATCGTATCTACAAACAGTAGAAATTTAAAAGGTCGTTAGACCCGTTTTGAGGTATTTTTAATGATTTTTTGAGAAATTAGCAAGTTTTTTGCACAAAAAATAATCATTTTTACCGACAAAACATGATAAATCACGCATTAAGACTGGGGTTTGCAAAGTAAATATTTTAGCTTGATTTAGCTCTCTTATTATAACAAACCTCATCATTTTTTCCAAGACTTTTTATAAAATCAACAAATCCTCATTGCGATGTTTGGCATGGCCAAACCTTAATACTTCACGTTCTGTAAACCGAAAAATAATCACACTATCCGCCCCTGTAAATAAAGGCTCAAATTCTGCTTTTATTTTTTCGGTGATGATATTTAAAATGCGTTCGCTGTTTTGGATTTCGTACACCGAATATTGCAATCTATCGCCATATTGCATTAAAAATTTGGCAAATCGTCCACGCACTTTATTATCACTGATATCATAACTGACGATTATCATACATCTTCTCCATTTGCTTGTATGTCAAAGCTTGGCAACATCAAAACTAATTCATCAAACGCCATATCTTTATCAGCATATTTCATATATGCACGATAAAAATCCCTGATATAAACAAATATTGGCACTTTATGGGCGATGATTGCCTGCATTAAAATGGCATTATACGTTCGCTGATGTTCGGGTTTTAATTGGTATTGCATTTTTATTTGATGAAAATGCTCTGTTTTAAATTGCCCAAGATTAAATGATGTTAATACCTGCTTATCCACGATACAGCGAAATGGTTCAACCAAATCACATACCAGAGATTTTCTTTTATACCAAAGCTGATGAAGCATGCCTTTATAAACATCAAAACCAAATAATCTCAAATTTATCTCTATATAATTAAATAATAGCGTATAACCCATATCCAGCACCACATTAACAGAGTCTATTTTCAGGCGTGGTTTTCTGCCTTGCCAAGAGATGTGTTTTAATTGCCCAAAATGATATTTAAAATAACTTTTGGCAATATTACCCTCTATACCCATTAATTCATCCAAACGTTTGGTTTGACCAATCTGCCTTTGATAATCAGTCAATGTCTCTATCATTTGGCGTAATTCATCGTCTTTTTTACGAATGCCTTTTAATAAAGTGATAGAATTATTGGCTTTTTGTTCTATAAAATTTTTGGCAAAATTCAAGACTTGATTATCGCCAATGGCGTATTGCTTTTGTCTTAATAGATAATTTGCCTCACCAAAAGAGCTGACAAACAAAATCGGTCTTAATCTTGAATTTAATAAAATCAAGGCAATGCCATATTTTTGACAAAATTCAATCAACACATTGGTCAGCGTACAATACCCAATAATCATCAGAGCCATGGCTTTATGGCGGGTGATTTTGGTTAATGTCTCATCGCTGTCTTTGTTTTTGATGATGATATTGCCTTGCGAGATACAAAGATGATAGCCGCCCTCCAAGTTATTTAATAATATCATTTGTTTTTCTTTGATGTCCGAAATGCTAAGCATAGATTTTCCTTATTTAGTCCGTCTTATCACACAAAGGCTGATAAATACAATGAGTGCATTTATTGGCATTAATGTAAATATTATCAGTCATGGGATTATAATGACGTATTTTATACAAATGATTTTCAAACCAATCAATAATCTTATCATCAGGCAAAGCCAAAGCGTGGCTTTTATTATCCGTCATCGAATAAAAACCCAAATAATCCACTTCAAACCCCATTTCTATCAAACAAAAATACTGGGCATAAAGCTGCAATTTATAACCATCATAAATCGTTTTAATCGTGCGTTTGCGTTCGATGAGTTTTTTGCTATCGGCAAAATATTGGTCAATTTTGCCTGTCAAGCCATATTTATCCGAATGCACCGCCATGGCAGTGATAACGGTCTTTTTGGTGCTGTATGTGCCATTATCCACGCCCTCATGAGCGATTTTCCCTTTGACTTGTGGCGTATCATGATATGTATCATCATCCAATGCCTGATAGACGTTATGTAGATAAATAGAATAGGGACAAAAAATAAAATCATTTAATTGACTGATGTTTAATGTATGATATTCCATGTCATCTCCCAAATAAAAAGCCCAGCCGAAACTGAGCTTTTAGCGATTAGCGGTTTTGAGCGAAGTTTAGCCATGTTTGATTGTCAATGGCAAGTTTGACTTTATTCAAATCATCGCTGTCTTTTAGTTCATTTAATAGCCATAAGCCCTTTAATGCGATATGATACGCCCCATTGGCGTCCGCATTTTGTGGCTGTGTATCATCCGCCAATGCCGAATTAAAAAACACACCCTCATCATTTGCCACAGGCGATAAAATAAAATCTTCATCGCTACTGGCGTTACTATATCTTAATGCAAGCAATGTCTTTAATAGATACATCAGCGATTTATGAAATTCTTTATCGTTATTTTGGCAAATATCCATGACCAGATTTGGCTGTTTTTCATTGATGTGATGACGAGCAAATAGCGATTTTAATTCATCATTGACATTAATACCCTTTGTCGTTCCTTTATTTTTATTGGCGGTTTTGTCATACACATAACGTTTATCGCCATGCGAGCAAATCGTCCATTTTTGGCGAGAGTTTTTGGCTTTGTCAGTAAATTTGGCATAATCAATATGAAATTCAAAATAACCCTTATCTGCGTTATAACAAATCTTATCAAATTTACCAAAAAACGCTTGCGACTGAGCGATATTTTCATAACGTGGTTTTAACAAATCCACAAAGCCCGTTTCAGGGTCTATTTTACTGGTATTCCATGCAGGCACATAGAATAAAAAGCCTGTTTGTTTGCCAATGCTTTTTAGATCAGTAAAATTATTGGTCAGTTGCAGGGCATTTTTGTATGAGCCAATCTCATCATCTGCCTTATCTTTTAATACCAAATGGTTTAGCTTTTTGATTAAGGCGTTTTCAAAGTTTTGGTAAATTTGTTTTTCCACCTTAAAGCGACCACGTTTAAACCCAAAATTTAAATCCTCTAACACCACAATGGCATTATATTTAAGCATAAGCTGGCTGATTTGATGTACCACATGGCTTAGATAGCCCGATTTTAGCTCTTTTATGGTCTCAATCTCACCCCAACCGACACGAGCATTTAGGCGTTCTATTTCTCTCTTGTCTAGTATTTTATGATAATGCGTGGTCATTTGTGTACCATTTGCCGATGTGGTGATGATGTCATTGAGACTACGCTGTTCTAAGATTTCGCCTTTGCTATTAATCACGGTCAGATATAGCAAATGTCGCTCTCCACGGTCTATGCCTATGACATTCACCTCATCATATTGCTGTATGCTTTCATTAACTTTTTTATTAAATTCTTTAATCGTCATGCCCTGCACACCAAAATTCATGGTAATAGGTACATGTAGCATAAACTTATCTTGGGTATAGCGTTTATCTTTGATGATGTCATAGACAAATTGACGCTTTTTTGGATTATCAGGATTTTTATTTTCTAATACCTCGCCTGCACGATGAATGGTGGTTTCATTCATATCCAAAGATGCCTTACGATAAAATATCTGTGCCTCGCCATTTAATTTATAAATTGGATCGGCAAGGTTATCTTCGCTAAACAACGCCTTAAAATACAGAGTATGCAAATTGGGCTTACCGTGAGCCTTGGGCGAGAAATCTTTATTATAAATCTGGAATAAATACAACTGACCTTGTTCAACCAACTCGTCAATATAATCGGCGTTGATATCCACAAATTTTACTTGATAACCTTGTGGTTCGACTTCTCTATAAAAATCACTCAAATCCTGATAGCTACTGGTTGGCGAAAATTTAAAACCAAAATGTTGCCATTCTGGATGTTTATTAATACCCGCCTTAAAAAAATCAATCAACGCATGGCAGTCTTTTAGATTAAAATTATCGCCTTTTTTGTGCGTGCCTTTTGCATATTTATCCAGTAGTTCAGCAGAAGGGTTATAATAATCCAAATTACTCTTGGCAAAAAATACTTTGGGTAGCATTTTATTAGGTCCGGGCAATAATTTATAAATCATTTTTTGATAAATATTTTTGCCTGTATTTGGAGCATTATCAAATACTTTTTTATGAGCTTTATCTAATAACGCCAAATAATAACAACCGTCTTTTTGTAAGATAACCCCAAAATTATCTTTTTCTTTATTCAAATCCCACCCGTTTAATAATGTCGGATTGCCAAAGTTTAATTTATATTTTTCGGTGCTAAATGGCTTTTGCGACAGATAATCACGCACTTTGTTATAAAGCGTGGGAATCTTGGCAAGCTCATCATACAACGCCCCAAACTCACCATAAAAATTGCCGTCTTGGTTGTCTAGCGTGGTTTTGGTCGTTAATAACTTGGCAAAATGCACCACGTTTAGGGTGTTGTCTAGCAGCTCTTTTAGTTGCCTGATTTCAGGGTTTTTGCCTAACTGAATTTTGGGCAATGCTCGCTCGCCTGCTGGACGTTCACGCTCCAAAAAACCCTTAATGGTGCTGTGGTTGTTGTGTATTTTTTGGATTGGATTGTCCACGCCTGCCAGACCGTGTTTGAAATACTGTCCAAGTTTGCCCGCCTGCACAGACTCATCATCATGCCTAGCAGTATAATGCTCTATCGCCTGCTCAAGGCTTGCCAAGGAATGCACGCCTTTGATGAATTTGTCTTTTTCTTTTGTTAGTTTTTCTTTGGCATTGTCGGTTTTGGCTTTGGCAAATCTCTCATTAAACTCTGGACTCACCACATCCACATAATAGCCGTCTAACACCCGACCCAACAAGGCAAAATCACCAAATGCCTGCTTGGATAGTTCATTTAAATTTTTATGCTCAACATAAATGCCGTCCTTTTGATAGTCATCAAACCCATCAAATAAGCTTTGCACCTTGGCAAAAACATCAGCATAATGGCGGTAAAATTCATTGACCGCTTGACAAACTTCGCTGTCATCAGCAAATTTGCTTGGCAAAAATGACACACCCATGCCGTCGCTTAGGATTTGTTTGTGCAGGGGGCGTAATTTGGCGATACGTTCGGATTTGTGGCAATGTTGGTTGTGATGACTATTGATAAGCTCATTGATACCTTTTATCTTGCGAGAACCTGCCTCGCCACTGATACCGCCAAGCAGGGTATTATAAGCCGTGATACCCTCTTGGGTTAAAAGCTTGTGATAGCCGTCCAGATGACTTGCCAGCGACACATCCAAGCCACTCGCAGTCAGCTCATTTATAATCTGGTCATACAACGCCGAGTGCTTTTGTTTGATGGTTGTCAGTATTTGTAGGTTGTCAATAAAGCGTGGTAAGTTTTCATGAATCAGACGATAGGCAATGGAGGTGTGTTTATCCTCATCGCTGTACATGTTTTTGCGGTTGTCATGAAAGCCAGTAAAGTAAGTGCTAAACTTCTCAAAATGGGCAAGGTGAGCAAGCTTGGGTGATGAGTCGCCCTCTTGGGCGATGACAAATTTCGCCAAATCACCAAGCTTCTTGCCGTCCTTAAAGAGCTTTGCCCCAAACAAGCGGTCATAACCCGCCTTGTATTTTCCGCCATTACCGATGGGCTTCACAATCTCTTTTCTTAAAACTGCTTGCAAGTCCTTTAGCTGTTTTTGCAATCCATCGTCTTTGGGATTTTTTCTAAATTTTAAATACACATCATAAAATTCTGCCAGCTTAGTTAGCTTAACTTCGCCCATCATATCAGCGATAAAATCACGATGATAATCGTCCAACATCGCCTTCACCTTTTGGTACATGTCCGCCATGGTCTCATCTTGGCTCAAAAAGTTTTTGGCATGGATATGCTCTAATGTCTTGCCAATGGGCTTTAATTCAAAACGCACGGTTTTTGATAGGGGATATAAATGGGTAAACTCTTGAAATAACATAAAAAATCTCCGTTTAGTGGTGGCTGGGTACTGTTTTGGTACAGTTGTATTTTATAAAAGGCGATTTGTCTTGTCAATATTTTTTTATGAGAATATATTATATGATAAAGATATCATTTTATGATATGTTGTGTTATAATTTTAGCCGTCTAACGACACCGTAATTTCTACTGTTTGTAGATTGAGAATATGCAAAAATCATGAAATATCAATATCTTATCCCATTATCTATCCTTGCTTTATCCGCTTGCACCCCCACCCCACCAGCCAGTACTTACCAAAAAATAGACGGGCAGACGATGGGGACAAGCTATCACATCGCCTTTGAATTACCAAAAGAGGCGACTGCGGACGAGATACAAGCAAGCATAGACACCCGCCTTGATGAGATAAACGACAGCATGTCCACTTATCAAGCCGACAGCACGATTAGTAAATTTAACGCCCTAAGTGCAGGGCAGACGATACAAATCGACCCTGATTTTATCAAAGTGCTATCCGATAGTAGACTCATCTATGAAAAGTCGCACCACGGCTTTGACCCGACTGTTTATCCGCTTGTGGAGCTGTGGGGCTTTGGCTCAAAGATGAGTGTAGAACGCCTACAAAATCCACCCACCGACACCGAAATCCTAGTCGCACGTGATAAAATCGGACTTGACAAAATCGTGCTAAATGGCAATGAATTATCCAAAACGGCGGATGGCGTGGGGCTTGACTTTTCGGCAATTGCCAAAGGCTATGGCGTGGATACGATAGCAGACGTTCTAAAATCCAAATACAACATCACCAACTACATGGTAGAGATTGGCGGAGAAATCGCTACAGGTGGGGTCAATGACAAGGGACTGCCGTGGACGCTCGCCATTGACAAGCCCATCATGGGCAGCACCACCGCCAACCGTGAAATCATGACCACCCTTGCCCTATCAGGACAAAGCATGGCGACATCAGGCAACTACCGCAACTCGCTTGACTATGACGGCAAAACATACAGCCACACCATCAACCCCCACACCGCAAGCCCTGTGGAAAATGGCGTACCAAGCGTAACTGTCATCGCAAGCACCACCGCACTGGCGGACGGCTGGGCAACCGCCTTGACCGCCATACCCCAAGATGATGCCATCAGACTTGCCGATGAAAATGACATCATCGCCTTATTTATCACAAAAGATGGCGACAACTGGCAAACCCATAAAAGCCAAGGCTTTATCGCCTTTGAACAACAGGGCAAAAATTAACCATCAACTCTTTGGTAGTATTGCCTTTAAAAATCCCCCAATTTACATTACAATAGGGCGTGTTGAACATTGATAACATTATTAAAAATATGATGAAATTTAACGCTTTGAGTCAATTTTTGCATGAAAAATGGCTAAATCTGGTTTTTCATCGTCAAAAGATCGTTTGATAGAATAACTATCAAACTTCACTTTTTCCTTGAAAAACGGGCGATTCCCCCTATTTTTCATGGCAAATACCAACGTTCAACACGCCCTAGCATAAAACCCCACAAGGATAATCATGACCGCATTCTCCCCCAGCCCCCAATTTACCAAGCGTTGGTACGCCACCCCCACCGCCGTCAAAAACGCCTTTCATCAAGAGCTTGATGACATCATTGACATGCTCTACGGTAGCACGCCTGCCCATGAATTTGAGTTTAACCATGCCGATTTTGGGCAGACCGTTGAAGATTTGTTTTTTATCCACCGAGATGACACGCCCATCCCTGCCCGTATCATTCACAACCTAGAAACACCCCAAGCCCTATTTAGCGAGACATCTGCCCCTGCCCAACGGCTACACCCCAAGGATTTGGATGTCTTAGAAGCACGCATTACGGACAAGCTTAGCAAACAAATTGACGACTTTTTGGGCGAACACATGGCACAGGTCTCTGACGATCTAAAAGGCTGGCTAAAAACCGCCCTAAAAAACGAATTTGCCAACCACCAATAATCCGTCCACACCATCATAAGGCTTATCATGAACACAGCACACAGCGACATCATCATCATCGGGGCAGGGCCTGCAGGTCTTGCGTTTGCACGGCATTTTAAGGGCGTGGATTTGACCGTAACCATCATCGAAAAATCCCCCCTAGATACCATCGCAAATCCTGCTTATGACGGGCGTGAGATTGCCTTGACTCACCGTTCTCGGGAGATTATGCTAAACCTAGGGGCATGGCAACGCATACCCGATGATGAGATTTATAAACTTGCCGATGCTAAGGTTTATAATGGTGATTTTAATTATGCCTTGCATTTTAAAGTACCAAAAGATTTGAACCTGCTCACCAGCATTGACCGCTTGGGCAATCTCATCTCAAATCATAACATCAGACAAGCCTTTTATGATGAAGTCAAGGATTTGCCCAATGTACAAATCCTAACCGAACAGTCTGTCCAAGACATCAAAACTGACAGCCGAGGGACGAGCGTAACCCTGGCAGATGGTCGCACCTTGACCGCCAACCTGCTTATCGGAGCGGACAGCCGTCTGTCCTTTGTGCGTAAAAAGCTCGGTATTGGAGCCGAGATGAACGACTTTGGGCGGACGGTCATCGTCTTTCGGGTATCACACCCTTTATCCAACGAAGCGACCGCCAGAGAGTGCTTTTTGTACAGCAGAACGCTCGCTCTATTGCCCCTACATGACCATCTGACCAACTGTGTCATCACGCTAGATAATACCCAAGCCAACAGCCTGCTTGCCATGAATGCCGATGAGCTTGTCTTAGAAGTTCAGCGGATGATGAGCGACCGCTTGGGCAAACTGACCTTAGCGGGCACCGTACACCATTATCCACTCATGGGCGTACACGCCAAAACCTTTGTCTCCACCCGCTCGGCATTGGTGGGCGACAGTGCGGTGGGCATGCACCCCGTGACCGCTCACGGCTTTAACCTAGGGCTTATGGGGGCGAACACGCTAGCCACGCTCATCCTAGACGCTCACGCCAAAGGGCAAGACATCGCAAGCCCTGCCCTACTACAAAAATACAACGTCCGCCACCAAGCCCACACCCGTCCCCTATATCACGGCACCAACTTGATGGTAAAAATGTTTACCGATGACAGCACGCCCATGCAAACGGTGCGGGATTTGACCCTGCGAGTGAGTAACCATCTGCCGCCTGTCAAACGGTGGATAGCAGGGCAACTGACGGGTAAATAAGCCATGCCGCCATCTTATCAAGTTATGTTATAATAGACTATTGTACTCACTCATCCACAGGTGTTTTTATGATTGTTGCCATTTCCGAAGGACTGATTGTCAAGATTGGACTGTATGGGCTACTGCCTGCGTTCATTGCTTTTTTGTTTTTTATCATGTGGGATATGGCAAAAAGCACCAATGCCGGCAAGGCAGGGACGTTTTGGATTTTTGTGGCATTGGGGGCGGGGTTTGTCGGCTTTTTATTAAAAATCGTGATTGAGTTTGTGTTAAAGACGTGGTTTATTTAGGGCAATACCCAAAACAACACCATCAAAGGACGTACTCAGCACGTCCCTGCACCATATATCATTAGACCTCTTTTCCAAACCCCAGAGTAAACATGCCATAATACCCATTTAACCCAAAAAACCAAGACATGACACCCAAGCAAGCTGAAAAAACTAAGCGACAGTGAGTTTAAACGATACTTTGGCATAAAAAGAACCACGTATCAACACATGCTTACAATACTCCAAGAAGCCTACAGCGAACAACATAAAAAGGTGGTAGAAAAGCCAAAATCAGCCTAGAGAATAAACTTGTGATAACCTTAAACCACTACAGAGAATACCGCAGTCAATTTCACATCGCCCAAGACTTTGCTTTGCCAAGTAAAAAAGCCTTATGGCAAGACAACAACCTTGAAACGGCACTTATCGATGCCACAGAAATTCCCATAGAACGACCCAAAAAAGCAAAGGCGACAGCACTCATGCAAATAGCCAATTACCAAAGAAAAAGACAAAACTTAAACCTTTAACCAAAGCAGATAAAAAAGCAAATCGCATGTTATCATCTAAGTGAGTAACCAATGAACACGTCATTGGAAAGCTCAAGCGTTTTAACCTCTTATCATGTCGCTACCGCAATCGCAGGAAAAAATTTAGATTGAGAGCGAATCTGATTTCTGCGATTTATAATTTTGAGTTGCGGTAGTTTGAAGAGAGCTTTAGTGATTAATGCCAAATTTGAAGTGTACGTGCGTTAATTTTCCAAGCCCATTCAAAGTTTTGAATGGGTTTTATTTTATGTTAGCCATTATTGTTATTAGAAACCCACTTAATTACTTGAGTGGATTTTTTTAACTACAACTCTTTTTTTATCGCAATAAAACAGTGCTTAAAAATTTATAAAAATCCTATTCCAATCTCCTTAATGCTTCTTGACAATCTTCTACCAACGCTTGATAATATTTTAACTTTTGTTGTATTTCATCTTTTTTGTCTTTGTGTTTTTCTCGCCATTTATTAAGATAATAATCTTCATTAACAAACATTTTTAACCGCCCTGTTTCTTTCATTAATTCATAATAATTCTCTACAAATAATTTAACTTGGTCATATCCATAAGAATTGGGTTCTGTCCCCGTAAAAATTTCATAAGGAATGTCCGACCATTCTTTTACCCAATCCATACTTTCTTGCCCAATGGTAGAATACAAAATACACCCAATCATTTCTCGCTCTCTTTCAAAATTTTCATAATCGTATTTGGGTTTTAAATATTTACTCTGATATTGAATATGTTCTTTAATTTTCACATATTCTTGATAAGTAAAATTGGTTTGAAAAAGTGTTTCAAGTTTTTTACTTAACTTTTTATTAAAATGTAATAGGTTATTTAATTATTCAATTACCGTCATATTATTTACCTTCTATTAATTCAATTTATTTTCAAATATTAAGAACACAAAATTCCAATTTCCCTTAATACTCTTTTGCCCATTGTTGAACACGCCCACCGACCCAACCAATTTGCAGGTTGATACACACCTTTCATTTCACTATTACCGATTTTACCGTCATTCATCGCCCCTGTAAAATAAAATTTTCTGTTACGATATGGTTTAAAAAACTTAGGATTATTCATTAAAAAATGACATTCTGGATAAAACAATCTTTGCCCAAGTTTTAACCTGCCTTTTTCTTTTGTCCCCAAAAAATACCCTTTGGGATTTTCACCCCCTTGAATGACAAAAATAAATTCTTGTCCATAATAATTTGCCAATTTTGCCATCGTTTCAATAAAATCAGGTTTATTAAACCGATTGACCACCAAATAAGACCCCATAAAGAAATCATTGTTCAATTTTAAAAGTTTTTGATAGTCTTTAATATAAGAACTGTCAAGTTCGGTAATGGGATAACCCAGTGCAAACAATGCCGAATACAATGCTCTGTTGTTATTCAAGATAGGTTGTTTGTATTTATAAAAATCATCATGCAATGCCGTGATAATGACCGCATCGTGTTTTTGAAATTTATGGATAAAACATTCAATGTCTTGTTGAAAAAGAATTGGGGTGCTGTTTTTAATAGACACACGATTTGATTTATTCATAGAATAACTCCACAATAAAGGTTGATAAACTAAGCGGGTTATTAAGGTTGAATAAGTAATTGGATTAAAAAAAGAAAACAAAAGGGCATTGATGTTTATCAAACAACAAACATCGCACAATAAATTTAATTAAAGAAAAGTTGGAGAAAATTTAATAAAGAGAGCAGGAATGGAGAAATTGGGGTGTTTTTTGATTACTTTTAGATATTACAATACAAACTTTTATTTTTCAATATATTTTTTAAATTTTTAATATTTATTTTATTAATCAATATGGAGTAAAATTGGCGGTTTGTAGGTCTTGACTTTTTGTATTGAGTTGGTTATACTCATTGCGTAACTTCTCTTTTTGGGCGATTTTATCGTCATCTTACCCCCATTTTCAATCGGCAATTCGCCAACCTGACATTTAATTTATCATCTTTGCCAGCAATTTATGAGAATTGAGCGTTATCATGCCTGTGCGTCATTTGTCAAAGAACTGCATAAAAATCAAGTAGATAAAGGCGGTAGCCCTTATTATCATCATTTGTATGAAGTGGCGGACAATGCCAAACGCATTTGTGAGCAATTAGCCATTAGCGATGAAAACTTTATTTTTGATTGTATGGAAATTGGACTTTTGCACGACAGTATGGAAGATTGCGATTTGTCTTTTAATATTATTCAAGCAAATTATGGCGAGACGGTTGTAAATGGCGTACGCTTAATGACCAAACCGCACAGTGATAATGATACAGCATTTAATAAAAATTGTTTATTTAAACAAAATTATGTGGATTATTTGGTGCGGTTGTATCAGTATTATTTAGATGGAAAAGAAGTGGCATTTAAAGCAATGATTGTTAAATTGTCTGATTTAAAAAGTAATTTAAATTATCAAAGATTGGGTGTACAAAGCATTGATGAATTAAACCAAAAACAACTCAAAAACCTTTTAAAATATCATACCGCCTGTCAATCATTGGCAAGCATTATTTTTGATAAAAAGTTGATTGGTATTGATGCGTTTAAAACGCAATTATTATCGGCAGAATTTTCTGATAATATTGATATAGATTGCCTTAAACAGTCCATTCATCAAATCATCAGTTAATCCTTTTAATGGAGTTTTATGAGCAAAGAAATCGTCATTGACAAATTTAGCATTCCTGATTGTGGGTATTATCAGGTGTATTATACGGGTAAACGATTTTATTTTACTTTAATTCCTGACTTTAAAATTTTAAGGGAAAAATATGGCAAATCAGCATTATTTTATGTTGATGATGAAACAATGGACGATGTTAATTATAACAAATACCCTTTTCAAACCATTGAGCGGATTATTAAGGCGATTGTAAATTATGTTAATCACTCGCCCTATCAAAAGGGCGTTGATGAAATTAAACATTTTAGTTTTACATCAAGCACCGAGCGAAAAGATAATATTTATGAACGCTATGCCAAGCGTATTGTTGAAAAATTAAATGGTGATTGGGGGTATAGCAGTTATGGAGGTGGTTTTTATTTTTTTAGAAAAGAATGATGTGATTTTCTGGTATTTATACAAAATGATTAAGTAAATTTCCATATTAAATAACAAAAATACGGGTTATGTTTAAAAACCCCTTGAAATCCCCACAATTTTTAAGTAAAATAAGGGTCTATCTTTTTATTTGGAGTATGACCCATTAAACCGTCAAATCGTCTAAATGTCAATGAAGACATTCGTGCCAAAGAAGTCCGCCTAGTACAGGCTGACGGCGAACAGCTTGGCGTGGTAAGCCTAAAACAGGCATTAGAGACCGCTCGTGAAAACAATCTGGACTTGGTTGAGATTGTCCCAGATGCCAAACCGCCCGTTGCCAAGATTATGGACTACAAACGTCATTTGTACGAACAAAAACAAAAGGCAAAAGAAGCCAAAAAGAACCAAAAACAGACCCAAGTCAAAGAAATCAAGCTACGCCCTGGTACCGAAGAAGCTGATTATCAGGTCAAATTGCGTAAAATTGTTGAATTTCTAGAAGACAAAGACAAGGTCAAAGTCTCCATTCGTTTTCGTGGACGTGAGATGAGCCACCAAGAGATTGGACGAGCCCAACTTGAACGTATCATCAAAGATACCGAAGAGATAGCCAGCGTAGAGCAAGCCCCCAAGGTGGAAGGTCGCCAAATGGGTATGCTACTAGGGCCTGCTAAGAAGAAGTGAGTGAAATCCAAAAACCCCAATCAAAATGCCGATTGGGGTTTTATTTTACCTCATGTCCGCCTTAAAGCCACGTTTTTTATCCATTTGCCAATCACGTTCTTTGAGTGTGGCTCGTTTGTCGTGGAGTTTTTTGCCTTTGGCTAGGGCAATCTCGCATTTGACCCGACTGCCCTTCCAGTAGCAGGATAAGGGGACGACTGCATAGCCTTTTTGATTGACCATGCCAAAGAGTTTGTCAATCTGCTTGCGGTGCAAAAGCAGTTTGCGGGTGCGGATATTGTCAGGGTTGATGTGCGTGGAGCTAGTCAGTAGGGGCTGAATGTGAGCCCCGAACAAAAACGCTTCGCCATTTTTAAAAATCACATAAGCATCCGTGATTGCCATTTTGCCTGCTCGTATTGATTTGACTTCCCAACCTTCAAGCGATAAACCCGCTTCAAAGGTTTCTTCGATAAAGTATTCGTGGCGGGCTTTTTTGTTGGTACAGATTTGGTTTGACGGTTTTTTTGCCATGTTTGTATCTCAATATTGTCTAGGGCGTGCCTGCCTTTGGTGTTTGCAATGAAAAATAGGGGAAATTGTCCGTTTTTCAAGGAAAAGTCTGCCGTTGATATTGAAATATCAACAAGGATTTTGACGTAGAAAAACCAGATTTAGCCATTTTTCATGCAAAAATGGATTAAAGTGTTAAATTTTCATCTTATTTTATAAGAGTGGGCATGCCCTACCTATTATAAAAGATTTGGTGGATAATTACAAACAAAGCCGCCCCTGTTACATTTGTCTAATAAAACAGCATTTGCCTTTGGGGGTAATACTTGATAAGATAAGGCAAATTCATCATCATAGGATTTGCTATGCTTGACTCAAAACCAACCCTAGAAACCTTGCTAAATCACCGCTCGGTGCGTAAATACACTGGCGAGCCAATCTCTGATGAGATGCTAACTGCTATTTTGGAAGCAGGGCGTGCTGTCTCGACATCAAGCTACCTACAAGCGGTGAGCGTGGTGCGTGTGCGTGATAAGGCAAAGCGGACGGCATTTCGCCAAATCTCGAACAACCTAAGCGAAGACAAATATAACGACCTTATCTCCCAAGGCAAGCGGTTGGGACATGGCTATGTCGAAGACTGTGCCGAATATTTGGTGTTTTGTATGGACGCTTATCGTCATCATGCCCTTGCCGATGTCAATACCGACTGGACAGAAGTCATGCTCATCGGGGCGATTGACTCGGCTCTTATGGCTCAAAATATGCTGGCAACTGCCGAGAGTCTAGGGTTGGGCGGGGTCTATATCGGCTCACTGCGTAACGACATTCAGCGAGCAGGCGAGCTGTTGGCACTACCAAAACACGTCGTGCCACTGTTTGGGCTGTGTCTAGGACACCCTGACTGGGATTCCAAAATCAACCAATCGCAACGTCCACGCCTACCGCTTGATGTTATCGTCTCAACTGATACCTATCAAACCCCAAGCGATGACGTATTGTCCGCTTATAATGATGAAGTTAAAGCTTACTATGGCGGTCGTGGTTTGGAGCTTGACTGGAGGGCTCAAATTGCCGAGACCTTTGGCGGGGACGTGCGTCCGTTTATGCTGGACTATTTGCAATCGCAAGGTTTTGCCAAACGCTAAGAAAACACCAAAAGTCGGACAAAAGCCGGACAACAGGTCGGCTTTTTCTTTTTTTATAAAAATTTAAAATAAAATCCCCAAAACCGCCAAAAATTTGCTACCATAAGCACTTTTTAATATCATTTCTAGCAAATTATACAAGCCATGACTCCAAAAAAAGCCCTATACCCCGGCACCTTTGACCCCATTACCAACGGACACATTGACCTTGTCAATCGTGCCTTAAAAATCTTTGATGAAGTCATCATCTCGGTGGCGTTCGCTCATCACAAAAAGCCCTTATTTAGCTTTGATGAGCGAGTGGCACTGGTGCAGGAGATTTTTAAGGGCAATGAACGGGTGTCGGTGGTCGGTTTTGAAGGGCTACTGGTGGATTTTGTCAAGGAGCAAAATGCGGTGGCGGTCATTCGTGGACTGCGTGCGGTGAGTGATTTTGAGTATGAATTTGGGCTTGCCAACATGAACCGTAGCCTAGATGAGAGCTTTGAAGCGGTATTTTTAACCCCCGCCCAAGAGTACTCATTCGTCTCGTCCACGCTCGTGCGAGAAGTGGCAAAACTCGGTGGTGATGTCTCAAAGTTTGTGCCGTCTTGTGTGCTTAACGGCTTTGCCAAAAAGTTCGGTGGGTAAGACGTCATGTTTTTTGCGGTCATTAGTATCTTGCCCCAGATGTTCGGGGCGACCACAGAGTATGGCATTACGGGGCGTGCGGTGGGGCGTGGACAGGTAGTGATACACACCATTAACCCCAGAGATTTTACCACGGATAACTATCGGCGGATTGATGAGCGTCCCTTTGGCGGGGGGCCGGGCATGGTCATGCTTGCCGAGCCGTTGGAGCAGGCGATATTGCACGCCAAAGCCCTAGCTGATGAGCATTTTGGGAACGTGGGTAAGGACAATCCTACCTGCCCTGTCATCTATCTGTCGCCACAGGGCAAGACCCTAGATGAGCAGACGGTGGTAGAATGTAGCCAGTTCGATGGCATGATACTGCTGTGTGGGCGTTATGAAGGCATTGATGAAAGGCTGCTTAGTGCCTATGTCGATGGCGAGATTTCCATTGGCGACTATGTGCTGACAGGGGGTGAGTTGCCTGCGATGGTACTGATGGATAGCGTCATTCGCCGTCTGCCAAGTGTGATGAATGATGACCAATCCGCCCTAGAAGACAGCTTTGTCGATGGGCTACTAGATTGTCCCCACTATACCAAGCCTTTGATTTTTAAGGATAAACAAGTTCCTGATGTCCTGCTGTCGGGTCATCATGCCAATATTGCCAAATGGCGGTTTTTAGAGCAAGTCAAACGCACCAAAGAGCGTCGCCCTGACTTATGGGAGCGGTTTGAACCCACCAAAGAGCAGGCGAAGTGGTTGGCGGAGCTTAATGAATAGTCACGCCCTATTCGTCATCATCATCACCGCTTCACTAATGTCAGAGAGCTTCTCACGCACCATAAACAGACGGTCAAGCCCCAACGCAATCCCACTACATCGCGGTAAATCATCGCACGCACGGATTAGGTTTGTATCAATCGGCATGATTGGTAAGCCTAGTTTTGCCCGCTCAACATTGTCCTGTGTAAATCGCTTTAACAACTCATCGCCACTGGCAAGCTCATCATAGGCATTGGCAATCTCTATGCCGTTGATATACAGCTCAAAGCGTTTGGCAACGGCATGCCCGTCCACGTCTGTCGCCACTTTTGCCAAAGACGCAGTCGCCACAGGATAATCGGTGATGAGTGTTGGCAAATCAAACCCTAAAGTCGGCTCTATCGCATGACTAAATAACAAATCCAGCCAACCCTGTTTATCATCGCCCATATCTAGGTTAATGCCCTGCTGTAATGCCGTTTGTCGTAGTGTCTCAATGTCGGCAGAAAAAGGGTGAATGCCGAGCATATCCATAAAGGCTTGGGCGTAGCGATAGGTTTTAAAGGGTAGATTTTTATGCAGTGCCACGCCGATGAGAGCATTTAATTCATCTGCCAAATCGTCCAAACTAAAATGCGGACGATACCATTCTAACATGGTAAATTCTATATTATGTTTATGCCCTTTTTCATTATCACGAAACACTTGACAAATTTGATAAATCGGTACTTGATAATCCGCCAATACTCTTTTCATGGCAAATTCTGGCGATGTGTGTAGATAACCTGTTTTTAATTGACCAGTTTGTTTAAAATTGACACTCATGCTTTCTATAAAAATATCGGTATTGCCATGATTGGATAATATGGGCGTGGTAATCTCTAACACACCCCGACTTTTAAAAAACTGACGAATGTCGCCAATCATCTCAGCTTTACTCATTGCCAAATCTAAGGTCATGCTTGGGCGGTAATCGGTATTAGTCATAAGGCCATTCTCTTTTTAAATCATATTCTTTTCTTAATTTATCAAAATCCGCCCCATGTACGTTATTGGTGCAAATGTGGCGTAACTCGTTGTCATCTTTTAAAATGTCATAATAGCTTTTTAAAATACCGGCATTTCCTTTTAATAATTCATTTTTTAATGTTTGCCAATGGTAATGATTGGACGGCAATAGCTTATCCATATTCTGTAAAACAGGCAAATTAAAATGCTCACAAAATGCCTGATAAATCATGTCTGTCCCACGCAACTTGCCATCTAGGGTATAGCCTGCAATGTGGGGTGTGGCAAGGGTAAGGTTATCAAGAAGTGTCTTATCAATCATTGGCTCAAAAGGAAACACGTCTAATATTGCATTTAAATTTTTATTATCCATTGCCCATAATAAATCATCTTGGCGGATAATCTCACCCCGAGCGGTATTGATTAAAATAGCGTTGTTTTTTAATTGTTCAAAAACGGATTTATCAAATAATTGATAAGTAGGATAATCACCCGTTTTGGTTAATGGCGTATGAATGGAGATAATGTCGCTATTTGCTAATAATTCATTAAAATTTGCGTTATTAATGTCCGATGTTGGTAAATAAGGGTCATATCCCAAAATATCCCAATTTAAGTCTTTGGCATATTTGGCAAGCGTTGCTCCGATATTGCCCAAGCCAATAATGCCCAGTGTGATTTTTTTATGGATTGAGTTGGGAAATTTAGTTAAAAGGGCAGTAATGACATATTGGGCAACTGAATGTTTGCTTGACCCTTTGGCATTGGCAAAATGGATATTGTTAAAATGAATAAATTTATTATCCACATGGTCTGTACCAATGGTTGCCGAGCCGATAAATTTGATGTTATGGGGGTTGGCAATGGTGTCGGAGTTGATGGGTGTTACCGAGCGAATGAGTAGGGCGGTTGGGTTGTATTTGTGGGTGGCGGATTGGTTAATCTCACGCCCTTTTAATTTGATAAGCTCTGTATTATCATGGCAAAAATAATCATCCAAATGGGCGATATTTTCATCGGCTAAAATGGTTATCATGGGGTCATGCCTTTGGCGGGATGGGTGTGTTAGATGGGTGAATACTATTTACTTTGGTAAATTAAGCCGAAGATAAGAATTGTACTTCTTTTAAAAATAATAAGGTGCAGTTAAGCACCCTATTAAAATGGCTTGAATTAATCACTAGCGATTGGTATTCACCTGCTGTAAAATCTGACTAATCTCGGCATTGGCTTCGTTTTCGGTGGCTAGGTCGCCATTGGGGGTTAGGTCGTTCACCACTTGTGGCAGTAGCTCGGCAATGCCTTGGCAGACTTCTGTCTCGCTGGCTCCTGTTTGCTGACAGGCACGGTTAATCTCATCTTTGCCAAACAGACTCATCACGTCTTGGGCGTCTAGTCCGTCATTATCGGTATCGATGTTTACCCATGATTGGGCTTTATTGCCCAGTCCGTTGCCTTGGAATTTGGCAAGCACGCCTGACAGACCGCCATTTTTTTGGATATAGCCCAGCACGATGGGGATAAGAGCAAGGAGTAGGGTGTTTTTGTTAAACCCGCCTTTTTGTTGGGCGGACTGACTGCCAAGCACTTGACCCAACACACTGCCTAGGTCACTGGCAGGCACGTTTTGGCGAGTCTGACCACCGCCTAGGAGCGAGCCTAGTACCCCGCCTAGTCCGCCTTGGGCTTGGGATTGACCACCGCCAAGCTGACTTGCCACCACTTGCCCAAGCATACCGCCCAGTCCGCTGTTTTGTTGGGATTGACCGCCTGTTAGGGCATTTTGGGCGACTTGGGTGATGATGTTTTGTAATAAACTCATGGAGTATCCTATCAAATAAAGTAAATATTGGCGAAATTGCCAAATCATGCATTATCTTATCAGAATTTTAGTGAACCTGCGTTATTTTATTAAAGGTTTTTGTAAATGGATGGAGTATTAAGCGACGTGGGTGTGTTTACAGTGGTGTCTGTTTTATTTTACATCATGCCAAAAATTGACATAAGAAACATAATGATTTGGCTTTTATAAAAAATAGTATGGACATTGATTTGCCCCGTGATTATCTTGTAAAGTCATGGATTTGCCCCCATGATGGATTATTCTAAGCTGTTTTTTGAGCCATTTTTTGAGCCATTGCCATGACCGATTTATCCGCTGTTTTTGACCTTATTTATGACATTCTGCCTGCCGATGTGGTAGATGATGTTAATATGACGGATGCTTTGCATTTTGCTTTGACTGAGCGTCTGATAACCGCCGATGATGTGGCGTGTGTCAGTCATTTTTTTGATGCACGCCGTCTGCCTTGCCCCATGCCTTTGTTAAAGGCAAAAGTAACCTTGCGAGATGTGGGGGCAGGGCGGGGGTTGTATCTGCTTGCCACCGATAAAAATTCACAAACCGACCTTGTGGCGTATTGCCAAAAAAACGGGCTGACGGTCAAGACATGGGCGTATGGGCAAACAGATACAATCTTTCACTTTTTGATTAGGGCGTGTTGAACGTTGGTATTTGCAATGAAAAATACCTGTTTAAAAAAGTAAGGGGACTGCCCGTTTTTTAAGGAAAAAATGAAGTTTGATAGCCACTCTATCAAACGAGCTTTTGACTTCGAGCCACAAGATTTGACCATTTTTCATGCAAAAATAATTTAAAATCATAAAATTTCACCAAATGTTAATAAATGTTATTAATGTTCACACGTCCTAACAAAAAGGTGTAAAAACCGCTAGCATTTGGGCGGATTTCGGCTTAAAATGGGGCGATATTTAAACTGATGATTTGTTGGTAGAAAGAAAACATGCCCAAAAATTATGATTATGATGGTTTTGATGACTTTGACGATTATGGCGGTGATTATGCCGATGAGCGTGATTTTAAGTCGTCTGATATGTTAGATGAAGATGAGCTAGATGATGGATTAGATGAGCTTGACGGTTTTTCTGATGAGCTACTGTCTGATGAGTTGTTATCTGATGAATTAGACGAATTGGACGGCTTTCATGAGATTGATGACGCTGATGAGCTGGCATTCGATGAGTCAGAGAGTGGATTAGAAACGGACGAGCAGTCCCATGATGGGGCAAGCCTTGCCCCTGTGCTTGCCAACCATACTAGCCACGCCCCCAGTGCCGTACCACGTTATGATGTCGCCACCAAGGATTTGGTGCCTGCCATGCCCGCCAATTTGACCGCCCCTGGGGTGAATTTGGGGGCGTACATCAATACCGTACATCAGATTCCTATCTTGACCCCCGATGAAGAGCGAGAGCTTGCCGAGCGGTACTATCAAGATGGCGACGTGGAAGCGGCACGGCTACTGGTCATGAGTCATTTGCGGTTTGTGATACACATCGCACGCAGTTATTCAGGGTATGGTCTGTCGCAGGCGGATTTGATTCAAGAAGGTAATTTGGGACTCATGAAAGCGGTCAAACGCTTTGACCCTACCAAGGGCGTACGCCTTGTGAGCTTTGCGGTGCATTGGATTAAGGCGGAGATTCATGAATTTGTCATCAAAAATTGGCGGATTGTCAAAGTTGCCACCACCAAAGCACACCGCAAGCTGTTTTTTAATTTGCGTAGCCTTAAAAAATCAAGCAATCAGCTTACCTTAGAAGAAGCCGAAGCCATCGCCAAAGACCTAAACGTCACGGTCAAGCAAGTCCTAGAAATGGAATCACGCTTGACCAGTTATGATGCGTCCTTTGAGTTACAAGACTCTGACGATGAAGATGGGCGTTATGCTCCCCAGCTTTTTTTAGAAGATGGGGTCAATCCTGCCGAGATGGTCGAAGATGCTGACTGGGAAGAGAATACGACCACCGCCCTAAAAGAAGCGATGGATGGCTTGGATGAGCGTTCTCGAGACATCATCACTCAGCGTTGGCTTGCCGACCAAAAATCCACCTTGCATGACTTAGCGGCGGTTTATAACATCTCAGCCGAGCGGGTGCGTCAGATTGAGAAAAATGCCATGGATAAAATCCGTGAAGCAATGACCATTGATAACATGCTCTTTGATTAGAACGAACAGATGAACAGATGATAAACTGGATAAAAGTAGCAGGCGTGAATCTTGCGACAGCGGTGGCACTTGGGGCGTTTGGGGCTCATGGCTTAAAGAAAATCGCCACGCCTTATGAGCTTGATATTTGGCAGACTGCCACGCTCTATCTGTTCGTGCATGGCTTGGGGATATTGGCGTTGGGCGTATTAGGGGCGGTATCTGCCTATCGCATTCATAGGGTTGCCATGACCTTACAAATAGGCATTGCCATTTTTAGTGGCACGCTCTACTTGATGGCACTGGGGATGCCTAGATGGCTTGGGGCGATAACCCCAATGGGCGGAACGCTACTCATCATCGGCTGGCTGATGTTGGTTTTTGTCAAAAAGTCTGATGGCTGATGGGTTGATTGATGATTAATTATGATAAAAGAGCAAATTTTTGCTCTTTTTGTTTTTATCCAAACATCGCCATACCCCACAGCACCGCCACCAAAATAAGTGCCAGCGACTGAGCGGACGAGCCGACATCTTTGGCGATTTTGGCAAGGGGGTGATGCTCCATAGATGTGTGGTCAACGGCAGCTTCTAGGGCGGTATTAAAAAATTCCACAATGAGCGACAAAAACGACCCTGCCACAAGCATCATCTTGACCGCCAACGCCATATCGAGCCACAACGTAAGGATTATCAAAGGCATATGGAGCAGGATAAGCTGAAAAATCGCAGGCTCTTTGATGGCCACCTTAAAGCCGTCTTTGGAATACGACAGCGTATTGATGATGCGTTTTAGCCCTTTGGTTTTGTTAAATTCGGACATGGCGATTTGGTAGGTTGATAATGGGAAATTTGTGCCATTATACCCACCCATTATCTATTTTTCAATCCGCCCAAAACCTGCTAAAATACTAGGGCATGCCTACCATTGATAATATTCTTATAAAATAAGATGAAAACTACCCCATTCTCAAATCCATACAAGTAATTGATTTATCAAGGGAAAATTGCAATTCACCCCTACAATCCAAAAAATAATTATCAGATAATCAATAAGTTAACGTCTTAACCTAAGAGCGAAGTGAAAACTTAAAATTGCAATCAATTTTGCATGAAAAATGGCTATCCAACCGCTTAAATTTAAAAAAATTAAGTTAAAATTCTTAAAATTTACCCAGTTGAATGGTTCGGATTGTGGCTCGAATTTAAAAGCTTGTTTGATAGAATAACCATCAAGCTTCACTTTTTCCTTGAAAAACGGGCGATTTTTCGTGATTTTCATTGCAAATACAGAAGGTGGGCCCGCTTTATTTTATGTGGATTTGTGGTATTTTTTTGGGGTTCGGTGGATGTATTTTCCAAAATATCAAGAGATTTTTTTGGGGGGTTAAAGATGTATTTGTAACAAACAAAAACGGCAAACCAAGTTGCCGTTTTTGTTATTTTTGAACAGGATTATATCTTTTGTGCTTATTAAATGAGCGGTCAAATAAGCGAAACAGTGCCAATATCAACCATGAGATAAGCAGATAGATGATACCTGCAGCAAAATAAATCTCTAAGGTCAGGTATGTCTTGGCGATGATGACTTTGGAGGCGTACATCAAGTCCATGACCGTGATGGTGCTTGCCAGTGCCGAGCCTTTGAGCATAAAAATCACTTCGTTGCTGTATGCAGGTATCATGATCCCAAAGGCACGGGGCAGGGTAATGCGGGTAAATTTCTGCACAGGCGACATGCCCAAAGCATCCGCCGCTTCAAGCTCGCCACGAGGAACTGCCTGTATCGCCCCACGCACAATCTCAGCGACATAAGCGGCGGTGTTTAGCGTAAAGGCGATGATGGCACACCAGTAGGCTTGACTAAGCACAGGCTTCCACAGTACGCTCTCTTGAATGGCTTTAAACTGCCCAAGGCCATAATAAATCAGAAAAATCTGCACCAATAAGGGCGTGCCACGAAAAAAGAAAATGTATAAAAAAGGAAAAACCTGCACCAAAGGATTTTTGGAGAGTCTAAGCAGTGCCAAAACCACCCCAAAAATCAGCCCGGTAATGCTAGATAATGCCACAAGCTCCAAGGTGGTAATGGAGGCTTTTAGAAGTTCGGGAAAATGCGTGATAATCGCTTGCCAGTTCCAGCTCATGCGTTTGCCCCCGTATGTTTTTGTCTAAGTAATTTTTGGGCGTAACGTTTGGCAGGATTGGCTCGCCATTCTCCAAAGCTGATACAGGCAGTGACGACCGCTGTCAGGCATAGATAAATAAGAGCTGCCACAAGATAAAAGGTAAAAGGTTCTTGGGTGGACTGGGCGGCACGAGATGAATAATAAATCAAATCTTTAAGCCCGATGAGCGAGACAAGGGCGGTGTCTTTTAATAGCACCAAAAACAAATTGCCCAAACCAGGCAGGGCAATCACCCACATCTGTGGCAGGATAATGCGAAAAAAGGTCTGAGCAGGTCGCATGCCCAGTGATTGGGAGGCTTCCCACTGTCCTTTGGGAATTTCTTGGATTGCCATGCGAAACACTTCGGTGGCATATGCCCCAAACATGACCGATAGGGCGACCACACCTGGCCAAAAACTGCCAATATCAATCCGTCCGCTATAACCAAAGACTTCTTTGGCAATAAACGATACAAGAATATCGCCCCCAAAATAGATGGCAAAGACTACCAAGAGTTCAGGAATGCCACGCACCACCGTTGTGTAGATGTTGGCAAGGCTTTTAAACAGCCAAATATTAGAGAGCTTGGCAGTCGCCCCCAATAGCCCGAAAATCAAGCCGAAAATCAGGCTCGTTACGCCTAATTTGACGGTCAAAATCGTGCCTTGCCAAAGTAAATCGGTGTATCCGTGGAGTTCTAACATGGTGTGGCGGTCTTTGTGGTTATTGTGTTGATGGCTGTTCAATAAAAATAGACAAGGCTTGCTTGTCTATTTTGGCTGTATCACTTTGTTAAGAGGTAACCTTATCAAAGGGGTAAAATAGAGTAAAACGCTTATTTTACCAAATTTTTGTAAATTTGTGTTAAGTTTTTAAAATAACTCAAAAAGAATAGCTATTTACTAACCATACTCTCGCCAAAATGCTCAATGACGATTTTATCATAAGTGCCGTCTGCTTTGATGTCGGCTAGGGCTTGGTTGAATTTGGCAAGCAGTTCATCATTACCCTTATCAACAGCGATGGCAAAGTTGTCATTAATGTCAATCTCATCGCCTTTTACCGCAAAATCCTTACCAAGCTCACTCCCTAGCCATGTCATCGCAGGCATTTTGTCGCTGATGATCACGTCCGAGCGGCTCGCCCCTAAGTCTAAAAAGGCATTGTCTAGTGTGCTATGTAGAATTGGCTTGACATCAGGATAGGTTTGGGTGAGCCATTGGCTAGAAATGGTGGAGCCTTGGGCGGAGATTTTGGCGGATTTGATGTGGTCAGGATTGGCAGGGTCAAAGGTACTGCCATTTTTGGCAACAAAAACCAAAGTATTGACAAAATATGGCTCGCTAAAACTCACCTGTTCGAAGCGTTCGGGAGTGATAGACATGGCAGAGACGATGGCGTCAAATTTACCCGTTTTTAGGGCAGGAATGATACCGTCCCAATCTTGGGCATCAATCTCACAGGTGACTGCCATTTTGGCACATAGGGCATTGGCAATGTCCACATCGAATCCTGCTAGAGAGCTGTCATTGTTGGTGTAGTTAAAGGGTGCGTACGCCCCTTCGGTGGCAATGCGCAGGGTTTGGGTGGTGTTATTGGTGCTTGTTGTGGTGGTATTATCGGCGGGTTTACCGCCCCCACAGGCGGTCAGCAGTAAGGTGCCAATAAGTGCGACTAAGGCAGTATGTTTCATTAATTGTCCTTAATAAATGTCAGTCAAGTAAGTTGATTGATAAAACAAAAACGCACAGGGCTTACCCTATGCGTTGTGTGTTGATTATTTCTTGGTAGGCTCGGCAGTCTCGCTTGCGTTTGCGTCCGCAGGCTCGCTCACAGGCTCGGTATCGCCAGCAGGGGCAGGCGTGTCAGCAGGAGTGGGAACGTTGTCAGGAATACTGGCAGACCCAGTGATTGCAAAGTATTTTGCCACAAGCTCGTCATATTTGCCACTGGCTTTTAGATTTGCCAAAGCGGTGTTAAACTCGCCTTTTAGGGCATCATCTTTACGCACGGCAATACCTACTTTATCATTAATATCAATCGGCTCGCCCTTAATCTCAAAGTTTGCCCCTGCATCGGTTTTTAGCCAATCAGACGCTGGCACGAAGTCGGCAAGCATATAATCAATACGCCCTGCACTTAGGTCAAGATGGACGTTGTCCTGCTTGTCATAAGCCTTGACGGTAGCGTTAGGCTGATGTTTGGCAAGATATTCGCCCGAGACGGTGGCTTGCTGTACGCCCACGGTTTTGCCCGCTAGGTCGTTAATGGTGATGTTGTCGCCTTTTTTGCCAACTAGGATAAGCGTGTTATCAAAGTAGGCATCAGAGAAATCCAACACTTCTAGGCGTTCTGGCGTGATAGACATACCTGCCATGATGGCATCCGATTTATTGGCTTGTAGGCTTGGAATGAGACTGTCCCAGTCCTGTGCTACGATGTCGCAGTCGGCTTTCATCTCGGTGCATAGGGCATTGGCAAGGTCAATCTCAAAACCGATCAGATTGCCTGTATTGTCCAAATAGCTAAATGGCTTAAAGCTCGATTCGGTCGCAATCAGTACTTTTTTGCCGTCATTGGTGCCAGTAGTGGCGGTGTTTGCGGTGGTATCGGCAGGTTTGTCACCCCCGCAGGCAGTTAGGGCAAGGGCGGTTAAGGCGATGGCTAAGTATTTGATTTTCATGATAAAACCTTTTGGTTGGTGGTGGTTTTAAATTATTCGCTTTTTGCAGGCTCGGCAGTAGCAGACTCTTCTGCTTTGACAGTGTCAGCAGGTTCAACCACTGATGGCTCGGCAGTCTCGCTTGGTGTTGGCTTGGCAGTATCGCCAAAGTGCTGTTTTTCTAGCTCGGCAAGTCTGCCATTGGCTTTTAGGGTGGCGAGTGCTTTATCAAAGTCCGCTTTTAGAGCGTCGCCTTTACGCACGGCAATGCCTAGATTGTCGTTGTTGTCAATCTCATCTCCGACCAGTCCAAAGCCGTCATTGCCTTGTTTTAGCCAGTCCATTGCCGAGACTTTCTCTGCCATGACCGCATGATTTCGCCCTGCTTTTAGGTCAAGATAAGAGTTGGTGTAGGTGTCATAAAGCTGAACACGGTTGCCGTCTTTGCCATCATATTTTTGGGTGATGTAGTCCGCGCCTGTGGTAGAACGCTGACTGCCTAGCACCAGATTTTTGATGTTACTTGGGTCAAATGAGCCGTCCGTTTTGGAGAGCCACACGATGGTATTACTAAAATACGGCTCAGAGAAATCAACCTGTGCTTGGCGTTCGGGCGTGATGGACATACCTGCGATGACCGCATCGTATTTGTTGGTCAAAAGACCGGGTAATAAGCCGTCCCAGTCCTGTGCCACGATGTCGCAGTTTGCTTTAATCTCGGCACAGACGGCATTGATGACATCCACATCAAAACCGATAATTTTACCATCGGCAGTCATGTTATTAAAGGGTGGGTAGTTGGCTTCTGTGGCGATGATCAGACTTTTGCCTTCGCCTGCTTGTGGGGCGGTGGCGTCTGCCTTTGGTACATCGGCAGGCTTGTCACCCCCACAGGCAACTAGGGTGCTGGCTGTGAGTAGGCTTAGGGAGAATTTGGCAAATGCGTTCATAACAATCCTTATGTTCGGGGTTGATAAAAAGTCGGTAAAAGGGTTGGGTGCTTACTTTATTGATGAGACGCCATAAATTCTTTGACACGCTCGGATTTGGGATTTTCAAATACTTCGGTTGGCGTACCCATCTCTTCGATTCGTCCTTGATGTAAAAAGACGACTTTGGTTGAGACTTCTTTGGCAAATCGCATTTCATGGGTAACGATAAGCATGGTACGCCCTTCGCTGGCAAGTTCACGCATGACCGCCAGCACTTCATTAACAAGCTCTGGGTCTAGGGCGGACGTGGGTTCATCAAACAGCAGAACTTTGGGTTTCATGGCAAGCGAACGGGCGATTGCCACACGCTGACGCTGACCGCCTGATAGGTTGTCAGGGTAGGCGTCTTTTTTGTCCAGTAGTCCCACTTTGGCAAGCAGGCGTTCACCTTCGGCAATGGCGTCTGCCTTGCTCACGCCCAGCACATGAATGGGGGCTTCGGTGATATTCTCCAAAATGGTCTTGTGTGGCCATAGGTTAAATGATTGAAACACAAAGCCAATCTCAGAGCGAAGTTTTTCAAGTTGTTTGGGGTTTTTGGCGGTAAGCTCGCCTTTTTTGGGGGTGAGTTGTAGTTCTTCATTGCCCACAAAAATCTTGCCAGCACTGGGCTTTTCTAATAAATTGATACAGCGAAGCAGGGTAGATTTTCCCGAACCTGATGACCCTAAGATACTGATGACATCGCCGTCATAAGCGGTCAAAGAGACGCCTTTTAAGACTTCAAGCGAGCCATAATTTTTGTGAATGTCTTGTAAATCAAGGGCAATGGGGCGGTCAGTCATGAATTTCTCGGTTATTTTTTAAAATCAAAAGTTAATCGTATATTTTGAACAAATCTGATAAAAAAGGCAAATCATTTTTACCAAAATCGGCAAAAATTTTTAATTTTTTCAAAATAATTAGGCAAAAAGGGCAAAATGAGAAAAATTTGTTTTATAAATGAGCGAATTTGACAGATTTTTTACCAAGTCGGTCATTGTTGGTGGTTTATCAATTACTGACAATCGCCAAAAATATGCTATAATTAGCCATTTATTGTCCTATTCTCAATTTTAATCATTACCTTTACTGCCATTGACATTGTTACGGTGAGCCATGCCAAACGCCCAAAAAGCCAGTCCCCCAGCCGCCAAAAATTCAGGATTTTTTAATCGTCTTTGGCAGGGTTTTTTGACGACCGTTGGCACAGAGCGATTTTTTAAGATTTTCTCGCCGTGGGTCAAGTGGCTTGCCCTCATTGCCTTTGTATTCATGAGCATTGGCACGGTATGGGGACTCATGTTCGCTCCGCCTGATTATTTGCAGGGCAACAGTTACCGTATTATTTTTATCCATGTGCCAACCGCCAGCCTTGCCATGAGTATTTATTTTGCCATGAGCGTGCTTGGGGTCATTTTTTTGGTGTGGAAAATCAAAACCGCCAATATTGTCGCCCAAGCGATCGCCCCGATTGGCTTTATCTGCTGTGTGCTAAGTCTCTTGACAGGCTCGATTTGGGCGAAACCGACATGGGGGACGTACTGGGTGTGGGACGCACGTTTGACATCAATGCTGATTTTGGCGTTTTTGTATGCAGGGGTCATGGCACTGTTTAGTGCTTTTGAGCACAGCCAAAATCGGGGCAAGGCGGCGGCGATTTTATCCATTGTTGGGGCGGTCAATCTGCCGATTATCAAATACTCGGTAGAATGGTGGAATACCCTACATCAAGGGGCGACGTTTACCGCAACCAACGCCCCAAAAATGTCCGCCAGTATGTGGGTGCCACTGCTTATCATGATGCTCGGTATGTATTTTATGGTGGCAGCTCTTGCCATTTATCGCACCAATTCCTTGATTTTACAACGTGAACACAACAAAGCATGGGTAGCCAACTACCTAAATGCCAAAAAATAGCCAGCTCAATAAGGGGCAAGCAATGACACCGTATTTTCAAAATTTAGCAGACTTTATCCACATGAATGGTCATGGGGTTTATGTGTGGATGTGTTATGCCTTAGTGTTTGGGGCGATACTGCTTATGATTTGGTATGCCAAAAGCGAACGCACCAAGACCATTGCCAAACTGTCCACCCAGACCAAAAAACTCACCAACAAACAACGCCAAGCACTGGCAAAGGGTTAAGTTATGAATAATGCACGCCAAAAAAAACTCATGTGGGTCATCGCCATGCTGGTGGGTGTGGCGGTGGCGGTGGGACTCATTTTGTACGCCATTCGTCAGCAGACAGATTATTATTTTGACCCGACCGCCATTACTGCTGGTAAAGCCCCTGAGAATAAGCGTATCCGTGCAGGGGGCATGGTGGTGGCAGGCTCGGTTAAGCGAGATCCCAATGACCCGTTAAATATCCAATTTCAAATCACCGATTATAAAGCGGTTGTACCAATGACGTATCGGGGTGTATTGCCTGATTTGTTTGCCGAAAATTCAGGGGTAGTGGCAACAGGCGAGTTGCAGGGTGGGACGTTTGTCGCCAGTGAAGTGCTTGCCAAGCATGATGAAAACTACATGCCCCCCGAAGTTGCCAAATCGCTAAAAGCCGAACACGCCGAACGGGGAACGGACGTCAATAACGGGCAATTTATCCCTGCCACGAGTATGGCGGAGATTGACCAAAGACAAGCTGAGCAAAGTCAAAATCAAGCCCAAGCCCAAAGCGACAGCCAAACTCAAAGCCCAACCCAGAATGAGAGCAATGAGAGCCATGCACCGCAGTAGCGTGTAAAAGCCATTTTATTTTATAGAATAAAAAGAGTGTCTATCATGGACACTCTTTTTTGTTAAATGACGGCTATTTTTAAATGTTATAATATTTCAATTTATCATAGTTATGTTATAATGTTTCAATTTTAATTGTAATGTAAACAGGAGTAAGATTGTGTTAAAACAATCCAGTCGTCATTTGATCAATCATCAAATACCCAAACGCCCAAGCAAAACCCCTTTATGCCTTGCGGTGGCGGTCGCCCTTAGTGCTCAGCTTGCTTATGCTGATGAGACCCAAAGCGATGAGCTGACGGTGGTGCTTGCTGATGAGACCATTTATATTGACCACCCGTCCATCGGCACGCAGATGACGGTGGGACGTGATAAACTCAAACACCGCTCGGCAACGCTGGGTAATGCCTTGGCAGGCGAGCTGGGTATTCACTCTAATCCCTTTGGCGGTGGGGCGAGTAAGCCCATCATTCGTGGACAGGACGGGGTGCGAGTGAAGATTCTACAAAATGGCACGGACGTCATTGATATGTCTGCCCTATCACCTGACCATGTGGTCGCCGCCGATACATTGCTGGCGAGCCGTGTGGAGCTGGTGCGTGGGGCGGGTACGCTACTGTATGGCACAGCATCGCAGGCAGGCGTGGTGAATGTCGTTGACGAGCGGATTCCTAGCCGTATGCCACAGGGTAACACCAAGGAGAACATCGAAGGCGAGATGTTGTTACGCTATAACACAGGCAGTAACGAGAAAGTTGCCACTGCCAGTCTTAATATGGGCGTGGGGCAAAACGTGGCGGTGCGAGTCGAAGGGTTGACCCGCCGTGCCGATGATTATGATGTCCCAGAATTTCAGTCTGATGTCATGCTAGACTATTTGCCTGACAGCCATAATAAATCCACCGTTGGTACGGTGGGCGTATCCTATATCGGCGATAAGGGGCATATTGGCGTGTCATACAGTCGCCGTCAGGATAAGTATGGCATACCAGGGCATAATCACGCCTATGATAACTGCATTGCACATGTACTCACTCCAGAAGCTAGCATCTCGCGCTATTATCTAAAAGCCTATCCCCATCTAATACAGAATATGGATTTTAGTTCATCTGCCCATTTTCACTGCGGTACGGATCATGCTCATGACCCAGGACAGAGTCATGAGCACCCTTTGGGCTATGAACACGATCACACGCACCCTGGGCCTTGGATTGACATGGAGTCTGAGCGTATCGATGTTAGGGCGCAGTGGGAGAAGCCATTTAAGGGGTTAGATAAAATCGCACTGTCTTTTACATCATCAGACTATTATCACGAAGAAAATGACCATGAAGTTGAGAGACTCGATAAATACACAGGCAGACTACAAACCATTAATAACAAGCCAGGTTATTTTGGCAATCAAGGCAAAAATGTCCGAGTCGAATTTCATCACACACCTGTCAAAGATGTATCGGGACTGTGGGGCGTGCAGTGGCAAAAGCAAGAGAGTTTTGCTCATCTGCCCCATGAAAGAGAAGAAGGACAAAGATACCCACTCATTGCCAATACCAATAAGCAAGTCAGTATTTTTGGGTTGGAGAGATGGCAGGCTAATGACAAATGGGCATTGGAATTTGGGACGCGTTTTGAAAAACAAAGCATTCCGATTGATTATAGGGAAGACAAATTAGACCGCTATCGTCCAAAACCAAAATGTTGGGACTGGGGATTTAGCAGTGGATGCTTGCCTGCGCCAAATTATGAAGAGCCAGATTTAACGACTTATAAAGAAAAAGCCACTTCATACAGTATTGGTACCACGTGGGATTTTAAACCCGATTACCGCCTGTCTGCCACTTATTCACATAATGAACGCCTGCCTACACCCATGGAGCTTTATTATCATGGCAAACATCTGGCGACGCATTCATTTGAATTTGGTAATATCGGACTGGATAAAGAGAAATCTGATAACTTAGATTTGGGCATTTCTTTTTTTGGCGACAAATGGAGTTATGCGGTCAATGCCTATCACAGCCGTTTTAAAAATTACATTTATAACGAAAACATCTACCGTGAAGGCAATCTGTTCATGAGACGACATAATCAAGCCAAAGCAGATTTTTATGGATTAGAGGGGATGGTAACTTATCACATGGACAGCCATGCCATTAGTTTGTTTGGCGATTTGGTGCGTGGCAAGTTAAAAGATTTGCCTAATGCTTACGCCAAGGCTTATTATTGTGATGGAGCTTACACCACGACAAAACCTGAAGATACAGAAGAGAATATGCAAAGATGTAATTATAATTATTTTACCGATGATTTTAATTATAGCTATGAGCCAATCATTGCCCAACCAAACATGCCAACACCCAGATTGCCACCTGCCCGTTTGGGGTTGCGTTGGCAAGGGGATTTGTCAGCCAACTGGTCGGCAGATGCAGAATATACGCACGTCTTTGGGCAAAATCGCATATCTAAGCTAGAAAGTGCGACCGCCAGCTATGATATGCTCAATCTCGGCTTGGACTATCATAACCACTGGGGCAACCTAGACTATACCTTATCCCTACGAGCCAATAACGTGCTTGATGAAAAAGTGTATATCCATAACTCATTTTTGCCCTTTGTGCCACAAATGGGGCGTAATTTTAGCCTAAGTGCCACCGTTAAGTTCTAGGGCGTGCCTAACCTTCATAACACAATTTAAAACATGGAATTGTTTTAGAAATAAAACAATGTTTTTGCATGAAAAATGGCTATCCGACCACTTAATTTAAAAATTAGGTTAAAATTCTTAAAAATTTACCCAGTTAAGTGGTCGGATTGTTTTTCATAATAAAAGCTTGTTTGATAGAATGATTATCAAACCTTACTTTTTCCTTGAAAAACGGGCGATTCCCCTGCTTTTTTAAACGGGCATTTTTCATTGCAAATACAAAAGGCAGGCACGTCCTAGTATGGCATAAAAAATCCCCATGATTGGGGATTTTTGGTATTATTCAAATGTCTGCTGACCGAACTCGGCTTGCTCGCTGTCTTTTTGTTCATCAACGGTTGGATAGCGAGTGCTGGGCTCTTGGGAAAATGAGCTTTGTTTGTTCATCGCTTTGTCGGCAGTGGCGGTCATGGCGTTACAGCCAGTTAGGGCGAATGCCAGTAGGACAAGTAGGCTAAGATGTTTCATAAAAATACCGGCTCTGGTTCAAAAAGTATGCTACAAAGAAAACCGTTCGTGGCGAGGTTGGGAAGCCTAACGGTTTTCCTACCCGCAGGCAGGCTTAGGGCGAACGGAAAACCTAGTTTGGCATACTTTTCAGACTACTACCAAAATACCTTGTTAAAATGGAAAAATAAAAACCATCAATAATCACGCAATAACCATGCCGATTTTTCATACCGCACAAACTCAAACCCAATTCCGCTCTTATCGTCTGTCTGCCTATCTGACCGCCACACTTCACAAAAATCGTCCGTAACGGTAGGATAATGCGTGTCACCTTGCACGTCCAAATCCACTTCGGTGATTTCCAAAATGTCCGCCATACTTAGGCTTTGGCGGTAAATCTCGCCCCCACCAATGATAAAAATCCTATCCTTGCCCAGTCGCACTGCGTCCGTCTTAGCGTTGTCGATAGCGGTTGGCAAGTCATGAGCGACCGCCACACCGTCCGCCGTCCATGTCGTATCTTTTGTGATGACGTGGTGCGTGCGATTGGGCAGGGGGCGACCGAGCGACTGGAAGGTTTTTCGCCCCATGACAATCACGCCCCCTGTGGTAATTTCTTTAAAATGCTTTAAATCAGCAGGAATATGCCAAGCCAAATTATTATCCTTGCCGATACAGTTTTGACGGTCTTTGGCGACCACATGGACGATTTTTGTCATAACAGCTCCTTATTTTTTACACCGCCACATCTGCCTTTATTCTCTCGTGCGATTGATAATTCACAATCTTAATATCATCAAAGTCAAATTCAAATAAATCTTTAACATCAGGATTTAATTGTAACCCACAAAGTGGTAAAGGTTCACGGGTCAGTTGCAATTTAGCTTGTTCAAAATGATTATGATACAAATGCGTATCGCCCCCCGTCCATATAAATTCGCCCACCTCTAAATCACACACTTGGGCAATCATATGTGTCAAAAGGGCATAGCTTGCAATATTAAACGGCACGCCCAAAAATACATCTGCCGAGCGTTGATACAGTTGGCAAGAGAGTTTATTATTCACCACAAAAAATTGAAATAAAGTATGACAAGGCGGTAAGGCAACTTGCCCTGCTTCAATCGGATTCCAACCTGAAATAATCAAACGGCGAGAATTGGGGTTGGTTTTGATTTCGTTAATTAGCCAAGACAATTGGTCAAAGCCGTCTGTATTATAGTCGCCATTGTCGTTTTTGCTTGCCCCAAAATTACGCCATTGATGACCGTAGACCGCCCCCAAATCGCCTGCCTTTCGTCCAAAACGGGCGGTTTGCTCTGCTGTAGCCCATTCGTCCCAAATGGTTACGCCATTGTCTTGCAGGTATTTAACATCGGTATCGCCTTTTATAAACCACAAAAGCTCATAAATAATGGACTTCATATGGACTTTTTTGGTGGTGAGTAGGGGAAAACCGTCCGCCAAATTAAACCGCATTTGATGGCCAAATACGCTACGAGTGCCTGTGCCTGTACGGTCGCCTTTATCATCGCCATTGTTTAGGATATGGGATAGGAGTTCTAGATATTGTTTCATTGTTTTTCACTTAATGATTTGATGTTTTCAAAAAATTTTAAAGTATCGTCTTTATCAAAATGATGTTCATTAAAGCGGATTTGTTTTAAACCCAGCCAACTAAACCGCTCCATTTCGCCATTGTTATTTTTATATAAAAAATGTAATAAAGGAATTTCTTGACCTGTGGCGTTGCTTTTATTAAAAGTGGGGTATAAAATACAGTCTTTCCAATACAATTCTTTGGGTTTGATAAAGCCGTGTTCTACCAAAATTAATTTATCTTTTTCAATGATAAATCTGGGTTTTTTGTGGGCATAAGAGATTATTAAAAGAGCAACCGACACAAAGGCAAACAACCAAATCCCAAAAGTATTTTCGGTAATTATGCTGATAAATATCATTGCCAAAGCCGTGAGTATCATTATCACAATAAAGGCTTTCATTGAAACTTTATCCAAAAAATAAGGATAAACTTCAATCGGAAAATCAAATGTCTTATCTTTAAAGACAAAACTTTGCATTTGACTGTTTTTATTTAAATTCGCCATTTTTAAACTTGCCATTCTTAATTGCTTTAAAAATTTCTAAATGCTCATCCATAGAAAATTGTTTATCATTAAAACGAATGGCATTTAAATTTAACACGCAAAAGCGATATTTTTTGCCTTTATTATTTTGGGATAATAAATAAAGAATGATGGTATCCATATCATTCATACCGTCTATGCGATGGTCTGTATCAAAAACACAGTCTTGCCAAGCAAGTGTTTTGGGTTCGCCTAATCCGTGATTAACCAAAACTACTTTATCAGGATATAATAGAAGTTTGGGTTTTTGAAATAAAAATATAAAAAAACCATAAAATATTAACAAGAAAATAAAGGTACACAAAGCATAAAAATTATATTTAAGTTGGGTTAATATTGTTATGGTAAGACTGATAACAAATATCCAAAAATAAATATTTAAAACTTTGATGTAATTTTTAAAAGAAATAAATACCGAAATGGGGAAGGTTAATTCCATGTTTTTAAACTTAAAATCCGTCATGCCTTTTGCCAATCATAGACCTTATTTTTATAAGCCAATACCAACAAAATTACCCCAGCGATAATCATCGGTAGGCTATATAGTTGCCCCTTGCTCATCCACCCAAAAATGAGCGTATAGCCAACATCAGGCTGACGGAAAAACTCTGTGGTAAAACGGCTACACCCATAACCCAGCAAAAACAGAGCAGACACGGCATAGCGTGGGCGTGGCTTGCTACTAAACCACCATAAGAGGATAAACAGTAGCACGCCTTCGGTGAATGCCTGATAAAGCTGGCTTGGATGGCGGGGCAGTAGGTAGTATTCGCCCATTTGCACGGCAATCTCATGTAAACTCGGGTCAGCATTGATAAGTTCATGGTCAGCGTGAACCGCTTGGGGAAAGTACATGAGATGAGCATAATCACCATGTGACACCCGCCCCCACAGCTCGCCGTTAATAAAGTTACCAATCCGCCCAAACAGCAAGCCTAACGGCACGCAAGGGGCGATAAAATCCAGCACGGTAAAGGCGTGTTTTTTGTATTTACGTCCAAAAAAGAACATGGCAACGACCACACCGATAAATCCACCATGAAAGCTCATGCCCCCTTCCCATACCTTAAACAGATAAGCAGGGTTTGCCAAAAACTCGCCAAAATTGTACAAAATCACATAGCCAATCCTACCACCCAAAATCACGCCCATCGCCCCAAAAAATATCAAATCTGAGACCATCTCGCCTGTAAAATCGCCCCGTTTTTTGCCACGATAAGTCGCCAATATGTAGGCGGACAAAAAGGCAAGCAAGTACATGAGTCCATACCAATGCACTTGGAGAAAGCCCAAATCAAGGGCAACAGGGTCAAATTGGGGGTGTGTGATTGCCATAAAAAATCGTCAGCTAAATTGGTGATATGTAAAAACTTCACCCGTTATTTACATTTTGTTTAAAATAAAACTCTAACCACCCACAAGAAGTAAAGGTCAAAGTTTTTCCTGCAATGTCATCTTTCTTGGCTAAAGATGAATGTGGCTTAATGGTGCTATAGAAATTGACAAAACGGTTTAGCTCTTGCTTGCGGTGTTCGCTGTCAGTAAATCCTGTTTTATCAGGCAGTATCGCAACAAACAGATATTCCCGTCTGTCTATAATACTCTGTCCTTTGATCAGGGGTAAGGGAGCAACCCTGTGTTTTTGATGTTCATTTGCAGTATTTTGCCTATCCTGTAAATAACGGTGGTTTGTCTTGCAGCTTGGGTTATTATTGTAGCATATTTTGGTTGTGGTGGATATGGTTTGATGACATCGAATAACCCCACTCTTAACTTAAAACCACCAAAGCAAGAGATTTATGGCACCTGTCTAATCGTGTGATTAGAAAGCCCTTGGCTTACAGTCTTTGTGTGCAGATTAACAAACAACTTAGCAATCCACCACTTAGGTTTGAGGTGATTTTAAATTGAGAGTAGGGTATATAATACCAAAATTTCCATTGTGCCGATGT
This sequence comes from Moraxella bovis, assembly GCF_002014975.1. Lineage (GTDB taxonomy): Bacteria > Pseudomonadota > Gammaproteobacteria > Pseudomonadales > Moraxellaceae > Moraxella > Moraxella bovis. The sequence goes on from NZ_MUXV01000022.1 coordinate 86,122, forward strand.
TGTGATAGCTCTTATTGGGTTGTCTCTCATCATTTCTGGAATGGGGTTGTTAGCTGCCTTGTGCTTTGCGATAGGCGAGAACTGCCATAAGTGCTATTAAAAGAGCCTATGTTTAGGCTCTTTTTTACAATCAAGGTAGATTGTCATCTTATCACATCAAAATCTGCCGTTTACCAGCATTATCCATCGGACTGACCAATCCCGCCTCTTCCATCATATCCACGATACGAGCGGCACGGTTATAACCAATGCCCAGTTTACGCTGAATGCTGGATATGGAGACTTTACGACTTTCCATGACAAAGGTCACCGCCTGATGATAATATTCATCATCACCGCCCTTACCCAGCCCATCCCCTGACCCTTCGCCTTCAAAAGTGTAACTATTTGACAGGTCAATATAATCAGGACTACCACGCTCACGCCACGCATCGCAGACACGGTTAACCTCATCATCATCCACATACGCCCCATGCACACGGCGTGGGGTGTTCTCGCCCGGCCCGATGAACATCATGTCACCGTTACCAAGCATACTCTCCGCCCCACCCTCTTCGATGATAGTACGACTGTCCACCTTTGAGTTCACTCGTAGGGCGACACGAGAGGGGATATTTGCCTTAATCAGACCTGTGACGACATTCACCGTTGGACGCTGAGTGGCAAGCACCAGATGAATGCCAGCGGCACGAGCCTTTTGGGCAAGGCGGACAATCGGCTCTTCGGCAGTTTTACCTAACTGCATAATCATATCCGCAAATTCATCCGCCACGATAACGATGAGTGGTAAAGGCTTGAGCTTGGGGGCGGTCTTGATGCTGACATTTTCGTCCGCTCGCCACAGTGGGTCAAATATCGGCTCGCCTGACGTCTCAGCTTGTAGCACTTTTTTGTTAAATTCTGAGATTTTACGCACACGCAGTAAGCTCATGAGCTGATAGCGTCGCTCCATCTCACTCACGCACCATGTCAGAGCAGCGGTCGCCTCAGTCATGTCCGTAATCACAGGCGTGAGCAGGTGTGGTATGTCGCCATAGTTGGCAAGTTCTAGCTGTTTAGGGTCAATCAGCACCAGTTTGAGCTCATCAGGGGTGTATTTAAAGAGCATGGAGAGCAAGATGGAGTTCACAAAAACTGACTTACCTGAGCCTGTCGTGCCCGCCACCAGCATATGCGGGGCTTTGGCAAGGTCAGCGATGACCACCTTGCCGCCGATGTCTTTACCGATGGCGACACCGATTTGCTTATCAGGATTTTTATAATTAGGCGTATCCAGCAGTTCGATGAGTCGCACCATCTCTCGCTTTTTGTTAGGCACTTCAATGCCGATATAAGGCTTGCCTGGTATGACTTCGACCACACGTAGGCTTGCCATAGAAAGCGACCGTGCCAAATCCTGTGCCGCTCCCGTCACTCGGCTTGCTTTAATCCCTGCCGCCAGCTCCACCTCAAAGCGAGTAACCACAGGCCCGACCATGGCACTAACCACACTTGCTTTGATGTTAAACTCTTTTAGCTTAATCTCTAACAGTTCAGATAACTTTTCTATCTCTCGCTCGGTGTAGCTCGGCTGTTTGTTGGCATCAGGCTTATCCAGGATAGACAGCTCAGGAATAGGCGATAGGCTCATGCGATGGGTGAGCGTGTCCATCGCTCGTGACCGCTGTGGGTTTGGTGCATCCGCCCCTACATCTTTAAAATGTGCCTGCTTGGGTGTATCTTCTACGGGCAAGGGTTTTTTTGGGATAAAATTATCGGGATGTAAAGGTGGCTGGGTCAGCTCTTCGTCCAATATCCCTGTCATTCCATCTGTTGTCACATCGTTTTTAACATCAGCTTTACCTGATGAATTTATTCGCATGTTCTCATTTAATCTCTCTTGTGTATCAATCTGCAAATCCTGTTCTTGTATTTCTTGATTTAGTAAATCCTTTGACAGTTTCACCCACTCATCGTCAAAGACATTATCACGGCTGATGTTAGTGGTTTGATTGGTTCGGTTGTTTTGGTAGACAAAATCCACCTCATCATCAACATTTATCTCAATCCCCATCTTTGCATCAACAGTTTGATTATCATTGATATTTACTTGCTCATCAATATCATTCGTACTGACAATTTTTACCTTAGTTTTGGGTGTCAACTCAACGATATCATCAGAATCATGATTTAGAATCTCAATCATCTCATCATCATGCATGAACTCTAACGGCTTGCTCTCACTCTCATGATGAATCCCATCTGCCTGCCGAGCATGCAACTGATTGGCGTCCAGTGTCAAATTATCTACTTTTAATACCACTTCATCAGCATGAATCTCCACACGACCCGCTTGTGACTCTCCGTCTTGTTTGCCCTGCTGAGTATTTGCCAGTATCTCATCACGCAACCCTGATGTCTGCAAAAACTCTGATAGGTCTTCACTATTGTGATGAACAGATGACACGATTGGTGCGTCATCCTTGACCACTTCAAACAGCTTAGTGTCTTCTTGATTTGGCTTGACCGATTCGGCAGGTTTGACTTTTTTATCGCCATCAAGCCAACCCATAAACCAGTCAAAAAATGCTGATGGACGCACTTCAAATGCCAACACCGTGACAACACCCGTTATAATCAGCAAAAATATCGCTGTCGCCACATTGCCAAACTGCTGCACCAATGCCTGATATAATCCAGCCCCCATGACACCACCACTGATAAGTCCTGTGCCATGCTCGCCTGCTGTCCCCCATCCTGCCAACAGCCCACTAAGGCACACCAACAAAAAACCATACGCAAGCACCCGAAGCTGCCACATGACCTGCGACTGTCGCCACCATAAAAGTGCCACTTCATACATCATGACCAGCACCAGCCACCATGACCCATAACCAAAAAACACATGCAGAATGTCAGCAACCCAAGCCCCAAGGCGACCGCCAACATTGGTAATCTCCTGTCTGCCACCGACATGCGACCATGCAGGGTCTAAGGTGTTATAGGATAATAATGATAAAAACAAAAACCCAAGCACCGTCGTGCCAAACACGCTAAAAAATAGACGTTTGATGATGGGCATTTGACTGATGAACTCGGCGATTTTTTGATTTTGTAGTATTTTTTTCATGAGTGAATTTTAGGGCTAGGATGGCTTAGACGTTAAGCGGTCTATTATATCGAATAATGGTAGAGTTTATCAAAATTTTTTGATGGCTTGTAGCAACGTGAATTTTGAAAACCTAATGTAATTTGTAGAGAATTTTACACAACTGCCGTAAGATTGGCAAATTTAGCTAAAAGAAAAACTTACACCCACTCATTTTTCCCTTGTAATTTCCCCCATTTTGTTACAAAATAGGGGGTTAAATTTTAAATTAGAGAATAACGATGAATGTATTGATTATGGCGGCAGGTACAGGCGGACACGTTTTTCCTGCGTTGGCGGTGGCGGACGAGCTGACAACTCGTGGGGCGGTGGTGCATTGGCTTGGCACGCCAAACGGTATGGAAAATGAGCTTGTCGCCAAACACGGCTACACCATGCACCATATTGATATGCAAGGGCTTCGGGGTAAGGGATTGGCACGCATGATTAAGCTCCCCTTTATGCTGTTTAAAGCGGTTATGGCAAGCAAAAATATCATCAAAAACAACAACATAGAGGTGGTTATCGGCTTTGGTGGGTATGTTACCGTACCGGGGGGATTGGCAAGCAAATTATCAGGCAAACCACTCATCATTCACGAGCAAAACGCCATTGCAGGCATGAGCAACAAGACCCTAGCCCCCCATTCGGCAAAAGTGCTACAAGCCTTTGACGGGGCATTTAGTGGCATGGGCGACAGACTTGTTACGGTGGGTAACCCTGTACGCACTGCGATTATCAACGCCACACCGCCAAGCGAGCGTTATGACGTAGCGGATATATCGCCCCTAAAAGTGTTGGTGGTGGGCGGTTCGCTTGGGGCAAAAGCCATCAATGAAGCGGTGGTAGAGCTGTTAAAGTTGTCCGACAAGCCCCTAACCGTGCGACACCAATGCGGTAAGGACAACCATAACGCCATGTTGGTCGCCTACTCACAAGCAGGGATTGACACAAGCCGTCATGTGTTTGAAGTCATGCCGTTTATTGATGACATGGCACAGGCGTACGGTTGGGCGGACGTGATCATTTGTCGGGCAGGAGCTTTGACGGTAACGGAGATTGCCAGTGTGGGCGTTGCTCCGATTTTTATTCCGCTACCGCACGCCGTGGACGACCACCAAACCGCCAATGCCAAGAGCCTAACCGAGCATGGGGCGGGGATTTTGTTGCCCCAATATGAGCTGTCGGGCGAAAAACTTGCACAGATTTTGGGCAGTCTTGACCGTCAGCAATGTCTAGATATGGCAAATAACGCCCGATCCTTTGCCAAAACAGACACGACCACGCAAGTGGCGGATATTGTGGAGCGTGTGGTTAAGACATGAGTGATACCCCATTAACCCCTTATCAAGTTGTTAGTACGCCTGTATTTGACCGTTCGTTAAGCAAATTACGCAACAGACGTGTAAAAATGCAAATTACTGAACGCCTTTTTCGCATTGAAAATGAAGAATTTTTTGGCGACATCAATTCGGTCGGTGGCGGTATTTGTAAATTAAGATTTCATGACGGGGCGGGCTATCGTGTTTGTTATGTTATTCGTGACAACGTGGTAGTTGTTTTGTTGTGTGGTGGCGACAAAGATAGCCAGCAAGATGACATCAAAAAAGCCAAATTGCTATCATCGGAGATTGATAATGAAAATGAGTGAATTAAAAAAATTTGACCCAGTTGATTATATGCAAAGCCATGAAGATATCGAATTATTTCTTGAAATGGCAATGACAAATGGCGGTGGCGTAGAGCATATCAAACAAGCCTTTTTGGTGGCTGAAAAAGCCCGTGCCAAACTGGATAAAGAAAATAATGAGATAAGTTTGAATGTTTAATCGCCAGTGCCATTGCCAAAGTAATAACCAATCAAAAAAGTGTTCAGTTTAGCTAATTGGGTATTAAAATGTTTTATTATAAAATCAACGACACATTAAGCCTAACCTTGGTGCATTCATCATTTGCCAGTCAAATGATTGACATTGTTAATACCCAAAAAGATTATTTGGGCAAATGGCTACCGTGGGCGAATAATTTTAGTGAAAATAGCTATCGTGAATTTGTCAAATTTGCTTTACACCAATATGCCGATGACAAAGCCATTCATACCCATATTATTTATGATGATAAAATCATTGGAGCGGTGAGTTTAAATAACATTTATCATCATCTAAAAAAGGCAGAGATTGGCTATTGGCTACACCAAGAATATCAAGGGCGTGGTATCATGACCCTTGCTGTGCGTGCGATTATGGACATTGCCAAACATACCTATGGCATGGATGTGGTGGACATTAAGGCAGGCGAACATAATGCCCCAAGCCGACAAGTCGCCGAGCGATTGGGATTTGAGTTTTGTGGTATTATTGCCAATAATGAAAACGTCAATGGCGATATTATTAACCATGCGGTTTATATGTATCGGTTTTGATTTGAAAATAATGGGGTAAAATATTTTTCTTGATTTACTAAATGAAATTTTATTTATATATTAACAGTTAAATTTTAAATGAATTGGATATTTTAAATTAGAAGTTATCCAAATAAAAAATCATGGTAATTATTTGCCAGCCCTATTTAACACCTAAAATAGAGAAAAAGTTATGCCAAATTCAACCAACGTTAAAACCCTGCCCAAACAACTCATTGAAATCCCAGAGATGAGACGGATTAACACCGTGCATTTTGTCGGTATCGGTGGGGCAGGTATGTGCGGAATTGCCGAAGTGCTTGCCAATCAAGGCTATACGGTTACAGGCTCGGACATCAAAGAAAGCGTGGTTACCAAGCGTTTAGAGAGTCTAGGCATTACGGTGTTTATCGGGCATGATTCGTCCAATATCAAAAACGCTGATGTGCTGGTGGTGTCGTCCGCCATTGACAAAACCAATCCCGAGATTCAGACCGCCTTGCAAGCCCGACTGCCTGTGGTTCGCCGTGCCGATATGCTAGGCGAGCTTATGCGATACCGCCACAGCATTGCGGTGGCAGGGGCTCACGGCAAGACCACAACCACAAGCCTGCTTACGATGATGCTCACCGAAGCGGGACTTGACCCAACTTATGTGATTGGCGGTAAATTGAACGCCTCTGGCAAAAATGCGTCTTTGGGCAGTAGCCGTTACCTTGTGGCGGAAGCGGACGAGTCCGATGCGTCTTTTTTGAGTTTGCGTCCCATGGCGAGCATTGTTACCAACATTGACGAAGACCACATGGACACTTATGGCGGTAGTTTTGATAAGCTAAAACAAGCCTACATTCAGTTTTTGCACAATATGCCGTTTTATGGGTTGGCGGTGGTGTGTGGCGATGATGATGAGCTATATGGCATGATTGATGACATTGCTCGCCCTGTGCTGACTTTTGGCTTTAAAGAGCATAATGACGTGCAAGCGGTGGACGTGGTGGTGGACGGCACTCGCACGCATTTTACCGTATTGCGTAAAGACCGTGAACCGCTTCGCTTGACCTTAAATATCCCCGGTGAGCATAACGTGCTAAATGCCTTGGGGGCGATTACGCTGGCGACCGATGAAGGCGTGGACGATGAGGCGATTGTGCGTGCGGTGGGTAAATTTGCAGGCGTGGGCAGACGCTTTGAACAGCAAGCGGACGTAAATCATGACGGGGGTAATATCCTGCTCGTTGATGATTACGGTCATCACCCTGCCGAAGTGCAAGCGACCATTCGTGCTGCCCGCCAAAGCTACCCCGACCGCCGTTTGGTGATGATGTTTCAGCCACACCGTTACAGCCGTACACGGGACTGTTTTAGTGAGTTTGTCAATGTCTTATCGCAGGTGGATAAGCTTGTTTTGCTGGATGTGTACAGTGCTGGCGAAGAGCCGATTAAGGGGGCGAGTAGCAACGATTTGGCTCGTTCACTGCGTGAGCGTGGGCAGGTTGAGCCGATTGTGCTAAGTGTCAATGACAAAGAACAAATCGCCCAAGTATTAAAAGCGGGCTTACAGCCCAATGACCTACTTATCACGCAAGGGGCGGGCAATGTGGGGCAGATTTGTTTGGAGCTTCGGGATAATAATTTGTATTTATAGGGGGCGAATATGCAAACACAGCCTATTACCAGTATCAATCAAGCGGTCAATTATATTCAATCATTGCCGATCAATCGCCAACAAAAAATGATTGATTGGATAAACGTATTTCAATCAGAAATTGAAAAAGATGAAATGAATGCCAGTCAAAAATTTTTTGAATCATGGTAAAATTGGCATGATAAAAGTGAGGTATTTTTGGATAATGATAATTCTTGGGCGGATACCAAGGATAGAAATGATATTGGGCGAGAAGTGAGTTTTGAATGAAACAGTTAATTTTGCCTGATAATAATATCTTTTCAGAATTGACCAAAAAACAACCTGACAAACATTTGAGCGATGTGCCAAAGATAGAAATAAACAGTTAATTTTGGCAATTACGGTTTGGCATGAATTGTTATATGATCTACATAATATTAAAGCCGAAGAAATTAAAAAGAAGGAGCGAATTTCTGCCTTTCTTTTTAATAATGTTTTGTCTTTACCAATGTACCACTGCACCCAAGAATGTGCCGACATTCACGCCAAAATCCGTGCCGAATGCCGAGCAAAAGGCAAAACTTTATCTTTTGCCGACAGTCAAATTGCGTCCATTGCCTTAGCCAATCATGCCATTTTGGTAACTCGCAATGTGGATGATTTTAAATATATTGACGGTTTGATGATTGAAAATTGGTTTGATAATTAACCAACAATTAACCTTGTGCAATTTGCACTTATATAGAGAATAAAATATGAACGATGTAACAAAATTTGGCAAAGTCGCTGTGGTTTGCGGTGGGTTTAGTGCCGAGCGTGAAGTGTCTTTAAATAGTGGCAGGGCGGTGCTAAATGCCCTGCTTTTAAAAGGTGTGGACGCTCATCATTTTGACCCACAAGAGACCGACATTTCAAACTTGCGTGAGTATGACCGTGTGTTTAATGTCTTGCATGGCACTTTTGGCGAAGATGGTAGTTTGCAAAGCGTGCTTGACGGCTTTAAGATTCCTTATACAGGTTGTGGCGTGCTAGCATCCGCCATTGCCATGGATAAGTTTCGTTGCCGTTTGGTGTGGCAGTCGCTAGGCTTGCCGAATGTGCCTTATGTGGTGTTGCACGATGACAGCGATTTTGATGCGGTGGAGGCAGACTTTGGCTTACCGTTATTTGTCAAACCCGCCAGTGAGGGTTCTAGTGTGGGTGTGATGATGATAGAAGAGACAGGCGGTTTGGCAAAGGCGTATCCTAAGCTAAAACAGTATCATGGCGAGATTTTGGCAGAAAAAGCGATTACAGGGGGCGAGTACGCCTGTTCGTTACTTGGCGATGATGTCTTGCCGAGTATTCGCATTATCCCTAAGGGCAAGTTTTATGACTATGAAGCCAAATACCTGCGTGATGACACGGTGTATCAATGCCCGTCTGACTTAACTGCCGAACAAGAGCGTGAAATGGGCGAGCTTGCCAAACGTGCTTTTTCTGCCATGGGTGGGCGTGGCTGGTCTCGTGTGGACTTTTTAAAATCTGATGACGGCAAGCTGTATGTCCTAGAAATCAATACCGTGCCGGGTATGACCGACCATAGCCTTGTGCCAATGGCAGCCAAAGAAGCAGGGATTGAATTTGCGGATTTGTGTGTGAAGATTTTAGAACAGACGTTATAAATAATGATGTGTTTGCCATAAAGCCTAATATTGGTTGGATTGCTGGGTAAATTATAATTTGCTTATTGATATATTAAACTAGGGCGAGTCTGATTTGCCCTAGTTTTTAAACTTATCATATATTTTAAGTGATAACAATGATTGTTTTATATTTTGAATGTTGGGATTGGTACGAATTAACCCCAACAATTTTATTGGTAAAATGTAACGCCATGTAAAAACAGTCATTTAGTGATGATTTTTACTTTAAATTAAAATAAGAATAGGGTAAAATATATAAATTTTAGCCTTGTTTAATAAAATATGTACGCAAGCGTTCATTTTTAAGCTTGTTTTAGCGATACATTTGTGATATTTGGCTATCCAATTGGGTGCAACCGTGGCAGAGATGACAGCAGACCATATCAACCATGAGCATGAGGGGCATGATGACAAGCATTTGTCAAAATCATGGCAATCGGCTTTGGTGACGCTTGGGCTGATGTTTGCCATTGGCTTTTTTGCCATGCAAACCATCGGCAAAAGCCCTGCCAAACCCATCCATGTGGAAGCGTCAAATTTGACCACACCAGAGAACCAGTCATTGATGCAGGCAATTGCCCCTTTTGGAGAAACACCTTTTTTTGGGGGTAATTTGCACCAAATCCATGACAGTGTGACAAGCTTGTCGTGGGTGGAGCATGCGACCGTACGCCGTGATTGGTATCAGGGCATTACGGTTGAGGCGGTGCCACGCAAGCCTATTGCCAATTTCGGCAGTCAAGAGATGATTGATGCTAACGGTGTGGTGTTTAGACCTGCCGATAAAGGCGATGTCATGAATCCTGATTTGGTCACATTGCATGGCTCGGCGACACAGGCAGATGCCATCATGCGTCAAATGCAGTATGTCAATCAGCAGTTTGCTCCACTTGGGCTGACGGTGGATGATTTGATATTGACACCGCGCAACACGTGGGTTGTACGTTTTCATAACGGGCTTAGGGTGGTTGTTGATGATGAGAATACCACACAAAAACTTCATCAGTTGGCACAGATTTTAAATGAGCGATTTGCTGAGCGTATCAATGACATGCAGTCGGTTGATTTGCGTTATAAAAACGGTTTTTCTATTGCGTGGCGAAATAAGAAATAAAGGCTATTTTAAAATTTGATTTATTTTATTTTTGATAGATTTTTAAAACAAGTGTTTTGACAATCTTGTTTTTGGGCAGGAGATTTCCCCTAATTTTGGTCAATTATGATACCCGACTCTGACATTCATGCGGTGATTCATCTAAGTTCCACGGCGGTTTATACTGTTGTGGGATATTTTGACGTTCATCATAAAAAAACCCAAATCATGGGGCTTGGACTTGCCAAAACGGACGCGTTTTTTGGTGGTCAAATCGTCAATCGTGAACATCTACTCAGTGCCATTCATAAGTCGTTGCGAGAAGCAATTGACATGGCAGGCGTGCAAGTCTCTTATGTCGGGCTGTCTTTTGCCAGTCCTGCGATGATGGGCGAGAATGGCATTCAAGATAAAATCATCACAGGACAAAATCCCACGGGCGACACCCTTGGACGTAAGATAAGCCATGATGATGTTCGGGATATTTTAAATGATGCCAAGGTAGGACTGGCACAAAAAGGACATAAAGACGTGCAGTTGTGCCAACAGCGTTTTTGGCTTGATGATGACCAAAGTGGCAAAGATGTTGTGGGCATGTTGGCTCATAAACTGACCGTTGGCTATCATCTTATCAGCGTGCCTAGCATGTTTTATGCCCAAATCAAGGATTTGATGGTCTCAAATAACCTAGAAGTTCATCCCATGTTTTTTGATGGGATAACCAGCAGTGAATACGCCCTAAGCAGTGATGAAAAACAGCGTGGTGTGTGCTTTATTGACATCGGTGCAGCACTCACCAAAGTGTGCCTGTACCAAGAAGGCATGCTGCTCTACACTCGCTGTCTGCCTGTGGGTGGGCAACTGGTGGACATGGACATCGCCAGTACGCTTGGACTGACTTTATTAGAAGCTGAATCTTTAAAAAAACATCACGGCTCAGCGAACGCCAGCAAACAAAGCAAAAGTGATTTTATCACGCTTAAAAAACGTCATCATGACAGCGAATTGACGGTTCATTTGTATAAACTTGCCAGTATCATTGAAGCACGTTATCTGGCACTGCTATACGAGATTTTTGATGAATTGACCGCCAAAGGACTGGACCAGTTCATGGACATGGGCGTGGTGTTGGCAGGTGGCGGGGCGGACATGAGGGATTTGCCCAGCTTGATAGAAAGACAGTTTGGTGTCAGCGTACGTCAAATGGACATTAACCCAAAGGTGGCGGTGCATACTGAACTGCTTAGCGATGATGATATCGGGCTTTTAAAAACACATCTGTCCGACCCGAAATTACATAGTATCATCGGGGCACTCATGTATTATCAAAGTGAGCAGTATGCTCGCGATGAGCGTGGGCAGTTTGGCGATTTGGATAGAGTGGGCTTTTTTGGTCGTGTTGGGCAAAAATGCCAATCATGGTTTGATAAATTAAGACAGCTACTGTGATGATATTGCGATTTTAAAGGTTAGGGTAAAAGATAATAAACGTCTATCTTGGCTACATTTGCCCATTAACAGCTTATTTCAAGCCAATCATTCACCCTGCTATTTAATATGGGGTGAATTGGTGTTATAATATCAAAATAGTTTCTATGTCAATATGATAAAAGAATTCGGAGAAATAAATGTCTAAATATGGTCTTGATACAGATGACGGTCAAGTAAACTACGGTAAAGCACGCTTTATCGTTTTTGGTGTGGGGGGCGGTGGCGGTAATGCGGTCGAGCATATGGTGCAAGAAGGTCTTAATGGGGTGACATTTGTCGCTGCCAACACTGACCGTACCGCTCTTGATAATCTGACCGTGCCACACAAGATTCAGCTTGGCTCGGAAGGTTTGGGTGCAGGTGGTAATCCTGAGGAAGGTCGCCGTTATGCCGAAGAAGACGAAGATGAAATTCGCTCGATGTTAGATGGCTATAATATGGTATTTATCACCGCAGGCATGGGTGGTGGTACAGGCACGGGTGCCGCTCCTGTGGTGGCTCGTGTTGCCAAAGAGATGGGTATTTTGACTGTTGCTGTGGTAACCACGCCATTTGACTTTGAAGGCAAAAAACGCATGAAGTCTGCCAAAGATGGCGTTAGCCAACTAACAGAGCTTGTGGATGCCATCATTACCATTCCTAACCAAAAATTGTTGAAGATTTATAAGCAAATCTCTTTTACAGATGCTCTTAAAAAAGCCGATGACGTACTTTTGCATGCGGTGAGTGGCTTGGTGCAAATCGTGGATACGGCGGATAACGTGGTGATTAACACCGATTTTAGAGACGTGCGTACTGCCATGACTGCCAAAGGCTATGCGATGATGGGTATCGGTCGTGCCAGTGGCGATGACCGTGCCAGACAAGCTGCCGAGAAAGCCATTCGCTCACCACTGCTTGATGACATTCGCCTTGAAAATGCCAAGGGGCTGTTGGTGAACATTACCGCAGCTGAGCTGATGATGAGTGAGCCTGAGGAGATTGCCGAAGCGTTGTCATCGATTGCTGACCTAGAAGAAGGTAATATCTTCTATGGCTATGTCCAAGATGAGAGCATGGGCGATGAGATTCATGTTACAGTTATCGCTACGGGTTTGACCTTGGATGACCGTCCAAAAGTCGCTGTACAACAAGCTCCGATTCAGAACCTACAAACTGCCCCCGCAGGTCATGTCAGTGCCTTGGAGAGTAGGCAGCAAGCACAACAGGCTCAACCACAGGCACAGTCAGTGCAAGCACAGGCTCAGCCACAGACCGCTCCACAGGTCAAGACACGCATTGATGTGAATAGTTACCTAAAATCACAACAGCATAATAAGTGATATGTTCTTTGTGTAAACCCTACCATCGGTGGGGTTTTGTTTTATTTGACGGTAAAAATAAACAGTAAAATGAGATAAATAATCTATGATAAAAGTGGACTTGCACAGTCACAGCACCCGCTCTGATGGCACATTCGCCCCTGCCCATGTAGTCAAGTTGGCTCATGAGATGGGCATTGAAGTTTTTGCCTTGACCGACCATGACACCACCGCTGGCATTGATGAAGCACGGCAAATGGCAAATGAGCTAGGCATGCGTTTGATTGATGGGGCGGAGATTAGTTGTCATCATCAGATGAATGGTGGCTATGGCAAAAATAAATCCACAACCAAGACTATTCATGTGGTCGCCCTTAATTTTAAGGATAAAGAGCGATTAAATCAAAAACTTAACCATTTACAAAACTCTCGGGAAACTCGTGGTCATGCCATTGTGGTAAAGATGGCGAAAATATTGGCAGACATGGCGGATTTTGCTCATATTGATGATCAGGTATTATGGCAAGCGGTATTGGGTAAGGCAAACGGCAATGCCAAAGCCGTGGGACGGGCTCATATTGGACAAGTATTATTTGAACTGGGTGTGGTGCGGACGGTGCAAGATGCTTTTGATAAATATCTGGCGGATAATAAGCCAGCTTATGTTGCCATTGATAGCTTAACCATGGGTCAGACCATAGAGCTTATCCATGAATGTGGTGGGATTTCGGTACTGGCTCACCCCACTCGCTATGATTTGTCCGCCACTCGTGTGCGTAAGCTCATCGCTGACTTTGCCATGCTAGGTGGTCAGGCGGTTGAGTTGCCCAGCCCTAGCGAGCCCATGTCTACCCGAGCGATGATAGACAGATGTGTAGCAGAGCATGGATTCATGGTGTCGGTGGGGTCGGATTTTCATGGGGCAAACATGCCATGGCGAAAACTTGGACAAGTCGCCACACCTAAGGCGGAGCAGGTGGGAGTGTGGGAGCGGTTTTAACGGTTCTCGACCAAATTCTCACACAAAGCAAACAGCACACTGGTGGCAAAACTGCCAGTGGGCAACTCAAAGTCTAGCGTTAGACTGTCATCATGCCATTGCCAGTCAAGCTCACAAACCCTTAGACGTAAGGGGCGTTGAGCCAGTTTGACCCCGACTTTTAAGAGTCCATTTTTGATAAGCTCAAATTCATCTTGTGCCAATACCGCCTGATAAATGCGTAGGCTCTCATCGGTATTTTTTGGCTCGCCCACCCCAAACAGTGGGGCGGTGGGATGAATGTCCTGCTCTGATACTCGTCGAATTATCTCATCGTCAATGTCGGCACAAAAAATAGAACCCGCCCCGTCTAGGTTGAACACATCTCCTGTCACTGCCTTATTCCAACACCCAAGCCGTACTCGCTCACTAAGCAAGGCATTAAACAGCATGCTTCTGGCGGATGACACATATAGGCTGTGCTTATCCATGTCTTTTTTAAAGGGCTTATAAGGCTTGGCAGATGAGAGTATTTTTTCAAAAAAGGCTTTGGCTTGATTGATGTTATCGCCATCACACCCAAAGCGTTGCTCGCCAAAATAGTTTGGCACGCCTGCCTGCTTGATATGAGTAAGCTGTGCATTGATGGCGGATATCTCACCTGCCACTTGTCTTAGCGTAATGGTAAAGGCATTGGCTTTGTGCGTGCCACGGTGGAGTTTTTTGTCGTGCCAGTGATGAGCGATGAGCGTTAGGCTTTCACCCTCTTTTAAATGGTTTTTGACACACTCATCAAACTCTAATGCAGGCATACCACGCTTGGGCAATCTTAGGCTAAACCATTGATACGTCTGGGCATGGCGGTCTTTTAGTCCCGAGTAGCCGACATCACGCATGGCAATGCCCGCCCAGTCCGCCAAAAGTTTGGCAACAAAGGCGGTGTTCATACCGACTTTGCAGACATGCACCCACAAATGCTCGCCTTGCCCACTAAAATCAACAGTCATCAGCTCTTTGACGATAAAATCAGTAGGATAAGTCTTAAAATCAGCCGAGATGATGGCAGGAGCAAAAGGGCGATGTAGGGCGTGATGAGTCATGACAATTCTCTTAAAATTTAGGGCGTGACTGCTTATAAATTGAAAAACGCTCAAGCACAGACTCGAGCGTTTGTATTTTAGCATGACTGTCAAGTGTTGCCAATTATTCTACCACATAGACAGTACGGTCACCTTATGGCTGTACAGGGCGATTGTTGCCGTTGTAGAGCTTGCCAAGGTTATTTAGCTGTTCGCTGTCGGCACTGATTGGCTTGGCTTTTAGTAGCCATTGCACTTGCTCTGAGCATGGTGGGGTAGTAAGTGAGCCGTTATAGGCATAAGTTTTGCTGTCTTTGAGCATGATGGTGGAGACATCAAAGGTGGAGAGTATGCCTTTATATTTGCTGTCTTTGGATAGGTCGGTTAGGATTCTGCCAAGATTGATATTGGTTGCCCCCTTTTCTACCAAGACGCCAACCACCGCCAAACCGCCATTGGCATTTTGATGAACAAAGTGAATCTCCAACGGATAAAACGCATTCATCACGGTGTGTTCACTAGGTACATGGTAGTGAAATTGTAGCAATTTATAGTCCACGCCATTGACATTTAGGGCGTTTTTGTCATCTTTGACATTAAAGACGATGGTGTGACCGTTGTTTTTAACTTCAAAATCGCTGGCGGTGTAGCTCGGGGTTAGGGTAAAGTTGCCTTGTGAGTCAGGGCGTGGCTTGACTACGGTGTCGATGTTAATGGGTGACTGCTCTACGACTGTGCCACACAGTTTGTTCACTTCTAGGTCGCCCCATTTTTCTAGATGGGCATAGTCCCAGCCGTGGTCATGGTCGTGATGATGGTCATGGCTATAAGCATGAGCGTGTTCAGGCTTGACGCTTTGGGTGGTGGTACAAGCAGATAAGGCTAGGGCAAGTACGCTGATGGCAAGAGTAGGCTTTAACATAAGAGATTATTTTGAGCAAAATTAAAACAACTGTCTTTGGTTAAAAACTCTTACATTATATCCTAAATTTTACCTATGCGTTACCCATTTATCCCATAAAAAAACATCTCGCAACTTAATAGCAATAAATAGAAGTAAAAATGTTATTATATATCAATTCATTATTCATTAATGATACATATCTCAACCTCCATTCCACTTATTTCAGTACCTTATTTTCAACTTGACATAAATGACTGATTTGTCAAGGGTAAATGTAATTCACCCCTACAATTCAAAAAATAATTATTAAATAATCAATAAGTTACTAGGGCATGTTGAACATTGATAACATTTTATAAAACAAGATGAGAATTTGACAATATCAATCAATTTTTGCATGAAAAATGGCTATCCGACCACTTAATCATGTAGATTTTTAAGATTTTTAAAACTTAATCTCTTAAAATTAAGCGGTCGGATTGTTTTTCATAATAAAAACTTGTCTGATAGAAAACTCACAGCCTTTGTTTTTTCCTTGAAAAACGTGCGATTTTTCTTATTTTTCATTGCAAATACCAATGTTTAACACGCCCTATTTTAATTTGAGATTGGAGTAAAGAGAGTAAATCTAAATCTACCCTCTTAATGGATTAATCTGCCCAATCAACCCTTAACGGCTTTACCTTTTAATTGCATAAAGGCTTGTTCTACACGTTCGCTGTGGTCACGGATTTTTTGTTCCACTTGGGCGAACTGTTCTTTTAGGTATTCATCAGCTTCATGCAAGCGGTTGGCAAATTCGGTGCGTTTTAGCTCCATGGATTTGGCTTTTAGGGCGTGCCATCCTTCCACGGTATTGGTAAAGGCGTCGTATTCGGCACTGATTTTGTCTTTAAACAGCATGAGTTTATCATCTAAGGACAAATCCCCACCTGCAATGCGAGCTTCGGCACGTTTAAACTGCATGGTGACTTCGGCGTGCTTGATGGTTAGGTCATCGACCGTTTTTAGCTCTTTGGCAAGACCGATTTTGGATAAGCCTGCGATGAGCCATTTGGTTGGGTCGTATTGCCACCATTTGACCCCGTTACGATAGTCGTATTGGAAATAATGATGGTAGTTGTGATAACCTTCGCCCCAAGTAAAAATCGCCAAAATCGGGTTGTCACGGGCGGTGTTTTCATCAGTATAAGGGCGTGTGCCGAACATGTGGCACAGCGAGTTGATAAAAAAGGTAAAATGATGGGTCAGCACCATACGCAGTAGCCCCACGATGATAAATGCCCCGAGCATGTCGCGAATGATAAGCCCGACAGCACTTAGGATGATGACATTGGTCAGTAGCACCCACAGTCCATAATGTTCATGTTGGTGTACCAGCACCTTGTCTTTTTTTAGGTCGGGGATGTTTTTGTAGTCGTATTGACCGCTGGGGTATTTTTTTAACATCCACTGCATGTGGCTAAACCAAAAACCACGACGTGCCGAGTAGGGGTCATCATATTCATCATCGACATGGCGGTGATGGACACGATGTCCTGAACACCAGTCAAAGGCAGAGCTTTGTACCGCTAAGGTCGCCCCGATAAGCAAAAAATATTTGACAGCGGGGTGGGCTTCATAGGACTTATGGGCAAATAAGCGGTGATAGCCTGCGGTGATAGACAGCCCCGTCCACGCCATAAACAGCGAAAAGGCAATCCACAGGGCAGGGCTGGTGTCGTGCGTCCACAGATACCACGGCACCAAAATCAAGGCGAGCAAGGGCGTGCTGATAAGAAAAACAGCAGGCACCCAGTTAATGGGGGGATTTTCAAAATCTTGGGGATTGTGTTTGGCAGTCATGGTGTTTTCCTGTGTTGCCTGTTTTGGCGTGCTATTATACATGAATTTGCTAAAGATGTGAACGCCCATACACAAAAAAATTTATTAAAAATGAACATTTGTTAAGCAATAAAAAGTGATTGTTTTTTAATAATTTTTTATCAAAATTTTGGGAATGAATGGTGTGTGGTAGGGTGGTTGTTTTTAACATATTTCACAATGTTTAAAATTTTGTTATAATTGAGAGAATTTTACATTTTTGCCCACTCAGGGAATTAAGACATGAGCAGTCGTAAAGAACAGTTTGAGCACCGAGAACGGCAGATTTTGGCGACTGCTGAACAGTTGTTATTAGAATCAGGCGATTATGATTTGACTTTGGACAGTTTGGCACGCCATTTGGATTTGGCAAAGGGGACGTTGTACAAGCATTTTGTGAGTAAGGATGAGTTACTGCTAAGACTACTCATAGAGTACGAAAAACGCTTGTATGAGATGAACGCCATCGATGACGGGGTGGGGGCGGGCGTGGCTCGCATGGTGCTACAACTGCTTTTGCGTCCACAGCGAGCGATGATGTTTCACCACCTAGAAGATAAGCTGTCATCGACAGCGTCGGGGCTAAACCGTCTGTTCGGTGAGCTGTATAAGATTCGCCGTGAACGCATGAAGCGTATTTATGAGATTGCCGAGCGGTATCTGTCTGAGCAGAACAGCACCATGGCGACCCGAGATTTTTTGGCAAGCATTTGGGCGTTGGGACAAGGCGGGGCAGGGCTGTTAAATTCTAGCTTTTATCAGCGTTATCTGGGTGACAGAGACACCTTAAAGTATGCCTTTGTCGTGCAAATGCTGGACTTACCAAAACTCTACACCCAGGACATTGTCCAACATGCTGTTAAAGACCCCAATCAAGACACTGCGGTCAAGCCAATATCGTCACAGACAAACGATGAGACGGACATTGCCCCCACCAGCGATGAGCAAGCCCCTGCTATCACGCCCAAGCTGATTAAGCCATTAACACCGCCTTTGGTGTGATTTTAATAATCAGGCAAAGCCAACTTCACGGCTGAGTGTTTCATTAATCCACTGGTTTAGGCTAATACCCTTGGCGGTAGCAGTTTCTGCGATTTTTTGATGTAACTCTTTGGGTAGGCGTGTGACAAATTTGCCACTGTACGACTGATAAGGGCTAATGCCCTGTTCTTGACATACATCTAAAAAGGCTTGCAGGGATAAAGCCCCTTGTTCATTGAGACCATCTACGCTGTCAGCATAAAAATCTGCCCCGCCATTTAATCCGATAAACTCCCCACGAAACAGTCCTAACTCACTGTCAAAAGTGATTAAGGCTTTATGATTGTTAATTGTCATGGTGTTCATGAGTCTGCTCCTGTTCGTCGGTTTGTTTGTCTGCGTATTCGTCTGTTTGGCTGTCGTCATCTAATGGTGTGATACCCATGCCATCAAGCCATTTTCTAATGCTCATAACCGCACTTTTGTCAGTATTTGGGCTTGGGTGTGGGCGATGAAAAACCATGACTTGCCCGTTTAGCGCCACAGCCATGCGTGAACCTGCTCGCTCAGAGATGTCCGCCCCTAATGCTACAAATAAGGCCTCAATGTCCTTAAATTTGATGTTGGCGGATATGGGATTTTTAAAAATGGCTTGTAGGGTCTTTTGGTGTTTCTTTTGAACGATATCATCTCATAGTATCATTTTATTATAAACCTAAGTAAAAAATAATGCAATTGCATTTACCCCTGATTTTCGGTACAATCATTCATCACCAATGACCACACGACAATTAAGGATTAATGCATGCTCACCATTCTCACCGCCAACCAAAAAGGAGGCTGTGGCAAGACATCAATCAGTCTGACCCTAGCTGTCGCCTTGGCTCATGAAGGCTATAAAGTCGCCATTGCAGACGCCGACCTCCAAAAGTCCGCCTTGCGTTTTTTAAAATACCGCCCCGATGACGTCACGCCCATCATGGGCATTGACTGGCGAGACAGCGACGACATTGGTGATTTGACTAAAAAGATAGACAAAGCCAAGCCCGATGTTCTCATCATCGACGCTCCAGGGGCGGTGGCAGGCAAGCGTGCCGAACGGCTTATTGGCGAGTGTGATTTGATGTTTGTGCCGGTGTTGCCGTCCTTTTTTGACATAGACAGCACCAAGCGATTTTTAAAGAACATCGCCGACATCAAGCGAGTCAGAAAAGGCAAAGTGGACGTTCATCTCATCGCCAACCGCATACGTCCACAACTCATGGATGGGGGCGTGCCAAGCGACAAACTGTTGGCGATATTTGATGAGATAGGGCAACGCCCTTTGGCTTATATCAGTGAAAAAAGTGCCTACGCTCAGCTTGCCGATAACGCACTGACCATCTTTGACAAGACACAAAAGCCCTACCAAAACGCCAAAGGGCAATGGCAACCGATATTGGCACTCATCAAAAATAAGCTGTCAGTCAGCGGCAAATGTTCGAGCATGAGTACGGACGGCAGTTGGTTTTAGGCTTATTTGCCCTTTTTAATATTGGCAATTTAAATTTAACAGTCCACAAAAAATCCCGCCATAAGACGGGATTTTTATAAAGCAGATGATTATACATCTTCTTCTTTGAATTGTGGTACAGGTTTTTTGAAGCCACCGGTCTTGATGCCAAGCCAGATAAAGCCCAAGAATGCCCAGAACAGACCCACACCAAAGGTTGTGCTGTCCACTTCTAGCCACATCAAAAAAATACTGATAAAGCCAATCACAGGCACCACGACATAGCTGATGATTTGCTTAGGCGTTTTAACCATCTTATCACGCACCGCATAGCGGAAAATGACCGATAGGTTTACAAAGCTAAATGCCGTCAATGCACCAAAGCTGATTAGGTTTACCACCGTCTCCAAGCTAATAAAGCCTGCGGTCAAAGCCACACCACCTGCAATCAGAATGTTATTGACAGGGGTTAAGAATTTGGGGCTTAGCTGACCAAAGATTTTGTTGCTAATCACACCATCACGACCCATCACATACATGAGGCGAGACACGCCAGCGTGAGCCGAGATGCCAGACGCCATCACCGTTACAATGGCAAAGCCTAACACAATCGCTTGGAACGCTGAACCACCCACCAATAGTAGGATTTCGGCTTGAGTTTCGTCTACCGCTTCAAAATACAGCTCAGGGTTACTTGGCAAATAAGTCTGCATAAAGTAAGCACTAACAATAAACACCGCACCTGCAATTAGGGTGGTTAAAATCATCGCTTTTGGCAGGGTGTTTTTGACGTCTTTGGTCTCTTCGGCAAGGCTAGAAATCGAGTCAAAGCCTGTGAACGAGAAACACAAAATGGTCGCACCTGTAATTAACGCCCCCACCGAAGTCATCTCACTCCAAAACGGCTGTAAGCTCCACAGCTCATAGATGTCTTCTGGATTGGTGTTGGCGGCGTACTCTGCCATCTGCAATTTGCTATAAATCAGGTAGGTAAAGACGGCAATCACAAGCAGCTGCACTGCCACAATCCAACTGTTAAAGTAGGCAACGGTTTTTGAGCCAAAGATATTGACCACTGTCATCAGCCCCGTCAGACCAAGTACCCACACCCAGTGGTTCACTGCAGGGAATAGAGCTTCAAGATACAGCACGGCAAGGATAATGTTTACCATGGGCGAGAGCAGATAATCAAGCCAGCTTGACCAACCGACCATAAAACCCATAGACGGGTTAATCGCTTTTTGGGTATAAGTATAGGCAGAGCCTGATGATGGATAGGCACGAATCATATGCCCATAACTGATAGATGTTAGCAAAATGGCAAACAGTGCAAAAAGATAAGACATCGGCACGTGTCCACCACTATCACGGGAGACCATACCAAAAGTATCAAGCAAAGTCATCGGCTGAATATAAGCCAAACCAATGATGATGACGTGCCATAGACCAAGATTTCGCCGCAATTTTGCAGCTTGGGTAGTAACAGGTGTACTCAACGTAGAGTCCTCCAAAAAGCGTGCGTAAACGCAAAACTTCAGAAAAGGCGTTGGGGGTGCTAATACTGTTATCAAACGTACTTTTGGCAGATAAAATCTGTTAGCGGGCGTGTTTGAGATTTGATTAAGCTATCAACTCCGAGTTAAAAAATGATTGACCGAAATGGCAATCTCTTTGCAAATTTTTACAGACGTAAAAAACGGCTAATTTTACCCCAAAAATTGACCCATGCCAATGCGTTTTTAAAAATTTCATTTATATCTAACAAGATTTTTGTAACATTGATGGGTTTTTAATCAAAAAAATCCACATAAAAAGTAAGTCTTTATTTCTAAAATATGTCTAAGTTGTAAATAGTGTTATCAAGCACGCCCTAGGTAAGCGGTTTTGACATGATAAATTTGTCATGATTTGACAGAATATCGTAGGGGCAAATTGCAATTTGCCCTATCTGATTTTAAAACAACAATTTACCAAACGTTTTCAACTTTTATCAATACATAACCAATCCTCACACCCGCCCATGCTCGGCGAGCAGTGCCATAAACTCATCTTCGCCCACCACACGCACGCCAAGCTCATTTGCCTTATCTAGTTTAGAGCCTGCCCTCTCGCCTGCCAGTAGCACGCTCGTTTTGGCGGATACTGACCCTGAGACTTTCGCCCCTAACGCCTGTAAGTGGGCTTTGGCTTCGTCTCGCCCCATTGCTCCAAGCGTGCCTGTTACCACCCACGTTTGCCCGTCTAGTGGAGCGTTGCCTGTATCCTTGATGACCGCTTGCCAATGCACGCCCAACGCCACCAAATCACGAACCACCGCCATATTATGCTCGGCACGAAAAAACTCATGGATATTTTTGGCGGTAATCTCGCCAATGTCCACCACCTTTAATAGCTCGTCCACGCCTGCCGATTGTAATTTATCAAGCTCGCCAAAATGCTCAGCTAAGTTTAGTGCCGTACTCTCGCCCACCCCACGAATGCCTAAGGCAAAAATAAAACGTGGCAGGGTTGTAGCTTTTGATTTGTCAATGGCGGATAACATATTGGCAACCGACTTTTCGCCCAAGCCTTCTAGGTTTTGTAAAACTTCCACTTTATCCGTCAAACGATAAATGTCCGCCACGGTCTTAATTAGTCCCATATCAAAAAACTTAATGAGCCACTGCGAACCCAAACCGTCAATGTCCATGGCTTTTCGTGAAACAAAATGTATCAGAGCTTCTTGGGCTTGGGCGGTGCAAACAAGTCCGCCCGTACAACGTGCCAAAGCTTCGCCGTCTGGTAGCACCACGGGCGAATCACAGACAGGGCAAGCGGTCGGCAAATGTATCGCACGCACGTTGTCATCACGCAAATCAATCATCACGCCTGAGACTTTGGGAATCACGTCCCCTGCCCTGTGAATACTCACAATGTCGCCTATCATGACCCCAAGCCGTCCAATCTCGCCGAAGTTGTGCAAGGTAACGTTGCTCACGGTAACACCCCCGACATTGACAGGGTCAAGTTTGCCCACAGGGGTAAGCTGTCCTGTCCGCCCCACTTGCCATTCTATGTCCAAAAGGCGTGTCGTGGCGGTCGTGGCAGGGAATTTGTAAGCGGTCGCCCAACGTGGCTCGCGACTTAAAAAACCCAAATCATCTTGTAGGGCAAGCAAGTTTACCTTAACCACCATGCCGTCAATCTCAAAGGGCAACTCATCTCGCCCTGCTATGGTCGCCTGATAAAAGTCATCAATATCTTGTAAATTTGCCACGACTTTAAAGGGCGATACATCAAACCCCTGCGACTGCAAAAAGCTCATCGCCCCGCTTTGGGTCGTGATGTCATCGGGCAAGCCTTGATTGACCGAATAACCATAAAACGCCAATGGACGGGCTTTGGCAATGGCAGGATTTAGCTGACGCAATGACCCTGCGGACGCATTTCTGGGGTTGGCAAATGTTTTCTCGCCACGCTTTTGGCTTTCATTGTTTAATTTTAAAAATCCTGCTTTTGGCATTAACACTTCGCCACGCACTTCTAAGAGCTTAATGTCCCTGCAATCATCAAGCACCAGTGGCAGGTTACGAATGGTGCAGACGTTGTGCGTGATGTCTTCGCCCACCCGTCCGTCCCCACGAGTTACGGCTTGGCTAAATACGCCACCCACATATTTTAAAGACACCGCCAAACCGTCCAGTTTAAGCTCCATTTCAAATTCGGGATTTTGGTTTTTGCCGTCCAAACGGTCATTGACACGGCGGACAAAATTTGCCATGTCATCGGCATTAAACACGTTACCAAGCGACAACATGGGCAAATCGTGTGTGATTTGGGTGAAAAACGGCAAGGGCGTATCGCCCACGTTATCGGTCGGGCTGTCGGATTGTTTTAGCGTGGGAAAATCATTTTCTAGCTCAATCAACTTGGCACGCAAACTGTCATATTCGCCGTCTGTAATGGTTGGGTTGTCTAGCACATAATAGGCGTGGTTATGGCGTTTTAGGGCGGTGATAAGCTGTCGCATTTGAGTGATAATCGCTTTATCGTCATTGGCAGGCGTATCGGCAGATAAGTCGGCAGAAGTAAATAAATCAGTCATGGTGTTTTAGGATTTTAATTGAATAATTTAAAAATAGGTAAATTTTAACGTTTAAAAAACCGCCCTATCAAAGACGGCTTTTCAATCATGGTTGATTAACGGTAATCGGCAACTTTGGCACGCAGTTTTGCCAAATACGCCCCGTCTAAGATATAGCCTTCATCATCATGCACATCGGCATTGATGTCTTTGGCTATCATCTGAGCGACCGACACCATGCTGTCAAAACCACGCAAGGCATGGGGGTGTGGCAAAGACAAGAACAACGATAATGCACTAAAATGACTGTCAGTTAAGGTGTTCAAATCAAAGCCTTCCACCGAACCGTCATAGCCCACACCCAACATGCTAAACCACAGCTTGCCCGTGCCGTCTTCACGCTCATAACGATGATACATGTTCATCACGCCATATTTTAGCCCATAGGCTCTAACGATATCAAGCACCGCCCTGCCTGAGAGTCCATTGTATTGGTCTTTGGGGGTGATGACGACCGTGACTGTCTCTTGGGCGTTGAGCAAGGGGTCGTTGTCTTGGTCAAAGGCTTGCTGTTCTTCGAGATGACGGTCAAGCACAGGCGAGTTTTGGACAAAGTCACTTGACGGCTCGGTAAACCGCTCTTTTTTAATGGGTTCATCGGCTAGTATGTCGGCACCATCATCTTGGGGGGCGTTATGAGCATTAGGGTCTTGGCTTGCGACCATGGCAAGGCTTGACAGAGCGTCCGCTTTGGCCTCATCAGCCAGCTCTCGCCCTGATTTGACAGGCTTGGCACTGACCGTCTCATTTTGGCTCTGCGTCCCCACCGATAATGCCGACTGCCCCCGCTCATCTCGGGGCAAAATCGGCAAACCGTCCTTGTACGCCAATGTCTTGGTATCGCCTTCAAAATCCTTGGCAAGCATACTGCGGATAATCAACCACAGCCCCAGCAAAATGACCAATACAACGACTATCGTCAAAAAAGTACTCATAGCACCAAATTCCAAAAATCTTTTTCAAATAAATTTTGTTAGTTTATCACGCCTGCTTGATTTAGTCATCTATTTTGGCGGTAAAATTTTGGCATTTGGGCATAAAATTGGCATAGCAAAGCACACTTACAAATACCGCCCCACCATGTCCGCCATGAGCTTGATATGTAACTCATCGATATTTAGAGCAGGGATATACTCATACGACTTACCGCCAGCGTTGATAAAGTTATCACGGTTCTCCACCGCCAGCTCTTCTAAGGTCTCCAAGCAGTCAGCAGAAAAAGCAGGGCTTAGCACTTGCACCGACATGCCTTGATTGCCCCATTCAGTCAGAAGCTCATCGGTGTAGGGTTTTAGCCATTCTTGGGCTCCAAAGCGTGATTGGAAACTTATCGCCCATTCGTGTGTGCCAAGTCCTAGCTCGCTTGCCACTAGCACTGCTGTTTTACGACACTCATCGGCATAAGGGTCGCCCTTGTCAGCATAGGGCTTAGGAATGCCGTGAAAGCTCATGAGTAGCCTGTCCGCTCGCCCATGCTGTGCCCAAAATTTGCGGATACTGTCCGCCAACGCCTGTATGTATAACGGGTGGTCGTGATAATCTCTGGTAAACTGCACGGCGGGCATATTACGCTTTTTCATGCAGTACTCCGCCACTTTATCAAACACCGCCCCTGTGGTCGTTGCCGAATATTGTGGGTACAACGAAAAGACGATAAAGTCATCATAGCCTTTATCTTGTAAATCCGCCATGACCACCTTGATGTTAGGATTGCCATAAGTAGTCGCAGGGACAACAGGGATGTTTTTGCCCTGCTTGGCAAGGTGGTCTTCAAGCAGGCTTGCTTGCTGTTTTAAAATCGCTAGCAGGGGTGAGCCGTCTTTTGTCCATACGCTTTGATACGCATGAGCGACACGTTTGGGACGGGTGGTTAATACAAACAGATTAAGGATAATTTGCCAAATAAAGGGTGGAATCTCAATCACCCGAGTATCGGACAAAAACTCACGCAAATAACGGCGAACGCCCTGTGGGGTTGGTTCGTCAGGCGTGCCTAGATTGACAAGGATAATGGCGGTTTTCATGAATGTTTATCATTTAAAAGTTTAACTTAGTTTATCATTTTTTGGAAAAATTGCGAGAATTATTTGATAAATTTTATCATTGAGAAATTTAATGAAATTTTAATCATCTTTGGATAATCTCATAAAATCCCAATCACTCATTTTTATCAATCACATGACCCCATTTGGCATCATAATCCGCTTTTTGCATTTTATAAATTTCAAATACACACAGCTCATCACAGCCATTATCACAGCATTCATAATCTTCGGGCGGTTCGGGTGGGGGTGGAATGCCGTTTGGGATTTCGGTTTCTAATGAATGGTCGCTCATAATGGTCTCCGCGGTTTAGGTAAATGATTTTTGATAATTGTTTTGATAAATGGTATTATAACCCCTAATTTAAGCCTTTTTAAACTTTTTAAACAAATAAAAGCCACATCATGAACACCCAAACCGCCCTAACCCATGCCCTAACCGCCCTGCACCCCACGCACATAACCTTAGATAACGAAAGTCATATGCACGCAGGGTACTTTGACGGTAAAGAGAGTCATTTTAAACTCATCATCGTCAGTGATGAATTTGTCGGCAAACGTCTGGCGTCTCGTCATCAGCTTGTCTATGGTTTGGTCAATCCCTATCTGACCACACAAGGCGGTACGGTACACGCCCTTGCCATTCACGCCTACACGCCTGATGAATTGGCAAGCCTATCATCTGCCCCAAACAGCCCCAACTGTGCCGGACAAAATAAATAATCCCAGCCTTTATACTTTACACACCCTTTTTAAAATAGGTATCTTTATGAAAAAAACACTCATCTTACTGACAGTTGTCGCTGTCGCTCTCACAGGCTGTGCCACCACCAACATCGCTCCCCAATACGTCAATCCTGCCAATTATCAAGGCCATGATTGCACCGTTTTACAAAGCGAAGTGGCTCGCATTAGCCAAACCGCCAAAGCCACCGAAAATCAAAACATCGGACTGTCCGCCACAGGTATCGGCATTGGTCTTGCTGGCGGTCGTGGCGGTATCTACCCAACCATCAGTGTGGGGGCAGGGCTTGGCAGTGGGGCAAGACAAGCCAAAACCAACACCCTAGCCAAACTCTATGGCGAGCATGATGCGATGATTGTCGCCGCCCGCCAAAAAGGCTGTGCTTTTGCTCAAAATGTCAAGATTTATGGCGAGTAATTAGAGCGTATCTGCCTTTTATATTTGCAATAAAAAACAAGATTTGGTCATGTAGTTTATTTCTACAATATTTCTAAAATTTACATTATGTGATAAAGGCTCAACACGCTCTGGTTAAAAAGGACTGACCATGCCCTGCGTAAACGCCCCCAACACCCAAAACCTATTTTCCATGATAGGCTTAGTCATCGGCTGTGTACTGTTTGGGCTTGGCAGTCTGATTGTCGCCCATGTGGATGGCGTGGGGGCGTATGCCATGGCGTTTTGGCGACTGAGTGTGTCGGCACTCATATTTTTATCGCTTGCCCTGATATTTCGCCAGCCGTTTCCTAGTTCACGCCGTGAGGTCATCTTGGCACTCATCTCAGGCGGTGCGTTGGGGCTTGATTTGGGGCTTTGGCATGAGAGCATCTATGCCGTAGGGCCGGGTATTTCTACTTTATTAAATAGCTTGCAGATTTTCTTTTTGGCATTCATCGCCTTTCTTTGGTTTGGCGAAAAACAGACCAAATTACAACTGTTTAGCCTGGTACTTGCGTCGATTGGCGTGGCACTCATCGCAAGCCCTGAGTTTGCCCACAACTCGTCCGCTTTGTGGGGTTTTGTGTCGGGGATTTTGTCAGGGGTGTTTTTGGCGGTGTCCATGTCCTTTGTCAGACGCACGCATGAAGTGGCAGATGTGGCGATTTTTCCCATGATGACTTTGGTGGGCGTGGGCGGTGCGTTGGCTCTGTTGCCACTCATGCTGATGTTTGATATGAGCAAAATCATGCCAACCACACTGCCCGAATGGGGCTGGATATTGGTCTATGGGGCGGTCATGCAGTGCATGGCGTGGGGGCTGATTGCGTATTCTATCCCAAAAATCGCCTTGTCTTTGACGGGGCTGTTGCTTTTGACTGAACCTGTTGCCACGCTCATTATTGATTATTTTTGGCTAGATAAACCAATTAACGCCATGCAATGGGGTGGGGCGTTTTTGGTAATGTTTGCCATTTATTTGGGTTCGCCTAGAAAGGGGTAGTTAAAAAAACGGCAGTAAATTGGGCAAGGAATTTACCCAATTTACTGCCGTTTTGAATTATTGCCCCAACACCGTTTTAATCAACTTTTCGGCATTGGCAAGGGTATTTGCCACATCAGATGGCTGTATTTGACTGCCTTTAATCAGCTGATTGGCAGGGGTGTAGATGACTTGCACTTGTCCGTTTGTTTCGGTGATGAGTACTTTTAAGGGCAGTACCAAGGCAAACCCAGGGTCTTTTTGCATGAGTGGCGTACCTGCTTTGGGGTTGCCGTAGATAAGGACGGTGGCAGGTTGCATGTTCATGCCAACTTCTTGGGCAGATTTGGCGTGGTCAATGACGGCAAATACGGTCATACCTTTGCTTTCAATGGTGGATTTTAGGCGATGAACGGTGGTATCAAAATCATAAGAGCTGATTAGGGTGGTGTGAGTCATGGCGGTGGCTTTTGTGGGTTCGTGAACAGGATTGGTGGTGGCACACGCACCGAGCGATAAGGCTAGGGCGAGCAGGGGTAGGGCGAATATTTTCATGATAATTTCCTAAAAATAAAAATATCCTAACACTAAATGAGATGAAAAGAAAGCCAAAAATTTTAGTAAAATTTTAAAAAAATACTTGCAAATGCCAAAAATATGTATATAATAGCAGTCCTTAACACCCTTAGGCGACTGGCTCAATTGGTAGAGCAGCGGACTCCAAATCCGCAGGTTGGGGGTTCGAGTCCCTCGTCGCCTGCCATCTTTTTATTTCCCCTTTTTTTAATCATCACTTCCTTATTTTAAGGAAACCTTTTGCATGAGCGACAATAAGAATAATCCCCAAAACGACACCAAAAGCGATTTAGAAACTCGCTTGGCAGACGCCAAAGCCACTGCCGAGAGTCTACTAAATAAACGCAAAGCCGTTGTCGTCTCCGAAGAAAATGTCGTTGATGTGGCAACCACTCGCTCTGGCGTGGATATCGTGCTGTGGCTCATCGCCATTGTTGCTTTGATTAGCTCTACACTCATTTCTACCTATTTGCCACGTTATTGGGCACCTGCCACTGAGTCAATCACTCAGCTACTTATCACAGCAGGACTTGTATTGTTAGCGGTGATTTGTCTTGCTTTTACCCATCAAGGGCGAGCCTTTAATGTATTGCTAAAAGATGCAGGCATTGAGCTTCGCCGTGTGACATGGCCGACCAAAAACGAGACCTTTAAATACACATGGCAGGTCATTGTGGTGATGATTATCGTGGGTTTTATCGTATGGCTACTGGATAATTTATTTAATTATCTGCTTGGGTTTATTTTGCATTAATCTTATCTCTTATCGGCTTATATCATTAGGAAAATCATCATGCGTTGGTATATCATTCAAGCATTTTCAGGTTATGAAAAACAAGTTCAACGTGCCTTAATTGAACGTATCAAAAGAAGTGAGTTGTCTGAGTATTTCGGTGATGTGCTTGTGCCGACCGAAGAAGTGATTGAAATGCGTGATGGCAAAAAACGCACTGTTGAGCATAAACTATTCCCAGGTTATGTGCTTATTGAGATGGAAATGCGTGAAGATACATGGCACGTGGTCAAAGACTGCCCGAATATCTCAGGCTTTATCGGTGGTACCAAAGACCAACCTGCACCCATCACCAAGGTCGAAGCCGACCGCATTCTAAACCGTATCAATAAAGGTGCAGACACCCCAAGACCGAAGACCATGTTTGAGCCAGGTGAAGAAGTGCTTATCATTGACGGGCCTTTTGCCGACTTTAAAGGCATGGTCAAAAAAGTGGATTATGAAAAATCCAAACTGTCTTTGACGGTCAGCGTGTTTAGTCGCCCAACAGACGTTGAGATTGAATTTACAAAAGTTGAAAAAACAGTTTAATTTTTTATAAAAACCTGTTATAATAGTCTTTTAGCTCTGGACAGATGTTCGGGGCTTTTGATTGACAGACAAATCAGCACCGAGCTGATTGTCATTTAGGTGAATTTGAAAGCATTTTCAGATTTGAACATCATGGGGAGCTATTTTAGCGTTATCACCCACCATTGGAGATTATTCTCATGGCAAAGAAGATTGATGGCTACATCAAGCTACAAGTGCCTGCTGGCAAAGCAAATCCATCCCCACCTATCGGTCCTGCTTTGGGTCAAAAAGGCGTGAACATCATGGCGTTCTGTAAAGAATTTAACGCCGCTTCTGCAAACATCGAACCAGGTCTGCCAATTCCTGTGGTTATCACCGTATTTAATGACAAGTCATTTACGTTTGTGATGAAGTCACCACCTGCGGCAGTATTGCTACGTAAAGCAGCTGGCATTGCCAAAGGTTCTGCTGTTCCTAACAAAACCAAAGTTGGTACAGTAACTCGTGCTCAACTAGAAGAAATCGCCAAAACCAAAGAAGCGGATTTGACCGGTGCTGACCTAGACGCAGCGGTACGTACCATCGCTGGTACTGCTCGCTCAATGGGTCTTAATGTGGAGGGTGTATAATGGCTAAGCTAACCAAGCGTCAAAAGCTAATTGCTGAAAAAGTAGATAGCAACAAACTATACACCATTGAAGAAGCGGTTGAGGTTCTAAACAGCCTACCTGCCTCTAAATTCAAAGAGTCTATCGACATCGCCATCAACCTAGGTGTTGACCCACGTAAATCAGACCAAGTGGTTCGTGGTGCGACCAACCTACCTGCTGGTACTGGTAAAACCAAACGTGTTGCGGTATTTGCCCAAGGCGCTGCTGCTGACGCCGCTAAAGAGGCAGGTGCGGACGTTGTTGGCTTTGAAGACCTAGCAGAAAGCATTAAAGCCGGCAACCTTGACTTTGATGTGGTCATCGCTTCTCCTGATGCGATGCGTGTTGTTGGTCAGTTGGGTACTGTATTGGGTCCACGTGGCTTAATGCCAAACCCAAAAGTTGGTACAGTCACTGCCGATGTTGCTACTGCGGTTAAAAACACCAAAGCAGGTCAGGCTCAGTATCGTGTAGATAAAGCAGGTATTATCCATGCTTCTATCGGTCAAGTAGGCTTTACTGGTGAGCAAATCGAGCAAAACGCAACTGCTCTACTAAATGACCTAAAACGTGCTAAACCAGCAACTTCTAAGGGTATTTATATCAAGAAGATTACGCTATCTAGCACCATGGGTCCTGGTCTTGCCATTGACCCAGTACCACACCGTGCCAACAAATAATCCTTGATGGATTTGGGCGAAAAATCACAAATTGCTTGCTTTTTGAGATTTTTCGCTTATAATGGTTCAATTTTATGACAAGTTACCCGCATGACTTACTCATAAAAACAAATTTTAAGACATTAGCTCAGCACAACGGGTTGTGCTGTCTAAGACCGTAGGTGTTGGTGGTTATTCTTAAACATCAGCCTAATGAATGGGTAAAATCATTCGCCTACGCAGACGGTGAAAATCTCGCCGTATATTCGGTGCAAGTCCTTATTTATATTGGCTTGTAAAATTAATTATCACTTAGTGATAAATATGGAGACAACCCATGGCACTAAATCTTCAAGACAAACAAGCAATTGTTGCTGAAGTAAATGAAGCTGCCAAAGTTGCCCTATCTGCTGTTGTTGCCGATTCTCGTGGCGTGACAGTGGGTCAGATGACCGAACTTCGTAAACAAGCTCGTGCAGCAGGCGTTGAGATGCGTATCGTACGTAACACGCTACTACGTCGTGCCTTAGAAGGTACTGACTATGCTTGCATGAATAATGTTTTCGTAGGTCCTACCTTGATTGCATTTTCAAATGAACACCCAGGTGCTGCGGCACGTCTGTTCAAGGAATTTGCCAAAGGTAATGACAAGTTCGAAATCAAAGGTGCAGCTTTTGAAGGCGAATTTATTGATGCAAAATCTATTGATAAACTCGCAACCCTACCTACTTACGACGAAGCGATTGCACGTCTGATGGGTACCATGAAAGAAGCCGCAGCGGGCAAACTGGCTCGTACACTTGCCGCTCTTCGCGACAAAATGGAAGCCGAAGCCGCTTAATCTTAGACATCGGTTATCGCTTTTATTTAATCAAACTTTTTATTCAATCTTTATTTCATAGGAATAATTGCTATGTCACTAACTAACGAACAAATCTTAGATGCTATCGCAGCTAAATCAGTTATGGAAATCGTTGAGCTTATCTCTGCGATGGAAGAAAAATTCGGTGTATCTGCTGCTGCTCTAGCTGCTGCTCCTGCTGCTGGTGGCGACGCTGGCGGTGCTGCCGAAGAAAAAGATGACTTCAACGTTGTTATCACCTCTGGTGGCGACAAGAAAGTTGCTGTTATTAAAGTAGTGCGTGAAGTTACCGGTCTAGGTCTAAAAGAAGCCAAAGACCTAGTTGAAGGTGCACCACAAACTATTAAAGAAGGTGCTTCTAAAGCTGAGGCTGAAGAGCTTAAGAAGAAACTTGAAGAAGCCGGTGCTTCTGTTGAACTTAAATAATCTAAGTTTAACCGCTTAACTCATTTTTCTTAGATTGATAATCATCAATTTAATACAAGAAATTTGATAAAAACTCCATTTTGTTATTGCAAGATGGGGTTTTTTGCTGTATAATTGGGTATTTGACCTTTTGTGTTAGCACGGTCTTTTAAGCTGGTGTCAGCACACTTCAAAAAGGACAAACGCTCCCTATGCACAAGCCACATTTTTAAAGTTTTTGATAAGCTAAATGCGATATCGTGTTTGGCGTGTTTTTGTGTCTTTGATATTTAAAAATGTAGGGCAAAAAGAGCAGTGGTTGATTTTTGAAGGTTGGTAGTTTTCTGGTACTCAATCAGAGTACTTTTCTTAGTTTAACGTAAGGATTCTTAATGGCATATTCTTATACTGAAAAAAAACGTATTCGTAAAAGTTTTTCTCGTCTGCCTGATGTGATGGACGTGCCGTACTTGCTCGCCATTCAGGTGGATTCTTACGAGCAGTTTTTGCAAGAACACAAAAAACCTGCTGCCCGTGCCAACATCGGTTTGCAAGCAGCTTTTTCATCTATTTTCCCCATAACCAGTCATTCTGGCAATGCTGAGCTACAATACGTCGAATATTATCTGGGTGAGCCTGAGTTTGATGAGCGTGAATGTATCATGCGTGGTTCAACTTTTGCTGCTCCCCTACGCGTCAAAATTCGCCTAGTGGTCAAAGACAAAGACGCCAAAGACAAAGAAAGTAGAGCAGCGATTAAAGACATTCGTGACCAAATCGTGTACATGGGTGAGATTCCGCTCATGACCGATAATGGTACATTCATCATCAACGGTACTGAGCGTGTGATTGTCTCACAACTTCACCGTTCACCTGGTGTGTTCTTTGACCACGACAAAGGCAAATCGCATTCTAGTGGTAAAGTACTTTATAATGCCCGTATTATTCCTTATCGTGGCTCATGGCTTGACTTTGAATTTGATGTCAAAGACTTGGTGTATGCCCGTATCGACCGTCGTCGTAAATTGCTTGCAACCATCATCTTGCGTGCCATTGGCATGAATACAGCAGATATTTTGTCCACATTCTTTGAGACTGTGGATGTCTTTAAAGGCGATAACGGTTTTGAAGTTGAGCTTGTACCTGAGCGTCTACAAGGTGAGATGGCACAGTTTGACATTGTCTCGCCTGAAGGCAAGGTCATTGTTGAGCAAGGTAAGCGTATTAACGCCCGCCGTATTAAGGAAATCCAAGCGTCTGGCATGACCAAATTGGCGGTGCCTGACGAGTATCTGTATGAGCGTATCCTTGCCGAAGACGTGATTTATCATGATGAAGTGCTTGCCCGTGCCAACAGCTTGATTGACCATGAATTGCTGGTTAAGCTGGCTGATAAGAACATCAAAGGCTTTAAAATCCTGTTTACCAATGATATCGACCACGGAGCGTATATCGCTGACACACTGCGTGCCGACACGATTACCACGCGTGAAGAGGCACTCATTGAGATTTATAAGGTCATGCGTCCAGGTGAGCCACCAACCTTGGAAACTGCCGAAAAACTGTTCGAATCGATGTTTTTTAGCCATGAGCGTTATGACTTATCAAACGTTGGTCGCATGAAGTTTAACCGTCGTTTGGGCCGTGATTTTGTAGACAGCGACAGCATTGACGTGCAACGTGAGCAGGGCGTGTTGTCCAATCAAGACATCATTGATGTCCTAAAAGAGCTGATTGAGATTCGTAACGGTCGTGGTGAGGTTGATGATATTGACCATCTAGGTAACCGTCGTATTCGTTCGGTGGGCGAGATGACCGAAAACCAATTTCGTATCGGTTTGGCTCGTGTGGAGCGTGCGGTCAAAGAGCGTCTGACCGCTGCCGAATCTGACAACTTATCGCCCCAAGACTTGATTAACTCTAAGCCTGTGGCGGCGTCTATTAAAGAGTTTTTTGGTTCATCACAGCTGTCTCAGTTCATGGATCAAAATAACCCCCTGTCAGAGATTACGCACAAACGTCGTGTCTCTGCCTTGGGTCCTGGTGGTTTGACTCGTGAACGTGCAGGCTTTGAGGTGCGTGACGTACATACCACGCATTATGGTCGTGTGTGTCCGATTGAAACGCCCGAAGGTCCAAACATTGGTTTGATTAATTCATTGGCGGTGTTTGCCAAGACCAATAACTTCGGCTTTTTAGAAACGCCTTACCGTCGTGTTGTGGATGGCAAAGTAACCGATGACATCGAATACATGTCCGCCATCGAAGAAGTGGGTACGGTTGTTGCCCAAGCGGACTCGCCCATGAACGAGCATGGCGAGCTGACCGAAGAGATGGTGATGGTGCGTTATCATGGCGAATCGGTGCGTATGAGTCCTGATAAAGTAACGCACATGGATGTTTCGCCACGTCAGGTGGTGTCGGTGGCGGCAAGTTTGATTCCGTTTTTGGAGCATGATGATGCTAACCGTGCCTTGATGGGTTCGAACATGCAACGCCAAGCCGTACCAACTTTGCGTGCTGACAAACCGCTTGTGGGTACAGGCATGGAGCGTCACGTGGCTCGTGACAGTGGCGTGTGCGTGGTTGCCAAGCGTGGCGGTGTGATTGAAGATGTTGATGCCAGTCGTATCATCGTGCGTGTCAATGAATCTGAGATGACCGCAGGTGAGGCAGGTATTGATATTTATAACCTTGTCAAATATACTCGCTCCAACCAAAACACCTGTATCAACCAACGTATTATTGTCAATGCCGGCGACGTGATTGCTCGTGGCGACATCTTAGCTGATGGTCCATCTACTGACCTAGGCGAGCTTGCTTTGGGTCAAAACATGCGTGTGGCGTTCATGCCGTGGAATGGCTATAACTTCGAGGATTCTATTTTGCTCTCTGAGCGAGTGGTTCAAGAAGACCGTTTCACCACGATTCATATTCAAGAGCTGACCTGTGTGGCTCGTGATACTAAGCTTGGACCAGAAGAGATTACAGGCGATATTCCAAACGTAGGCGAGGCTGCCCTATCAAATCTTGATGAAGCGGGTATCGTCTATATCGGTGCCGAGGTAGATGCAGGCGACATTTTGGTGGGTAAAGTAACACCAAAAGGCGAAAGTCAGCTGACGCCCGAAGAAAAACTGCTACGTGCCATTTTTGGTGAGAAAGCGGCGGATGTCAAAGACACATCTTTGCGTGTACCATCATCAACCAAGGGTACGGTCATTGACGTGCAAGTCTTTACTCGTGATGGATTAGAAAAAGACAGTCGTGCCAAGGCTATTGAAAAAGCCATGCTTGATGACTATCGCAAAGACCTAAAAGAAGAACTTGTGATTTTTGAGGCGGCAGCACGTGGTCGTATCATCACACTGTTAGATGGCAAAAAAGTCTCAGGCGGTGCAGGCTTTAAAGCAGGCACGGTGCTGACAGGTGCTGAAATGGAGAGCTTGCCCTTGGAGACTTTGCTTGACATCCAACCTGCCGAAGAAGAGATTTCTGAGCGTCTAACTCAAATTGCTGAGTATCTGACTGATAAGCAAAAAGAGATTGATGAGAAATTTGCTAAGAAAAAAGCCAAACTAACCGCAGGCGATGACCTAGCTCATGGCGTACAAAAAATCGTCAAGGTCTATCTGGCGGTAAAACGTCGTATCCAACCTGGCGATAAAATGGCAGGTCGTCATGGTAACAAGGGTGTTGTCTCTCGTATCATGCCCGTTGAAGACATGCCTTATGACGAAAACGGCAATCCTGTGGACATCGTGCTAAACCCACTGGGTGTACCATCTCGTATGAACATCGGTCAGGTGTTGGAGACGCATTTGGGGATGGCGGCACGTGGCTTGGGTGATAAGATTAATGCCATGTTACGCTCGCAAGCCGCTGTTGGCGAGTTGCGTGAATTCTTAGATAAGATTTATAACCAAGTTGGTGGCGAGCAGGTGGATTTGGACAGTTTGTCCGATGAAGACATTCTAGCCATGGCTGAGAATTTGCGTGCTGGTGTGCCAATGGGTACAGCGGTCTTTGATGGTGCCAAAGAAACACAAATCAAAGAGCTGTTGGAGCTTGCAGGGCTTGATAAATCAGGTCAGCAAATGCTATATGACGGACGCACTGGTAAGAAGTTTGACCGTCCTGTCACGGTTGGCTACATGTACATGCTAAAACTTAACCACTTGGTTGATGATAAGATGCATGCCCGTTCAACTGGTTCTTACTCACTCGTTACTCAGCAACCACTTGGTGGTAAAGCCCAGTTCGGTGGTCAGCGTTTCGGTGAGATGGAAGTGTGGGCGTTGGAGGCATATGGTGCAACCTACACCTTGCAAGAGATGCTGACTGTGAAGTCGGATGATGTTGAGGGTCGTACTCGCATGTATAAGAACATCGTGGACGGTGAGCAGTACATGAATCCGGGCATGCCTGAGTCGTTTAACGTACTGACCAAAGAAATTCGCTCTTTGGGTATTAACATTGACCTAAAAGAGAAAAAGTAATTGCTGTTAAGTTAGGTGCTTGTCTTTGATAAGCACCAGCTTGCGATGACATAAAACTAAGCGGAGAAGTCATTTGAAAGATTTATTAGACATCATGAAAGGCCCTGCTGATGGCGGGGTAAAAGAGTTTGACAGCATTCAAATTTCTTTGGCAAGCCCTGACACCATCAAATCATGGTCGCACGGCGAAGTCAAAAAACCCGAAACCATTAACTACCGAACCTTTAAGCCTGAGCGTGACGGTCTGTTTTGTGCCAAAATCTTTGGGCCTGTCAAGGATTTTGAGTGTTTGTGTGGCAAATACAAGCGTCGCAAATTTCAAGGTATCATTTGTGAAAAATGTGGCGTAGAAGTGACTGCCGCCAAAGTTCGTCGTGACCGCATGGGTCATATCGAGCTTGCGTCGCCTGTTGCCCACATTTGGTTCTTAAAATCCTTGCCAAGCCGTATCGGTCTATTGCTTGATATTACCTTGCGTGATATCGAGCGTGTGCTGTATTTTGAAAGCTATATTGTCACCGACCCTGGTATGACAGGTCTTGAAAAATACCAACTGCTGGATGATGAGCAATATTTTAATGCCTTAGAACAATACGGCGATGAGTTTATTGCCAAGATGGGTGCAGAAGCCGTTCAAGACTTGCTAAAAGATATTGATGTCGATGGCGAGATTGATGAGCTGCGTGCGACCATTCCCCAAACAGGCTCTGAGACTAAACTCAAAAAGATGTCAAAACGCTTGCAACTGTTAGAGGCGTTCCGTGATTCGGGTAACAAACCTGAATGGATGGTGATGACAGTTTTGCCTGTATTGCCACCTGATTTGCGTCCATTGGTACCACTTGAAGGCGGTCGTTTTGCCACGTCTGATTTGAACGATTTGTATCGCCGTGTCATCAACCGTAATAACCGCCTAAAACGCCTGTTGGAGCTAAATGCCCCCGACATCATCGTGCGTAACGAGAAGCGTATGCTTCAAGAAGCGGTCGATGCCTTGCTTGATAACGGTCGTCGTGGACGTGCCATCACAGGTTCAAACAAGCGTCCATTAAAATCGCTTGCAGACATGATTAAAGGTAAGCAAGGTCGTTTCCGTCAAAACCTTTTGGGTAAGCGTGTGGACTATTCAGGTCGTTCGGTGATTGTGGTAGGTCCAACCCTACGTCTGCACCAATGCGGTCTGCCTAAGAAAATGGCATTGGAGCTATTTAAGCCGTTTACTTACGCCAAATTATTGCAAAACAACATTGCCCAGACCATCAAAGCTGCCAAAAAAATGGTAGAGCGTGAAGAGCCTGTGGTGTGGGATATGCTCGCCAGCGTCATTCGTGAACACCCTGTGCTACTGAACCGTGCCCCAACACTTCACCGTCTAGGCTTGCAAGCCTTTGAGCCTGTGCTTATTGAGGGTAAAGCCATTCAGCTCCACCCACTCGTATGTGCGGCATTTAACGCTGACTTTGACGGTGACCAAATGGCGGTACACGTGCCATTGACCCTAGAAGCTCAGCTTGAAGCTCGTGCCTTGATGATGTCTACCAATAACATCCTATCGCCTGCCAACGGCGAGCCGATTATTGTGCCATCACAAGACGTGGTGCTCGGTCTGTACTACATCAGCCGTAGCCATGTCAATGCCAAAGGCGAAAATATGGCGTTTAGTACTGTCAATGAAGCCTTGCGTGCCATCGGTTCTGATGACTTATCTGTCAATGCCAAAATCAAAGTGCGTGTTACTGAGACGATTTTGGATGAAAGAACTGGCGAGAAAACCACCAAGACTGAAATCAAAGACACGGTTGCAGGGCGTTTGCTGATTTGGAACATCATGCCAGAGGGCATGGCATTTGAAGAATGCAACAAAGAGATGACCAAGAAAAACATCTCTAAACTGCTAAACTCATGCTATCGCAAACTGGGTGTTAAAGAATCTGTTCTGTTTGCTGACCATTTGATGTATCTAGGCTTTGCCCAAGCGACCTTGTCAGGTATCTCAATCGGCATGGAAGACATGGTGATTCCGCCGAACAAGAAAGAGATTGTTGATACTGCGGACGCTGAGGTGCGTGAGATTGAACAGCAGTTTGAGGGTGGTTTTGTTACCGCAGGTGAACGCTATAACAAGGTGGTTGATATTTGGTCTCGTACGTCTGATAAAATCGCCAATGCGATGATGGATAACTTATCGACTGATGAAGTGGTGAACAGTCAAGGTGAGATTGAGAAAGAAAAATCCTTTAACTCCATCTACATGATGGCAGATTCGGGGGCTCGTGGTAGTGCCACGCAGATTCGTCAGCTTGCTGGTATGCGTGGCTTGATGGCAAAACCAGACGGTTCTATCATTGAGACACCGATTAAAGCGAACTTCCGTGAAGGCTTGACGGTATTGCAGTACTTTATCTCAACGCACGGTGCCCGTAAAGGTCTTGCTGATACCGCCCTAAAAACTGCTAATTCGGGTTATCTGACCCGTCGTTTGGTAGACGTAGCACAGGACTTGGTGATTACGCATGATGACTGTGGCACCGATGCAGGACAGCTCATGACCCCCGTGATTGATGGTGGTGAGATTGTTGAGCGTTTGGGTGACCGTGTATTGGGTCGTGTGACCGCCAAAGATGTCATCAATCACGATGGCGAGGTAGTTATCCCCACAGGTACGCTGATTGATGAACGTCTGGTTGAAGTGCTGGACAATAACGCCATTGACGAGGTGTATGTACGTTCAGTTATCACCTGTGAAGCAATGCAAGGCGTATGTGCTAAGTGTTATGGTCGTGATTTGGCTCGTGGTCATCTTGTAAATATCGGCGAGTCAGTTGGTGTTATGGCAGCCCAGTCCATTGGTGAACCAGGCACACAGCTAACCATGCGTACGTTCCACGTGGGTGGTGCGGCAAGTGCAGCATCAGTAGACAACAGCGTATCAGTGGGCAATAACGGTACAGTGCGTTTTCATAACATGAAAACCGTAGAACACACTGATGGTCATTTGGTGGTTGTCTCTCGTTCGGCAGAGATTGGTGTGGCAGATGCCCAAGGTCGTGAGCGTGAGCGTTATAAAGTGCCTTATGGTTCTAACATCTTGGTGCGTGACGGTGCCGAAGTGGGTGCAGGTGATGTTATTGCCAAATGGGATTCGCATACCCATCCAATCATCACCGAGTTCGCTGGTACAGCACGATTTAGCGACATCGCCGATGGCATGACCGCAACGGTTAAGGTGGATGAAACCACAGGCATGAGCTCCTTTGAGATTTTGGCAAGCAAAGACCGTCCAAGTCTCTCCAAAGACTTACGTCCTGCCATCATCCTAGATACGACAGACGGGCGTGAAGTGGTGTACTTCCTACCTGCTGAGACCGTGATTCGTGTGTCAGAGGGCGAGACGGTAACCGCAGGTTCGGTGCTAGGTCGTGTGCCACAAGCCACATCAGGTACCAAGGACATTACCGGTGGTCTGCCACGAGTGGCTGATTTGTTCGAAGCTCGTAAACCAAAAGACCACGCCATTATGGCAGAGGTGAGTGGTACGGTGTCATTTGGTAAAGAAACCAAAGGTAAAAACCGCTTTGTCATCACCGATGAAGAGGGTAACGAACACGAAGAACTCATTCCAAAATGGCGTCAAATCAACGTCTTTGAGGGCGAGCATGTCGAGCGTGGTGAGATTGTCTCTGATGGTCCACAAAATCCACATGACATCTTACGCTTAAAAGGCGAGACGGCATTGGCGAATTACGTGGTTAATGAAGTCCAAGAGGTTTACCGCTTACAAGGTGTGAAGATTAACGATAAGCACATCGAGGTTATCGTTCGTCAAATGCTCCGTAAAGTAGAAGTGATTGATGGCGGTGATTCTAGCTATTTCAAAGGCGACCAAGTGGAATACACCAAAGTGCGTGCCTTAAACGAAGAGCTTATCGCTAATGACAAATTCCCAATCGTCTATGAGCGTCAGCTACTGGGTATCACCAAAGCATCGCTTGCCACCGAGTCGTTTATCTCAGCAGCGTCATTCCAAGAGACCACACGTGTCTTGACGGCGGCGGCAACGATGGGTAAAGTGGATGATTTGTCTGGTCTCAAAGAGAACGTGGTGGTTGGTCGCTTGATTCCTGCTGGTACTGGTTTGGCGTATCATCAAAACCGTCAACGCCTTGCTGAGCGTGGTTTGGAGCCAGTCATTACCGTAACCGAAGA
The DNA here is from genome assembly GCF_002014975.1 of Moraxella bovis. GTDB lineage: Bacteria > Pseudomonadota > Gammaproteobacteria > Pseudomonadales > Moraxellaceae > Moraxella > Moraxella bovis. The sequence goes on from NZ_MUXV01000022.1 coordinate 127,638, forward strand.
CCCGTACACCAAGCCTGCTGACCCACTACTGGCTGGAACAGATGTCAAAGATGACTTTGCAGCGGCATTTGCCAGTGAATTTGGTCAAAGTGAATAATCTCTAACAATAAAAAAGCTCGCTTAGGCGGGCTTTTTTTATGCCTTCTAAAATTCAAAACCAAAACTGATACAGCTAACAAATTTGAATTTTACTACGGAAACCGCAGTGCTTTTTCATTTTGTAGAGCGTGCTTTTTATCAAGGCAAATTGCCATTCATTTGATGGATTATGGGTAGTCTGTGTGTTGATTTTAATAGTTTTAAAAATTTATTTAACATAATATTTTAAAATAGTCCATTTTCATTTGTTTTCTCAACCAATCATCAAATTATAATTTATACTAATGATATATCAATAAAAATTTATAAATAAATTCTTTTTTATCAAAATAAATCGTTTTTCATTTGAGTGAAAATTTGCCATACTATGCCCAACTTATAATTTTTCATTATCTACCAATAGGATAATCTCATGAAAATGATTAGCGTGGTGTTAAAATCATTCAAGTTAGACGCAGTGCGTGAGAGTCTATCAGAGCTTGGCGTTGCAGGTATGACGGTTAGTGAAGTCAAGGGCTTTGGTCGCCAAAAAGGGCATACCGAGATGTATCGTGGGGCGGAGTATGTGGTGGATTTTTTGCCAAAAATTCGTCTAGACATCGCCGTCAGTGATGACATGGTACAAAGTGTGGTGGCATCTATCATGAGCGTGGCACAGACAGGTCATATCGGTGATGGTAAGATTTTTGTTACGCCGTTAGAGCAGGTGATACGCATTCGCACTGGCGAGATGAATGAGCAGGCTCTATAACTGGGTGAATTGATGGATTGGTAAATTTAATAAGGGGTGATTATGAAAATTTTAGCAAACAAATGGCAAATCGGCTGGCTACTGCTACTTGCCACAACCGTCCAAGCTGATGACGGCATCAACCACGGCAATAGTGCGTGGGTACTGACCGCCACGGCGTTGGTGCTGATGATGACTTTACCAGGTTTGGCACTGTTTTATGCTGGCATGGTGCGTAAGAAAAATATCTTATCAACCATGATGCACAGCTTTGGGGCGACAGCGGTGGTGTCGGTGCTGTGGGTGGCGATAGGTTATTCGTTGGCATTTAGTGATGGTGGTGCTTTGCAAGGGTTTATCGGTGGCACAGCATACGCCATGCTCTCTGGGGTGGGCATTGCCGAGAATAGTGGTGATATTCCTTTGGCGTTGTGGGTGATGTTTCAGATGACATTTGCGGTGATTGCGGTGGCGATTTTGGCGGGGTCATTGGCAGAGCGGATGAAATTCGGCTCATTTTTGTTGTTCTCAGGCTTGTGGGTATTGTTCGTCTATGTGCCAGTATGTCATTGGGTGTGGGGCGGTGGCTGGCTGACAGGCGATGCGTTGGACTTTGCCGGTGGGACGGTTGTCCATGTCAATGCTGGTGTGGGCGGTTTGGTGTTAGCACATCTGCTTGGCAAGCGTCAAGACTATGGGCGAGCCAACCTTGCACCGCACAACCTTGTCTACGCCCTAATCGGTGCAGGGCTGTTGTGGGTAGGGTGGTTCGGTTTTAATGGTGGTTCGGCTCTGGCAGCAGATGGCGTGGCAGCGATGGCAATCATTGTCTCGCAGGTGGCGGCAGCGATGGGATTATTGACGTGGCTGTTGTGTGAATATGTGGTGCGTAAACGGGCATCGGCACTGGGCGGCGCATCAGGGGCGATAGCAGGTTTGGTGGGCATCACGCCAGCGGCAGGATTTGTGGGTGTGTCAGGGGCGATGGCGATAGGCGTGCTGACGGCATTGGGCTGTTTTGCGATGATACATTATGGCAAAAAACGCCTAGGCGTTGATGATACGCTGGATGCTTTTGGACTGCATGGCGTGGGCGGTATCATTGGGGCGGTATTAACTGGTGTGTTTGTCAGCCAAGAGTTATATCCTGATGTGGGACATGAGAGCCTACTAACACAGCTGTGGCTACAAACCGAAGGGGTGCTGGCAACCATGGCATATTCGGCGGTGGCAACTTTTATTATTGGCATGGCAATCAAAAAGACCATGGGACTGCGTGTTGATGATGAAGCTGAGTATCAAGGGCTTGATTTAGCCATTCATGGCGAGAAAATTGGTTAAATCGATAAGCAAGGGCAGGATTTGTCCTTGGTTTTTCCAAAGGGTTTTT